>JAFPWH010000012.1 GCA_017395065.1 Clostridia bacterium | reverse complement strand
GCCCCGGTCGAAGCGCCTGCGCCCGCCCCGGCACCCAAAGCGCCGGAACCCGCATTGAATGAGCCCGCGACGCCTCCGGAAAAGGACGTTTACGCCGATGTGCCCCGGGCGCTTGCGGATCTGATGAAGATGGACGGCGTACAGCCCTTTGAGGTCAAGGCCGCCGTCGCGCAGAAGGGCTATTTCCCGATCGATACGCCGTGGGACAAATACCCCGGGGACTTCGTCGAGGGCGTGCTGATCGGCGCGTGGGAACAGGTGCGGGCGATGGTTTACGAGAACCGCGAAAAGGAACCGTTTTAACGGAAAGGAGATAAGAACATGAGCGAATACTACAACAATCAGAACGGCGAGATCGGCTGGGACGACGCAATCGAGAACGACAGCCCCGAATTCGAGGTGCTTCCGGAGGGCGACTACAACTTCAGGGTGGTCAAATTTGAGCGGGCGCGCCATCCGGGCAGCGACAAGCTGCCGCCCTGCAACAAGGCCGTCGTGACGCTGGAGGTGAGCGACGGCGTGCACACCGGACTGATACAGCACAATCTCTTCCTGCACAGGAAGACCGAGGGCCTGCTGTGCGCGTTCTTCACCGCGATCGGACAAAGGAAGCACGGCGAAAAGCTCAATCCCCACTGGGAGCAGATCGTGGGCGCCTCCGGAACGTGCAAGGTCGGCATCCGCCCGTGGACGGGCAGGAACGGCGAAAAGCGGGAAAGCAACCAGATCGAGCGCTTCTACGAGCCCGACACGCCCGCGCAGCAGAACTTCATGCAGCAGAACGCGGGCTACAGCGCCGGCAAATTCTGAGTAATGACACGGCCCCGCCGCTCATCACGGCGGCGGGGAAAAAGAGAAAGGAACAGGATGGAACTGAGAGACTACCAGCGCGAAGCGGTTGCGGCGATCCACGGCGAATGGACGAAGGGCGTAAAAAAGACGCTGCTCGTGCTGCCGACCGGATGCGGAAAGACGATCTGTTTTTCCAGCGTCGCGGAGGACTGCGTCCGGGACGGAAAGCGCGTGCTGATCCTTGCGCACCGGGACGAGCTGCTGGGCCAGGCCAGCGACAAGCTCTACCGGCTGACCGGCCTGATCAGCGCCAAGGAAAAGGCGGAGGAGAGCTGCATCGGCAAGTGGAACCGCGTGATCGTGGGGAGCGTGCAGACGATGCAGCGGGAAAAACGCCTGAGCCGCTTTACGCCGGACTACTTCGGCACCGTGATCGTGGACGAGGCGCACCACGTGCTGGCGGACGGTTATCAGCGCGTACTGGCACATTTCCCGGAGGCCGAGGTGCTGGGCGTGACGGCCACCGCCGACCGCGGGGACAAGCGAAACCTCGGACAGTATTTCGAGACGCTGGCCTACGAGTACCCGCTGACGCGGGCCATCCGCGAAAAGCACCTGTGCCCGATCCGGGCGATGACGATACCGCTGGACATCGACATCACCGGCGTCAAGACGCAAAACGGCGATTACGCCGTCGGCGACGTTGGCACGGCGCTGGACCCGTACCTGGAAGCCATCGCGGAGCAGATGAAGAAGCACTGCGCGGGCCGCCGGACGGTCGTGTTCCTTCCGCTGGTCAAAACGAGCCAGAAAATGCGGGCGCTGCTTGCGGCGAAGGGCTTCCGCGCGGCGGAGGTCAACGGCGAAAGCCAGGACAGGAAGGAAGTGCTCGACGCCTTCGACCGCGGGGAGATCGACGTGCTGTGCAATTCGATGCTTTTGACAGAGGGCTGGGACTGCCCGGGCGTCGACTGCATCGTGGTGCTGAGGCCGACGAAGATCCGCGGGCTGTACTGCCAGATGATCGGGCGAGGGACGCGGCTCAGCCCCGAGACGGGAAAGAAGGATCTGCTGATACTGGATTTCCTGTGGCACACGAGCCGGCACGAGCTGTGCCGCCCGGCGCACCTGGTCTGCGAGACGCCGGAGGTCGCGGGCAAAGTGACCGAATATCTGACCGAGAACCCGGACGAGGAATTCGACCTGCTGACGGCCGAGGAAAAGGCGCAGGGCGACGTCCTCCGGGAGCGCGAAGAGGCGCTGGCCGAACAGCTCCGGCAGATGCGAAAGCGCCAGCAGGCTTTGGTCGACCCGCTGCAGTTCGAAATGAGCATCGCGGCCGAAGACCTTGCGGGGTACGAACCCGTGTTCGAGTGGCAGATGGCGCCGCCAAGCGCGAAGCAGTTGCAGATCCTCGAAAAGCGCGGGATCAACCCCGACGCGGTCGAGAACGCCGGAAAGGCGCAGCTGCTGATCGACAGGCTGATCAAGCGCCAGGGCGAGGGCCTGACCACGCCGAAGCAGATACGGTTCCTGGAGCGCAAGGGCTTTCTCAACGTCGGCACATGGCCGTTTGAAGAGGCGCGCAGGCTGATCGACCGGATCGCGGCCAACCGCTGGATGATCCCCGCCGACATCAACCCCGCAACGTACAGCCCCGCCGTTCCGGAGGCCGAAAGCTTCGGATGGGACAATAACGATGAATTACCGTTTTAGGTGAGCATATGAGAGACAACAAACTGGATTTGACCGAGGCGCTGAAATACATAAATCCCGCAAGTCTGAGCTATCAGGACTGGATGAACGTCGGATTCGCGCTCAAGCATGAGGGCTACAGCGCCGACGTCTGGGAGAATTGGAGCGCGCAGGACACAAAGCGCTACCATCCCGGCGAGTGCCGCAGGAAGTGGGACACGTTCCTGGGCAGCAGCAATCCTGTGACCGGAGGCACGATCGTACAGATGGCCATTGACGCGGGCTGGCAGCCCTCCGGCCAGTACGACGGCGACGGGGAGATCGGATGGGACGACGCCATCGGCGGGCGCGATGTGGACGAGCTCAAGGTCGTAAACACCGCGTGGATGGAAGAGCGCGACATCCCCGCGCCTCCGGCAAACATGGACGGGCCCAGGGAGCTGATACGGTACCTGAGCAACCTGTTCGAGGCCGCGGAAAACGTGGGCTACGTCACCGAGAGCTACGTAAACGCCGAAGGCCGCCACGTGCCCACCAAGGGCGCGTACGACCGGACCGCGGGCCAGCTGATCGAGGCGCTGAACAACTGCAAGGGTGACATCGGCGCGGCGCTGGGCGATTACGACCCGGAGACCGGCGCGTGGATCCGCTTCAATCCGCTCGACGGCAAGGGCGTGAAAAACGACAACGTGACCGAGTACCGTTTCGCGCTGGTCGAGAGCGACACGCTGGACCTGGCGAAGCAGTACAGCCTGATGCTGGAGCTTAAGCTCCCGATCGCGGTCATGGTGCACAGCGGCGGAAAGAGCATCCACGCGATCGTGCGGATCGAGGCGCAGAACTACGAGGAGTACCGCAAGAGGGTCGACTACCTCTACGAGGTCTGCCAGAAAAACGGCATGGAGCTGGACAGGCAGAACCGGAACCCGTCGAGGCTGAGCAGAATGCCCGGCGTCATGCGAAACGGGAAGCCGCAGTACATTATCGCCGAGAACGTCGGCTGCGAAAATTTTGTTCAGTGGAAGGAGTACATCGAAGGCATCAACGACGACCTGCCCGACATCGACACCTTCGACATGCAGAACATTCCGGAGCTTGCGCCGGAGCTGATCCGGGGCATCCTGCGGCACGGACACAAGCTGCTGCTGAGCGGCCCCAGCAAGGCCGGCAAGAGCTACGCGCTGATCGAACTGTGCATCGCCATCGCCGAGGGCCGGACCTGGCTGGGAATGGAATGCGATCAGGGGAGCGTGCTCTACATAAACCTCGAGCTTGACAAGTCAAGCTGCATGAACCGCTTCCGCGACGTGTACAGGGCGCTGGGCTGGGAGAGCGTAAACAGCGGCAAAATCGACGTGTGGAACCTGCGGGGCAAAAGCTGCCCGATGGACAAGCTCGTCCCGAAGCTGATCCGCCGGGCAAAGCAAAAAAGGTACATCGCGATCATCATAGACCCGATCTACAAGGTGATCACCGGCGACGAAAACAGCGCCGACCAGATGAGCCTTTTCTGCAACCAGTTCGACAAGATCTGCACCGAATTGGGCTGCAGCGTGATCTACTGCCACCACCACAGCAAGGGCAGTCAGGGGCAGAAGCGCTCGATGGACAGGGCAAGCGGCAGCGGCGTGTTTGCCAGAGACCCGGACGCGCTGCTCGACCTGATCGAGCTGCCCGTGAGCGAAGCGCAGCGCGATAACCTGGAACATGAAGAGGTGCGCAGGTGCTGCACCGAGTTCCTCGACGCGTGGAAGCCCGGCTGGCGTGACACCGCCGACCAGACGCAGCAGATAAGCCACGTGTACCTGAGCGCCCGCTGCGCCGACATCGGCAACGAGTGGTTCTTCAGGAACCTCGAAAGCCGGAAGAAGGCCGCGCGGCAGAAGACCGCCTGGCGCATCGAGGGCGTGCTCCGCGAGTTTGCGCCGATGGAGCCCAGGTACATGTGGTTCGAGTATCCCGTGCACCGGCTGGACGACGAGGGCAAGCTCAGTCACCTCCGGGCGGAGGGCGAAAAGCGCAGGGGCGCGAAAGCCTCCGGAGGCGAGAAGCTGAGCGCGGACGAAAAGTTTGAACGCGATAAGGCAGCCTTCGACATGGCCGTGCTCAGCGCAAACGGCGGGGAGCCGTGCACACTCAAGGACCTGGGCGAGTATTACGCCGACAGCGACGGCAAGGCGCCGACCGAAAGGACGCTCCGGAATTGGATCACGAAGTACGATTATTGGATCGACAAGAACACCGGCTTCATCCTTCAGAACGAAGTGAAAAATTCAATTTCGGAAAGCTGATTTCTTTCATTTCCGGAAATGAAAAATACATGATTGAAACAGTGTTTTTCAGTGTCGGAAAGGAAATGAAAAACTCCCCCTAAAGGGGGAAAGATGTGCGTCCGCGTAAACGTGCGTTCGGGTGGGTGGGGTGGGGGCTTAAGCCACCCCCACACCACACCGCCCCACACGTAACGCGTCCCACGTTTCCCCGCGGAAGAAATTACAGGTTTTGAAAGAGTGAAAAAGAGTGTTTTTTCACAGTTTCACTCGGTGAAAAAGGAGGCAGAAAATGAGCACGGTGATCGCGCGTCCGGACATGCGGATGGTGGATGTGTGGAGCGTGAAAAAGTTCGACCGCCCGGAGATCATGGGCGCGTACAGAAAGCTCATGGACACCCACGTGATCGAACTGATCAAGGTCTATATCAGCAAGGGCAGCGGCATCGTGGCCGTGGACTATCTGAGCAGCCTGCCCTACGTCTGGACCATGGACGCGCTCAGGGACGCGAAGAACGAAATACTGAAGGAGGCCGCAGGCGGTGGAGACTGAAAGAAGCTGCCGCGAATGCGGGCGGGCGGTAAAGTGGCTGACGAGCCAGGGCGGAAAGAAGCTGCTGTGCGACGCGGCTCCCGCGCTTATGAAACCCGCGGGCGGGCCGCTGACCTACATGACGCCGGAGGGCGAGATACGGCGGGGACGCAAAAGCGCAAAGGGCACCGACGTGGGATACGTCAGCCACAGGTGCACCTGCCCCGCGATCAGGCAAAGACGGAAGGAGGCGACGATCTGTGAAGTGCCGGTACTGCGACACGGACACCGGAGATAAATACGAGGTCTGCCCGAACTGCGCGGACTGGCTGCGCAAAAGGGAAAACCCGATGAGCGCCGTGCTGCTGGGTTTTACGTTCGACGGCGGGACGCTCACACAGGGCGACGTGATGAAGGAAATGGACTGCGGCAAGGGCGACGCGAACCTGATCATCAACGAGTACGGGTTCAAGGCCAACAAGTACAGGGGAATCTCCCTCCGGGAGCTCAGATACCGCAGGTACAGGGGCGACATCGAGCAGCTGCTCAACAGAAAGGACGCGCGTTTCCAGAAATCCATCTGCGACGCGATCGCGCTGCTCGAGGAAAACGGCTACACGGTAAAGAAGGAGGAAGGCGCATGAAATTCGTTATCCCCGGCGAGCCGACCGGGAAGGGCCGGCCCCGCGTGGTCAACATCGGCGGGCACGCAAGGGCATTCACGCCGGAAAAGACGGCCAGCTACGAGAACCTGATCAAGCTTGAATTCGAGCGCCAGGGCGGTTGTCACCTGGGCAAGAGTGAAATCGTGATGCGGATCCGAGCGTTCTACGCGATCCCGAAGGGCGACAGCCGGATAAAGCGCGAAGCGAAGCTCGCAGGAAGCGTGCGCCCGGTCAAGAAGCCCGACTGCGACAACGTGATCAAGATCGTCGCCGACGCGCTCAACGGCCTCGCCTACGACGACGACTGCCAGATCGTGGCCGTGAGCTGCGAAAAGTGGTTCGGCGAGGAGCCGCGCGTGGAGGTCGAAATCGGCATCGCCGACTGAAGACCGCAAAAGAGAAAGGACGGAAAGAAATGCGAAACACACTGATGGATCTGAACAACTACCTGTTCGAGCAGATCGAGAGATTAACCGATGACAGTTTAACGGGCGAACAGCTTGAGATGGAAATGAAGCGCTCCAAGAGCGTGCAGGGCATCGCCCAGACGATCGTGAACAACGCGCAGCTGAGCCTGAACGTGATGAAGCAGTGCTACGAACAGGGCGACAAGCCGCCCGTGCCCAAGATGCTGGGCGGTGAAGTGAATGATACCAAGGAAGCTTAGAGCGCAGATCGGCGAGGTGCTGCGGGCAAACGTGGCCGAGCACAGCGTGGAGGAGCTGGCGGAGATACTGACCGCGGCGACCGGGCATCCGTTCTCGCGCAGCATGACGGGCTACTACATGCGCATGAACGGCTTAAAGCGCGGAACGGTCGTGCTGCTGCCGCCGGAGGCCGAAAAGTACGTGCTCGAAAACTACAGGGGCGTCGGGCCCAGTGAGATGACGGCGCGCGTGATCAGTCTCTTCGGCTGCAGGTACGACGTCGAGCGCATGAAGGGCTTTTACGGCCGGCACAGGCTGGACAGCGGCATAAGCGGAAGGTTTGCGCCCGGACACGTACCCTGGACGAAGGGCAAGAAGGGCTATTCTCCGCCCGGAACCGAAAAGACGCGGTTTCAGAAGGGACACATGCCGGAGAACCACCGGGAGGTCGGCAGCGAGCGGATCGATAAGGACGGCTACACGCTGGTCAAGGTCGCAGAGCCGAATGTGTGGATGCTCAAGCACCGGCTGATCTGGGAGGCGCACAACGGCCCCGTGCCGGAGGGCTGCGCGGTCGTGTTCCGAAACCAGGACAAGACGGATTGCAGACCGGAGAACCTTATGTGCATCACCCGCGGCGAGCTGGGCGTGATGTGCAGGAAATACAAGTTCAGCGAGCATCCGGAGATCAACGACACGAAGGTACTGCTGAGCAGACTGATCATAAGACGAAGGAGGAGGAAACGAAATGCTGGCACCGTTCACAAAGAAGATGGTCGTGCGCGTGAGCATGAAGGATAAGTTCTACGACAGCGAGGTTTACATGTTCGACGAGGATGAGGACGGGACGTACTGGCTGCTGACCGTGGACAGGGACGGAAAGTTCCGCTGGGTGCTGATGGATCACTGCACCGTGATCGCGCCATGAAGCGCAGCGAGGTGGACGAGGTCCTCCGGGCGCTGAACTGCTGCGGGACGAAGGGGCGGTTCATCTGCGGAAGCTGCCCCTTCCGGGACACGGAGACGCTGAGCAGCTGCCAGAGCGAGATGCACCGCAGGGCCGCGCAGGCGATCGAATGGCTGAATGCCGACGACGCGCAGCGGGACCGCATCCGCGCCGGGCAGACCTACAGACGGAACCGCGACGAAAGACTCACGAAGATGCACGACTACTACGAGGCGCGAAAGAGCGCCGGGCTGTGCGTGCGGTGCGGGAAAGCGCCTCCGGAGGAAGGAAAGGTGACCTGCGCCGCGTGCGCGGAAAAGATGAAGGCGGCGTCGCAGAAGCGGAAGCCGAAGCGGATAGATGACGAAAGGATCTGAAAGATGGCGAAGAATACCGTGCAGGGCGCTGAAAAGCGCGCGTTTACGAAGATGTTTATGAATATCTGCAACTGGAACAACTACTGGGAACGCTGGAATGATATGCTCTGGATGTTTGCAATCGGCATCTCAAATTCCATTGACTACAGATACCTGAAGGAACGGGAAGAGACTTACAGGCATATCGCCGGAAAGTACAGCGAGGCGGAAATGACGAAATTCGCAGAACTGTTTAACGCGATGGTCGCGGAGTTTGAACGGCAGCCGTTTCAGGATTTTCTCGGTTCGATCTACATGGAGCTTGAAATGGGCAGCGATACGCACGGCCAGTTTTTCACGCCCTACAACATCTGTTTCATGTGCGCACAAATGAGCATCGAAGAGGACATTATCAGGGAACAGATCCAAAAGCACGGCTGGATCAGCGTTCACGATTGCGCAAGCGGCGCGGGCGCGCTGCTGATCGCGGGGGCGCAAAGGCTGTACGACCTGGGCATCAACTATCAGCAAAATGCGCTCTTCGTCGCTCAGGACCTGGACAGCACCGTCGCCATGATGTGCTACATACAGTTAAGCCTGTTGGGCTGCGCGGGATATGTGCGCATCGGTGATACGCTTTCCGATCCGGTCGTGCACGACTTACTGTTCGGCGACGGAGAGGCGCGCACGTGGTACACGCCGATGTATTTCAGTTCGACATGGACCGGGCGGCTGCTTTGCCGGAAGCTTGACCGGATGAACGGACTGAAACCAAAGGAGGCGCCCGCGAAAAGGCCGGAGGAAAAAACAAAGAGAAGGGAGGAATCAAAAGACGATGGGAGAGCAATCCAGTTATCCCTCTTCTGACGCCGACAGAAACGAGCTCGCAACCCTGATCGCGCAGCGCTTCGGCGGGGAGGATGATCGATTGGTCATTCTGGGGCTTATGGCCGGATACGATATTACGAAGCGTGAAACAGGACTGGTGGTGTACGACGGCGGGGAGACGGACTACCTGATCAAGCGATTCATCGTCGCAAAGAAGGTCAAAGGCTGTACCGTCCGCACCTGCCAGCTGTACGACCGGAACCTGCGGCTGGGATTTGAACGGATGGGAAAAAGTCCGACGCAGTGCCAGCATACCGACATACAGATGTATCTTGCGTCGCTGATTATGCGCAATCTGTCAAAGGCGTACCAGCAGAACGTAATGCGGACGTTCAGCAGCTTCTTCGGATGGCTTTCGCGTGAAGAGCTTGTGCAGAAGAATATTATGAACAAGATTGATGCGATCAAGGCGAACCCGCCGCACAAGAAAGCATTTTCCGACATGGATGTGGAAAAAATCCGCGCCGGATGTCGGACAAAGAGAGAGACGGCGCTGGTGGAGATCCTTCTGAGCACGGGATGCCGCGTCTTTGAGGTATGCAATATGAGGCGCGATGAAGTCAAGGGTGAGAGCATCGACATCATCGGTAAAGGCGAAAAGCCGCGAACCGTCTACCTGAATGCGCGTGCACAGCTTGCGGTGGCCGCATACCTGGATGAACGCAAGGACAGCAATCCGTGGCTTTTCCCGGCGTCGATCTGTTACGGGCACAGCATTACGGAAGACAGGCCCCGTCCGATGATCGTGAAGTTTCGCGAGAACTGGTACAAGATGCCGGAGAATGTGAGTCCGGACGGTCAGGTGGCCAACAGCGCGATAGAAAGCTTCCTCCGTGGCCTTGGCAAGCGGGTAGGCGTGGAAAACGTGTATCCGCACAGGTTCCGTCGAACGTGCGCAACACTCGCCCTCCGGCGTGGAATGCCGCTAACGCTGGTTCAGCAGATGCTGGGACACAGCAGCCTTGCCACGACGCAACGGTATCTGGACATTCAGGAGAGCGAACTGTACGACGCGCACAAGAAATTCGTGACGTAAGGAGGAATGACAATGATAAAGCTGGCATTCAGCCCGGAAGATGACAATGTGCGGTACATGATCCAGGAGGGCAAAGGCAAGCCCAAGTGCGGGACTGTGCCGATGAGCGACGCCTTCCGGGAAATCTACAGGACGTGCAAGGGAATGTTTGAAGTCGATGAACGGATGAGCAAGCTCGCCTCGATCAAGGGGCTGAAGGAAATAAGAGAACTGCTGGGAGGTTGGATAGCAAATGGCGGAGCTTGAAAAGGTTATCAAGGGGCTGGAGTGCTGTATGTCTGAACGTATTTGCAAAGGATGCCCATATAAAGAAAAAGACGAATGCGAGGACGGAGGATATTATTACTCTAAAGCGATAGAGGACGCCCTGGAACTGCTGAAAGAGCGGGAAGCGAGGGTGGTCACGACGGCAGACTTTGAGAACAATCCAAATCTTGATGATCGCAACCATCTGAATGTCTGGGAAGAATATAGAGACGGCACTCGCTGTGGATGGGATACGATAAACATGAATGACGTAAGCACATTCACAGACCTTCGCCGATACTGGACCTCTCGTCCGACCGAGGAGCAGAGAAAGGCGGTGAAGTGGGAATGAAAGGTTATATTGACAAGAATGGGAATGATAGAGCGCCGTGCGATTCCTGTAAGCATAAGGACAAAATGACTATAAGTGCCCCTTGTTATAACTGCATTTCTGTCGTCGATCTTGCGCTCCACAAACCTAATAGTGAAACAGAGTTTGCAGCCTATGAAGAAGCGGGCGAACAGAGGGAGGCGGTGAAGTGGGATGGATAAAGAAGAAATCATCAGACGATTAAAAAAGTTATCCGGACATGCTGTTCATGTAGTCGGAGAACTACCTTTCATAATGAGCCTTGATGATGGTATAGCGCTGGATGAGGCGGTTCGACTGCTGAAAGAGCAGGAGCCGCGAGTAATGACAGCCGATGAGGTACAACCGGACGAGCTCGTGTGGATCGAAGTGCCGCAATCAGATGAAATCTGGCCAGCCTTGCTGCGGCGAGAAGATTGGTTTGATGATCCAACTTGGGCAATGCGCGGTTATGCTTTAGCGGCTTACTATCGCGACGAAGGGTACGGGAGAGATTGGCGTTGCTGGACAGCACGACCGACAGACGCGCAGAGGGAGGCGACACCGTGGTCCGAATTGCCGAAGGAGGGAGACAAAGAATGAAACTCACACTTGAAATTGACGAGCATCGTATTAACGAGGCTGTCATAAAGACGATGACCGATGCGGGGCGAAGCTGTGGGAGGAGAAGCCATGAGGGAAAGAGTGTATTTTGAGCTGGGCAGATGGGTGCCCATGAGCGAGAAGACGCCTCCGGAATACGGCGAGTACAGGGTGAAGCGCCGGGGACGCGGGCGGATGGTGTACGAGGATACGCTGCTCTGGAACGGGGAAAGCTTCGTTACGAAGCGCAACTGCCTGACCAGGGCGGTCAACGAATGGTGGGAGGAAGCAAAATGAGCGAGGAGAAAATCGTGTTCGACGGGGACGAGATCACGCAGGCGCTGGAAGACATGCGCAGCCAGTATTCGGATCCGGGCGAGAGCCAGACGGAAAAGAGCAAGCGCGCCGTGATGGAAGAGATCCGCGCGATGATCAGATCGTTTCCCGAGATGAGCAACAAGGACATCGCGCTGGCGGTCGGATCCACGCCGAAACAGGTCGCGGCGCAAAGGTACATGATGAGCGAGAAGGGCAAGGCCCAGGCCGCGCGGTACATCGAAAAGCGCAGGGAGCCGGAGGCGCACGAGGCCGCGAAGGAAGAAAAAGCGCCGGAAAATGTCTGTGAAGCAGGCGGAGAGCTTTCGGAGAGTGGGCCGAAGCCGCCCGTGGGCGACGGGGAGACGAAGCTGGACGCGGTCGTTAGGTGCGTCACGTTTGCCGGAAAGATCGCCGAGTACGACGTGGACATGGTAAACGGCGAGATCGACATCATCGTCAAGGGCGATGCGGTGAGCCGTTCGGTGCCGTTTTCGCGGCTGGGCGAGATGATCGCGGAGCTTACGGCGCTCAAAAAGCAGCTTGAGGCGGGGACGTTTGCGAGGTGGCAGAAATGAGCGAGCGATTTTACCTGACGCCGGATAAGGAGCGCGACTGGCGCAGGCGGCGCTACTGGCGGCTCAAGGAAAAGGGCGTTTGCACCTGCTGCGGGCAGGAGAGGAGCGACGGGACGAACCTTTGCGCGCGCTGCAAGGAGACACAGCGAAGAAGCCACGAGATTTTGAGGCAGGAGCGCATAAAGAAAAACCTGTGCAGGCGGTGCGGGACGCCGCTCCCCGATACGCGCTACACACACTGCCTGAAGTGCCGGCTGGACGCCAGCGAGCGCGTCAAGAAGGCATACTGGCGAAAGAAAGAGGAAAAGGAGGCGCAAAGATGAGGATCGACGAGATGGTTGACCAGCAGACGCTTTTGCTGGGCCTCGCCGAGGAGGCCGCGGAGCTCAGCCAGGCGGCGCTCAAGCTCTACCGGGCGCGGGACGGGAAGAACCCGACGGCGGTGACGGAGGAGAACGCGATCAGGCACCTGAACGAGGAGATCGGCGACTGCCGGCTGTATCTGGATCAGCTGCACTGCGTGAGCGAGGACATGATCGACAAAGCCAAGAAGATGAAGCTTGCGCGCTGGGCAGTGCGCCTGCTGTCAAAAGAAAGGGGGCTCATGTGATGAAAAAGACGATCTATGTGTTTCCGAAAGCGACGCCGTTCAAGCAGAGATGGAAAAACGCGAGGGAGGGAACTCCGCTGCAGACGGGCAGCGAGTTCATACCGAGCAAGGCGCTGGAATATGTGCTCGACCTGATCGACGAATACGAGGAACTTAAGGACCGCGTGCACAATCTGGAGCTCTATCTGAGCTATGTGCGCCAGGTCGACAAAACGCTGTGGAGCACGATGAAGGCCGAATTCGACGGGCTGCCGGGCTTTACGGAGAAGGACGGGCGGTATGAGCGATACTGAAAGACGCCTGGTCGCGCGCGAATACGAGGCGGCGCGGTTCCTGTTCGCGGTCGCCCGCGTGATCGGGGCGAAGATGCCGGATCTGAAACGGCGCTTTGAGGAGATGACGCGCAGCGCCTGGAACGAGATCGAGCAGGTCGCGCATCTGCTGGAAGACGTGAAAACGCAGTTCCGCAGGACGATCCCGGAGAGCGACTGGCGAAAGCTTAAGCACGACCTGACGAACACCGACATCTACATGCACACGGTCGGGCCCAGCAAGTTCAGCGTCGACGACAAGGACATGGTCTACATCACGCGGGACGAGGTGCGGGCGCTGATGGAGTACATCGTGCAGGACTGCGGGTTTTGCGACAAGGACGCAAAGGCGATCGAAAAGTGCAGAAAGCGCAGGGCCATCGCCGCGCTGTTCACGCACGAAATCCCCGGCCTCGTGGACGGCGAGTGCATCTGGAACGAGTACGGCATAAAGACCGGCGACGCGCGCAAGATCATGCTGGAGATGCAGTGGGAGGACGGACATGAAGAGACTGACGCTTGAAGAGGCGGTAAGCTGCGGGCGGCCCGTGTGGCTGAAATTCCGGCTCACGCCGAAGTATGACGGATGGGGACTTTTCCACAGCGAGCACGCTCCGTTTCTGAAATTCGACATGATCGGCGGGGCGCGGCTGATGCTGAAAAGCGATCTCTACGGCGACGAATGGGAGGCTTTCCCGGAAAGGACAGCGTAATGGAGACGATCGAGGATCTGAAAAGGCAGAAGGCGGAGATCGACAGGCGAATCCGCGAAATGCAGAAAAAAGGCGTGCTGTGCGTCGGGCGCGTAAAGATCGACAACAAGCTTGCGGTCAAGACGGGCGCGCCGGTAAGGTGGACCGTGTCGGTCGAGTGCGAGATGCTGCCGGAGACCGTGTACAACATACAGCACCCGAAGGTGTGGCGCAGCGTCATCATGGGGCCGACGCGGGAAAAGGTTATCGAGGAGATTCCCGCGCTGATCAAAAACCTGCAGGCGGTCTATGACGCCGCGAAGGAGCAATGACCGTGTGCCGCGCGCGGGGCGCGAGATACTTTATCGCTTCTCCGGAGGTGCTGGACCCGATCATAAAGCTCGTGAGCAGGCAGCCGCGCTACGCGGAGAGGCTGCAAACGCTCAGGGAACAGTGGGCGCTCGATCAGAGCAGGGGCGAAAACACGTATCTTGTGTGGCTGTCGGTGGAGAGCAGGGCGCACGTCTACGCGCTGATCGGCGGGAAGATGTACATGGTGTGCATGATCCCGATGAGCAAGGCGCCGGAGGCGGCTGCCGCGATCAAGAAGAAAGAGAGGGAAACCGGATGCGGAGAGAACGGATCCTCCGGGCGGCGGAGGTAAAGAAGCTTAAGGACGGCACCGAGATCGAATTAAGGGACGTCCGCGGGGACGGGCTGCGCGGGCAGATCACGGTTTCCGGCAAGTACAAAGTGTTCAGCTTCCGGGGATGGAAGCACGGAACGCTCAGCGGCGCAAAGCCGATCACGGATTACCCGGGCATGGTCTGGGTCATAGAGGAGGACGACAATGGGGATGCTACTTGAGAACCTGGCAGTGGACGGCTGGGCCGCCGCGATCCGCGGGATGCGCAATCCGCTGAACAGCTGGGCAAGGAGCGACACGGATTTCAATACGGGCAACGGCGTGCCGAAGATCGGCGAAAACGACATGCGGCTGATGAAGAAGCTGGTCGCGGGCGGGAGCGAGCACAGGAAGTTTCTGCGGATGATCAACGTCACCTTCGACGTGACCGCGCCGCTTTACTGGTGGCAGCAGCTGGACACGTACAAGGTCGGGACGGTAAGGAACAGCTGCAGCAAGATGCATAAGCTCCTGTACAAGAAGTTTGAGATGGAGGACTTTGCAACGGACAGCCTTCAGGACGAGGCGAAGGGCGTTTTGCAGGTGCTGATCGACCAATTGAACAACTGGCGCAAGAGATACTTCGAGACGCCGGAAAAGCAGGTCACCGTCCGGCGGGAACTGTGGGACGCGATTTTGGGCCTTTTGCCGGAGAGCTACTGCCAGAAGAGCACGGTGCAGTTCAACTACGAGGTGCTCCGGACGATATGCCGCCAGCGCAGGGGCCACAAGCTGCTGGAATGGCAGGTGTTCATCACGTGGGTGGGAATGCTGCCGTACGCGGCGGAACTGATTATGGAGGAATAAGAATATGATCAGAGCGATCGATATGGACGGAGACGTCTTCAAAAACCTTAAGGCCGACATGAACCTGGTGATCAACGCGCTGCTCAGGAAGATGGACGAATGCGATTCTCCGGAGGCGGAGGTCAATGTGAAAATGAAGATCCAACTGCTGACGGAAGAGACCGAAAGCGGCGACGTGCAGACCGTTCCGCTGTTCACGCACAAGGTCGGCTACGCCGTAAAGCTCGAAGGGAAGAAGGAAGGGCACGTCGACGATCACTATGTGCTGGAAAGGGAGCACGGCGTGTACTGGCTCAAGGAAGCGGATGATCCGCAAGTGTCGATGTTCGACGCGGGCGATCTGCCCGTGGACGATCAGGAAATTGACATGTAGGGCATGAAATCGTATACTATAAGCAGAGCTTTGTGAGGAGGTGTGGGGCTTGACGGTCAAGGAGCTGGAGCAGCTGCCGTATCTCGAAAAACTGATTTCGAGGGAGAAGGCGAGGCTGCAGGAGATGCGCGACGCCGCCGACGTGAAGGCGCAGGCGATCACCGGAATGCCGCACGCCTCCGGCGTGAGCGACAGGATCGGCGAGGTCGTGCCGCGCGTGGTGGACGCGGAAAGGAAACTGGAAAAGTCCATCGGAGAATACATCGCGCAGCGCAACAGGCTGAGCCTGTACATCGAAAAGGCGGCCAACGCCAGGATTAAACTGATCCTCAAGCTCAGGTTCCTGGACCAGATGACGTGGCAGCAGGTGGCCGACGAGATCGGCGGGAAGGAGACGGAGTATTCCGTGAAGGCTTTCTGCTACAGGTACGTCGAAGGGAACGACCCCGGGCCGCCGCCGGGACAGATCAGTTTGTTTGAGTGAGGGGAGCCCCGCTTTGTGCGGGGTTCTTTTTTATTCCCCGCTTCGGCGGGGTCTTTTTTTTATGTTGCAAATGCAACGAATGTCACACATGTTGCTTTGTGGTATGGTAGGATACATGCTGGAATAGCCGTTAGGCTGTTTTCCGGCGCGGTCTTCCTTTCTCCCGCGCCGGATTTCTTTGAAGGTGAGAGTATGCCGTACAGACCCAAGAGGCCGTGCTCGTTCCCGGGCTGCCCGAATTTGACGGACGGGCGGTTTTGCGAAGCGCACAGGAAGATCGAGGCGCAAAGGTACAACAGGTACGAGCGCGATCCGGAGATCAACCGGCGCTACGATGCCCGGTGGCGCAGGGTGCGGGACGCGTACATCAGGGCGCATCCGCTGTGCGAAAGGTGCCTGGAAGAAGGACGCATGACGCCCGCCCGGCACGTGCACCATGTGCTGCCGCTCAGCCAGGGCGGAACGCACGACTGGGACAACCTGCGGGCGCTGTGCCTGGCGTGTCACAGCAAGACCGAGATGGAGCAGGGGGGCCTCCTCCGGAAAAAGGAGGGTAGGGGGGAGGAAAATCTCTAAATCCTTTCCCAAGGGAAGCGACGCGGCACTCTCGTGTGCATTTTTTTGATTTCAAAAAAGCGATATATCAAAATCGTAATGGAAAAACCGATAATTACCAGAAATTCGCTGAAAAAATTTGAAGAAGGTGTATGAAAATGGCGAAGGACGGAACGGTAAGAGGCGGTGCGCGGGCAGGCTCCGGACGAAAACGGAAGAGTTTGGACGAGAAAATACTGGACGGCACCGAATCCAAGGCAAAGGCGCCCCTGAGCAGCGCGGAAAAGCGGGCCCGGGAGATACTCAAGGACGCGAAGGCGAGCGAGGAAGCGGCAAAGAAGCCGAAACTGGAAACCGCCGTCGGCACGCTGCCGGAAGTCACAGATCTGGAAGCGGCGGACATACCGGATGTGCGGGAATACATGCTCCGGCAGCAGAAAAACGGCAGCTACCTGATCGCCAAGGACGTGTTCCGCGAAACGTGGCTGTGGCTCAAGGAAAACGGCTGCGGCGGGCTCGTGCCCAAGCAGATCGTCGAACAGTACGCTCAGTCCGTTGCGCGCTGGATACAGTGCGAGGAAGCGATCTCGCAGTACGGATACCTCGGAAAACACCCGACGACCGGAAACCCGGTTTCGTCGCCTTTCGTGTCTATGAGCAGGGACTACAAGAAACAGGTGAACACCGACTGGTTCGTCATCTGGCAGATCGTCAAGGAGAACGGCAGCATGGGCTACGGGACGTCGAATGATGACGACCTGATGGAAAAGCTGCTTAACGCCAAGCTGTGAGGAAGCTCAAAAAATACACGCCCACGCGCTTCATGGCGGAGGGCAGTCACTACGATAAAAAGGCCGCGGATTACGCGGTCAATTTTATTGAGTGCCTGTGCCACACCAAGGGCATCTGGGCGATGCAGAAATTTGAGCTCATAGACTGGCAGGAACAGATCATCCGCGACGTGTTCGGGACGATCAAGGAAAACGGATACCGGCAATTCTCCACGGCCTACGTGGAGATACCGAAGAAACAGGGAAAGAGTGAGCTTGCGGCAGCGGTAGCGCTGCTGCTTTTGTGCGGTGACGGTGAGGAGCGCGCCGAGGTATACGGCTGCGCCGCCGACCGTCAGCAGGCGTCCATCGTTTTTGACGTCGCCGCCGACATGGTACGCATGTGCCCGGCGCTCAATAAACGATGCAAAATACTGACCGCCAGGAAGCGCATTGAGTACCTGCCGACAAACAGCTTTTACCAGGTCGTTTCGGCGGACGTCGCAAGCAAGCACGGTTTCAACACCTCCGGTGTGATCTTCGACGAGTTGCACACGCAGCCGAACCGGAAACTGTACGACGTTATGACGAAGGGCGCGGGCGATGCGCGAATGCAGCCCCTGTTCTTTCTGATCACAACCGCGGGCGTCGATACGAAAAGCATCTGCTATGAGGTGCACCAGAAGGCACTGGATATCATCAACGGGAAAAAGCACGACAAGACCTTTTATCCGGTGATCTTCGGCGCAGACGTAAACGACGACTGGACCGATCCCAAGGTATGGGCGAAAGCAAACCCGTCCCTGGGGATCACGGTCTCCATCGATAAAGTGCGCGAAGCGTGTGACAGCGCAAAACAGAACCCCGGAGAAGAGAACGCATTTCGGCAGCTGAGACTGAATCAGTGGGTCAAACAAACATTGCGCTGGATGCCGATGGACAAATGGAATGCCTGTGCATTTCCGGTTGATCCAAGTGAGCTTGAGGGCCGGAAGTGTTACGGTGGGCTGGACCTTTCCAGCACGGGCGACATTACGGCGCTTGCGCTGGTATTCCCTCCGGCGACAGAAGCGGATGACGGGCGTTATGCTGTACTGCCTTATTTCTGGCTTCCGGAGGAGGCGCTCGATACGCGCACGAAACGGGACCATGTACCCTATGACCTGTGGGTGCGCGACGGGCTTGTTAACGTGACCGAGGGCAATGTGATCCACTACGGGTTTATCGAAGCTTATATCGAGCAGCTGAGCAAACTGTACAACATCCGGGAGATCGCATTCGACCGATGGGGCGCCGTGCAGATGGTGCAGAACCTTGAGGGCATGGGGCTTACGGTGGTTCCTTTCGGACAGGGCTTCAAGGATATGAGCCCGCCGACCAAGGAGCTGATGAAGCTCACGCTCGAAAAGAAGATCGCGCACGGCGGAAATCCGGTGCTCAGCTGGATGATGGACAATGTGTTCATCCGCAAGGACCCTGCGGGAAACATCAAGGCCGACAAGGAGAAGAGCACCGAGAAGATCGACGGCGTGATCGCCACGATCATGGCGCTCGACCGTGCACTGAGGCACGAAAACGATCAAGAGTCCGTGTACGAGAACCGCGGGCTTTTGCTTATCTGAACGAAAGGAGCGGTAGAAATTGAGCTTTCTGAGCAGCATTTTCAAAAGCCGCGATAAACCGAAGGACCGCATCGGACGCGGATGGACATATCTGGGCGGAAGCAGCGCCTCCGGAAAAGCGGTGAACGAAGAGACGGCAATGCAGCTGACGGCGGTTTACGCCTGCGTGCGCATTCTGTCCGAGGCCGTCGCGGGACTGCCTTTGCATTTGTACCGGTACACGGACAAGGGCAAGGAAAAGGCGACGGATCATCCGCTGTATATGCTCCTGCACGACGAGCCGAACCCGGAGATGAGCAGCTTCATCTTCCGCGAAACACTGATGACCCACCTTTTGCTGTGGGGCAACGCCTACGCGCAGATCATTCGCAACGGACGCGGCGATGTTATATGGCTGTATCCGCTGATGCCGGACAAGATGCGCGTGGACAGGGACGCGAACGGAAGGCTGTTTTACGAGTACACGCGCTCGCAGGACGACCCGCCAACGGTCAAGAGCAACACGGTGCGGCTGAGCCCCTACGACGTGCTGCACGTGCCGGGGCTGGGCTTTGACGGCCTGGTCGGGTATTCGCCGATCGCAATGGCCAGGAACGCCATCGGCATGGGGCTGTCGTGCGACGAGTACGGTGCGAAGTTCTTCGCCAACGGCGCGTATCCCGGAGGCGTACTTGAGCACCCCGGCACGGTCAAAGATCCCGACCGTCTGCGCAGCAACTGGCAGACGATGTTCGGCGGCAGCGGGAACGCGGGCAAGATCGCCGTGCTCGAAGAGGGCATGAAGTTCACGCCCATCTCCATTTCGCCCGAACAGGCGCAGTTCCTGGAGATGCGCAAATTCCAGATCGACGAGATCGCGCGCATTTTCCGCGTCCCGCCGCACATGGTGGGCGACCTCGAAAAGAGCAGCTTCAGCAACATCGAGCAGCAGTCGCTCGAATTCGTGAAATACACGCTCGATCCGTGGGTCACGCGCTGGGAACAGAGTATGCAGCGCGCACTGTTCACGCCGGAGGAAAAGAAGTCGTATTTCTTCAAGTTCAACCTTGAGGGCCTCCTCCGGGGCGACTACCAAAGCAGGATGAACGGTTACGCCATCGGACGGCAGAACGGCTGGATGAGCGCAAACGACATTCGTGCGCTGGAAAATCTTGACAGGATACCCGCCGAACAAGGCGGTGATCTTTACCTGGTGAACGGCAACATGATGCCTCTTTCCGAGGCGGGCTCCGCTTACCGGGACCATTCTGACGGAAAGGAGGAAAACCGGGAATGACCAAGTTTTGGAACTGGATCGCGCCCAGGAACGAAGACGATCTGCCTGAGCTGGTGATCGACGGCACGATTGCCGCCGAAAGCTGGTTTGACGACGACGTGACGCCCGCGGCCTTCCGCGATGATCTGGATAAGATCAAGGGCGACTTCGTGCTGTGGCTCAACAGTCCCGGCGGCGATTGCATCGCGGCCAGTCAGATCTATACCATGCTGTGGGAGCATCCGGGCAACGTGACCGTGAAGATCGACGGTATCGCGGCCTCCGCCGCCAGCGTCATCGCCATGGCAGGCAACAAGGTCTATATGGCACCGACCGCGCTGATGATGATACACAATCCGTCGACGATCGCTTTCGGCGATCACAACGAGATGGAAAAGGCGTGTCAGATGCTCGACGAAGTCAAGCAGTCCATCATCAACGCTTACCATCTGCGCACGGGGCTGAGCGAAGTGCAGCTCGGGCACATGATGGAAGATGAGACCTGGATGAACGCCAAGCGCGCCATCGAACTCGGTTTCGCCGACGGTATGCTGACCGACGAAGTTCGGCAGCACAGCGAAGACGAAGCGCTTGAGTTCGCGGCGCACAGCGTGGACCGCGCGATCGCGTGCAAGATGCGCGCGAAAGCCCCGGCGCCTGCGCCGGCTGAACCCCCGAAGCCCGTCGGCCGCAAGGTCGACGACCTCATGAAGCAGCTTATTGAGCTGCTTTAATCATCCCACCGAAACACAGACAATCGAAAGGAGCTAAAAACATGACCATCAACGAACTCTACTCCAAGCGTGCTGCGCAGTGGAAGTTCATGCAGAACTTCCTGGACACCCACAGGGACGCCAACGGCTGCCTGAGCGCCGAAGATGACGCTTCCTACCAGAAGGCTGAGGCCGATCTCAACAAGCTGACCAATGAGATCCAGCGCGAAGAGCGCGCCGCCGCCATCGAGGCCGAAATGAACAAGGCCACCTCTGCGGCGCTCGTAGGCGCTCCCGCCAAGGGCACCGAGAACAAGACCGGCCGCGCCTCCAACGAGTACAAGGCCGACTTCGAGAACCACCTGCGCGGCCGTGTGCTGGTGCACAACGTGCTGAGCGAGGGCACCAACGCCGACGGCGGCTATCTGGTTCCCACCGAGTTCGAGCGTCGTCTGATCAGCGATCTGGCCGAAGAGAACGTGATCCGCAAGCTCGCAACCGTCATCAACACGCAGAACGAGCGCAAAATCCCTCTCGCCGCGACCCATTCCGTCGCCACCTGGACGGCTGAGAACGCCGCCTACACCGAGAGCAATCCCACCTTCGCGCAGAAGACCCTCGACGCTTTCAAGCTGACCGATCTTGCGCGCGCCAGCATCGAGCTGATCCAGGATGCCGCTTTCGACATCGAAGCCTACCTGATCGACGAATTCAGCCGTGCCTTCGCTGCGGCTGAAGAGGAAGCCTTCTGCGTCGGCAACGGCACCGGCAAGCCCACCGGCCTGTTCATCGCCTCTGCCAACGGCGGCGCTCCCGTAGGCGCGACCACCGCGACCACCAGCGCCATCAAGGCCGACGACCTGATCGATTTGGTCTACAGCCTTAAGAGCCCCTATCGCAAGAACGCGAAGTTCCTCATGAACGACGCGACCGTCGCCCAGGTGCGCAAGCTCGTGGACGAGAACAAGGCGTACATGTGGCAGCCCTCCATGCAGGCCGGCCAGCCCGACCGCCTGCTGGGCTATGAGCTGTACACCAGCCCCTACGTGCCCACCTTCGCATCCGAGGCCCTGATCGTCGCGTTCGGCGACTTCAAGAGCTACTGGATCGGCGACCGCATGGGCCGCACCGTGCAGCGCCTCAACGAGCTCTACGCCACCAACGGCCAGGTCGGCTACATCGCCACCGAGCGCCTCGACGCCAAGCTGATCCTCTCCGAGGGCATCAAGCTGCTGAAGGTCGCCTCGTCCACCTAAGGAGGCGTAACGCATGGTAACGCTTGCGGAGCTTAAGGCTCACCTGCGCATACAGCATGATTGGGAGGACACGCTGCTGTCCTCCCTGATTGCGCAAGCGCAAGCCGCCGCGCTGGATTATTGCCACCTGACGGCGTTTGAGGGCGAGCCCGAGCCGGTCAGGCTGGCAATCATGCTGTTTGCGTCGCACTTTTACGAGGTCAGGGACAACAGTGACAAAACGGCCTATGAAACGATGATGACGGCCTTTCACGCGCTTTTGTACCCTTACCGCAATCTGGACAAATTCTTCTGAGGTGATGTCTGATGGCAACGAATTATACGCCGCATCCGGGCGAACTGGACAAGCTGATCGACATCGTGCACGTCGTGAACGATCTCAACGAAAACGGCTATCCGGTCGCGCGCGATGATGTTGTGTGCCGTCAGATATGGGCAGGGGTAAAGGACGCGTCTTCGAGTTACGGACATGCAGCCGATACCGACATATCGACGGTCGGGCTCAGGTTCCATATCCGCTGGCGCGATGACGTCAAGGTCGGAATGACCGTGCTGTATGAGGATGAGCGCCACGAGATCGTGCAGATCGGAAACGTCGGTTTCAACCGCGCTTATCTGGAACTGTTCACCAAAAAGGTCGAGGGGGTCAGGTAAATGAAGATCGTACAAGACGCGCTGGCTGTGACGGGCATTCCCGCCTATCCGCTTACCTGGCGCGTGACTGATCAGTACCCGGTGCCTCCGGAGACCTACCTCGTGTACACGACCCGGCTGTATGAATCCCAGCACTATGACGATGTGCCGCAAAGATACACGCTTTACGTGTATCTGAACATGTGGACGAAGACGGATCCCGAAAGCGACAAGCTCAAGGTACGCGCTGCGATGCGGAGCGCCGACTTTGGCATGGACGCGGAGAGCACCACGCACGACGAATCAACCGAGCAGACACTGGTCGCCTGGACGTGGGTGCTCGACATGCCGACGGAGGTGTCAAGCGATGGGGATTGAAACGGCAGGCTTTACCGATCTGACCTCCGAACTGACCGCTTTAGCCGACGAGCTATATGCCAATGACAGCCATTGCGGGAAAGTCACGCGCTACGTGCTGCAGGCTGGCGCGCAGCCCATCCTGGACCGCATGATCCGGAATGCCTCCACTGATCCGAAGCCCAGAAGCCATGTGCTGCTCAACAGCATCCGGATCGGGAATGTGATCAAGCGCAGAAGCGGCGGCTGGTCCGTGCAGATCGGCGTAAAGCGCTCTGAGGCCGGCGCAAAGTATTCCAACCCTGTCGAGTACGGCCATGGCGGACCACACCCTGCTCCGGCGCACCCGTTTGTAAGACCCGCCTTCGATGAAGGCAAAGAGGAAGCCTATGGCCGTATGCGATCAATGCTTCAGCAGGCCATAGACGCGAGGAAGAAGTAACGAAACCGCTACGATATAAACTAAGCAAAGGAGATAAGACTATGCCTACGAATAATCCCACTGCTTCTCCGGCCGTGCACAGCACTATCGGCCTCAAGAACGTCGTGATCGCGCCTGTCACCAAGGACGATACCACCGGCGTTACCTACGGTGATCTGCAGCTGATGGCCGGCGCCATCGAAGCGACCATCAACCCCGGCAACAACGAGGCGGACATCCAGTACGCCGACGACATCGAGTTTGACGCGCTGTATCCCGATCCCGAGATCACCGTCACGATGAACATGGTCGACATCCCGCTCGCCATTCAGGAGATGCTTCTGAACAACACCCTGGACGATAACGGCGTGCTCGTTCGCAACGCGAATGATAAGCCCGGTTACTTCGCCCTGGGCTTCAAGAGTGAGAAGACCAACCACAAGTTCCGCTACGTGTGGCTGTTCAAGTGCCGTGCCAAGCCCATTCAGGAAAACTACGGCACCAAGGAAGGCCCCAACATCAACCGCAGGACCGGCACCATCGAGTTCACCGCGATCAAGCGCACCTACGACAACTACTGCCAGGCCACCGCGGACGAAGGTGAAAACGGCTTCACCGCGGCGAATGCCGCCACGTTCCTGACGAGCGTGTACACTCCTACCGTAACCCCTTAATGAGCGTAAGCGTCAACCCGTCGGAGTTGGCGCTTACGCAGACCCCGGACCTCGTGGCTGTCTCCCTGACACTACCCGGTGATTTCCAGGACGGCACCACGCAAATCATATTTGGCGCACAATCCGACGACACGTCCATTGCGACGGTGGAAACTCTGTCTAACTGGCAGGGCGACAAAGTGCCGGGCGGCACGATTAGCAGCGGCGTACGGATAACCCCGAAGGCGAACGGCGCGACGATCGTCACGGTAACTGTGCAGGTCGGCGTCATTCCCGGGCCGTTCAAGACGGCGACCGCAACGATCGGCGTTACCGTCGACCAATCCACCCCGACATAACACAAGCAAGCGCGGATCGACGTTGTCCTTCCGCGCTTTAATTTTTAGGAGGTCGTATCCATGGTTACATGCAAGCTCGGAGACAAGGAATACCACGTCGACTATATCAAGGGACGCGCATTCAGGGAGATCAGCGAAGCGTCGAAGATGTACGCAAAGGTCTGTGCCCTGGCTGCGAAGGTCGAAGCCGGCGAGGAGCTGACCGAAGAGGATCAGAAGCTGAACATACAGCAGGCGCTGGACGTTATGGTCCGGTGGTTCTGTGTGCTGTTCAACAATCAGTTCACCCCGGCGGAGTTTTACGATAATTACCCCGTCGACAACATGATGCACGACGTCGGCTTTGCGATCCTGATGGTCAACGCGCAGACGACGCAGACGCTGACCGAGTTCCCTATGACGCCGACAGCGCGGAAAGGAAAGACGAGGACGTAACGCTGTCGGATTACATCTACAACCTCTACGACGGACTACTTAAAGCGGGCTGGCGCATGAATGACATCGACGAGATGGACATTCTGGGCTACCTGCATTTGCGCGCATGGGCCATCAGGAAAGAGAAAGAGCCCAAGAAGCGTTACATTGATGAAATATGGCAGCAGCCCGGCAAAGCCGCGGTTACTGTGCGATAACGGGAGTGAGAAACCATGCCGGATACTTTGCGCGATCTCGTTGTCAATCTATCCCTTGACAGCGATAATTTTGCCAAAAATATCAAGTCTGTCAATGCGCAGATAAAAGAGGCCGAGAGCGAGTTTAAGGCAGCCAGCGCGGGCGTTAATAACTTTGAGACGACGCTGGACGGTGCGCAGGCCAAAGCGACGATGCTCTCCAGGAAGCTCGAAGCGCAGGCGCAGATCGTGGATCAGTACCAGCGCGCGCTTTCTGCAGCCGAAAAGAAGCTGCAGGACAGTTACCAGAAGCACGAGCAGCTGGCGAAGGCGCTGGACGACGCCAAGGCCAAGTATGCTGCGCTCGTCGCCTCCGAGGGCGAAAACAGCGACGCGGCGAAGGCGCAGGCCGCCGAGGTCAAGAAGCTCGAAGGGCAGCTGAGCGCCGTCAACAGGCAGATGCAGACCAACGCCAACTCGGTCAGCACTGCGACGACGAACCTCAACAATGCAAAGGCCGCGCTTTCCGCGACGCAGGCTGAACTCAAGAGGACCAACGACGAAATCACGCGCCAGACATCCGCCTGGGGCAACGCCTCCGACGCGCTCAAGGAATTCAGCGAAAAGGCGTCCGAGGCCGGGGCGCGGATGACGGGTTTCGGCAAGCACGTCACCAAGTACCTGACCGCGCCGATCGCGGCGATGGGCGCTGCGAGCGTTGCGGCGTTCAAGGAGGTCGACGAGGGCCTCGACATCATCGTCACCAAGACGGGCGCCTCCGGCAAGCAGATGGAGGCTTTCCAGTCGATTTTTGATAATATCTACGGCAGGCTGCCCGCGACTGCGGAAGAGGTCGGCACGGCAGTCGGCGAGGTCAATACGCGCTTTGCGCTGACGGGCCAGGCGCTTGAGGAAGTCAGCGAACAGTTCATTAAGTTTGCGAAGATCAACAAGACGGACCTGAACGGCGCGATCGACGACGTCGACACGATCATGACCAAGTTCGGCGTGGACGCGTCCGAGGTCGGCAACGTACTGGGCTACATCACAAGCGTGGCCCAGACGACCGGAATCAGCGTAAGCTCGATCACCGGGGCACTCAAGAGCAACGGTTCCTCCCTGATCGAGATGGGACTGTCGCTCGACCAGGCGATCACACTGCTGGCGCAGTTTGAGGCCAACGGCGTCGACGCCTCCGCGGCGATCATGGGCCTGCGCAAGGCCGTGCAGGAAGCTGCCAAGGAAGGCGTGAGCGCGGGCGATACCGTGCGCGCGACCGTCGAAGCGATCAAGAACGCCAAAACCGAGAGTGAGGCGCTGCAGATCGCGATGGAGCTTTTCGGCACAAGGGGCGCTGCGGAGATGACCAGCGCGATCCGGAGCGGGCGCGTGAGCGTCGAGGAACTCAGCGCGACGATGAGCGAGTACGGCGAAGTCGTGAGCGAGACGTTCGAGAACACGCTCGACCTGCCGGATCAGGCGGCCGTCGCGATGAATAAGCTCAAGATCGCCGGGCGCGAAGTCGCAAACAGCCTGTTTACGACGATGGCCCCGGCGGTCACGTCTCTGCTGGAAACGATACAGGGGCTCGTCGACCGGCTCAAGGATATGGACGAGGGCACGCGGGAGCGCATCGTAAAGATCGCAGCCATCGCCGCGGCCACGGGACCGATACTCACGATCGCGGGCAAGCTCACCGGCATCATCGGAACCGTTTCCGGTGCGCTGGGCAAGTTCACGGGCGCCGTCGCGTCTGCCGGAGGCGGGCTTACGGGGCTGGGCGCGGTGCTCAAGTCCTCACCCGCTCTGTGGATGGCCCTGGCGGCCGCTGTCGCCTACGGCGCGTACAAGCTGATAGATTATGCATCCGGAGCGAAGGCGGCCCGTGAGGCCCTTGAGGGCATGAATAAGGCCGCCGACAACTGGAAGAACAATTCGGCGAACACGTTCTACACGGCGAGCAAGGGCCTGACCGCTTTCGGGCTTTCCGTGAGTAATTTCAAAAGCGACACGGCGGAAGCCTACAGGTGGCTGCGCAACCTCACGCGCGAATGGGACGACGAGCTGATCGAGACGGACGACACCGTGCAGAGCTACGTCGACGCGTTCAAGACGGCGACAGACGCCACGCGGGACGGCATCCGGGACCTCGCCGACATCGCCCAGAAGAACGGCTACGACGACATCTACAACGGCATGAAGATCGACCTGGAGGAGCTCGACGACATCGACGCCCAGGTCGAAGCGCTGATTAAGAAAAAGCAGGAGACGTTCCTGACGGACGAAGACGTTGCGCGGCTGAACGCGCTGATCGAGCGCCGGCAGGAGATCGACGTCAAGTACAACATCACACCCACGGACAAGGGTTTTGACAACCTGATCCGGCAGACAGACGCCGCAATCGAGCGCGCCAAAACCGCCGGACAGGACACGACCGAAATTTACCAGGACGCGATGGTCGCGGCGGCGGAGGGCATGGCGGAGGTCAACAAGCAGATCGACGCCGAATACGACGACCGCTACGCGCTGGTCCAGCTGATGGACGACGAAATGAAGGGCGTCGACGGGCTGACCGACCGGCAGCGGGAGCTGAACCGCCTCAACGAGTGGTACGCGCAGGAACGCCTGGCGGCGGGCAAGGAATACGCCGAAGCGCTGGGCAACTTCGTCGTGCCCGTGCTGGATTCCGATGAAGTCAAGGAAACGCAGCAGACGATGTCCGACCTGTACGAGCTGCTTAAGGACTGGGGCGCGAACCCCGATCTCCAAAAGCTCAGCTCGTTCACGCAGGGCCTCGACGAAAGCCAGATCGCGGAATATTACGCGATCGCCACGCAGATTCAGAACCTCACGAGCCAGGGCATGAACAATACCGAAATCGCCGATGCGTTGGGCATCAGCGAGGACACGCTGGACGACCTGTACAACGCGTTCAATCAGCTTCAGCTGATCAATCAGTAGCTGGCGCAGATGGACACGACGCCGGAGCTTGCGGCGCTGAAATCCATGTTCGGGACGAGCCTGGGCGAAGAGATGATCGAGATCACGACGCGGCTCAACATGGACGGCGCAAAGGCCGACTGGGAGGCGTTCGCAAAAGACCCCGGCAGCGACGTGTTCACGGACGCGATCGTAGAGGCGTACAAGGAGCCCGAGGGCGGCGCGGACAAGAGCGGCGTCAGCGATCCCGGCGGCTTTACCGCGCTCGTAGACGGCTACGGAAAGAGCGAGACCTTCGACGGCAGCTTTGCCGGGCCGGAGGGCGTGAAAGCGCTCGTGGACGCCTACATGAAAGACCCGAAGGGCTTTGAAAGCACGTTTGAGGGCCCGAGCGGGCTTCTGGCGCTCGTAAAGGCGTACGCGAAAGACCCGGAGGGGTTCAACGCGTATTTTGCCGCGCCGGAAAACCTCAAGGCCATCGTGACGGCATACATGGCCGATCCGAATTTTGACAGTTATTTTGAAAATCCGAGCGAACTGAAGGCGCTGGTCAACGCGTACCTGGAAGACCCGGCAGGCTTTGACGCCTCGTTTGCGGGTCCCTCCGGGCTGCTTGCATTTGTGAAAGCCTACGCGGAAGACCCCAACGGTTTCGACGCATTCTTTGCCGACCCGAGCGGGCTCAGCGCGCTGGTCAAAGCCTACGCGGCTGATCCCGACGGCTTTGACGCCTACTTCGCAAGCCCGGAGGGTCTGCTCGCGTTCGTGCAGGCTTACGCGGAGGTGAGCGGCGGGGCGAGCATAGACGGGCTCAAGCCCACCGTGACGGCGTCCATCAGCGGCATCGACGACATCAGCAGCGCCGTGATCAGCGCGTGGAGAGCGCGCAACGGCGCCAAGGTGCGTTTGCAGACGCGCCTGTATGCGACGGTGAACACGGTCATGGGCGACGACTACAAGATCACGCTCAGCGACCTGATGGACGAGGGCCTGCTCAAGCTCTACAACGCAAGCGGCATCGAGATTCCGGTCACGCCCGACGTGCTGGTGACCGTCGCCGCGAATGCGCTGGTCACCGGCATCGATGAAAACGGCGTGTACCACGTCATCGTACAGCCGAAATGGGCCTCGCTCAACGCGGGAGAGGAAGTCGGAAACGAAGTCAACAACACGATTACGACCGCGATCGGCGGCAGCGCTTACAAGAAGGCGAAGATGTTCAAGGTAAACGCCCGCGACAACGGCCCGTGGCAGGACATCACTGACGAAGACGCGGATAACTGGTGGATCAAGGCCGGAGGCACGGTCGTCAACTGGTGGCAGAAAGCCAACAACTGGGTCGGGCGCAACGTTCTCGGGACGATGGAAGACGTTCCCGAGATGACGAAGGAGGAGCTCGACGAGCTCGCAAACGGCATCGCCGCGGTCTCCAAAACGTATGAGGACGGCACCGTCGCGGTGCAGGGCTACGGGGACGAAACGATCACCTTCCTGCGTGATATGGCCGACGCCATGGAGGCCGAGCAGAAAGTGGCCGGCAACAGCCAGATCGCAAACAGCGCGATCGCCACGCTGGCCAATTACGGCATTCAGCTCAAGGCCAGCGATCTGCCGGGCTACCTGCGCCAGATCGCGCTTTTGCTCTCCGGCGAAAACGGAAGCGACTACGGCGCCATGAGCGAAGAGCTCGCCCACGTCGCGTTTGCAAACGGTGAACTGACGAAGGAGCAGTACGAACTTGCGCTCCGGCGAATCCGCGGCAACGGCACGGCTGCGAATTTTGACGACGCGACAGCTTCAATTACGGCGGCGAATACCGCGCTCGAGATGTACGCGCAGACGGCGCAGAGATTCGGGTCGTCGGATACGTTCGAGATGCTGGGCGAAGATACGATGAAATTCTTCGACGCCGACAAGCTGGTCAGCTGGAAGCAGGCGCTGGACGAGATCAACGGCATCCTTGCAGGCGGCGGGACGCTGAACGAAAGTCAGCAGAATTTCCTGAACCAGTTCACAGCGCTCCAAAACGTGTTCGGGCAGGACTTCCTTTCCGGCATCGATCTTTCCGCGACCGGCGACGAAGCGGGGCAGGGCGTCGTCGAGGCCATCGCAAACGCGATGCAGACCTTCGACTTTTCCAGCGCCGCCGCGGGCATGGAGGGCAACGCGGAGAGCGCGACGAGAGGCGCTTTCGAGATCAACAGCCCTTCAAAGAAATTCATTCCGGTCGGCGAATCGGTCGCGGAGGGCCTTGCGGCGGGCATCACGAACGGAACCGGCACCGTCGTCAGCGCGATCACTGCGCTGGCAAACGCGGCTGTTGCGGCGGCGAAAGAAGCGCTGGACATCCATTCGCCCAGCCGCGTCTTCCGCGACGAGATCGGCAAAATGGCCATGCGCGGTTTTGGCGAAGGCATCCAGGCGGGCAGCGTCGAGCAGGCGAAGGTCGTGCGCAACGCCGCGGCCTATCTCACCGGCGAAGCCCGGCAGAGCGTCGTAAACTACGGCGGGAACGCCGTCAATAACTACACGACCAACGCGCCGATCAACCTGGACGGCGCGGTGTTCAATGTGCGCGAAAAGGCGGATATTTACGCCATCGCGCAGCAGATCGCGGCGCTCACCCGCCGCCAGCAGTCCGGTAAGGGCATGAAGAGCTAAAGGAGGAACATCATGAGAATTGTCGACGCAAGACAGTACACGCCAACGACGAAATGGATCTACGCGGAGGGCGTGTCGACGGAAACCAAGCCGACCGCGGGGCTTGTGACGGGCTCGATCTTCTACGAGCTGGACACCGGCCGGCGCCTCAAGTTCGAGGCGGAAACCGGGAAGTGGTACAGCGGCAATGAGGGCGGCGGCGAATCCTTTGAAAAAGGGATGGTCAGTGTGCTCAAGTCGCTCAACTTCAGCCTGTGGGCTGAGAAGGAAAAGCACATCCCGCCCAAGGACGTGAACCTCTACGACTACGACGGAACCGTGCTGTATGCGTACAGCGCGCAGGAATTCCTTGCGCTGAGCGATTTCCCGGCGCTGCCCGCGCACGCGGGGCTGACCGCGCAGGGATGGAACTGGCAGCTCGCGACCGCAAAAACCTACGTTGAGAATTACGGCGTCTGCGAGATCGGCGCGAGCTACATCACCGAGGACGGCAAGACCCGCGCGGTGATCGAGATCGGCGAGCCCGAAGGCCTGACCGTGTATCTCAAGTTCCAGCAGTCCGCGGCGAACGCGGTTTCGATCGACTGGGGCGACGGCAGCGAGGCCGAGACCACGACCGGCACGACGGCAGCGGCGACCAGTCACACGTATGCAGCTGCCGGGCGGTACGTGATCGCGCTGACCGTGGCCGACGGCGCGACCATGAAGATCGGCAACAACGGCGCATACCAGGGCGGCTTCATCGGCCAGGGCAACAACTGGACCGGGCGCAGCGTGCTCAAAGCGCTCTACATCGGCGCGCAGGTGCCGGAGATCAGTACGCAGGGGCTTTGGTGCCAGACGAACCTCAAAGAGGTCACGATCCCCGAGGGCGTTACCGTGCTCGGTAGCAGGAGCATCGAGACCTGCATCAAGCTCAAGGCATGCGTGATCCCGCGCGGCGTCACGGTGCTGCCTGATTTCCTGTTCCGCTGCGACTACAGCCTTGAGGTGCTGTGCATCCCGGACACGGTCGTAACGTTCAACAGCGTGTGCCAGACCTGCGTAAACCTCGCCCGCGTGACGATCCCCGAAGGCGTGAGCTCCATCGGAGGCGGCGCGTTCATACGCTGCTTCAGCGCGGAGATAATCAATTTGCCAAACAGCATCTACACGCTGGGCGCGAGCGCGTTCGAGAGCTGCTACAGCCTGCTCGAAATCCGCGTGAGCGAACACGTGACGGCGATCCCGAACAAATTCGCGCGACAGTGCCACAATCTGCGCAAGTGCGAGCTGCACAGCGGCATAACGTCCATCGGCGCGCAGGCGTTCAGCGGCAACTTCGGCCTGGGCGAATTTGAGATTCCCGACACGGTCACGAGCATCGGCGACTTCGCGTTCCTGTACAATGACGGTACCATCATCTTCCACGTGCGGCCCACGACGCCGCCCGTGATCGAGCCCACGGCCTTTACCGCTACCAACGTCAGCATGACGTTCCTCGTGCCCTATAGCGCAGACCACAGCGTGCTCAACGCGTACCTCGCGGCGACGGGCTGGGCGAGCAAGGGCGACCAGATAGAGGAAGAGGAGGCGCCGGCAGTATGATCGAATGCAATAAAATCTGCACCCGCACCCGGGACGAGGTAGATGTTTATGCGCGCTTCTGCAACGGCTACGTCGAGAAGGAGACGCACAAGTATTTCTCCGAAATCCCGGAAGGCAGAACGGAAAGCGAGTTCTTTACGTTCATGCGGGGCCGCATAAGGCAGGAAGAAACCGGGCTGATCTACAACACCGCGCACGACATCGACCCCTTGCCGTACACCTACACGGAGCTCTACCCCGACCCTGCGGACGCGGTCGAGTGGTACGACGCGACGACCACGGCAGCTACATACACGTTCCCCGTGTTCAACGTCTATCCGACCTACCGGGACACTGAAACGTATCACCGCGGTGACATCGTGGTCCACAACTCCAAAGAGTGGATCTGCGATGTAGACGAGATCACCGGCGTCAGTCCTGACGTGTACGGCTGGGACGAGTACAAGACGTACGTCGAAACCGTGGAGCCGGTGTACAAGACGCTCGCAGAGCTCTATCCAGAGGATTATACCGAGGAGGCGACAGAATAATGGCGTGGAATTGGTGTAACCAGAGCGGCCCTTCCGTCGGCAACGGCGGAAGGGCGACAGCAGAGCTCACGATGCACGCGCAGCTTTTGTCCAAGGCGGAAGCCACGGCCCTGATCGTGGAAGGCGCAAGCAGCGAGAACACGGGCGTGTACCTCGAAGTTAAGCCCAATTCGTGGCGCTGGTACAGCGAGGAAGGCGGAAAGCTCGACCCCGCCGATTACGGCAAGGTGTTCCGCTTCTGGAGGGGCAATCCCGAGATCGAGCTGATGCAGATGACGCCGTGGGAGGAGAGCGAGTAATGGCTATAGTATTTTCCGGTGTCGGCGATCTGACAATTTATGAGCGCGAGCCGATGAATCTTTTTGAAGCAACGGGCGCCAAGAAGCTTTTCACGAAAGAAGAGTTCATTGCCTGGCAGGCGTCGCCGGCAACACTGCACCCGAGAGGAGAAATTGCTGTCGAAGTCCGCCGCGTACTGTACGATGATGATGAATGGGAATACCTGACGCACTGGCAGAAATATCAGTTCGATAGACTGGACCTCGATGACCCAGTAAACAAGGCAGCGCTCAAAATGGCCGACTACGGCCACAAGTGGCGCGCATGGCTGGGCGACCCCACGCGCGACCAGATGGACGCCGCGCCCTGGGACAGTAACGAAGGGCTCGTGCCGGATACGCCGGGGAGTTATCCCGAATAACAGAAAAAGGTGAACGCACATGAACGACTGGTTTGAGTTTAAGGACGTGAGGACCGAGTCGGTGGGGCTGGTGGTCACGGAGATGCCGGAGGTCATTATTCCGGAGGAGCGCGTGACGTTCACCGCCGTCCCCGGCAGAAGCGGGAGCCTGAGCCAGCGGGAAGGCGTCGACGTGTTCAATGACATCATACTGCCGTTCAAATGTTTTTGCGCCGATCCCGCCGATTCGCTGGAAAACGGCCTGCGGGCGTTCCTGCGCGGAAGCGGCGCGCTGCGCTATCCCGTGCGCCCCGACGGCTACTATCAGGCGACGGTGATCAATCAGGTGGAGCTTCAGAAGATCCTGCGCGGGCATTCCGCGCGGGATTTTGTCGTCAATTTTCGCTGCAAACCGCTCTTCCGCCTGGACGAGGGCGAGGAGCCCGTTTCGGTGACCTCCGGAACGTTCCTCGAAAACCCGACGGACATCAAAGCGCGCCCGCTGATCAGCATTACCGGCAGCGGCGACATAACGCTGATCGTCGGCACGCAGATCGTGGAGCTTACGGACATCGAAGACGGCATCAGCCTGGACTGCGAGATGCAGGAGGCGTACTGGGACGGCGAACTGCTAAACGATCACATGTCCGGCGATTTCCCGCTGCTGGGCACGGGCTCCACCGCGATCAGCTGGTCCGGCGGCACGGTGACGCAGGTCGTCGTCACGCCCCGCTGGGTCGACAGATAAGGCGGTGAGAGCATGATCTGTATTTATCCGTCCGACTGTACGGATTTCTCCAATAACGGGCTGGGATCGCTGGACCCCAGCTCCTGCGAAGTCACCGAGACGCTCAACGGCGAGTACGAGCTTACGCTGGTGCATCCGATCGACGAGATCGGCAAGTGGCGCCGCCTCGCCGAGGACCGCATCATAAAGGCGCCTGTGCCCAACGGCACGACGCCTTACGTGGACCTGCCCGATACCGAGATCGAGATCGACGTGACGACGCGCGGCGTGTGGCGCTTTACGCGCACCAGCCCCGTGTACGACCGCCCCGGCTCGATCCGTAAAAAGTTCGTGCTGGCGACGTACAGGAGCGGCGACGGCGCGGGCGTCATGGGCAGCGTGTATTTTGTCATTCTCACGAACACGACGACGCAGAAGGCCACCTGGTCGGTCGTGAGCACGTATCCCACAGACAATCCGCCCACAGGCTACACGCGCACGGTTGAGACGTGGTACAAGGTCGTCGCCTACAAGTGGGACGAGGACCAGAAAGTATCCAAGCAGGTGACGGGCTACGTACAGGCGGGCGCGGTCTCGAACGTAAAACACGAGACCCGCAAGGAAGTCGTCGCGGGCGAGGTCATCGAGGAAAAGCCGCTGCGCGAACAGCCGTTCCGCATTTACCGCATCGTTCCGGAACAGGACAAGGTGACGGTATACGCCCGGCACATCTTTTACGACCTGCTGGACAACATGATTCAGACCTACGAGCAGGGCGAGCACGACCGCTGCGCGGAGATCGTCAAAGGCATCTCCGGCGCGTGCCTGGACGAGCACGATTTCACGTTCTACAGCGACATCGACACGCCCGGCGAGGGCTTCACCGTCACGCACAAAAACCCGGTCGAAGCGCTGCTTGGCGACGACGGCGTAAACGAGATATTCGGCGGCGAACTGGCGCGCGACTGGTTTGACGTGTACTACGTAAACCGCGTGGGGCACGACACGCAAATCTCCATCCGCGAAGGCAAGAACCTTTTGGGCATCACCTACGACACGGACGAGACCAACGTCGTCACGCGCATCATGCCGACCGGGCAGACGAAGAAGGGCGAAACACTGTACCTGCCGGAGGTCTACGTCGACAGCCAATACATCGAGCAGTACGCGCATCCGAAGTGGATGCAGATGGAAGTGCCCGACGCGAAGGTTTCCTCGAAGCTCACGCAGGCGCAGGTGTTTGAGATGCTGCGCGCGGCGGCCCAGGAAAAATTTGACGCGGGCTGTGACCTGCCGGACGTGACCCTGAAGGTCGACTTCATCAACGAGTGCGACACCGAGGAATACAAACAGTACGGCTTCCTGCAGAACATCTTTCTGGGCGACGCCGTGCAGGTGGTCACGTCGAAACTGGGCATTGCGGTCAAAATGCGCATGACGCAGTACGTGTACGACTGCCTGCTTCGGCGCTACACGTCGATGTCGCTGGGCACGATCGCCGGCACGATGGCCGACGTCAAGATTTCCGGAAGGCAGATTCCCTCCGGATCGATCTCCGGAACGAAGATCGCCATCGGCACCATCGGCACACAGCAGATCGGCGACGGCGTCATCACCGGCGCGAAGATCGGCATCGCGGCCATCGAGGCAGCGCACATCGGCGAAGCGGTGATCTCCACCGCGCACATCGCCGACGCAGCGATCACGACGGCAAAGATCGGGCTTGCGGCGGTCGATACCGCGCAGATCAAGGACGCGGCCATCACCACGGCAAAGATCGGGAACGCGGCGATCACCGCGGCCAAGATCGGCGACGCGGAGATCACGACCGCGAAGATCCACGACGCGGCCATCGACAGCGCGAAGATAAGCGATCTGGCCGTAACGACCGCCAAGATCGCGGACGCGGCCATAACGAGCGCCAAAATCCAGAACCAGGCCGTCGGCACGGCGCAGATCGCGTTAGGCGCGATCACGACCGCGCTGATCGGCACGGCCGCCATCGATACGGCGCAGATCAAGGACGCGAGCATCACGGCCGCCAAAATCGTGAGCCTGAACGCGGACGTCATCACGGCGGGCACACTGGCGACCGAGCGGCTTTTGATCAAGGGCGCGAACGGCCTGATCTACGAGATCAACGCGGAGTGCAGCGGCCTGACCCCGACGCAGCTGGACGACGACAAATACAGAAATCTGCTGAACGGAAGCGTCATCGTCGCAAAGTCCATCACCGCGGACCAGATCGCGGCGGCGTCCATCACCGCAAACGAGCTGGTCGCCGGAACGATCACCGCCGACAAAATTGCGGCGGCGACGATTACGGGCGCGAACATCGCGGCCGGGACGCTGACGACGAACCACGTGAGCGCGAACTTCGGCGAAGACCTGGACCTGAGCTCCAACACGTCGATCAACCTCAAGGTTTCCCGCATCGACGGCGACATCGAGGACGCGCGGGAGGCGAGCGAGGAGAGCATTTCGCGCCTACGCGACAGCATCTCCGGTCTCGGGACGCAGCTGAGCGTTTTCTCCTCCGGCATCGAAGCGACGATCGAGGACCACAACGAGATTCTGAGCGCGATGTCGTTCAGCACGGACGGCCTCAAAATCCAGATGGTGGGCAGTATTTATTACACGCTGACGGACGACGTCGGCTATCACATTTATCAGAACGACAAGGAAATCGCGGCCTTCAGCGAAGGCAAGGGCCAGATGGACGAACTGCAGATCGGCGACATCGTCTGCCGGAAGTCGTCCAAAGGCGGCTGGATATGGGCGGCGGCGCAATAACGGCGAAAGGAGTTTAGGCGATGGTAAAGAGCGCGAAAGCGGCAAATTCCACAATCGGCCTGAGCCGGCTGGTTTTTGCGCCGCTGATCACAGACAATGACAAAATCGCGGCATACGGCGAGCTCAGACGCCTGCCGGGCGCGATCGAAGCGACAGTCACGCCGGGCGGCGGGGAACCGAGCATACAGTACGCGGACGACATCGAGTTCGCGGTGCTGTGGCCCGACCCCGAAATCACGGTGCGCATCAGGGTCGCCGATCTTCCGCTGGCGATGAGACAGCTTTTCGTCGGCGGCCACATGGACGCAAACGGCGTGTGGGTCAAGGGCCCGCGCAAAAAGGTCAGGTATTTTGCGATAGGCTGGCGCGCGCTCAAAAGCGACGGCAAATACCGCTACACTTGGCTTTATAAGTGCCGTGCCAGGGAGACGGAGCAGGGCTTCGGAACGCGCCAGGGCGCGTCGCTCAACCGCCGGGAACCGGAGATCGAGTTTACCGCGATCAGGCTGCGCTACAGCGGCGCGTATCAGGCTGTCGCCGACGAGGGACAGAACGGCTTCGTCGGAGGCAGCGCGTTCCTGGGCAGCGTCTACGGCTACCCGGGCGACTACTCGCTGCTGCTGGATGACGTAAATTACGCCGTCGAGGATAACGGGACAGAGCTGATCCTCACGACGGACCCGACGGCGAATTATTCGCTGTCCGAGGCCGGCACGGCGATTGTCATAACAACCACGTGAGGTGAAGAGCAATGGCAGTATACGACAGAATAACCAAAGACGGCGTCACGAAGCTGATCGCCGACGGCGTGAACCTTTCCGGAAGCGCCGAGACAAGCGCCACGGCGGCCTACGCGCATCCGCGGGGCAGCCGTTTCACGATGGCGGGCGAACTGTACATCGCCATATCGGACATCCCCGCGGGCGGCACGATCACGCCCGGCACGAACTGCGCGCGCACCTATGTCGGCGAGGAGCTGGACGAGATCGACGAGAAGATCAGCGTCATCGACTGCTCCACGATCTTCCGCGCGGGCTACTACAACACCTCCGGCGCGAGCATCGGCGTTTTCGTCGAGGATTCCGGGCGCCGAAGCTGCCTGATCCCGGTGCACGCGGGCGACGTGATCACGCTGACGGGCTCCGGCGGCAATGCCTCCATGCGCCTGTGGGCGACCGCGGACGGCGCGGGCATCATCAAGCGCAAGGCCAACGCCAACACAAACCTGAAAGACGGCACGGTCACGATCGAGGACGGCGAAGCGCAGTTCCTGTTCAACGCCTCCGCGACGTCGACGAGCTATCCCGCTGCGCTGGTTATTCCCGCCGACAACAGCCGGATGCTTCAGGAGATCGGCGAAAGCAAATACAGCGTCGGCCTCGTCATGAACGCGATGACCGCACAGCTTGTGATCACAAGCGCGGATTTCGAGATCGGCAAAGGCATCGACGCAAACGGCGATACCTTCACCGGCACGAATGTTTCCCGTACGGACTACCTTCCGGCGGCGAAACGCTACGTCTACACGGGCAGCAAAAAGGACGGCGACCAAAAGACGCTCTCCTGCTGGCTGCACGAGTACGACGCGCAGAAGACGTGGCTCAGGCGCACGAACATTTTCAGCATGGATTTCTACGACGTCGGCGACGACTGCGGCTACATCCGGATTCAGTTTTCATACCCGCAGGACCAGAGCGGCACGATGAGCACGTCGGTCATCGACGCGAACTTCGCGATGGCGTTTTTCGCGCGCCTGTGCCTGGTGCCGGAGCCGCCCGCGGAGCAGGGCACGTACATGCTCAAGGCCGACGTAGACGCAAACGGCAAGGCCGTGCTGAGCTGGGCCGCAGAAACTTGACGAAACACTTGACGAGGTGAGTTCATGGCAATCGGATATTTGACGCTGTCGAGCGATAAGGCGGGCGCGCTGTCCACCTGGACAGGCACGCGCAGCGGCAGCTCGATCGTCTACTCCACGCCCACGAGCGACGGCCAGAAGATCACAGTCAGCGTCCCTGCAGAGATGCAGGGCGCTGTTTTCAATTCCGCGACGCTCGTCTACAACGTTTCCGGCGGCAGCGGCACGCGCAAGGTCCAGTACGACGGCACAGGCACGACGGTCACGAATGTGAACCTGCTTTCGCGCCTGACAAACGGCGAAAGCCTGGACATTTACTTTTCGTTCCGCGCCTCCGGCGGAAGCGGCGGCGTGGGCAGCCACTCCGCGACATGCGAGTGGAAAAACATTCAGATCGCGGTCGACTACACGCCCGCGTCCGGGCTTACGGGCAGCGCCACCGTGACCAATGCCGGAACGGCGACATATTACCTCGAAAAGCCGTCCCTGGCGTACGGCGAAACGATGACGCTCAATCTGACGGCGCGCCCCACGAAGGACGTATCGCAGATCAGCGTGACGCTGTACCCCGGCTCGATCACGACGGGCTTTACGATGACGGCGACGAAGGCGGTTGCCGCAAACTCCGTCGCGTCGGTCAGCTTTACCGCGCAGATCGACGCTGCGACGCTGGCCGCGATGACGCAGCGCACACACAACGCGCAGATCAAGATCGACTTTGTCTCAGATGGCACGACCTACACGAGCGGGCGCGTGCTCTGCGGCGACAGCGTTTCCGGCCAGCGCTTAAAGCTGGTCAGGCAGCGCAGCGCCCCGGTGATCAGCGCGGTCACCTGGAGCGAGGACGGCGGGACGACGCACGTGCAGGATTTTGGCGCGCCCATCGCGCTGAAGACCCGCCCCGTGATCGGCTTTACCGTGACGCTCGATACGGACGCGGACGCGGGCATCGGCATCGACGCGCGCACGCTCGAGATCGCGGACAAGACGTACACGCTCAGCGCAAACAGCGCGACCATTGACGTGTTCGCCTCCGGAGGCTCAATCGGTTACACGATCTCAGTCACCGACAGCTACGGCGTCACGGGCACACTCACGGGCTCTGTGACGGTGCTGGAATACACGCTGCCCACGATGCGCGGCGCGGCGATCAGCCGCTACGTGACCGGGCTCGATCCGCACGGGCAGACAGTGTACGAGCTGGACGACGACGGCGTGGACGTGTGGTTCGACGCGGTCATCAATGTACAGACGACGCTGGGAACCGGCTCCAACCCGTGGACGCTCAGGATCACGCCGGACGGCGGGACGACGGTGACGCCCGTGAGCGCGTCGACGACGGCCTCCGTGACGTACACGCACGAGCGCAGCTTCATCACGACGACCTATGCGGCAAACGCCGAACACGGCTTCACAGTGGAACTGAGCGACGCGTTCTCCACCGTTTCGCTGCGGCTCACGATCCCGAAGGCCGGCGGCATCCTCAATGTCGAGAAAAGCGGCGTCGCGGTCGGAATGCGCTCCTCCGGAACGGAGCTGAACCCGATCTTTGAGAGCGCGTATCCGGCGTATTTCCGAAACGGAATCTACGATCAGAACGGCAATCCCATCGGCGCGGCCGACGACAGCGGCTGGCAGGCGCTGACGCCCGAGAACAGCTCCCAGGCGTCCGGCTGGGCGCCGTGCGCGGTCCGCAGGCTCAACGGCGTCATTTACGTGCGCGGCGCGGTAACGCTGAGCGCGGTGCTCTCTTCGAGCCAGTCGCGCAAGGTGGCGACGCTCCCGGACGGCTACCGCCCGCCGTACGACATGCTGGTCAACGGCGGCGCGCGCAACAATTACACGTGCATTGAGATCGATGCCGACGGCTCGGTGATGTTCTGGAACCGCGTGGGCTCCAACATCAACACGTCGGAAATCATATCGATCAGCGCAGTCTTCTGCGCAGATTAAGGAGGGTGACAATGAGTATCTTCGGTATTTTCAGGCGCATTTCCCCATTCCACAAGACGGAGCCGGAGGCCGCCGTGTTTGAAGACACGGAGGACGAGGTTTACGTTCGCGGCGCGGACGGGAAACTCGTAAAACTCGAAGTTCCGGACGAGGAAACTTCCGGAGGTGAGACGAATGCTTCCGACGCTTAAACTGGGCGCGCGCGGCGACCTGGTCAAGGTCGCCCAGATCCTCACGGCGTTTCCCGTCGTGGACGGCGAGTTCTCCGCCGAATTCGAGACGCACGTCAAAAACTTCCAGGAAGACCACGCGCTGATCGCGGACGGCGTCATCGGCGCGGCCACACGGGCGGCCATGGCGGGCAACGCGCCGACGGTGAGCACGAAGAAGCTCCCGCGCAGCGCCTACGCGCTGGCCGTGCAGCTGCTGGTCGGCGTGACCGCGGACGGCATTTTCGGTCCCAAAACGAAAGCCGCCGTCGTGGCGTACCAGACGGCCGCCGGACTTTCCGCCGACGGCATCGTAGGCCCCAAGACATGGGCTGCGCTGATCACCGGAGAAAAGGGCGACGAGCCCGGCAAGGGCAAAGTGCTCAACCCCTGCGTGCATTACCTGCAGTGGGACAAGAGATGGAAGAACATCATGTACTCGAACCACGGCGACAGAGGCCAAAACATCGGCAATTCGGGCTGCGGTCCGTCCAGCATGGCCATGATCATGGCGACGATGATCGATTCGACCGTCACGCCCGTCGAGATGTGCAACCTTGCGCTGCAGGGCGGTTACCGCACCTACGACAGCGGCACGGGCTGGGGCTTTTTCAAGTACGTCGCAGACCGCAATCAGGGCTTTTCCAAGTTCGTCAAGACCGGCTCCATGGCGACGGCGCTGGCCGCGATCCGTGCCGGCGCGCTGGTCGTGTGTTCCATGAATTCCGGCGACAACTGCTTCTGGACCAAGGGCGGCCATTTCATCGCGCTGTGCGGCGTGGATGACAGTTATGTGTATGCCAACGACCCGAACAAGAGTTCGCACCCGCGCAAGCAATTGCAGTCCAAGTTCAAGGGCTGCATGAAGCAGGCATTCATTTTCTACAAGGAGGCGTGAAAAATGGAGAACACGAAGCTATCCCCGCCATGGGAAAACTACGTCAAGAAGCTCAAAACGCTGTTTGGCGCCGATCCTGAGATCCGCGTCGAGTGGGCGCCGGATTCGATGCTGGTAAAGCTGTTTGTCGAAAGCTGCACCAAAGCCGAAGCACTGAACGCGCTGCTGCCGGATTTCATAAATTACGGCGGAGCCGAACTGAAGATCGAAGTCATTCCCGCGAACAAGGAGCCGACGAAGGCGGAGCTTTTCAAGACGGCCTTCGCCGGGAACCCGCTTTTCCGTACCGCCGTACAGGTGGACGTCGCGAGCAATCCGATCACCTACGTCGTGATGATGCCCGCGATCATCCAGTTTTACGGCGATAACCTGCACGACATCAACGGCAACGTCACGCAGACGGTCGAACAGACCGCCCGCGACGTGATCGACGAGATCGAAGGCGTCTGCTTCTGCAGCGACCGGGTGCAGGGAAAGGAGTAGCGCATGAAGATCGAGGATCTGAGCTGGAGCACAGTGCTGATCGTGATCGGCGCCATCATCCTTGCCTGTACAATTTACAACACGATATACTCCGCGCTCAAAAATTGGCGTGAAGCCAGGAAGAGGAAGAATCAGCCTGTGGACGACCTGAACACGAAAGTGGCCGAAAATGCGACCAAGCTCAAGGCGCACGACCAGATGCTCGAGAATGACAAAAAGCAGCTCGACGAGATGGGCGAGCAGCAGCGCATCATGATGCGGGCATTGATGGCCATTTTGTCGCACGAGATCAACGGCAACTCGACCGAGAACCTCAAAAAGTCCCTGGCCGAGATCAATGATTTTCTGATCGGGAGGTAAAATCATGAACAACATCAATCTGACGCCCATTTTCCAGGCACTCATCGTTTTGCTCGCATCGCTGATCACCTACAAGCTGGTCCCGTACATCAAGGCCCGCACGACCGCGAAGCAGCAGTCGACGATGCACGCGCTGTACAAGACGCTCGTCTTCGCCGCGGAGCAGCTCTACGGCGCGGGCCACGGCAGCGAGAAATTCAGATACGTCCAGAACAAACTGGCGGAAAAAGGCTACGACATCGACGCCGACATGATCGAGGCCACCGTCGCGCAGTATTTGAACTACGCGCCGGAGCTCACGCTGTACAAGGAGACGGACGACGATGAAGACGCAGAAAATCAGGAATCTTGAAGTCACGCACTCTGACGAGATCACCGATGACGAGATAGAGCAGTACGTGGCGCTGGAACTGCAGCATTATCCGACTGCGACGAGTATGGTCGTCGAGCTGGACGGTGAGTTCGTGAACATCACCGTCCATTCGCCGATGCGGCCATTCGAGCGCATCCGCCGGATCACCGGCTACCTGGTCGGCACGATGCCCAGGTGGAACGACGCCAAGCGCGCCGAAGAGCGCGACCGCGTGAAGCACAGCTTCTGAGTTTCGCTGACTCTCGCTGACTTACGCTGACAAAACCGCCGCTTATGGGTACGGGCGGCGGTTTTTCCTTTTACGGGGCTATAAGCTCCGGGCGTGTCACCCTCCACGCTGCCCGCCTGCTGCGCCGATGTTTTTCTTTGCCGCATCGCCTTTCGTCTTTTCATCGGCGAGATCAATTCCCGTCCCGGACGGGACACGGTTTATCCGCGTCGCCAGTCTAAGGCGGGCTATTTTTATTCCCCTCCGGAACGCCCGGAGGGGAATTTCTTTTTGTCTGTAGCTGTGCGTGCGCACGTTTGGCAGCTTGCCGCCTCGCGGGCGTCGGTCGTGTATTTGTCCATCTGCACGGGACGGGCTTAAAATCGCCTCCTACGGCCTCACAGCGCTATCTCAGTTTATGCCGCCGTTACAGCGCCCGCACAGGGCGTATCCTGCGGCGAGCAGGCTTTCCAGGTCGCCGCAATAGTCCCGCCGGTTTTTCGGTTTCATTTCCGTCACGCTGGGGCAGTCCGGCGAATGAATCCGTTTCGTGTTCGTGTTCAGTACAAAAGTAATTACTTCGCCGTCCTCCGGAAAGTCTTCGATCGAAGTGGAAAACTGCGCGATCTCGCTGTTTCCGTTCGAGAAATCGATGGAAACGCCGGGCTCTATGTTGTAGCAGTATACGGTAAAGTCGATTTCATCGCTCGAAACGGAGCGCGCGGAAATGTAGGCGCCGTAGCAGACCAGATTGCTTTCGCCAAAACGGAGGATGACTTCGTAGCGTACGGCGTCGCCGGTCCGGAGGATGTAGTTTTCGACGCGCTCCTCGATCAGCCGCATGGCCGACGTGTTGAGCGTGTGCGTCCCCGTGAACAGGTTTTCCGCGATGTCCTCCCCGCCCAGGCTGTGCGCGATCATGTGGCAGCGGTTATACAGGTTCATGCCGGGAATAAATTGATAATTCCGCTGCACGAACCCTGTCACGTTTACGCCGGACAGGTCCCCGCGGGGCCTGAATTCCAGATCCGCCGGACGGATCAGCTTTGCGGCGCCCCGGGCCCGTCCGAGCTCGTCCGTGGGCAGATACAGCGCGTCCCCGTCCAGCGGCAGCACGAACACGGCGCTGCCCAGATACGCGGTAGCAGCACCGGAATAATCCGGGGGCGCGGGTACGGCCTCCGGAAGCGCCAGCAGGACGGCGAGGATCACAAGCCACTGAAGAAATCTCATATCACACCTCGGAATCATTATATCACGTTTGTCAAGAAAAATCCCCGCCCGGAGGCGGGGGAGGGGTCAATCCGTGCATCTGCTGCGCAAAGCCAGGTATGCGGGCAGCAACATTTCTCTGAGATTCCCGGCGAGCTTTTCCGCCTCGTCCTCCGGAAGACCATCGGTGTCGATGCCGTCTTCGGTGTACGCGGTCTTCATGATCAGCACGTCGCCCACGATGGGGTTCCCGTGATCCTGCATTCCGTAGAGCCATGCGCCGATGAAGTTGAGGCGCGGCGTCTCTTTGTAGAGCCCTTCTTCGTCCACAATCATCTGATAGCCTTCCTCCAGCTCGCGCGGATAGACGATCTCGATGTAGTCGCAGCCGATCTGCTGCGCGAACCAGTGAAAGTCCCTTTCCTCCGGGACGTCAAGCAGGGAGATCGTTCCGTCCGTACTGAGTTTGATTGCCTTAGACATCGCTTCTTCCTTTCTGCCCGTGTGGCCGGTAGCGCAGCCGTTGTCTCCTTAAGCGATTTTCCTGACCTGGGACGCGCCGAAGAAGCGCGCTTTATAGGTCGTGTTCTTGGTGATGTAGACCAGGTCGCAGCCGAACAGGGCTTTGCTTCCGTGGATCACTTCGTAGCCGCGCTCTTTCCAGCCCATGTAGGTGTCGGTTTCCTCGGTCACGCCGGAGGCCGCTTTCGCATTCCGGATGCTCATGCCGTTGATCTTCGCCGCCAGCCACGCCAGCCACAGCGCGTAGGAGAAATCCACCGAACGGGTGCGGGCGATCGTCCATGCCGCCTTCATGATCTTGCTCTTCATTGTCATATCCTCCTCTTTCGTTCTGGTGGTATTGTAGCATACTGTTATCAGTATGTCAAGGGGTTTTCGTGCCTCTGAATTGTTAAATATACTGTTATCAGTACAAACGGCATTGACACATACGCCGGGCGGGATTATACTGTTAGCACCACAAGGGAGGTGCGGCACATGGGAAAGACATCGACGACGGCAAAAGACAGGTGGAACAGGAACAATTATGACACCATCCTGATCCGCGTCCCCAAAGGACGAAAAGCCGATATAGAACGCGCAGCCGGAGACGGCCAGTCGCTCAACGGCTACATCGCCGACACGCTGCGTCAGAGTATCGGCATGAGCAAAGAGGAATGGAAAGCCGGAGCTGACGACAAATAAACCTCCGGAACAAAACCAGGGGCGCTACCGTCTAATAAGTTTGACGCACACAAAACGATCCGCGAACACCGTTATGTTCGGATTTCGTAGGGTCAACCCCAGACAGACGGTGCGTCCCGAATGGATGCACCGTCTTTATTATGCCAAATCGGCTTCAATGGGTAAGGAAGAAGGATGAAAAAACTCTGGGACAGGTTCGGCGCGCAGTTTCTTCGCTTCGGCCTTGTCGGCGTCGTAAACACGCTGGTGGACATGTTCGTGTACTGGCTGGCGCTGAAGATCCTGGGCACGCAGGCGCTGCTGGGCGACAAGAATTACCTGATCGCGCAGCTGCTGGGCTTTGCCGCGGGCACGCTGAACGCCTACTTCATGAACGGCAGATTCGTTTTCGGCGCGGAAAATCCAAAAAGAAACCGCGGAAAGCGCCAGCTTTTAAGGACCTTCGTCGGCTACGGCTTCACCTTTGCGCTCAGCGAGCTTCTGCTCTGGATCTGGATAAGCAATCTGGGTCTCAACGAAATGCTCGCCAAGGTGCTCAACCTCTTTGTGACCGTGCCGCTCAACTTCGTCATCAACAGATTCTGGACTTTTGCACAGAAACCGGAGGACTGAAATGCAACCCGCACAAAAATTACTGCAACTGCTCGATCAAAATATATCCAAGGCCGTCGTGGGCAAGTCGAACGCCGTGGAGCTGGTATTGAACGCCATCCTCTGTCAGGGGCACGTGCTGATCGAAGACGTGCCGGGCGTGGGCAAGACGACGCTGGCCAGCGCGTTTGCCAAATCGCTCGCGCTAAGCTTCAAGCGCATACAGTTTACGCCCGACATCACGCCCAGCGACGTGATCGGCTACACGGCCATGGATTTCAAAACCGGAGAGATGAGCTACCGCCCGGGCGCGGTGTTCGCCCAGCTGGTGCTCGCGGACGAGATTAACCGCACCTCGCCCAAGACCCAGTCGAGCCTGCTTGAGGTCATGCAGGAGCGGCAGGTCACCATCGACGGCAAGACCCATCCGCTGCCCAGACCCTTCGTGGTGCTGGCGACCCAGAACCCGGTAGATTTCGTAGGCACGTATCCGCTGCCGGAAGCGCAGCTGGACCGCTTCTTCATGCGCGTTTCGATCGGCTATCCCAGCATGGAGGAGGAGATCCGCGTGCTGGACATGTACATGGCAAAGGACAGGCTGATCGACGAACTGGAGCCCGTGTGCACGCGCGACGACCTTTTGAAGCTGCAGGGCATGGTGGGGCAGGTGCGCGTGAGCAAGGAAATGCGCGCCTACATCACCTCCATCGCGCAGGCCTCGCGCTCGGTCAAGCTCTTTACAAGGGGCATTTCCACCCGCGGCGCGCTGGCGCTGATGCGCTCGAGCCAGGCCTCGGCGCTGCTTGACGGGCGCGATTACGTGATGCCCGAGGACGTGCGCAAGATGGCCGTGCCGGTGCTTTCGCACAGGCTGATCCTGAGCCCCGAAGCGCGCCTCGGCGCGAAGGGCATCACAGCGGAGAAGGCGCTCAGCCGCATGATCAGCGGCCTGCAGGTGCCGGTCAGATCAAAGTGAGAGCCAGGACCTACAACTTCATTTTCGTGGGCGTCGTGTGTGCGCTGATCGCGCTGACGCTGGGCAGCGCGCTGATGCTCTCGATCACGGTGTGCATGGGCGTCATGCTGCTTTTGTCGCTTGCTTCGGCCGTCGCGGCCTATGCAAGCGTCAAAGTGGCCGTCGACGCGCGCCGCCTGAACGTCCCCCGCGGGCAGAAGGTGGAGGGCGGCGTTGGGTTGCGCTTCGTCTCCGTCTTGCCCCTGGGCAGCGTCGCCTTCGTCAGCGACACGGGCAGGACGCTGCGCTTTGGCACGTTCCCGTTCGTCCGCTACGTGAAAAAGCTCGCCGTGGACACGCCGCACGTCGGCGTGTTTCCCTGGGGCGGCGGAAAGGTGTATCTTACCGACGTATTCAATCTTTTTGTGTTTTCAAGGCGCGTCGATGCCGGCGACGCCTTTATCACCGTGCTTCCGCGTGCATTTGAAACCGAAAAACCGGAGAATCACGCCCGCGAAGCGGACATCGGCGAGATCCGCCTGAGCGACGATGCGGATCAGCCCAGCGGCATACGCGACTGGGCAGAGGGCGATTTGCTCAAGCGCGTGCACTGGAAGCTTACGATGAAGAATTACGATCCCGTGCAGCAAAGCGTAAAGCCCCTCGTAAAGACCTACGAGGAGGCCGTGCGGCCTGACATACTGGTTTTGCCGGACCTTACCGGCGTAGAGGCGCTGGACGAGAGGGCATTTTTGCTCAGAGACGGCGTGTGCGAGGCGGCGCTCAGCCTGTGCAAGGCCGTCGTGGAGGGCAAGGAAACGGTCAGCCTGCTTTTGTGCAATGGAGACACGCGGGAGATCAAGGCTTCCTCGCCCGAGGGTCTAAGCGAGATCGCCCTGAGCCTCGCCCGGGAGCGCTTCGACGCGATGATCGCTTTCGAGTCGCTGGTCAGCGAGGCCATGCGCCGCGTGGGCACCACGCTCACGGCGGTGTTCGTCACCACGCGCCTGAACGAAAGGGACGCGGACATGCTGATGCGCCTTAGGAGCTTTTCGGGCATGAACGTGGCGGCGATGTTCGTGACCGACGTGCTCACGACCCGCGCGAGCCTCATCCAGGCGCGCCTGGAGGCCGGCGGCATCCCGGTCAGGCTCTGCATCCCCGGCGGCAAGGAGGGCAGCGCATGAACAACGCTGTAAAACGCCTGCCCGACAAGCTGGGCAGCCTGCTGATTTCGTGGCTGTACGGAAGCGGCATGGCCATGATGTTCGTGTATTACGGCGACAGCGTGCCTTCGCCCGCGTACGTGCTGGGCTATACGCTGATCGCGGTCGCCGCGGTACTCGTCATGGGCCTCAGCAAAAAATCGGTCTTTCTCACCTTCGGCGCGCTGATCGCTTCGCTGGTCGCCGCGCTGATTCTGGGCTTTCGGCCCGTGAGCGCGATAAGGACGTTCATCCGCCAGACGGAGAACGGCAATTTTGCCGCCTACGTCGACGAGGTGGCGCTCATCTGCGCTATCCTCCTGTTCATTATCGCCTACGTCCTGAGCCGCGACCGGCACGGCGTATACGTGATGATGGCGCTTTCGGTCATCGTCGCGGTCATGTGCTGGTTCGTGGGGCACGAGGGGCGCATGGGGTTCATTTTCATGCCCGTGCTCGCGCTCTCCGCGCAGTTCTCGGTGAGTGGCCAGGTTAAGCAGATCAGCCTGAAGGCGCTTTTGTCCGCTTCGCTGATCGCAGCGCTCGTGACGGCCTGGCTTGTGCCTGCGGGCGGCTCTGCGCTTCCGTCCCTCGAGACCGCTTCCGAGAGAGTGCTGCGCTCCATCATCGAATTTTTCAACCTCGACCGCGAGAACGTGGAGGAAAGGCGCACCTTCAACATCATTTCCTACGGCTGGCGCAGCCTTTACGACAGCTTCGGCGGCCCCGCGCGCCCGACGAACGACGAGGTGCTGAAGGTCACGGCAGACGAACCGCTGTACCTCAGGGGCGCGCTGCGCTATATCTACGACGGCAGGGGCTGGGTGGACGAAAACAACAGCGACAAGGCGGGCAAGATCAAGCGCTACATGACCACGGGCCTCGAGGGCCGCATGTACCGCGACGAGTACGAAAACGCGCTGGACCTCGACAAGACCGAGACGCTGGAAAAGTACTTTACCTTAAAGACCGCAAGCGTCGAGATCCTCTCCGACAATCTGTACTGGTCGCTCTATACGCCAAACAGAACACGGTCTGTTTCCGGCAGCGAGGGGATAAAGGTCTACTACAACAACATCGGCGAGATCTTCGCTTCGCACCGGCTTTCGCAGGGCGACGTCTACACGATGAGCTACTACAGCTTTGACGGCGACGCGGACGCGCTGAGTAACGCCGTGCGCGACGCCGCGCAGAACCGCGACAGCGCCTATCAGGCGGCGCGCCTTCTGAACATGGACGTGCCCGAAGGCGTGGACAGCCGCATGTTCGCGCTGGTCAGCGAGATCATACGCGGCAAGGAAACGCCCTATGAGGTCGCCTGCGCCATAAGAGACTATCTGAAATACCACGGCACCTACACGCTGAACGCGGAGTACCTGCCCATCGGCGAGGACTTCGTGAGCTATTTCGTGCTGGGCGGCATGCGCGGCTACTGCATGCACTTCGCCGCGGCCATGACGCTGATGGCGCGCATCGCCGGCCTGCCTGCGAGGTACGTCGAAGGCTACCTCGCCGAAAACTACGAAAACGGGGAAGCCGTGCTCACTGGCCTGAACGCCCACGCCTGGTGCGAGGTGTACTTCAGGGGCTTTGGCTGGGTGACGTTCGAAGCCACGCCGGGTTACAGGGGCGAAGGCGAGAGCGACGGCCGGGACAGCGCCGATTACGAGACGCAGGGCTCGCAGGGCGGAGACCTTCCGTCCGGCAATGCGGAACCCACGCCGACCCCGACGCCCACGCCCACGCCGACGCCCACGCCTGCGCCGACGCCCTCACCCACGCCGGACACCTGGGAGGAAGATGATGACGACCCGTGGAACGACGACGAAAGCGACGGGGACGATCAGCAGGAACAAAGCCCGGACGAAGGCGAAAATCCGGAAAACGACGAAACGCCGCCCGGGGACGACGAAAACGAACAGACGCCGCCCGGCGACGAGCCGGACGACGGCAGCGAAAACGACGACGGCGAAGATAACGCGGACGGAAACGACGAAAGCGAAACGCCGCCCGTGCGGGAAAACCGGGATACACCGCATATGCTCCTCATCATCCTCGCGGGCATACTGATCCTCGTGCTGCTTTCGGCGCTGATACTGCTTCGCTTAAGGCGCAGCGATCCCACGCGGCTCGAAAAGCGCTATCCTTCGGAAAAGGACAGGATGCTCGTGTGGTACAAGGCGTGCCTGGTCGCGCTCGAAGTGCAGGGTCTGAGCCTGAAAAGCGGCTTGACGCCGATGGATCTTGCGGAGCGGGCTGTAAAAATGCAGCTTGCGGACGAAAGCTTCACGGCCTTCTCCACGCAGGTGGCGGCAAGTCTCTACGCCGAAAAGCGAAGCGGCCTGTACCAAACAGGCGCGGCAAAGGCGGGCTATCAGGGCATCAAAATGCGAATGAAATCCAAATACAGGCCGCGCTGGTACTTCAGACGCATAAAATCGCTGCTGGGAAGCATAGAACAGGTGCCGTAACGCTTGTAAACGATCGAAAAATCTGCTATAATAAAATATTAGGTCGGTATTTTGACTCCCTTTGGATTTCGGAAAGGACGTAACAGAATGGAAAAGCTGTTTGGAGCAATAAAGAGCCTGCTGGGCGGCTCAAACGAAGCGGAAGTAAAGAAAATAATGAAGACCGTGAAGCTGATCGAGGCGCGGGCCGACGAAATGCGCGCTTTGAGCGATCAGCAGCTTCGGCAAAAGACGGCAGAATTCCGCGAGCGCCTCGGCAAGGGGCAGACGCTGGACGATCTGCTCGTGGAGGCGCTGGCCGCCGTGCGCGAGGGCGCCTTCAGGGCGATCGGGCAGACTGCCTTTCCCGTGCAGCTGGTGGGCGCGATCGTGCTGCATCAGGGGCGCATTGCCGAAATGAAGACGGGCGAAGGCAAGACGCTGACCGCCTCGCTGGCCGCGTATCTGAACGCGCTGCCGGGCCTCGGCGTGCACATCGTCACGGTAAACGATTACCTCGCCAAATACCAGAGCGAGTGGATGGGCAAGATCTACCGCTTCATGGGCATGAACGTGGGCCTGATCCTGCACGACATGAAGCCCGAGGAAAGGCAGCAGGCCTACAACGCAGACATCACCTACGCCACCAACAACGAGCTGGGCTTCGACTACCTGCGCGACAACATGGTGGTCGTCAAAGAGCGCATGGTGCAGCGGCCGCTGAACTTCGCCATCGTCGACGAGGTCGACTCGATCCTGATCGACGAGGCCAGAACGCCGCTGATCATCTCCGGCCAGGGCGACAAGTCGACCGAGCTGTACAACCTCGCGGACCGCTTCGTCTGCACCCTCAGAGAAGGCGAGGACAGGGATTACACCAAGGACGAAAAGGAAAAGACCATCGCGCTGACCGACGAGGGCGTCAAAAAGGCGGAGCGCTATTTCAACATCGAAAACCTGTCGGACGTGCAGAACAACGAGCTGTACCACCACATCCTCGCCGCCCTGCGCGCGAACGCCCTCATGAAGCGGGACGTGGACTACGTGGTCAAGGACGGGCAGGTCATCATCGTGGACGAATTCACCGGCCGCCTCATGACCGGCAGGCGCTATTCGGACGGCCTGCATCAGGCCATCGAGGCCAAGGAGCACGTCAAGGTGGAGCGCGAAAGCAAGACGCTCGCCACGATCACCTTCCAGAACTATTTCAGAATGTACAAAAAGATCTCGGGCATGACGGGTACCGCCAAGACCGAGGAAGAGGAATTCCAGGGCATTTACAAGCTGGACGTCGTCCAGGTGCCGACCAACCGCCCCATGATCCGAAAGGACTTGAACGACGCGGTCTACACGACCGAAAAGGGCAAGTTCGACGCCGTGGCAGACGAGGTCGAAAAGCTGCATGCCACCGGCCAGCCGGTGCTCGTGGGCACGGTCTCGGTCGAAAAGAGCGAATACGTGAGCCACCTGCTCGAAAAGAGGGGCATCAAGCACGTGGTCCTGAACGCGAAGTTCCACGAAAAGGAAGCCGAGATCGTGGCGCAGGCCGGCAAAAAGGGCGCGGTCACGATCTCCACGAACATGGCCGGCCGAGGCACCGACATCCTTTTGGGCGGCAACGCCGAATTCATGGCCAAGGCCGAAATGCGCGCGCAGGGCTACGAGGAGGAACTGATCGAGGAGGCCGTGGGCCACGCCTCGGACGTAAGCCAGGAGGTGCTGGACGCGCGCAAGCTCTACAACGAGCTCTACGCGAGGCACAAGATCGATACCGACCGCGAGCACGAGGAAGTCGTCGCGCTGGGCGGCCTGTACATCATCGGCACCGAGCGGCACGAATCCCGCCGTATCGACAATCAGCTGCGCGGCCGCGCAGGCAGGCAGGGCGACCCCGGCTCCAGCCGCTTCTTCATCTCTTTGCAGGACGACCTGATGCGCCTGTTCGGCTCCGACCGCATCAAGCCCATGGTGGAGCGCCTCGGCCTCAAGGAAAACGACCGCATCGAATACGGCATCCTTTCCAAGCAGATCGAAGCCTCCCAGAAGCGCGTCGAGGGCAGGAACTACGATATCCGCAAAAGCGTGCTGCAGTACGACGACGTAATGAACACCCAGCGAAACCTGATCTACGCCGAGCGCCGCGAGGTGCTGGAGGGCGGCGACATGCGCAAGCGCATCGCGGACATGCGCGACACGCTGCTCGAGGAAGCCATCAACCGCCACATCGCAAACGACGCCCTGCCGGAGGATTGGGACATCAAGGGGCTTGCGGACTATCTGGAGCGCCTGTGCTTGAACAAGGGCGACACGCAGGCGGCCTACGATTCTCTTTCCGTGTGCACCAAGGAAAACCTGCTCGAGGCGCTCAAACAGCGCAGCGACAAAATGTACCTTGGCCGCGAGGAGCAGATCGCCGACGCGGGCTTCGACATGCGCGAGGTCGAGCGCACGATCCTTCTGCGCAGCGTCGACCGCCGCTGGATGGACCATATCGACGCGATGGATCAGCTGCGCGAGGGCATCGGCCTGAGAGCCTACGGACAGAGGCAGCCCATCGTGGAATACCAGCACGAGGGCTACGACATGTTCGAGGAAATGGTGCACCTGATCCAGGAGGACACCGTGCGCGCCCTCTACACGGCCATCATCAACCGCCCGCCCGAGCGCAAGGAAGTGGCCAGGAACATCACGGTGAATACCGACAACACCGTGCCCAAGCAGCCGATCAAGGTCATCAAAAAGGTCGGCCGCAACGACCCCTGTCCCTGCGGCAGCGGCAAGAAATTCAAGGAATGCCACGGAAAGGCGTAAAAACCCGACCGAAAAGCGCTTTTTCCGCGCATGCGTTTAGCCGACGTCAGCCTTGAAGACAGCTGCTGCAAGAGGCAAATTATAACTTCCGTCTCCGTAGCGGCGGCGTCCGCGCCGCCATATAAAGGGGGCTGTGAAAGAAAGCCGATAAAACGGCCTTCCTTCACAGCCCCTTTGCGCTTACTTGTTTTCAGCCGATCAGCGCTTTTCCTGCTTAGACGTCTTCTTTTCTTCCAGCAGGCTGAATTCGATCTCTCCGGAGTCGATGTCTGCCTGCGCGCATTTTACTTTTACCGTGTCGCCCAGGCGTATGATGCGCCGGGTGTGCTTTCCGCTGATGAGCGTGCCCGTGTCGTCCATGCTGTACAGGTCGTCCATCAGCCTGAACGGCGCGATGCCCTCACAGCCGCTTGGCAGGCTCACGCAGGCGCCCTTCTTGATAAAGCGTGTGACCACGGCGTCGAAGATTTGCTCTTTGTGCTTCGTAAGATACGCCGCGCACATCAGCTTGTCCGCTTCTCGCTCGCACAGCGCGGCCTGCTCCTCGTTCTGGCTGGCCTCGTCGGTCAGCGTATGCATGCTCTGCGTGAGCTTCAGCGCACTTTCCTCGCTGATGTCCTTTTCCATCTGCAGGCGCAGCATGCGGTGCGCGAGCAGGTCGGGATAGCGGCGGATGGGGGAGGTGAAGTGGCAGTAATCCTGAAACGCCAGGCCGAAATGGCCGAGGTTTTGCTCGCTGTAGCGCGCCTTGCTCATCGAGCGCAGTATCAGGTCGCTCACGATCACCGCCTGACTTGAACCGTGAAAGGCGTCCAGCACGGCGCGCAGCCGCTGCTGGGACGCGCTCTGGCCGACCTTCATCGGCTTCCCCAGCGCGATCAGCATCAGCTCCAGATTTGCCAGCTTTTCGCTGTCCGGCTTCTCGTGCACGCGGTAGGGGAAGGGCAGGGCGGTCTTTTGTGCGTGCCCCGCCACGGCGCAGTTCGCCAGCAGCATGAATTCCTCGATCAGCATGTGCGCGTCCCCGCGCGATCTTATGCCCATCGAAACAGGATAGCCGCTTTGGTTCAGCTCGAACGCCACCTCGGGCAGATCCAGCTCCAGCGAGCCCTGCTTTACGCGTTTTTGCTTAAAGCGCTTTGCGAGGGCGTTCATGTCCCTGAGCACATCGTGCAGCTCCTGCGGCACGGTGTTTGCCCTGCCCGCGAACAGCTCGTTTACGTCCTCGTAGGTGAGCCGCGCGCAGGAGCGGATGACGGACGGGCGTATGGTCAGCTTCTGAAGCTTCAAATCGTCGTCAAAGCGCATGATCGCGGACATTGTGAGCCGGTCGCGCGCGGGCATCAGCGAGCACAGGCAGTTGCACAGCGCCTCGGGCAGCATGGGGATCGTGCGGCCGGGCAGATAGACGCTCGTACCCCGCTCGCGGGCTTCGGCGTCCAGCGCGCTTCCCTGCCGTACGTAGTAGCTCACGTCCGCGATGTGCACGCCCAGCTCATAGCCGTCTTTAAGGACCTTCAGCGACACAGCGTCGTCGAAGTCCTGCGCGTCTGCGCCGTCGATGGTGAAGATCGTTTCGCCGCGCAGATCGAGCCTGCCGTTTATGTCGAAGGGCTTCGGGTCCTCGCCGAAGCGGGACGCCTCCTCGAGGACGGCGGGCGGGAATTCCTCGCTGATCTCGTGCATCGCGCACAGCGCGGTCAGGTGCGCGCCCAGATCATCCGTCCGGCCAAGGCTTTCGAGCACCCTGACGACCATCTGACCGTGCTTTACGGGCCATTTGACGACCTCGAAGACGCACATGTCGCCGTCCCGGGCGTTCAGCCTGTCGCCGGCCACACACATCTGCGCGGGATAGCGGCGGTCGGTCGGCAGCGCGTAGTATTTCTCTTCCTGCACGTAGCGGGGGCGGCCCTTGGCCTTGTGGCGCTTGCGCGGTACGGAGGATTTGTCCAGATAGAGCGTGCCGCTTATGTGCTCGCGGGCGCGCTTTACGACGCTGACCAGCGTGCCGCGCCGCCTGTCGCCGCCCTGCGTCTCGCGCACGAAAACCAGATCGCCGTCGAAGGCGATGTCGTAGGGCATGTCCAGATACAGGTCGCCACCGCCGGCGAGCGGGCGGGCGAAGGCGGGCGCGTTCAGGTTTGCGCGCACCTTGCACAGCAAAAGCTTCATCACGTCCGGATGGCAGTATTTGCCCTCGCGCGGAGACACGAGCAGGCCTTCATTCACGCATTCGCCGAGCAATTTGCGGCCCTTGTCGCGGCTCAAGCCGGAACGCTCGCAAACCTCCATAAGCGACAGTGTGCGTTTGGCCTTGAGAAGTATTTCGACGATGTTTTCCTTGTTCATAAATAATCCCTTATTGTCATTAAAACGGCATGCAGCGTTCAACTGCATGCCGTGATTTCGTCTGCGCGTTTATTCGGCCGTTTCGGGTGCGGTTTCGTCGGTCCCGGCGTCGTCGGTCGCGGCGTCGTCGGCCGTCTCTTCGGTTTCGGTATCGGCGCCTTCGGTGGTATCCTCGGCAGTGCCTTCACCGTCCTGGGCGGTTTCTTCTTCGGTGGCGGTCTCGTCTGCCACGAAGCGGAACTTCACGGTCGTCGCTTCCTCGGGGAAGACCTTGATCTCGTCGTCGATCCATTCGACCTTGAAGCCTTCCTTGACGGGGTAGCGGCTTTCGCTGATCTCGCTGCCGGCCTTGCCGCTGATGGTCACGTTGGTGAGCTCGTAATTCTCGTCCTCGGTCTCGGCTTCCTCGGCAAAGGTCACGCTGACGGGCGTGTAGTAGCTGGCGTAGAGCTTGATGCGCTCGGTGCCCATGACGCCGCTTAAGTCCTGACCGTCCTCGGTCGTCCAGGCGATGGAGGTGCCGTCGTGGGTGTGAACGATGACGGAGGCGAGCGCCTCGTTCAGATCGGCGCCTTCCTTGACGAACAGGCGGTAGAAGTCCTTCTCTTCCTCGGTCTTGTCGGCGAGGGTTTCAAGCGCGGTGTCGTAGAGTTCGTGCGCGTCGAACGTCTGCTGATAGTAGTTGTAGTACATGTAGGCCTGAAGCTCCGCGTCTTCCATCAGCATCGGGAAGTATTCGACAAATTCGCTGCCCTGCGCCGTCTCTTCGGCTGCGGTTTCGGTTTCTGCCGTTTCGGCGTTTTCGGTGTCCGCGTTTTCGGTTTCGTCGTCGGCAGTTTCTTCTGCGGGCGTCTCTTCGGCTGCGGTCTCTTCGGTTGCAGTCTCTTCGGTTGCAGTCTCTTCGGTTGCAGTCTCTTCAGCGGTTTCTTCTTCGGCCTCGGGCTTTACGTACAGCTCCACAAAGCTGCCCTTTACGTTGCTGACATAGTAGGTCACGTCGGTTTCGGGAATCGTGGTGGGCAGGGTCGCGGGACGAACGGCGTCGTCTTTGACCGCGGTCTTGCTCGTTGCGTAGAACACGTACTCGCCGTCCTTTTCGGGCATCGTGTAGTCGCCGTAATCGATGTCGGTGCCGTAATCGGCGGTCACGGTGAACAGCTGCTGGCCTTCCTCGGGCGTGTTGCCCTCTTCGTCGGAAAAGTTGTCGACGATGGTCACGCTGTGCTGCTGCACGGTGTACTCGGCCAGGATCGCGATGTCCTTGCGGCCCAGCTCGGTGGGCAGCTCGCCGGATTTCTTTACGACGGTGCCGTCATCCTTCTTTTCGGCCAGTACCCATTTGCCGTCATAGCCGGTCTTCGCGGGAACGGTCACGTTCGAGAGCGTAAGCTGGGTGCCTGCGCCGGCAGAGTCGGAGGTATATACGCTGCCGTCCTCGTTGTAAAAGGTGATGGTGTAGGTCCTGGCGTTGAGCCAGGTGGCGAGGATCGCCAGCACCACGAACACGGCTGCCACGATCTTGGTTATCAAAAGCAGCTTGCCTTCGGCGCTCTTGGCCTTGCTCTTGCCCATGAAGGTCTCAGCGGCGCCGCCGATTGCTCCCAGCCCCTGCTTGTTGCCTTCCTGCATGAGCACGGCTATAATGAGCACGATGGATGCAAGAATAAGAATAATGTTGATGACTATGGACATTGATATTCCTCCTTGATAGTCCGCGCCTTTTACGCGGTCAAACACATAGCACAGGTTATTATAGCATTAATCTATATGATATGCAACAGTATTTCCCGTAAAATTTGAAGTCATCGCAGATAAAATTTGTCCGCGAAACGGAACTTTGCGGGTCCCGTCCGCGCCAAACGCATTGACAGGCCCGGGTGCGCGTGGTATCATAAGCCTGTCGGACGGATTTTTGCTTTACGGAGGAATATAATATGAAGAAGTTCTTGCTGTGCGCGCTGGCGGCACTGCTTGTGCTGACGGCGTCGGCCTTTGCCGAATACGACGAAGGCATCTGGGAAATCTACGAAGCCGAAGACGGCCTTACGCGCGATTTCGACAACGACGAAACCGCGGAGACGCTGCACTTTTCTTTCGAGCTCGACGAATACGACGACGGCGGCTTTACGATCGGCGTGGGCGGGCAGAGCCTGCACAAGGACGACTGCATCGGCCTCGACGCGCGGGTGCTTGCGATGAAGACGGGCTATACGTACTACTACTACGGCACGCTCTTCATGGTCAGCGAATACGGCCCCAGCGACGACCCGATCACCTACTGCTTCCTCTACGCCGAGGGAAAACTGATGGATATAGGCATGATTCCTGCACTGGCGCAGAGCTTTGAGGTAAGAAAGGACGGGCTCATCACGACCTACGTGCGCGCCAACATGATCGGCACCTGGAGCCGCCCGGCAGACTTCTGCCTCGCCATGGGCAGCGAATACGACGACGAGGGCGACTGGGCGCCTTCGTACAGCATCTGCGAGGTGCCGCGCCCCATGTACCAGATGGGTATGATCGTCACGCTGAAGACCGATCTCGTTCTGTCGAGCTCCCTGTACGAATCGCGGGAGGACGTCATGCTGATGGCCGGGCAGAAGGTCATCCTCGTGGCCGGCGACGACGTGAGCCGTCTCTACATCAGCAGCCTGGACGGCCTGATCGGCGGCTGGGCCGTGATCATGAGCGAGGACTGGAGCGATTATATCTCCGTGAACGGCAGTTACACAGACGCCGACGAGGTCTTCGACGGCATCTTCTACGCGGACTGAGCGCCTGCTTAGCAACACAAAACCGCTCCGCCGATTTCACACCGGCGGAGCGGTTTTTCAATAATGAATTATTCCGCTTGGATCAGGTAAAGCCCGTGGCCGCCCGTCACGTTGAACGAAAGAAGCCCGTCCTCATAGCTGTACTCGGTTTCCGTGAGCTCTTCGCCGTCCGCGCGCAGAAGCGCAAATTCCGAAGGAAGATCGGCTTTGAAGCTTACGCCGATGACGCCGTCGAATTCGGAAACCTCTCCCGCGTATTCAAAGATGACGCTGAAGGCGCAGGGCACGTTTGCTTCCTCTCCGAAGGGCTTGTCGAACTGCATCACCAGCGCGTCGCCCAGGGGCGAATGCGTATAGTCGAACAGGAGGACACTGCAGCGCACCTGCATGCCGTTTTCGCCGGAGTTTCTCCCGCAGACGGGGCAGAAGCTAAGCGTCTCGCCGCCGAACGTCGCCGCGAAGTCCGTGCAGGGAACGCGCATGGGATAGCCGCAAATGGTGCAGTTCGCCGAATGAAAGCCGTCGCTGCGGCTGTGCCAGTCGCCCATGTGGTGCTCCTCCTGCTTCTCGGCAGAGGCCGCGAAACTCAGGCACAAAAGCAATATCGCCAAAACCGATGCAAAACAACGCTTCATAAAACTACCTCACACTTTTATTGACCGATTATACATCAACGCGCCGCGCTTTTCAAGGGGCAAGGCGTAAAAAAGCGCGCAAACGCTCAGGTCGTCGGGATCACGCTGTCCCAGGGGATAAAGCCGCCGATGCCCATCAGCCAGTTGAGCGCGTAGTGGCGCTCGTAGATGATGTCGGGATCGAGGCCGGTGTCCTTGAGCTCCTTTATGCTCGCGCGCACGCACATCGCGTGCAGGCGGGTGGTCAGATCGTACATGTCCAAAAGCTCCTCCTTCGTGCGGGGCTTTGCGGCGGCGCACAGGAAGGCGGTGTCGTTGCCCTTGAATATGTCGTTGAGCTTCGCGGCGTCCGCAGCCTCGTCGGGCCAGCCGAGCTCGAACAGGCCTACGGCCCACAACAGCGCCGCGGCGGCCTCGGCCTTGAGCATGTTCACGGTGTGTCTGCCGGCGTTGGGGTCCTTGAGATAGGAAAGCTCCTTGGGCGAAAAATTGCTCTTGACCTTGTGGAGCTTGTCATACCTTTCCAGGATGGCGGCGCTGCGGGCGGCGGGGGAGGCGCTGTTTTTAAGCGCGTAGGAGCGCGCGATCAGCGCCGCGGCAGTCAGCGCGGAGGCGCGGTCGATCACTTCTTTTATATTGCGCGGGTAGACGTTTTCGCTGTCCGGCCTGACGGCGCGGGAGGCGTCCAGCGTGATTCCGTGCGACAGGATGAGCGCGCGGCTCTTCTCCTCGCGGTCGGGCGCGGAGGGCTTTTCTTCCGGCGCGGGCGTTTCTTCTTCGGAAACGTCTGCCTGCGCTTGCCCGGGCGTTTCCTGCTGCGGCAAGGACTGCTCTTCCGCCTGCGCGCTGTTTTCCGCTTCCGGCGCTTCTTCGTTTGAAGCCTCCGGCGCTGCAACGGGGACGGACAGCTCCGTATTTCCTTCGCCGTCCCAAATGAGCTTGCCCTTGCAATCGACGAGTCTGTCGCCGTCAAGCAGCATGAGGGCGTCGAGCTCCGCGTTCAGGGAAGCGAGGAAGGACTGCAGGGACGCCAGAAATTCGGCGTAAGCGCCCTCGAAATTGTTCCCCTTGCTCTCGGGCAGCACGCTGATAAAGCAGTTGAGCGCGTCCAGCCGGTTTTTCACGGCGGCGGGACAGCCTTCGAGGTTCGCACGCAGTTTTTCGGGCAGCCCGGCGCTGCCGGGCAGGGGAGACCTCGTAAGGCGCACGCGGCTTGCGTCGCTCAGGCTCACGCAAAAATCCGCGCCGCTTTCCTCGATCGAGCCCGCAAGCGCCCTCAGGCACGAGCGCAGCGCGATGCCGGCGTCCTCGGGCGGCTCGAAACGGCAGTAATACGCGCGCCCGAGCGCTTCGGCTTCTTCGCTTGCGAGCAGATCGAGCTTTTCTTCATCTACCCCGGCGGGCTGAAAGCCTGTGATTTCGGGCTTCTTTTCTTCGCTTGCCGAAGGGGCACTCTGCGCGGATTCCGGGGCGAAGGCCTCCTCCGCGCTCATGTGGATCTCGTTTTTTCTGCGTCTGAACAGCTTTTTGAATATTCCCATACGATTACTCTCCGAATATCGATTGATTTCATTTTACCACAAGTATACAAATTATTCAATCCCCAAAAGGCCCTCGCAAAGAGCTTTTTCGCGCCGGGCGCGCCGCGGCGCCGCAGCAGGAAGAATTGTAATGTTAAATATATGAAAACACGGGAACAGCGCAAAACCCGTGCGCGTCTTACTGACGAAAGTGGAAATAGGTTTTCAAATCCCGAGCTTTGGAGGTTTTTGATCATGAAGAGACTGATTGCCCTGCTTGTGGCGGTGCTGCTTGCGATCCCCTTCGCCGCGCCAGCGCTCGCATACAGTTATGACGACGATTCCTATCCGCTGTTCAGGGTATGGACAGTGGTGGCAGACAACGTTTTGTACATGTATCCCAAGGCGACCAGCTCCGGCAACCCGATCAGCTACTATAAAGTTGGCACGCTGCTGAGGGTGACGGACTGGTACGTCTACGACAATTCCAACTACTGCTACGCCGTGGGTCCCGACGGAAAAGAGGGGTACGTGCGCAAAAGCTGCATCCTTCGCTACTTCGACTACGACGACGACAGCCTTGCGGTCTACACCGTAAACAGCAGCTACTACGAGAACGGCACCTACAGGGCGTACATGTATCCTTCGCCGTCCTCTTCCACCGATCCGGTGGGCGTGAGCGGCTACAACAACGGCACGAAGCTCAAGGTCGTCGATTGGAAGATCGACCCCAAATACTGCTACGCGGTCGGCCCCGACGGGCACTGCGGCTTCGTTCGCAAAGAACAGCTCAGCTACGTTTCCGGCACCGTGCCCTATGACAGGGGCAACGCGACGGAGTACTACTGGCCCGGCATGAGCCGCAACAGCGCCCTTGCCGGCGACACGACCAGACCCACGGGCGGCAGCTCCTCGGGCGATACCTCCGGCAGTCAGGACTGGCAGGACACCACGGGCGGCGGTACCCAGGGCGGCTCCACTTTGACGCCTCCCGCCGGCTACGGCCAGAGCTTCGGCGGCACCGCCATGAACGGTACCTTCACGGCCAGCGCGAGCAGCTATTTTGCCGACAGCACCGAATCCGCGGATCCCGGCAAGGCTATCGACAACAGAGCCTACACCTCCTGGGACGCTTTCGGCGAATACGAAGGCGCGTGGATCGAGCTCACCTCGACCAACGGCCCCAGGACGGTCAACGCCCTGCGCATACAGAACGGCAACCGCAAGCGCCAGACCTCCTCGAGCCTGTACTATTACCGCTACTCCAGGATCAAGGGCTTCTCGCTCTACGTGGACGGCGTGTACGTGATGAGCGGTACCCTGGAGGACACGAGCGACTGGCAGAACGTCGCCCTGAACCGCGCGGTGACCGGCACGAGCTTCCGCATCTACGTGGACAGCGTCTATCAGGGCACCGGCAATCCCTACTCCAATTACGGCGTCAGCATCGCCGAACTGCTGCTCATTTGATCCCGATGACCCAAAAAACGGCGCGGCGCCGAAAGGCTGCCGCGTCGTTTTATATTCATCCGGTAAAAAGCGCCCGCGCCGCTATTCCGCTTCGACCCTGTCGCCGATGTAGCGTGCGCAGGCGGCGGCCAGGCGGAACGCCTCGGGCAGAAGCTCCTTGGGGTACCAGGCGCAAAGATTGCCGACTTCGAGGCTTATGACGCCCTTGTAGCCGATCGCCTTCAGGCCTTTGATCAGCCTGTCCCAGTCGAGGCGGCCCATGAAGGGAGAGACGTGCTGGTCGTCCCAGCCGTCGTTGTCGTGTACGTGCAGCACCTTTACGCGATCGCCGAGGCGCTTGAGCGTCAGATACTGATCCTTGCCCAGAAGCAGCGCGTGGCCCGTGTCGTAGCAGAACGCGAAGCGTTTGGCGCCCGCGATGCGGTTCAGTTCGTCGATATAGGCCGCCGCTTCCGCGGGATCGGAACAGCTCGCCTCGTAGATCTTGCCCCTGCGCGCGTTGAACATGTTTTCAAGGCACACGGTCACGCCGTACTTTTCGGCGTCTTCGATCAGCGCCGAATAGAAATCGATGTTCAGCTTCCATTCCGCTTCGGGCTCGAGCTTTTCGTTGTAGTTGCCCATGCAGGGGTGCACCACCAGATTTTTGCACTCCATCATTTTCAGGATGGGGAAGCACTTCCTGACCGCCGTCAGCGCGAAAGCCGTAGTCTCCGGGCTTTCGTGAATGTAGGAGGGGAAGGGCGCGTGCGCCTGATGGATCCTGATGCCGTATTTATCAGCGGCGGCCTTGTGTGGCGCGTAGTGCCTGACCAACTCGTCCTCGCTCAGGAAAAACACGCTGCTTTTGTCGCCGTTTTTGATCTTCCACATGGGCGCGTCGACGTCGAAGCCGAAGTCCACGGCGTCAAAGCCCGCTTCGGACAGCATTTTGAAGGCACCGTCTTCGCCGAATAACTGAAACAGAACGGATGTACTGGTCGCGGTTTCCATATCCTCATCTCCCGTTTAATATTTCCGATATGGATTTTACCACTTTGCCGGGCGTTTTTCAATACAAAAAGCGCTTGACAAACGCATTGCGCGGATATATATTTGTGCTGAAATAAGCTTGGGAGGACACGCACGTGAAAATATCCACATCCTGCGAGCACGGCATCGCCGCCGGCCTTACGCCCGAACAGAGTCTGAAAACGATGAAAGCCGCCGGCTTCGAAGGCATCGACTGGAGCCTTTGCGCCGATATGGACGCCCCCGGGGCGTTCCTTACCGAAGCGTGGACGCGAAAGGTGCTGAACGTCGCGCACATCGCAAAAGAGGAGGGGCTCGCGCTCGCCCAGTCCCACCTGCCGTATTACCCCGGCCACGTGGAAAACCCGGGCGACGGCAGCGCGGAGGCCTTCGGGAAAGCCTGGATGCCGATGTACGAGCACGCGCTCAGGGCGTGCGATACGGCCGGGTGCAAGCTGACGGTCGTCCACCCGATGTACATACTGGGCAGCCGCGAAAAGACGGTCGACGCGAACCTCTATCTTCTTGACAGGCTTTTGCCCGTTCTCAGGCAGAGCGGCATACGCGTCGCGGTCGAAAACGTGTTCGCCCGCCGGAACCGCAAATACGTGCCTGCCTATGTGGAGGAAGCCGAGACGATCAGGGACATTGTGGACGGCCTGGGAAGCGAGCTTGTGGGCGCGTGCATGGACACCGGCCACGCCAACATCTTCCGCTACGATATCTGTGACTATGCCAGAACGCTCGGTGACAAGCTGTACGCGCTGCACGTGAACTCCAACGCCGGGGAGGACGAGCACGCGATCCCGTATTCCCTGAGCGCCTGGTGCGAGCGCATGGATTTCGACGCGTTCTCCAAAACGCTCGGCGAGATCGGCTATCGGGGCTGGTACAACCTCGAGATCACCGGCGGGCGCTTCCCCGCGCAGGCGGCAAGGCCCTTCTACGAGTACGCCGCGATCGTGGCCAGGCATTTTGCGGACAAGGTGTAAAGAGACACTTCTGCGCCGCCGAACAAAAGACCGCCGCCTGCTCCTTTCGGAACAGACGGCGGTCGGTTTTTTGATGAAGCAAATGGGCAAACCTTCAGCCGGAGGTCAGGGAATGTATTCGGTTTTGTCGCGGGGGAAGACGTCCGACATTTTTGTGCTAAGGTCGCTGCCGATACCGCCTGCGCTTTCACCGGGGCTTTCTACGTTGATGAGCAGCTTGACTTCCTTGCCGAATGCTTCGGTGAGCGCCAAGTCGATTTCACTTTGCTTTTTCACGATAAGTTTCTGTGTGCTCTCTTCAGCGCAAATCGCGTAAACGATATTGTCTTTTATACTCACAAATCTCAGATTCTTTGCAAAGTATTTCGTGCTCTCAACGTTTTCCCCGAAAATCTCCAATGCCTGCTCGAACAGCTTTGCGTTCTCTTTGTCGTCCTCCGAGATCCTGACCGGCCTCGGCTTCGGCTTGGGCGCTTCGGCTTCCTTGCCGCTTTCCCGCAGCGCTTCGCCCGGCGCGCTCTGCCTTTGCACGAGCACGCCCTCGCGCATCTGCTTTTCGAGGGCTTCCACGCGCTCGCGCAGCCCTTCGCCCTCCTTTTCGTTGGAAACGCGGCACGCCCTGACCGCGCAGAGCTCTATGATCGACCGGGGCATAGCCACGTAGCGCATCTCGCCCTCGGCCTTGATGAAGGCGTCCATCGCGCGCATCAGGCGCGTCGATTCAAAGCGTTTGCCCTGCTCTATGAAACGCTTCGCGTCTTCGCCCGTGATCTCGGCGATCTCGGAAACCTTTTCGCCGGTCATCTGTGCGATCAGTACCGTGCGCAGGTGGGCGGCGACCTCGCGGCTGAACACGGAGGGGTCGCGCCCGTCTGTCATCGCCTTATCGATCATGCTTAGCGCCTTCGAGGCGTCGCCGGCCTCCAGTGCGTCGGCAAACTCGAACATGAAGCCCCTGCCGGTCGAGCCCAGCACCTGTCTTACCAGCTCCGCGTCAACTGTTCCGTCCGTGTAGCTTAAGCATATGTCCATCAGGCTCAGCGCGTCGCGCATGCCGCCGTCCGCCGCCACAGCGATTTCCTCAATGGCTTCGGGCGTGCATTCGCGGCCTATGCCCTCCAGAACCACCTTCAGCCGCGCGCAGATGTTTTTGACAGAGATGCGCTTGAAGTCGTAGCGCTGGCAGCGGCTTAGAATGGTCGCGGGGAGCTTTTGCGGCTCCGTCGTCGCAAGGATGAAAATGATATGGGCAGGCGGTTCCTCAAGGGTTTTGAGCAGCGCGTTGAAGGCGCTGTTTGAGAGCATATGGACCTCGTCGATGATATACACTTTGTATTTGCCGACGGTGGGGAGATAGGGTATATTCTCCATCAGGTCCCGCATTTGTTCCACTCTGCTGTTGGAAGCTGCGTCGAATTCAAACACGTCCAGAGAGCTCTCGTTTTTCATCTGCCTGCACACCGCGCACTCGCCGCAGGGCTCGCCGTCCTTCGTATCCGTGCAGTTCACGGCGCGCGCGAGCACCTTGGCCGTGGTGGTCTTGCCCGTGCCGCGGCTTCCGCAAAACAGGTAGGCGTGCCCTACGCGCTTGCTGACGATCTGATTTTTCAGCGTCTGCGTGATGGGCTCCTGACCGTAGATATCCTTGAATTTTTCGGGCCTCCACGCCCTGTAAAGTGCCTGATATTCGCTCATTTTTCCTCACAGTCCAAACAGCGTTTTCAGTTCCGCGCACAGCCTTTCGGCGGCGATGATGTGTCCGTCCCTGAGCGGGTGAAGCGGCTCGGGCGGAAGCCAGCCCTTGGTTGAAATAAAGTGCAGCCAGTTAAAGTCCAGCGCCTGCACCATTGCGCGCAGCTCTGTGTCGAACGCGCCGCAGAACGCACCAAGACAGATCACCTGCACTCCGGGATTGATCTCGTGCACGAGGGAAACGAGTTCCCTGTAGCGCAGTATGTATTCCTCTGCGCCCGTGCCCCTGTCGTTTGCGCCGTGGTTGATCACAACAAAGTCCGGCTTTTCGCCGGTGTAGGGCACGCCGTCGTATACCCAGGGATAGATCAGCCCCGCCCTCGGCACGGAGGCGTTACCGCTGCGCGTAAGGCCAACCGCGCCGTAGGCCTGAAACACGGGCCTGAGATTCAGCTTTTCTGCGCTCAGCCACGCGTAGGTCGCGGTCACGTCGTCCTGATAGACGCGGTTGAACTGGTCGATGCTGTTGGCCGGCGCGCCGATGTAGTCTGCGTCGACGAGCACGCCCTCGGTGATCGAGTCGCCGATAAATTCGACGACGCGGCGCTCGTCCTTTTCAAGCGTGCCCGGCGCGTCCGCCTGAAAGCCCCTAAAGCTGATCATGCCCATCAGTGAGGGATACCAGCGCGGCAGCACCTCGCTCGACCCCTTGTAGACGACTTTTACGACGTGGTTTCCGTCTCCGGCCGCGCTGATCCTGATCAGCCGGTCGACCGGCGCCTCGGTCATCGCGCCGCCGTCCACCTGTATGTACAGATGCGGCGACGGGTAGCCGAGATAGCCCATGTCGAAGCGCAAAACCGCGCTTTTGCCCCGGAAGGCGAGCTCGAAATAGCTGCCGGGCGCGGTGGTGACGGCACTGGCCGCCGAGGCGTGCACGAAGATATGCGGATCGCTCTGATCCTTGCTCAGTCTGCTCCAGCGCCCCGTCAGGCGCACGCTTTCGTGATTCCACGGTATGAACATCGTTGTTTAGCCTCCCAAGCCGCTTGGCTTACCAGTATTTTTTCCGCCGCGGCGCGTAGCCGCGCGAGGAATAGAATTCGATGGGATACACGCTCGCGCTCACGGTGTTTACGGTGTGCTCGTCGCCGCCCTGCTCGATCGTGACGATCTGCGTGTGCTCGTCGTTTGCGTAGTAGAGGAACATTACGACGTGGCGGTTGCTGGCCACGATGATGTCCCCGGGGAAAAGCTCGTCCGTGTAACTCAGCGTTTTGAAATCGGTGCTGCGGTACAGCGCGCCCGTCCGCATTTCGGAGGCCGTCTGACCGACGCCCCAAAAGCTTATGCTGATCAGGGTCGAGCAGTCGCAGCCGATGTAGTTGCCGCTGATGAAGCGCTCCGGGTTCATTAGGTAATAGTCCCCGTCCTCCGACGCGTAATAGCGGTTTTCCCTGAGCGCCTTGCGCACGTCGTAGGCGCGGTTCAGCCCGTAATCGCCCGAAATGTAGGGAAGCCCGTAGTACACCACGCCGGGCTCGAAGTCCTTTATGCCGCCCTCGTTCACGCTCGTGTCCCAGTACGGCTGGAACGCGGGCGTCATCCAGGCGAAGGCGTAGCTTTCGAAGACGCGGCCGATCGCGCCGAGCCTGCCGTTCAGTTCTTTTTCGCCGATGAGTCCCCGCGCATAAACCGACTTCAGTTCGTTTTCGGCGGAGCGCTTTACCGCGTCGATGCGCGCGAGGTTGCCCTGAATGCCGCTGATGCCGGTGCGCCTGAGCGGCATCACGAGGCAGCGCTTATCGCTCAGCACGTTCACGATCGCGCTCGCACTTACGTTCGGATCGTCCTTCAGCGCGCAGGTTACCGTGGCCGTGCCGCTCGTTATGCCGGTGACGACGCCGCCCTGATCGACCGTCAGCACGCTTTCGTCCGACGAAGACCAGATGAGCTCGGCCTCGGCGCCTGCGGGATAGATCTGCGGCGCGAGACTTATCTGACCGCCCGGCTCCACGTACCTTCTTTCGGTCCCGAGGTCCAGCCCGATCGCGGCTTCGTAGGCGGTGACGTGCACGGTAAAGCGCGCTTCGGCGCGGCTGAGCGCCCTTGCGCTGACGACCGTCTGCCCGGCGCTGCGCGCGGTCACGAAGCCGTTTTGATCCACTGCCGCCACGCTTTCGTCCGAGCTTTGCCATAGGATCGTATCAAGCTCTGTCCCAATGGGGGAAACGTGCAGTTCCAATTGCTTGCTTTCGCCGACGTGCATGTACGCAAGGTCGGCGCTTATGCGCACTTTTTGCGGCGCGGTTTTGACCGTCACGGGGACGCTTGCGGTCAGATCGCCCGCGCGGCAGGTGACGACCGTGCTGCCGGGCGATATGCCGGTGACTGCGCCGCTAAAGTCCACCGCCGCCACGCCCTCGTCTGCGCTCAGCCACTGAAGGCGCGCCAGAGCGCCGGCGGGCGTCAGCACGGGCGTCAGCTGCAGTATGCCGTTTACGGCCAGAACGTCTTCGTCGGCCGCAAGCGCAAGCCCTTCGGGCTGCGGCACGCAGCGGACGGTTTGCCGGAAAAGCACGTCCCGCGTGAAAACGCTTATCTCCGCTTCGCCCTCCGATAGGAAAACGAGAACGCCCTGCTCGTCTGTGCTTATGACGTCCGGGTTTGAAGAGGTCACGTCTGCCTGCCTGAATTTTGCGTCCTCGGGCAGCACGGTATAGTTCAAGGCGACCTTTTCTCCCGCATAGCCGAATTCGGGCAGCTCGCAGCGGATCTCGTCCGCGGGCACGTATACGCTGACGGGATAGGTTTCACTGAGCGTAAACCCGCCCTCGCTTACCGTGACCGTTATTGAGTACTCGCCCGTTTTGAGGCCGGTAAGGCAGCCTTCCGAAAGGCTGAGCGCGCGGGTGCTCGAAAGCGTCACTTTGCAGCTTCGCGTCTCTTCGTCCGAAAGGATTTTGACGCTCTTTCCAAGCGGCACGTCGAAAGAATCGCAGGCTGTTTTCGGCTTTTCGATAACCCGTACCGCGTCCCGAACGACGTACTCTTCGCTGTAATAGGCGTTCGACAAAACGACGTGCAGATCGAAGGAGCCCGTCTCGCCGGCGCGCAGCTTTCCCGTTTCCGAGGAGGAGATCTCCGTGCCGTCCGCACAGAGGCTGAAGCGCGCCGTAAGATTTACGGCGCATTCGGCTTTGGCGCTTACGGATATCTCGGCCTTCGGCAGGCACAGCGCGGGGCAGGAGAACGCCGCGCCGTAGATGCCGACGTCCAGAAAACGCCGCCCCGTGGCCGCGGCATAGCTTTCGGCGGCGCTGCCGCCAAAGCCGCAGATCAGCGTCACGCTGTCCGAAAACGCGTCCGGGGCGATCTGCACGCAGCTGTCCGGGATGAACGCCCACTGCGCCTGCGCGTCGCAGAACGCTTCGCTCTCCACGCTGCGCATGCCGCGGGGGAGACTGATCCCCTCGGCAAGGCACTTCGCCGCCGAAATCAGACACAGCAGCATAAGTGCGGGCAGCAGACGTTTCATTGCTTTCATCCCTTTTACTGCACACAATAATTCTATTTTATTCTATCATAAAAAGCGCGGCTTGTCAAAGAATAAAAACAAAAAGACGGGAAAGCGTTTTTATACGGTTCAGAGATTGTAAACGGGCGCGCGATTTGTTATAATGGGCGCGTGATGCAAACAGAACGCGCTTTTCCCGCCCGGCAATTTCGACAGCTTTCAATTCGCGGTTGCGCACGCCGACAGGTGTTTGAGCGAACCCTACGGCGAAAGCGACGAAAGGCTGCTGAGGGAAAAGCTCACGCTGGTTCGCGGCAAGGAATTCTTCTGATCCCGGAAAGGATGAAATTCATGAAACAGGCATTTTTAAAGGCGCCCTGGCTCGTGGAAATACGCGACGTCGAAGTGCCGCGCCTTCAGGAAGATGAGGCGCTGATCGACGTAAGGGCCTGCGGCGTCTGCGGATCGGACGTGAATTCCGCGCAGAACGCCCCGGAGTTCAAACCCTTCGGCCACGAGTTTTCGGGCGTCGTCGAGGCGGTGGGTCCGGCGGTCAAAAACGTGAAGCCGGGAGACAAGGTCGCGGTCGAATCCTCGAGCTTTTGCGGAAAATGCGCGATGTGCCGAAACGGCCACCCGGAGCTCTGCCGGGACAAGTACGTCTTTTCCGCCCGCTACAACGGCTTTTCGGAAAAGGTGGCGGCAAAAGCCGGCGCGCTCGTCAAATTCGACGGCATCGGCTTTGAGGAGGCCGCCGTCGTCGAGCCCATGGGCGTCGCGCTGGACATGGTCGAAACGGCGGACATCCGCCTGAACGACCGCGTCGTCGTCTACGGCGCGGGGCCGATCGCGCTGATCGCGGTCAGACTTTCGCGTCTGAAGGGCGCGGGAAAGATCACCGTGCTTGCGCATTCCCATTCAAAGGCGCGCATAAGTCTCGCCGAAAAGTACGGCGCGGACAGGATCGTCTTAACCGACGAAACAGACCCCTGCGAAGCCTTGAAGGGCGAGCAGGCAGACCGCATATTGGTCACGACGCCGCCCGCGACGCTCAGGGACGCCGTCGCTTTTGCTTCCTTCGGCGCCGTCATCAGCATGATCGGCATCGCCAAAACCAGGGAAGAGAGCCTTTGCGCGCTGGACATAAATCAGATGCACTTCAAGCGCCTGCAGCTGCGCTATTCCTTCGCCTCCCCGGCGCTGTTTTTCCCGCAGTGCATCGATATGATCAAAAACGGGCTCGTGGACGTAAAGCCGCTCATCAGCCACCGCTTCCCGCTGGAAGAGATGGAAAAAGCCATGCTCACCCTGCGGGACGACAAAGCCGGCGCCGTCAAGGTGATGATGGTCAGGGGATGAAGCGGCGCGTCCGCGCGCCCGTTCTGTTTTGCCGTAACTGCGTCAGAACGGCTTAAGATCCATGTCCTGCGTGCAGCTGATCAGAAATTCCGAAAGCAGGTCTATGCAGTCTTGTATGTCCTTTAGCGAAGCGACCTCGGCGGGGTTGTGCATGTAGCGCAGCGGGATCGATACCAGCGCGAAGGGAACGCCGATGCCGGTTTTGTGCACGGTGTCTCCGTCGGTGCCGGTCCGCCCGCTGGCGGCTTCGGTCTGAATGTCCATGTTCAGCTTCGCGGCGCAGCTTCTCAAAAGCGCGTTCAGCTTTTTGTGGATGGACGGATTGTTGCAGATCACCGGTCCCTTGCCGACGGATACGTCGCCGGTCTCGGCTATGCCGATGCCGCAGTTGTCCGAGGTGTAGGTCACGTCCACGGCGATGCAGACGTTCGGCCTTATGCGGGATGCGGAGAAATACGCGCCGTTGCCGGTCGTCTCCTCGCCCGTCGTGGAGACCGCGTAGCAGCCGACCGTCGCGCCCTTTTCCTTCGCTTTGCTCAGCGCCTCCATCACGATGTAAGCACCGACCCTGTCGTCCAGCGCGCGGCCGCTGATCCGGTCGTTCAAAAGCCTGCGCACGTCCGTATCGAAGGTCACCGTGTCGCCGAGCTCTACGTATCTGAGCGCGTCCTCGCGGTCCTTGGCGCCGATGTCGATCCTGAGGTCGGAGGCTTCGAGCTCCTTGTTTTTGGAAATCTCCCTCGAATTTGCGACCGCACCGTACACTACGCCGTTTTTCGTGTAAACGCGCACCTTGTGGCCCGGGTAGGTCGTCGGATAAATGCCGCCGATGTGCGTCACCATAAGGCAGCCGTCGCTGCCCACGGCGGAGACCATGAGGCCGATCTCGTCCGCGTGGCCGGCCAAAAGCACCTTGAACGGCGCCGAGGGGTTGACGGCGGCGGTCACGTTGCCCAGTTCGTCCACCGAGACAGTGTCCGCCCTGCCCTGCATGTGATCGTAGATCTTCTTTTCCAGCTCCGCTTCGTTTCCGGAAACGGAACCGGTCGACAAAAGCTCAAACAGGAATTCCTCGTTCATTTCGTACCTCCGTGCGCGGTTTGCCTTCAGTCGTCATAGGCGGGCTTTAAAATCACGATGCCGTAGGCGGGCAGGGTCACGTGCGTCACGCTTGCTTCGCCGTCCTGCACGACGGCGGCTTTTTCGCCCGTCGCGCTCAACTCGTCCGCGAATGCGAGGCTGCCCGGGCAGTCGAAGCTGACGGCCTCGTAGGGATCAAAGTTGATCGCGATCACGCAGGCGTCCGTTTCGCTCTCTCGCCGCAGTACGCACAGGCTGCCTTCGGCGTTGCCGTCCACGGTCCTTCCCTGCATGATGACCGGGTTTTCGTGCTTTATGCGGTTGATTTCCCGGCAGTAGTTCAGAAGCGAGCTTTCGTCCTCCATCTGCTCGTATACGCCGGGATAGGGATATTCGAAGGTGGTGGCTCCGGGAGGCGGGCTCGTGCGCTCGCCTTCGCTCCAGTTCATCGCGATGCGCTTGTTGGGGTCGTTGCTGGAGCCCACCATGCCGATCTCCTCGCCGTAATAGGTAAACACGCTGCCGGGGTACATGTTCAGTATGCCCTCGGCAAATTTGGCCTTTTCGGGATAGCTTCTGGCCGAGATCAGCCCGACCGTGCGGCCCGTGTCGTGATTGCACAGAAACGGCGCAAGGATCCCCTCGGGGATCGCGTTTTCGGCCAGCAGTAGGTTTTTCAGGTACGTTTCGCCGCCCTTGGAGGAACGGATGGCGCTTACGATGTAGCCCTCCGCCTGACTTGCCGGGAACAGGAAACAGCTGTCTATGCCGCTTTTGCAGTACTCGGCGATCACGGGCAGGCTCGTCCAGGTCTCGCCCACGAGATAGCAGTCGGGCTTGATCTCCTTGGCGGCGCGGGTCAGCCAGGTAAGAAATTCGATGTCGCCCTCCCGCGTCTGATAAAAGCTCGTGCAGGCGTCCAGGCGGAAGCCGTCGATGTTTATGTCGCTCAGCCAGAAACGCATGATGTTTTGAATTTCGCTTCGCACCTCGGGATTGTCCAGATTCAGGTCGGGCATGTTTCCGCCCTGAAACTGTTCCTCGTAATACCAGCCGGTGCCCTGCAGGTTCGTGTACTTGTTTGCGTCCGTGCGGGTGAAATTGTAGTAGCTCACGTATTTGTTGGCCGTGTTGCCCATCTTTACGGAGGCACTGGCCCGCGTGAACCAGGGATGTCTGGTCGACGTGTGGTTTACGACCAGATCGATGATGATGCGTATGCCCCTTTCGTGGCAGGCGTTTACCAGCGAACGCATGTCGTCCAGCGTGCCGTACTGTTCGTCCACGTTCATATAGTCCGTCACGTCGTACTTGTGATAGCTGGGGGAGGGCATGACGGGCATGAGCCACAAACCGTCATAGCCCATGTATTCGATGTAATCGAGCTTGTTTTCCAGACCCTTCAGGTCGCCGATGCCGTCGCCGTCGGAGTCCGAATAAGAGTAGACGAACACCTCGTACCAGCAGCCCTCGCGGACTTTTTCGCTCTCCCGGGCTTCTTCGGCTTGGACGAACGTAACCAGACACAGCGCCAGAACGAGAATTACAGACCATAGTCTCTTTTTCATGGGCTCACTTCCTCTCGGATTTTCATGAGGCCATTATAGCATAAATGCGGGCAAAAATCCAGCCTTTGCGGCGCAGAAACTGCAAAGCGGCGCCCGGGTATGATTCTTTACAATCTCTTGCTTGTTTTATGCGGCCGATCTGCTATAATGCATACGATAAAAGCCTTATCAAGAGTGGTTGAGGGACGGGCCCTGTGAAACCCGGCAACCGGCTGAAACCGGTGCCAATTCCCGCAAGGCGCAAGCCTTGAAAGATGGGGCGGGTAGAAATGACAGGTTCATGCTCGCCGAGGCGGGCATTTTTTATGCCCTCAAAAGCGAAGGAGGAGTGTTTTTCAATGAAGAGGCTGTTTACATCGGAATCCGTGACCGAGGGTCATCCGGATAAACTCTGCGACCAGGTGAGCGACGCCATACTGGACGCGGTGCTCGCGCAGGACCCGAATGCGCACGTCGCGTGTGAATGCTGCGCGACGACTGGCCTTATGCTGATCATGGGCGAGATTACCACCGACGCGCAGGTGGACTATCAGGCCGTGGCGCGCAAAAAGATCCTCGAGATCGGCTACGACCGCGCAAAATACGGCTTCGACGGCGAAAGCTGCAGCGTGCTGGTCAGCATGGGCAGGCAGTCGCCCGACATCGCCATGGGCGTGAACAACGCCCTCGAGGGCAGGAACGAAAACGCGATGGAGATCGGCGCCGGCGACCAGGGCATGATGTTCGGCTTCGCCTGCAACGAGACGCCCGAGCTCATGCCGATGCCGATCGCGCTGAGCCACCGCATCACCCGCCGCATGGCCTCCATACGAAAGAGCGGGCTGCTTCCCTGGATGCGGCCGGACGGCAAGGCGCAGGTCACGGTGGAATACGACGGCTTTATCCCAAAGCGTGTGGACGCCGTGGTGCTCTCGACCCAGCACGACCCGGACGTAACGCAGGAGCAGATCCGAAGCGACATGATCGAGCAGGTCATAAAAGAGGTCATCCCCTCCGAGCTCATGGACGAAAACACGCGGTTCTACATCAATCCCACGGGCCGCTTCGTCGTGGGCGGGCCGCAGGGCGACGCGGGCCTGACCGGCAGAAAGATCATCGTCGACACCTACGGCGGCATGGGCCGCCACGGCGGCGGCTGCTTCTCCGGAAAGGACCCGACCAAGGTGGACCGCTCTGCCGCCTACGCCGCGCGCCACGCGGCAAAGAACGTCGTCGCCGCGGGCCTTGCGGACCGCTGCGAGATTCAGCTCTCCTACGCGATCGGCGTCGCGCATCCCGTCAGCATCATGGCCGATACCTTCGGGACGGGAAAGCTCCCGGACGAAGCACTGGCCGAGAAGATTTCCTCTGTGTTCGATTTCCGCCCCGCGGCGATCATCGAACGGCTTCAGCTTCGCCGCCCGATCTACGCCCAGACCGCCGCCTACGGCCATTTCGGCAGGATCGATCTGGACCTGAGCTGGGAAAAGACCGATTATGTCGATAAACTCAAGACCTGAACGCCTGCCTTGACCCGAAAGGAGCATAAAATGGAACGCGTACTGCTCAACAGGTTCGTTTCAAAGGGAACGATAGACAAAAACATCTTCGGCCAGTTTTCGGAGCATCTGGGCCACTGCATCTACGAAGGCATTTTCGTGGGCGAGAACAGTCCGATCCCCAACACGCACGGCATACGAAACGACGTCGTAAACGCGCTTAAGCACATCAAGGTGCCGGTCCTGCGCTGGCCGGGCGGGTGCTTTGCGGACGAATACCACTGGGAAGACGGCATCGGCCCGAAGCAGAACCGCAAGCGCATGGTCAACAACAACTGGGGCGGCGTGGTCGAGGACAATTCCTTCGGCACGCACGAATTCCTGGAGCTGTGCGAACTGATCGGCTGCGAACCCTACATCTGCGGAAACGTAGGCAGCGGCACCGTGCGCGAACTGGCCGAATGGATCGAGTACGTCAACAGCCCGTCCGATTCCTCCGTCGCGCAAAAGCGCCGTCTGAACGGCCGGGACGAGCCCTGGCGCGTAAAATTCTGGGGCGTCGGCAACGAGAACTGGGGCGGCGGCGGAAGCATGCGGGCGGAATACTACGCGGACGTATACCGCCGCTACGCGACCTTCTGCCGCAACTTCACCGATAAACCCATCTGCAGGATCGCCTGCGGCCCGTCCGCCGACGACTATCGCTGGATGGAAGTGCTCATGCGCGAGGCCGCTTTCATGTTCGAGGGCATAAGCCTTCACTATTACACCATCCCCACGGGCTCATGGCAGAGCAAGGGCAGCGCCACGGATTTCGGCAAAGACGAATACTACGGAACGCTTTCAAGGGCGCTGTACATGGAGGAACTGATCACGAAGCACTCCGCCATCATGGACAGGTACGACCCCAAAAAGCAAAAGGGGCTCATGGTGGACGAGTGGGGCGTATGGACCGATGTGGAACCCGGCACGAACCCCGGCTTCCTGTATCAGCAAAACACGATGCGCGACGCGCTGGTCGCGGCGCTCAATTTCGACATCTTCATTTCCCACTGTGACCGGGTGAAGATGGCCAACATCGCGCAGATGGTCAACGTGCTGCAGGCGATGATCCTGACGAAGGGCGCAAAAATGCTGCTCACGCCGACCTATCACGCCTTCGACCTCTACAAGGCCCATCAGGGCGCAAGGCAGATCGAATCCTGCGTGATCGCCGATACGGTCGGGGAAGCGGGCTGCGGCGTAAAGGCCGTGAGCGCCTCGGCCTCCGAAAAGGACGGCAGGATCAACCTCACGCTCTCAAACCTCGACTGCGATTCATTAAGGACCGTAAGCGTCGAGGGACTGAACATCGCAAAAGCTTCGGCAAAGATCCTGCACGGCGCCATGAACGCGTACAACGACTTTGACGCGACCTCCGTCTGCGTCACGGATTTCGCGGATTATGACGTAAAGGACGGAAAGCTCTCTGTCCGCCTGCCCGCCTGCTCCGTCGCCGCCTTCGAGATCGAAGAAGGATGACGCAGCTATAGCAAACAAAACCGCGCTGCCCGATTTCCGGCCGCGCGGTTTTGCTTTGACTGTAACGTTTTGGCCTTCGGCCCGAAAAGCGTCTACGCCTTTTTGATTTTCCTCATAAGGAACGTAAAGGCGGTCATCACCAGCGCGCCGCCCGCGCCGAGGCCCAGAAGCAGCCAGAGCTGATTTCCGCTGAGGCGCACGATCGAAAACACCGAGGGGAACAAAAGCACCGCCAGCGTGAGCGCGGAAGCCATCACGACCGTGAGCACCGCACGCCTTGCGTTCATCGGGAGGCAGAGCTTTACGAGTGTGGCAATGCCGATGCAGGCGGCGGTGAGCGTCGCGAGCGTCGAGCAAACGGTGCTTTCGCTCTTCAAAAACATGACCGTCAGCGCGCAGAACGTGACCGCCAGCGCGCTGGGCAGCGCGTTTGCGATGATCGTGCGTATGAAATCGCCGCGGATCGGGTCCCTGTTGGGTTCGAGTGACAGGAAAAACGAGGGGATGCCGACGGTAAGACCACTGATCAGCGTAAGCTGGATCGGTTCGAACGGATACGTCACGGCCATAAACGGCATCAGAATGCTGACTGCGAGGCTCAGCAGGAAGGAATACAGCGTCTTGACCAGAAACAGCGAAGCGGCGCGGGTCACATTGTTTACGACGCGCCTTCCCTCGGCGACGATGGCGGGAAGCGCGGTAAAGTCCGACGCGACGAGGGTCAACTGGCTTGCGTGCTTGGTGGCTTCGGTCCCGCCCGCCATGCAGATGGAGCAGTCCGCCGCGCGGAGCGCCGGAATGTCGTTTACGCCGTCGCCGGTCATGGCCACGCGGTGGCCTGCGCTCTTGATCGACTGAACGAGTATGCGCTTTCTCTCGGGAGACACACGGCCGAAGACCACGTAATCGTTCGCGGCCTTCGCTACCTCTTCGTCGCTCTTCAGCCGGGATACGTCGATGTATTTGTCTGCCCCGGAAAGATCCAGCCGCCTGCCGATCGCCGCCACCGTAATCGGGTCGTCGCCGGAGATGATTTTGATGTCCACGCTTTGCTCTTTGAACCAGCGAAGGGTATGCTTGGCGCTCCTTCGCAGCGTGTCTTCGAGCACGAGGACGCAAAGCGTCTTTTCGGCTTCGGGAAGCTGACCGTTTTCGCCGATAGTGCCCTTGGCCAGACAGAACACGAGCACGCGTTTTCCCTGGGAAGCGAGCTCTTCACAGGTCTGTTTGAGTTTTCCCGCGAAACGGCTGCCCAGCACGAACGAGGGCGCGCCCAGGATCAGCACCGTTCCGTCCGAAAACGCCGCGGCGGATTTTTTGCGCTCGCTCGAAAAATGCAGCACCGCCGCAGGCGCTTCTGTACCCGGGGCGATCGCCCGCCTGATGGCGAGTGCCGTCGTGCCGTTTTCTTCGCCGAAGGCGCCCAGATAGCGGCTCAGCTGCCTTTCGGCCTCGTCTTTTTCGCATTCGGCGGGGATGATCTCGCTCAGCGTCATCTCGCCCGTCGTGAGCGTTCCGGTCTTGTCAAGACACAGCACGTCCGCGCGCGCCAGCGTCTCGATGCCGTAGAGCTGCTGTACCAGCGCGCCCTTTTTGCCCAGGCGCACCACGCCCACGGCGAGGGCCACGCTCGTAAGGAGCATCAGCCCCTCCGGGATCATGCCGATCATGGAGGCGACGGCGTCCTTGACCGCGCTGTCGATGGAGAGGTGCCTTAGCCAGTACTCCCCGGAAAACAGTATGAGCCCCAGCGGCACCAGTATGATCGTAAGGTAGTGCAGCAGCCTGTCCAGATCGCTCATCAACTGCGATTTAGCGGTCTTTAACTGCTTAGCGTCGCGTGTCAGGCGGTTTACGTAGCTTTCGTCGCCCACGTGCACCAGCTGGCAGGTGAGGGAGCCTTCGCTCACGAAGCTGCCGGAGAGCACCCAGTCGCCCGGCGCTTTGGGGATGGACACGCTCTCCCCGGTGATCAGCGCTTCGTTGAGGGCGGCTTTCCCTTCCGTCACGATGGCGTCTGCGGGCACCTGGCATCCGCGCTTCAATATCACGAGGTCGCCCTTGACCAGTTCGTCCGGCGAGACCTGCCTCTGGCGGCCTTCGCGCAGGACCGTCGCGCTGTCGGCCGAGGCGATCTTGAGCTTTTTGATGGTCTCCTTCGCCCGCAATTCCTGCACGGTGCTGATCAGCGTATTGGAAATGACCACGCCCATGAAGAGCATGTTCTTGTACGAGCCGACCAGCAGAAGGCACACCGCCAGTGCGATGTTGAGCATATTGAAAAACGTGAAGAAGTTCTTGAAAAGGATCTGCGGTATGCTCCTGCCCTCGTCGGCCTTCGAGCGGTTGCTCAGGCCGCTTTCGCTGAGCTGTTTTACCTGCTCGTCTGTCAGTCCGCCCTCGGGCGTCGCCTTGAAATCCGCGGGGAAATCCACGGGGATCTTCAGCTCTATGCGTTCCTTGTCCAAAGTCTGCCTCCCGTATGCACGATTATTCACACGCTGCATTATGCGCCGCGCGCGGGGCTTTGTCAACGCGCCGCGCGTAAAAAACAGGGAACGGATCGGTTCAATTCGCACAAAAGGTCCGCGGGACGTTTTTTACTTGACGAAAAGGGCCGATGCAGGTATAATTGATGCGTGATTTGAAAGGAGCGTCGAGCATGATACGCACACAGCCCTTTATAACCCGCGCGGACATGATACGCTGCGCGCTTTGCCACGAGGCGCCCTGCGACGCGGCGTGCGAGCAAATGAAGCCCGCTTCGCTGTTGCGCAGCATCTGGTTTTTGAACGAGCAGGCCGCCGTCAGCCGCCTGGAGGAGACGAATCCCTGCATAAACTGTGCCGCCCCCTGTGAAAAACAGTGCGTGCGCCCGGGCGAGGTCCCTGTGCGCGACCTGATCAACCGCCTTTACTATCAGGTGCGGCCCGAAACCGAGACCGCGGCGGACGACAGCGACGAGCTGCTCAGCTGCGACATTTGCGGCATCAAGCTCGAAAATCCGTTTTTGCTGGCCTCGTCCGTGGTCGGCAGCACCTACGAAATGTGCGCGGAGGCATTCGAAGCGGGCTGGGCGGGCGTGAGCTTCAAGACCATCTGCACCTTCGACGTGCGCGAGGCTTCGCCGCGCTACGCCGCCATCAGCGGCGAGGGCGGCAGCATCATCGGCTTTAAAAACATAGAGCAGCTGAGCGACCACAGCGTGGTCGAAAACATGGAGGTCTTCCGGCGCCTGAAGCAGGCGTATCCCACGAAATTCATTCTGGCCTCGATCATGGGCCGCAACGAAGAGGAATGGGCGATGCTCGCGCGCCTTTGCGAGCAGAACGGCGCCGACGCGATCGAGCTCAATTTCTCCTGCCCCAACATGGGAAGCGGCTTTGGCTCCGATATCGGCCAGAATCCCGCGCTCGTGGAAAGCTGCACGAGGGCGGCCCGCAGCGCGTGTTCGCTTCCGCTGCTTGCCAAGCTCACGCCGAACGTCGAGAACATGAGCTCCGCGGCGGAGGCGGCGCTGCGCGGCGGCGCTGACGGCATTTCGGCCATCAATACGATCAAATCCGTAATGAACGTAAATCCCCACACCTACACGTCCGCGCCTTCCGTCAAGGGCATGGGCGCGGTGGGCGGCTACAGCGGAAACGCGGTAAAGCCCATCGCCCTGCGCTTCGTGGCGGAGCTTAAACAGAACGAGACCGTAAAGCACATGCACCTTTCGGGCATGGGCGGCATAGAGACCTGGCAGGACGCGCTCGAATTCATCCTCCTGGGCGCGGAATCGCTGCAGGTGGCCACGGCGGTCATGCAGTACGGCTACAGGATCATCGACGACTTAAAGAGCGGCCTTAAGCTCTACCTCAAGGAAAAGGGCTTTGAAAACGTAAAGCAGGCCGTAGGGCTCGGGCTTGCCTCGCTCATTCCCACCGCCGACGCGCTGGACAGGAGCAGCGTCGTCTACCCGCGCGTCAATCCGCAAAGATGCATCGGCTGTCTTCGCTGCGTGATCTCCTGCCGCGACGGGGGACACGGCGCCATCAGTGCCGACAAGGACCGCCGGCCGTTGATCGACGGCAAAAAATGCGTGGGCTGCCATCTGTGCGTGCTCGTGTGCCCGCAAAAGGCCATCACGCCCGGAAACAAGCGGACAGACAACGCATAAAAAGAGCAAGAGAATACAAAAAACTGCCGGCGTTCCAAGCGAGCGCCGGCAGACCTTTTTCAATACACCGTCACCCTCGCGACGGAATCCAGGCCGATCGAATACTGCATTTTTCCGCTCCCGAGCGGACACGCGACGTCCACGTGGATGTGGCCCGTCAGAAGGCAGCGGATCGCGGGGCATTCGTCGATAAAGCGGCAGGCTTCGAGTGTGGTCTCGTCCGGCAGCTGTTGGAGGAAACGCATGCGGGAATAGGCGCCCATCTCGCCTTCGGGCGTTCCGCACAGATACCCGCATTCGGCTTTTCGCACGTTCAGCATGAAATCGTGAAGCCAAGGGGTATACAGGGGCGTGTGCAGGATCAATATCACCGGCAGCCCCCGCGCGCATTCGCTTTTCAGAAACTTGAGCTGCGCTTCGTCGAAGCGGTAGTAGCCGTTGTCGAGGGCGACGAGCAGCAAGCCGCCCACCTCCCTCGAGGCCATGCGGATGTCATTTTTGAACGCTGCCTGCACTTTTGCGAGGCTTTGGTTCCGATAGGCCTCGTCCTCGACCGCCTCGCCAACGTACTGGCTGAACTCGTGATTTCCGGCGGCGAGAAAGCAATCGTGCGCGTTAGTGAAGGCTTTTGCGGCCTCCAGATTTTTGACGCTCACAAAGTCGATCAGATCGCCCGAATGCACGATCACGCGCCCTTCGTCCGAGGCGATTTTACCGATCTCTTCCAAATATTCTGCGGCGTTCGGGAACGTCCGCGCGCGCTTTGCGGCGAGCACGTTCTTGCGCTCGTCGTCGCGTTCGTCGGCGTATACCAGATGCGTGTCGCCCGCGTGCAGCAGCTTTACCGGCGTCGAAAGCCCGAAGGGCAGCAGGAGATTCAGTACGTTCAGCATACCTTCGTCCCCTTCACGAAAAAGCGCTTTTCCTCGATGGGATGCTCGCTGTCATAGGCGAGGATCACACTGAATTCGCCTTCCTCGATGCGCCAAACGAAGTCCCTGCCCAGCGTGCGCATGGTCTTGGGCGGCAGCGTGATGCTTACACACCTCGTTTCGCCGGGCTTCAGCGTGAGCTTTTCGAACCCGGCCAGCGCCATCATGGGCTTTACGGTGGAGGAGACCATGTCGCGCAGGTACACTTGCGCTACCGCAGCGCCCTGCGTATCTCCCGTGTTCGTCACGTCGAAGGAAGCCCGAAGCTCTTCGCCCGCGGCGATTGTTTCGCCCGAAAGGGAAAGGTTTCCGTATTCGAACGTCGTGTAGCTCAGGCCGTAGCCGAAGGAGTACAGCGGCAGCCAGTCCATTTCCACGTATCGCTTGCCGCCGCCGGGGCGCCTCGTGTAGTGGCAGGGGATTTGCCCCACGTGCTTGGGGAAGGAGATGGGCAGCTTGCCGGAGGGATTGTTTAAGCCGAACAGCGTCTCGGCGACCGCGTATCCGCCCATTTCGCCCGGGAACCACGCTTCGAGCACGGCGGGCACCCACTTGAGCTCTTTTCCGAGGGACACGGGGCGGCCGCTCTGCACAACGAGCGCCACGGGCGTCCCGGTCTCGCACACGGCCTTCAGAAATTCGCTCTGCCTGCCCGGCAAGTCCAGACTCACGCGGTCGAAATTCTCGCCGCTGGTATCGGGGCTGTCTCCCAGACACACGACGGCGACGTCCGCCTGCTTTGCCAGCTCGACGGCCCGCGCGAAGTTTTCCCTGTCGCGGGTATAGCCGAAGACGACTTTCGCGCCGCGCCGGTCGTTCGTGAACTCGATGACGAGGCCGTATTCCCTGCCCTTTACGAATTCGAATGCGACCGTGCGGTTGGAATCCTTGTCTTCGCCCCAGCTGTCCAGAATCAGCTCTCCGTCCACGTACAGGCGCATGCTGTCCTGGGTGTTGAAGCCGATGTAGCCGCTGAAGCTCTCGTCCGGGACGAGCTTGCCCGTCCAGCGCACGCTGAAGCAGTACGCGTCCACCTCGTCGCAGGGCTTGTTCATGATCCAGTTGAAATCGATGCGGCGGTCGGTGCGCGTCAGCATGGGTTCGCCGCTGAAATCGCGCCCGTTGTAGTAGCGGCCGGTCAGGCCGTGCTCCCCGTTTTCGTCATAAAGTACCTTGCCGGGGAACGGGATCGCCGCGTCGCCCAGGAACTTGCAGCCCTCGTCGTACAGCACCTCTGTGTTTTCGGAGACGAGTTGCTTTATGCCGTCAAGAATCGATACGCCGCTTTGCGCGGGGTCGATGTAATCGCCCAGCATCGCTTTGCCCGCGCCGGGACCCAGCACCGCAATCGTACCGACGTCTCGCTTTAGGGGCAGGAATTTACTGTCGTTTTTGAGCAGCACCATGCTGCTCAGCGCGATCTCCTTGGCCAAAGCCCTGTGCGCTTCGCAGTGCACGTACTTTTCGCTCCGGCTTTCGTCTACGTAGGGGTTTTCGAACAGCCCCAGCATGAACTTGACGCGAAGCACCCTGCGGCACGCCTGCTCGATCGTTTCTTTGCTCAGCCGCCCTTCCCGGACGAGCTCCTTCAGGCCCGTCTGCCATTCGTCGTGCGGGAAATCGTACAGCTGAAGATCGACGCCCGCTTCCAGCCCCTGCGCCATGGCTTCCTTGCGGGTGGCGGCGGTAAAGTGGTTGTCGTAGAGCCTTGCGACGGCCGTGAGGTCCGAGCGGACGAAGCCCTTCATGCCCCAGGTATCCCTGAGCACGTCGGTCAGCAATTCATGGTCGGCCGATACGGGAATGCCGTCGACGGCGCTGTAGGAGCACATCGCGTCGGTCACGCCCGCCTCCTTGAAGGCGGCCTCGAAGATCGGCAGCGCGTCGGAGAAGACCTCCCTTCGGCCCATCGAGCAGGGCGCGCAGTTCAGCCCGCCCACGGGAGAGCCGTAGGCCGCGTAGTGCTTGGGTTCGGCGGCGATCGCGTCGGGGTCGCTCAGCTTATCTCCCTGCATGCCCCTGACCGTCTCGCGGGCAAATTCGCTGCCAAGGAACGTGTCTTCGCCGTAGGTCTCCTCGGTCCTTCCGTAGCGCGGGTCGCGGATCAGGTCCATCACGGGGCTGTAGGTCTCGTGGATGCCCATCGCGCGCGCCTCCGTGCCGATGGCCCTTCCCATGCGGTAGCCGAGGGCGGGGTCGAAAGTTGCGGCGAGGCCGATCTGCTGCGGAAAGGACGTGGCCTTCGCGTGGCACAGCCCGTGCAGGGCCTCCTCGCTCATCAGAAACGGAATGCCAAGGCGTGTGCGCTCGACGGCGTAGCGCTGTATCTCGTTGACCTGCGCCGGGGTGAGCCCGCGCGCCTGGATGCTGCCGACGCTGTTGCCCTTGAGCAGGCTGTCCAGCTTGTCCAGGTCCACGCGCTCGACCTGCCCGCTTTCGTCTCTTATGCAGAAATCGGGGCTGAAGTACTGGTCGGTCTGAAGGATCATTTCCTCCAGCGTCATTTTTGCCATGAGCTCGCTTATACGCGCTTCGATATCCATACATACCTCCGAAATCGGAATGATCGTGTCCTGCGTCCCATATTAACCCGCGCAAACGGCCTTGTCAAGCCTTTTCAAGCAAAAAAAGCCGCCCCGAACGGAGCGGCTTTCGCGGAGTTGGGATTATTTGCTCTGGAACCAGTCGTTGGCTTCGTCGTAGAGCTTCTGTCCGCCAAGTGCCATGTATTCGGCGACGTAGGCGTCCCAGTCGGCGTCCAGGTTCTTCTCACCGCTGATGACGGCGTTGTAGTACTCGTCGCGCAGCGTGTTCAGACCCGCGAGCACCTCGCCCTCGGAGGGCAGCGTCACGCTGACGGCGTTCTGGATGTAGCTGTTGTACTGGGGAAGCTTGAAGTAGTTCAGACGGTTGGCGATGGAAGCGTCGTTGTAGAATGCGAGGTTGTAGGCCAGCTCGCTGAACGCGCGGTCAGCGCCGTAGAGGCTGCGGCAGCCCCATACGCCCACTTCGTTGAAGTCCGCGTTGGTCATTTCGGGATTGCGGACGGGCCTGCCGTCCTGCACGGTGTAGTGCTCGCCCTCGATGCCCCAGGCAGCCAGCATGTACAGTTCGTCGTCCGTCGCAAAGGCGTTGAGGATCTGGAAGATGGTGGCAAGCTTCTCGGGATCGTCCTCGAGGGCCTTGTTGTATACGGCGCTCTCGCTGACGGCTACGGCATAGCCTACCGCCCAGCCGTAATCGCCTTCGGGGCCGGCCGGCCAGGGAGCGTAGACGAACTCGGCGTCGTCACCGTTGACCTGCCAGTAGGTCTGCGCCACGGGTCCGCCCGCGTCGCCCAGCACTTCCTTCAGGCGGAAGTGGTCGATGGAGGCGTTGGCGCTGGCGCCGTACAGGCCGTTGATCAGGCCCGCGGAGGCAGCCCAGTAAGCGCCGTCGGCGGATTCCTTGCCCTTTACGTACTCGGGATCGATGACGCCGTCGGCATACATGCCGGCCAGGATCTCGAGCACTTCCTTGGATTTCTCGGATACGTCGGCGTTGATCAGCTCGCCGTCCTTCTCATACCAGTAGCTGGAGCCGCCCAGGAAGCCGTTGGACAGGCCGTAGGAGCCGAACAGCGCCTTCATGCCGGTCAGGCTCATGCCGTAGGTGTCGTTTTCGCCATCCTGATCGGGGTCATCGTTGGTGAACGAATACATCAGGTCCACGAACTCGTCGACGGTCATGGGCAGCTCTTCCTTGGAGATGCCGAGGTTGTCCAGCCAGTCGCCGCGGTAGATCAGCGTCTTGTAGGGCATGTTGCCGTCGGGCTTGAGGGAGGGAACGACCACCATCTTGTCGCCCTTGGTGGCGTACTCGAGCCACATCGGGAACTGATCGGCCAGATCGCCGTTCACGCCGCCGGCCTCCACGAAGGCCCATACGTCGGGCGCGTTCTCTTTGAAGAAGTCCACGTCCCAGGAAGCGATGACGCCCTGATCATAGTAGGTGTCCAGCGTGTTGGAGCTCAGCGCCAGGAACACGTCCGGGGCAGTGCCGCCGGCAAGACGGGGCGCCAGGATCTCGGAGTAATTCGCGTACTCGATGTACTCTACTTCGATATCCACGTCGATGCCGTGCTTTTCCTTGAGCAGCTTCTCGACTGCGGGAGTTACGACATCCTTTTCGTCGTCGATCGGGCCGAACATGTAGCCTGCGACCGTGATTTTGACGGGCGCGCCCTCTGCAACGACATTGGGCAGGAGACCGAGCAGCATGACGGCTGCCAGAAGTACTGCCAACAGTTTGCGGTTCATAGGTTTACCTCCTTTTTTATGGTATAAACGCTTAAAGCGCTTATCCTTCAAAGCTCATCCCTTCAGGGAACCGACCATGATGCCCTTCACGAAATACCGCTGCAAAAACGGGTATACGCAAAGGATGGGGATCGTGGCCACGTAGATGCTCGCGGCCTTCAGGCCTTCGCTGGACACCTGCATTTCGTCGGCGACGGAGTGCGCCGAGGCGTCGGAGTCCAATTCCTGCGTGCCGGTGATGATGATGTTTCTGAGCACCACCTGCAGCGTGCGCTTGTCCTTGTCGGAAACGTAGATCAGCACGTCGAACCAGGCGTTCCAGTGCCCGACCGCGAGCCACAGCGCCACGGTCGCCAGGATCGGCGTCGACAGGGGCAGCACGAACTGCCAGAAGATGCGCATGCGCCCCGCGCCGTCGATCATGCAGCTTTCCTCGATCTCTTCGGGCAGCGACTGGAAGTAGTTGCGCATGATCGTAAGGTTGTACGCGCTGATCAGCCCCGGCAGGATCATCGACGCGTAGGTGTCCAGCAGTCCAAGGCTCTTGACCAGCAAAAACGAGGGGATCAGGCCGCCGGAAAAGAACATCGTGAACACGATCAGAAGCGTCCAGAACGTCCTGTGCGGGTAGTAGCGCTTGGAGAGCACGTAGGCGCCGAGCGCCGTAAACAACAGCTGCAGGGTCGTGCCGATCAGCGTGCGGATCAGCGTGTTTTTGTAGCCGAGCCATATGTAGCGGTTTTTGAACACCTTCATGTAGTTGTCGAAGGTGATCTGTTTGGGAAAGAGCAAAAGTCCGCCCTTTGTTGCCACGGCGTTCGAGGACAGCGATATGCTTGCAAGGTGCACGAAGGCGAACACGATCGTGACGCACAGTAGCGTCAGCAGCGTGTAGATGATCACGTCTCCCAGGCTGAATTTCTCTCTCTTCATGATGCGTCACCAGATTCCGTTGCCGCTTATGCCGCGCGCCAGGAAGTTCGCGCCCACGACGAGCGCAAAGCCGATCAGGTTTTTGAACAGGCCGATGGCGGTCGAAAGCTTGTAGTTCCAGTCCACAAGGCCGACGCGGTAGACGTAGGTGTCTATGATGTCGCCGGTTTCGTACACGGCGGAGGAGTAGAGGTTGAAGATCTGGTCAAAGCCCGCGTCCAGAATGCTGCCGAGGTTCAGTATCAGCATGATCGTGATCGTCGGCATGATGCTGGGCAGGGTAATGTATTTTACCCGCTGGAAGCGGCTCGCGCCGTCGCAGATGGCAGCTTCGTACAGCGTAGGATCGATCGAGCTGATCGTAGCGAGGTACAGTATCGACCCCCAGCCGATGCCCTTCCATACGTCGGAGATGACCACGGTCCCGCGGAAATAGTTGTCGCTGATCAGGAAGGGGATGGGCTTTTCGATATTGAAGAGCTTTTTGAGCAGCGCGTTCACCGCGCCGTTGTTGGGCGAAAGCAGCTGGGAAAGGATGCCCGCCATGATGACCCAGCTCAAAAAATGGGGCAGGTAGCTGATCGTCTGCACCGTGCGCTTGAACGCGGAATGGCGCACCTCGTTGAGCATGAGCGCGAGAATGATCGGCGCCGGAAAGCCCACGGCGAGCTTAAGAACGCTTATGACCAGCGTGTTCCGTATGGCGCGCAGGAAGAACGGGTTGTTGAACGCGGCCACGTAGTTGTCGAGCCCGACCCAGAGGCTCTTTGAGATGCCCAGGCCCAGCTTGTAATCCTTGAAAGCGATCACGATGCCGCCCATCGGGATGTATTTGAAGATGACGAAATACGCGATCACGGGCAGCAGCATAAGCGACAGATCCCAGTATTTCACATAGCCCGTGAACTCTTTGAGCGCAGGCGGCAGCTTACGCGCCGGCGCGTGGTTGGTGTGCATAAACTGCCCTCCTCAATAAATTCTGTCTGTATGCCGCCCCTGCCTAAGACAGGCGCGCTTCCTCTGTCGCGATTTCGCAAAAGCGCTGAAGGCGGGGAACGTCGTATCTTACGGTGGAAACGTCTTTCAGGATCATTTCGAGGCGCACGCCGTTTTTGCGCGCGGCGGCGATCGTACGGCGTATGTCTTTCCTTACCGCGTCCTCTTCGAAGCTGTCGCCCGCAAGGAAAGCGGGGGAGGGCTTGTTGCTCATGATGATGCTCTTTGGCAGCTTTTCGGCGAAAGCCTCCCTGTGGCTCCAGGGGGAACAGGAAATCTTGCGCACGTTGGGCAGCTTGCTCACGATCTCCATCCTGTCGTCCAGACGGTCACAGCAGCCGTAGTAGATGTGCCTGAAGTGCGGGAAGATGCGCTTCATGTAGGCGCACTCGAATTCCTCGGTGATTTTGGGCGAAACGGACGTGAATGCCTGCGCAAGCCCGAACGCCCAGCCGTCCGCGGGCACGGGCCTTTTGTCGTCTTCGCCGCGCATGTAGGTCTGGGAGCAGTGGCACAGGTTTTCGCACGTGTCGTACAGCCTGTGCTTTGTGAACTGGTCGATCATCGAAAGGTAGCCCGCGGTCATTTTTTCCATGATCGCGTGCATCATTTCCGGCCTGTCCAGCAGCTCTATGTAGATGTTCTCCACGCCCATCCAGTAGGCGATCGTGTCCCACGCGCCAAGGTGCATGATGTCTCCGTTCAGGCGCCAGGGCATGACGTCGTAAAAGAGCTCGGATGCGGTCTCACGGATCTTTTCCGTTTCTTCGGGCATGGGTTCGATCACGGGCAGCTTGATCTTTTCGATGTCCTCGGGCTCGTTGATCATGCACGCCATGTGCTGGCTGGCCACGTCGCCCTTGGCGTCTAACTTGAGCTCGGTCACCTGGCCTTTGAGGCCCCAGCCGCTGTTTTTATAGGGAATGCGCAATTTTATGTAGGGATCGACCACCATGTCGGTCTTCAGATTCGTCGCCTTCCAGATTTCGCGGCGCAGCCAGATCTCGACGGACTTCCAGTAGCGGTCGCTTATCAGGGCGCCCTCGTTCGTGCAGCGCATATCCAGCTCGTTCCAGGGCAACTGATCCACGAGGAACAGCGGCCGGCCGTCCTCGAGCGCGTTGTGGCGCTGCCACTCGGCCTTGTTTTCGCTCCATATGGGGTTTTCGCTTACGCGTTTGAGCTCGAAAGCCAAAGCGCGCAGCAGCTGTCTGTCTTCTGTCGTGAGCGCCATAGGAACCTCCCGAAGTCGGATCGACGCAGAATTTTAGTTAATTTTAGTATATCATACTTACGTTAATATTTCAAGCTGTCGCGTTAAAAATGCAATATGAAATTAATGTTATGCGGCCGATACAAAAAAGACTTTACGCCGCGGCGAAGGGGGCTTCCCCATGCCGCGGCGTGCGTGAAAGGAAGGCGGATCAGGTGCCCGGCGTCACGATGACGGTCTCCACGCTGCCCGCGCCGATCCCGAGCGTGAGCGCGTCCCCGTCCGGCGTAAGGGCGGAAAGCGCGTTTTCGTTGACGTCTGCCCTGCAGGCGGCCTTGATCGAAAGGGGCAGGGTCACCGTGCATTTTTGCGCGGCGTCCTCGGCGTTTACGAGCCTGAGAACGAGGCTTTTTCCGTCCGAAGCAAGCTTGACCGCGCCGAGCCTTGCACCCTGCACAGTCAGGAAAGAGCCCCTCGGCGCGAGACATGCCTTTTCGCACGGCTCGCAAGCGCTCACGGCGGGCGCGTGGATCAGCCTGTCGCACTGCGCCTTGAGCGCCTCAAAGTCCGTGTCGCAGACCGAAGCCAGCGCGAAGGTGAACGTGCGCAGCCCGTTTTCGGGGTGCGGGTCGGGGTCCCACGAGCCACGCAGCAGCGACAGGCTCAGCGTGTCGTCCCAGCCCCTGAAGCCGTGCTTGCAGTCGCTCAGGATCATCGCGCTCGGGCCGGAGGAATTTCGCGCCAGCATGAAGCTTTCGGCGGGCACGTCGTGCGCAAGCGGCGCGCGGTCGATATAGCCGTAGGGGATGTCGCAGCGGTAGGCGCCCGCCCGGTAAGCCTGCTTTACGCCAAAGCTCAAAAGCGGCGTGGCCTCCTCGCTGCCGATCTCCTGAAAATCGCAGGAGGCGCTGTATTTGAGGTGCCGGTCGCCCGCGCTGAGCGTTACGCGTACGTCCAGCTTGCTGCCGTGGCCGAAGGCGATCGTGTATTCCACGCTCTGCACGAGTCCGTTTTTCTTTTCGCGCTTTATGCGCACGGGGCAGGTGCGGTTCAGATTCAGGCTCTGCATCCTCTCGCCGACGACCCAGGCCGTTCCGTGCCTGCGCGGGTTTTCCGAAACGAGCGTGAACGCGCCCGTGTCCTTATCCGTAAGGGGAGTGTTCGTCTGCTTGTCAGTGAAGGACTTGATGAGCATCGTCTCGTTGTCGAACACGGCCTTCACGTACTCGTTTTCCAGCACGATGTCGTAATCGCCGAAATCGTGCAGGCGTGTGTCCTCGATCGGGCGGACGAGGTTGTTGTCCGCGCCGCGCTCCGTCAGCGTATAGGCCGCGTAGCCGAGCGCGGGCACGCTGACTTTGACCGAGAAGGTCTTGTAGGAATGCGTCCAGTACCATTCGCCGTTATCACTGAGCGCCGAGGGGACTTCCTTGCCGTCCGCGTCCGTAAAGCACGCCCGCGCGGCGTCGTATTCCCAATCCCACACCGTGACGTCCGTCACGCCTTCGTAGGGCTGCTGCGCGGCGTTGTACAGCACGAAATAGCGCGTTTTGCCCCGGCCGCGCGCGCTGGAAGGCATCAGGAACCTTCCTTTCTCCCCGGTCGCAAAGCCCGCGCCCGCGCCGTCGGAGGTCGTGTCTTCTTCGTCCTCGTTCCCGGCAAGGGGCAGCTTCACCGCGCCGGACAGGCGGTTCAGCGCGCAGGAAGCCGAGGCCTGTATGCCGGCCATCGCGCTTTGGAAAGCGCCCATCGCGTATTCGCGCGTCTCGATCGTGCCGGAGCCGGGCAGTATGTCGTGGAACTGATTGAACAGGATGCCCTCCCACGCCTTGCTCAGGACCGGCGTCCTGTCGACGTCGACGGCGTAGAGGCGCGAGGCGGCCGTCAGGAATTCCGCTTCCCGCATCCTTGCCTGGGAATAGCTGTCGGCGAGCTTTATGCGGCTTTGCGAGGTGTAGCAGCCCGTGAACATGTAGTTCTGCTCACAGGTCTCGACGGCCAGCCTGTCCTTGACCTTTTCGAGCTCCTTAAAGAAGCGGCTGTAGGTGGAAAAGACGATCCTGGGCATGATCGGCCAGGAGCCGATTTCAATGATGCGCTCGATGTCGCGCCGCGTGGGTCCGCCGCCGTGGTCGCCCACGCCGTAGACCATCAGAAAATCGTACCCGCCGTACTGGCGGCAGCGCTGCGGAAAGTCCGTAAACAGTACGGGCTCGATCTGCGTGTTGTACCAGTGCGGCTCGTTGTAGACGATCAGTTCGCTGCCGGACTTAGCGCGCCACACGTAGGCGCAGGGGCTCGCGTTGCGGCCGCGGCAGTGATAATAGTATTTCACGCCGCCCTTTTTGCAAAGCTCGGGCACCGTGGCCGCGTGGCCGAAGGTGTCGGGTTCGAAGTCGATCTCTATGCTCTCGGGCTTTATGTCCAAAAGCTTCGAAAGATAGCGCTTTGTGTAGAGGATGTGCCGGCACATCGCTTCGCCCGTGGGCATGTTCTTGTCGTTTTCCACCCAGGTGGACGCGCAGACCTCCCAGCGCCCCTCGTGTACGCGCTGCCTGATCTCGGGCAGCATGTCCGGCGCGTAATCTTCTATGATCCTGTACGTCGAAGCCTGAGACTGGCTGAAGCAGAAATCGGGGTATTCCGCCATGAGCTTGAGCACCGTGCGGAAGGTGTCGACCGTGAGGCTCGCAGTCTCGTTGTAGCCCCACATCCAGTTCATGTCTATGTGGGCGTGCCCCACGCAGTGCGCCGTGTAGCGTTTTGCGTCCTCCTTAAGGGGAGCCATCGCCTCCTCGGCGTTGGATACGTCCTGCAGCGTGAGCGCGCCGTTTGCCTTAAGGCTTCCAAGCGCTTCGTCGGCTGCCTTCTCCACGATCGCGTCGTACTTTCCGCCCTCGGCGGTGGAGAGGTCCGCGCCGTATTTGAGCTCGCAGTAGAGGCGGCTTTGGGGTGTCATATCGCCCTTTTTGGGCTTGAGACGGCTTATTTTGTCGTACAGTGTCATTGCTTTTCCTCCGTATCTTGAAGGTCCTGACTTGCAAACGGCTTCAGAACGCGAAATACTTTTTGCGCATTTTCGCGATGCGGCCGTACATCGTTTTGAGCGTGTTCAGCGCGTCCTGCTTTTCGCTTTCGTCTCCGGTGATGTATTGCTTGAGCAGCCGCCCTTCCTCGCGGCAGGCCGCGTCGTGCAGCGGGAAGTAGTTTTTGAGCAGGAAGCAGCCGTACCGAACCAGGCGCATTTCGCCGATCAGACGGAATTCCTTGCTGATCGTGTCCACGGCCACGGAGCGGAAATCCCTTATCGCGTCCAGAAGCGCCTTCCTTTCGTTCTCTTCGGCGAAGATGATCGTGGAGCAGATCAGTGCGTTCCGGTTGTTGGGGTTGGAGCTGTGGCTGTCCGTGCTGCCCACGACGGGGTAGCGGTAGCCTCTGGCCTTGTCCTCGTAATAGCGCACGGTCTGGTAGCCGTTCTGTTCGAAATAGTTTTCGCCGCCCAGCACCTCGAAGGCGTCGAAAATGCGGTTTTCGACCATGAAATCCTGCAGGATGTCGGGGTTGTGGAACACGTCGTGGATCCAGGTCGGGTGCGGCCAGATCGCAAGCCCGCCTGCTCTGCGGATCTCGTCGTAGGCCCACTTGATGCCCGCGGCGGGCACCTCGTCCAGCCCTTCGGGAACGGTGAGCCCCTTTAGCGTCTTTTGGATCACGGCCTCGTATTGCGCCTGATCCATGACCGGCGGGCACTTGCCGTAGAGCGAACGGTTTTCGTCGCCGCCCGGCACGTTGTCCACGTCGTCCCTTTCGATCATGGCGTTTACGGAGTATTCGCCGCCCGCGTTGATGATGTGCGGGTCTATGAACTTTCCGAACGCCTTGGGCAGGTGCACCTCTTCGCCCGGCAGAACGTTCAGCTCCGTAGGAAGCTTTTCAAAATACCTGAGCGCTTTGAGCGAGGGATAGTAGCGCCTGTGATCGGTTACGACGATGAAGTCGTAGCCGTAACTTCTGCAGTTTGCGCACATGACCTCCGGGCTCTGGTTGCCGTCGGAGAAGGTCGTGTGCGTGTGCAGGTCGCCTATGAAGGGGTATTTGCCGATCAGATCGCCCTCGACGCAGTAGACGGCGAAGCGCTCCTGCGCGTTCTGCCCGCGATGGTTCACGTAGGGGACGTCGACGAAATACTGCTGCTCCTTCGTGAACGTGTGCCTGAAGCGCAGGCAGCCGTCTGCGCCGCACTCCGCCGTCTCGTTCTCAAAATCCGCCGACAGCGGAAAGTATTCGGGCTTTCCGCCGCCGATGGCCTTGACGATCACCGTATATGTTTGACCCGGGTGAAACTGCTCGCGCGCGCCCAGAGGCCTGATCGTGATCTCGGTCTCCCTGCCCGCCGCCATCACCTTGGGATAGATGTCGTAGTCGTAAAGATTGAAGCTTTCAATTTCAAAAGGCATTGATAAATCTCCTTAAACCGTGAGCCTGGCGCGCCGCGCCCTGCCCGTATTTCCGTTTACCATTCCTCAAACAGGAGCTCGGCCGGTTCGTCCTTTGTCAGGCGCAGCCGTCCCCATACGCCTTTGTGGTATTCTCCGCTCAGGTAGGGCGTATTGTATTCGGACCTTAAGACCGATAGGGCGCCGCTGTCATCTGACAGGACGTAGTCGAAAACGCCTCTTTCCCAGAGCGTATAGGCTTGATCGTTTTTGACGTCGTAAACGACGACGTGCTCGTCGACGATGCCGGAGCCGAAGGAGACGCTCGCAAGCAGCTCCGGGCAGCCGTCGCCGTTCAGGTCGGCGAAGTAGGCGTTCCAGACCGGCATACCGAATACGACGGTTTCTTCGCTGTCTCCGCGCCGCAGAGCGATTCCGCCGGGATTGGCCGTGAACACCGCGCCTTCAAACGCGTCGGAGCCGTAGATGTAATTGAAGTCCGTCCAATCGTTCAGGTAATGATCGAACCATTTCACATAGTCCGTCTCACCCCTGTCCGAAGGGGACGGGGCGCCTGCGTCAAGCAGCAGCACGGCCGCCAGCGCAAGCGCGCAGATCCAGAGCTTCAGATTCATGGACTGCCTCCGTAATTTAGAGGATGGCAGAGGATCAAATCCCCTGCCATCGCAATGCGTCTGAATGGATTATTTGCTGTGGTACCACTCGTTGGCTTCTTCGGTGATGACCGTGCCGCCCATGTCGTACCAGGTCTTTACGAAATCGTCCCACTCGTCCAGGGGCTTCTCGCCGCGGATGAACTGCACATAGGTGCCCTGACGATAGCTCTCAAGCGCCGTCCAGTACTGCGGGTTGGAAGCGGTGACGGTCTTGAGCTGATCGGTGTAGCCGTGCTGCGCGAACTGATCCATGGAGTTGACCCAGTTGTAGCGCGCGGGATCGGCCTTCATCTTGAAGTAGGGATTCTGCAGCGTGTTGAACATGTTGGTGTGGGTGTTGTCGTCCGCACGGGTGTAGCCGGGTTCGGTCTGGAAGCCGTACAGCTCGCTGTAGGTATAGGCCTCGTCGTTGAGGTCCCAGTTCCAGATGCGTACCCAGGTGTCGTAATCGCTGCCGATGGTGTCGATGATCTCGAAGATCTTGGCCAGCTTCTCGGGATCGTCAGCCAGCTTGTAGCTGAAGCACACGGCCTCGGAGGTGGTCAGCGTCCACTGTACGCCGCCGCTCTTTCCGTCGGGGCCGATGGGATTGTAACCGATGGCGACGTCTTCATAGGGGAAGGACAGGTTCCTCATGGTCTTGCCCAGCTGGAAGTCTCCGCCTTCGCCGGTCTCCTCGTTCTTGGGGCCGTCAAAGTCGGGCTCGAGCTGATAGAAAGCGCCGGAGGAAGAGAAGCCCAGCGTGCCGTTCTCGAAGGGGATGGACAGCGACCAGTGACCGCCCTGGTTTTCGCCGGTGACGAATTCGGGATCGATCAGGCCGTCTGCGTACCACTTGGCCAGCAGCTCGAGGGCGTCCTTCATGCCGGCGTACACGGCGCCGTACTCAAGGTTGCCTTCCTCGTTTACGATCCAGCGATCCGGCAGCGCGCCGAAAGCGCCGAAGATGGGCAGGAAGCCGGTGTTGGACAGCGCGTAGGTGTCGTCCAGGCCGTTGTCGTCGGGATCGCCCTGCGCGAAGTAATAGAACACGTCCTCGAACTCTTCGATCGTGCGCGGCACTTCACCCTTCTCATAGCCGTAGGCCTCCAGCCAGTCGGCGCGCCAGAAGGGAGCGTAGGGGTATTTGCTGTCCAGGTTCACGCGCGGCAGGCCGTAGTTGTGGCCGTTGACGGAAACCATGTCGAAGCAGTCGGGGTCGAACTCGATGAGCCACTGATAGCTGTTGGGCAGCAGCTCCTGTACGGTCTCCAGCGGGATCTCGAGGCAGACGCCCTGATCCACGGCTTTGACGAACAGCTCGGTGGTCTCCAGCCACATCACGTCCGGGATCTCGTCGGCAGCCCAGCGGGTCGCCAGCAGCTCCGCGGCGTTGGTGCGCTCGATGAACCATACGTTCAGCTTGACGCCGAATTTCTCTTCGAGCCAGGCAAGGACCGTGTCGCCCTCGGAGATCGCGTCGGTGTCATGGCCGCCCATCCATTCGATGGTCATGGTGTCGGCCTCCGCGTGCGCGGCCACTGTGAATACGCTGAGCATCAGCACGAGCGCAAGCACAAGGCACAATAGCTTTTTCATGTTTTTACCTCCTTCATAATATTCCATACGCTTAAGCGTATTGAATTCGTTTTCAGCCCTTGAGCGAGCCGACCAGCACACCCTTTACGAAGTACTTCTGCAGGAAGGGATACACGCAGATGATCGGGATCGTTGCAAGCATGATGGACGCGGCCCTCAGCGTGACCGTGTCGGTCTCCAGCTGCGAAGCGGCTTCGCCGGCCGTGGTCATCTCCTTGGAGTCGGTCTGTATGATGCGGCGCATGATGATCTGCAATACGTACTTGGACGCGTCGGTGATGTACAGCAGGCAGTTGAAATACGCGTTCCAGTTGCTCACGATGATCCAAAGGCTCACTGTCGCGATCATGGGCACAGACAAAGGCAGCATGACCCGCACCAGCACCTGGAAGGAGTTCGCACCGTCGATCATCGCGGCTTCCTCCAGCTCCGAGGGCAGGTTCATGAAGTAGTTGCGCATGATGACGAGGTGAGAAACGCTTATGCACTGCGGCAGAACGACCGCCCAGTAGGTGTTGCCCATGTTCAGCGTCTTTCTGACCAGCAGGTACGTCGGGATCATGCCGCCCTGCAGAAACATCGTAAGGATGATCAGGCCCGTGAAAAAGCCCCTGAAGGGCAGGTCCTTTTTGCTCAGGCTGTAGGCACCCAGTATGTTCAGCGTGATCGAAACGGCCCAGCCCATCGCGACCACGATCAGCGTGTTCCGGTAGCCCGTCCACAGCGTCTTCGTCATCACCATCTGCCTGTAGGCGTCCAGAGAGAACACCTTGGGCCAGAGCTTGAAGCCCGAACCCTCGGCGATGTCCGGCGAGGAAATGGAGGTCACGAACACGTGCCAGTAGGGATAGATGAAGGTGACGGAGAGCAGGACCATGATCACGGCGATAACGCCCTGAAACACCCATTCGCCCTTGGATTCGTATACGTGGGAAACGTGCGCTTTTTTGATTTGACCCGCTTTTTGCTGACTCACGCCCTTGACCTCCCTTCTACCAGAGCCCGTACTCGCCGATCAGCTTGCAGATCTTGTTCGTGCTGACCACGAGCACCAGCGATATCAGGTTTCTGAACAGCTCCAGGGCCGTGGAGAAACTGTAGTCCAGGTTGCCTATGCCCTGACGGTAGATGAACGTGCCAAGCACGTCGCCCACGTTGTTGATGACGCCGTCGTTCTGAAGGTTGAAGACCTGATCGAAGTTGTCGCTTACCAGATCGCCCGCGGCGAAGATGAGCATGATCACGACCACGGGCAGTATGCCCGGCAACGTCACGTGATAGATGCGCTTGAAGCGTCCGCAGCCGTCCACGCGCGCCGCGTCGTAGAGCTCCTCGTTGATGCCGCCCAGCGCCGCAAGATACACGATCGAGCCCCAGCCGATGCCCTTCCATATATTGGTGATGACCAGCGTGGGCCTGAACCATTCCGGGTCTCCGAGGAAGAAGATCGTGTTTAACCCCAGCGCCTTCAGAATTGCGTTGATCGGCCCGCGGGAGGGGGAGAGCAGCTCCATGAAGATGCCCGCCAGTATGACCCAGGACACGAAGTGCGGAAGGTAGGAGATCGTCTGGCTCACGCGCTTGAAGGTCTTGCCGCGCATTTCGTTGATCATCAGCGCTAAGATGATCGGCGCGGGGAAACCGAAGACGAAGTTCAGCGCCGCCAGAACGATCGTGTTTTTGAAAACGCGCAGAAAGTCCACCGAGCTGAACAGCCGCTGGAAATTGTAAAACCCGATCCACGGGCTTTCGCTGATGCCCTGCAGGATGCGGTAGTTCTTGAACGCGAGGGTGATGCCGTACAGCGGCAGGTATTTGAAGATGATGAACTGCGCGAGCACGGGCAGTATCATCAGCAGATGAAGCTTGTGCTTTCTGATGCGCGCAAACAGAAAGTACAATTTTTTCCGATCCAGAAAACCCGTACCCTGAAGCATGCCCTTCACCTGCCCTTTTTCGTCTGCGCGGCAAAGAATGTTCCGTAAACAAAATCGGTAAATTTTACCATAGCATATCATATACCAAAGCCGCAAGTTTGCCAAGGGGGTTACTTGTAAAACTTATGTTATATTCTTAAAAATGATATACACTTTATTTAACATATCGTGTATAATGCACGCAGTGGAAGATTGCGAGGGGTTTGCTTATGCGTTATCAGAAGTTCGATCCGATCCTCATGTCCCGCCGCTCGCTCAATTATCTCACGAGCATGGTGGACGAAAAGAACGGCTATCTGCCTTATTGGCTGATCCTGCCCAACAAAAAGCCCGCCGAGGCCGCGCACTGCCGCGTGGACGACGCCGAGCTCGTCGGCTCCTGGTACGAGGGGCTGGACAGCGCGATGCGCGTTTTGAACACCGACGAAGGCGCTCCGGTGCTCGAGGGCTTCAAAAGGAGCCTTCTTTCCTGCTGGGGCGAGCACGGGCTCCGCTTTCATTATAAATACCCATGGACGCACACGATGCACTCCTCTTTTCACGAGATGGGCTACATACTGCCCGCGCTCAACCGCCTGAGCGAAAAGTACCCGGACGACGAAGAAATCGAAGGGCGCATAGCCGGGCTGATCAGGGGCATGCGCTCGCTCGTCGTCGAAAGGCGCACACGCACCTTCTGGAACGGAGACATGCCCGAAACGGAAAAGATCTACGAATTCCCAAACGACGTCTACCTTCAAAACGGCGGCTTCGATCTGAGCTGCCACACGGGCCGGGGCGAAATGGCGATACGAAACAGCGTCATGCTGATCTCGCTGGTCAAAAGGTACGAGCTCAAACACGACGAGACCGCGCTGGATCTCGCCGTCGGCCTCGCAAATCACGTGCTCGGCCCGTCCAGGTATTTTTCCTGGGACATGAACTTTTTCGGCCACGTACACTCCGCGATGTGGTTTGCAAGCGGCCTTGTGCGGCTGGGGCGCGTGCTGGGCGAGGACAGATACGTTCAGAAGGCGAGGGGCATCTACGCCTACGTCAGGAGCCTGTCCTCCTCCTTCGGCTGGGTGCCCGAATACGCCAGATGGCATCCGATGGACGAGGAGCACTGCGAGAGCTGCTGCATAAAGGACATGATCGAATGCGCGCTGGAGCTGATCGACTGCGGCTATCAAGAATACTGGACGGACGTCGTGCTGTTTTCCAGAAACCAGCTCGTAGAAAACCAGATAAGCTATTCCGGCTACGTCACCGAAGACAACGCGCGCGAAGACGCCGAGGGCATCACCTACAAAAACATATCTTCGCGCATGATCGGCGGCTACACGGGCGGAAGCCTGCCTAACAGCATATCGCTCAGTAAATTCCGCTCGATCGCCGGCTGCTGCGCGGGCATCGCGCCCGTCGCCGTGCGCCTCGTGTGGGAAAGGGCCGTGGACGCGGACCGTGCGGGTTTTACCGTAAACGTCCCGCTCGACAAGGAAACGGGCGATTATTCGCTCACGAGCTTCTATCCCGAAAAGGGCGCTCTCTCCTTCACGCCCAAAAAAGACGCGGACGTGCGCTTCCGCCTGTATGACTTCATGGGCAAAGACCTGCGCGTCAGGCTGAACGGCTCTGACGTCCGGTATGAGACCGCAAACGGCCTGCTGACCGTAAAAGACGTAAAGGCCGGCCAAAGCGTGACCCTGAGCCACCCGATCAGGAGCCGCCTGAAAAAGGAGACCTGCGCGGGGCGCGAATACAAGGTCCTTTGGCGCGGCTGCGACGTCATCGACATACTGCCGAGGGGCGAGCATCTGCGCCTGTTCCAGCGCGATCTCAGCAAGCCCGCCTTCCTGCCAAGGCCCGAAGACGTCGTCTACACCGGCGCGGCCAACTACGGGCCCACGCAGCAAAAGCAGCGCTGAGACGCGCGTTTTACGCAAAAAACCGGAAATCGAATTGCCCGGGAGGAAATACGATGCGTTTGCCGGAGTTCTGCATAAGCAAAAAGCCGCTGCGCTTTGACGCGCACGGCCGTTTCCGCATACTGATGATGAGCGACCTGCACTATTCTCCCGCCCGGGAAGAGGCGACGATCCGGGGCATGGAAACGCTCATAGAATACACAAAGCCCGATTTCGTGCTGCTTGGCGGCGACAACACGACCGGCAAGGCGACGAAGGCCGAATTCGACCTGCTGCTCAAAGACATTTCCGCGCCGATGGAAAGGCGCGCGCTGCCCTGGGCGCACGTTTTCGGAAATCACGACATTTCCCCGGACGTGTCCAAGGAATACCAACAGCAGGGCTACGAAGCCTGCCCCAACTGCCTGAGCAAGGCGGGGGAGGAAGACCTTCCCGGCGTGGGCAATTACTTTTTGCCGGTATACGGCGCGGACGGCCTGCCCGCCTTCGGCGTCTGGGCGCTGGACTCCCATCAGGACTTCGGCATGCCCTCGGTCCCGTTCGAGGGCGTAAAAAACCCGTACTGGGAGCTTCTGCTTCCAAAGCGCCTGAACGCCGGGTCGGACTGGGAATTCGTGCGCTTCGAGCAGATTATGTGGTACTGGACGCGCTCAAAGGAGCTCGAATACGCGCTGGGCAGAAAGCTTCCGTCGCTGATGGCGCTCCACATCCCGCTGCCGGAATTCAACGCGCTGGTGATGAACGCCGGCCGCACCGGCACGGTGGGGGAGTTCAACGAAGGGATCAGCGCCTCGGAGCTCAACAGCGGCCTGTTCGCGGCGATCCTTCAGCGCGGAGACGTAAAGGCGATCTTTGCCGGCCACGACCACATCAACACCTTCGACGGCACCTACTGCGGCATACGGATGGGCTACGACGGCAGCGTCGGCCTGCACGCCTACGGCTGCCGCGATTACGACCCGCACGGCGACCGGGAAAGGCTGCGCGGCGGCCGCGTATTCGATATTTATGAAAAGGATCCTGCGCAGATCGATACGCGCATGGTTTATATAAAAGACATAACGGAGGGATCGGTATGAGGCTTCCCGACATCTGGGGCCAGGGCGCGCTGTTCGCGTTTTCGGGCATGGACGGTGAGTGCCGGGTCTACAGCTGCCTGAACGCACATCTGCTGGGAGATCTGCTGGGCGTGCGCATCCACGCAAGGGAGCTGTTCGACCTGTACGTGGTTCTGGACGGCATCAAGGATATCCAATACGAAGCCGTCGCCTCGGACGTGATCAAGGCGCGCCTGAAGGACGCGCAGGGCATGGAAACGCCCTTTCTGCTCACCTTCCTCGACCAGCAGACGATCGTCGGCCTGTGCGGGCGCGGGCGCGTGCAGCTAAGGTCGCTTCGGGCGATCAACGAGACCCGCACGGAGCACGGCTCCGTGTTCGTGTGCGGCACCTCCGCGTTCCACTTCTGGCGCAGGGACGAGGGGGAGCTAACGCTGTTTTCGTTCTCGCTGGGCGATTTCGCGCCGGTGACGCGCGAGAAGGTCGAAGCGCTGTGCGCCGGCCGCATCGCCTTCTTCGAAAGCTTCGGGCCCCTGTGCCCGAAGGACGAGGCGCTGGCGCTCACCTTCCTCAAATGCATCTCCGTCATGAAATCGCAGGTTTATACGGCCGACGGGCAGTTCCGCCAGCGCTGGACGACGCCCAACCGCCTGCCGCACCGCTGGCTCTGGCTGTGGGACAGCGCCTTTCATTCGCTGGGCAATTTCCTGCTGGACGAGACGCTGCCGCGCGACACGCTGCTCAGCGTCCTGGACGTTCAGCGGGAAGACGGGTTTATTCCGCACCTTGCCCGCCCGAGCTTCACCTCCGACATCACGCAGCCGCCGCTGCTGGCCTGGGCTGCCGTAAAACTGTACGAGAGGACGGGAGACGCAGACTTCCTTCGCGACATAAAGAACAAGCTGCAAAAGTACCTCGAATGGAACATCCGAAACCGCCGCGATCCCGAAAGCGGGCTGTTCTGCTGGCATGTGAACACGAACAGTGAAAACTGCCGCGCCGACGAAAGCGGCATGGACAACTCTCCCCGCTTCGACAACGTGAGCGTCATGGAGTGCATCGATTTCAGCTGCTTTATGCTCAACGAAGCTTCGGCCATGGCGCGCATAGACGAGGTGACGGGGGAGTGCTCGGACAGGGACTGGCAAAAATACGCTTCGGAACTGAAACAGGCCATCAACGGCCGCCTCTGGGACGAAAAGGACGGCTTCTACTACGACCGCGTGCCGGGCGGAGACTTTCACAAGGTCAAATCGGTCGCGAGCTTCCTGCCGCTGTTTTGCGGCGCGGCGACGGAGGATAACGCGCGCGTGCTGTCCGAAAAGCTGAAGGACGCTTCTTCCTTCGACACCTATCTGCCCCTGCCCAGCATCTCCAGGAGCGATCCCTCCTTCGACGCGGACATGTGGCGCGGCGCGGTGTGGCTCAACTGCAACTACATGATCTGCGAGGGCCTGAAAAAGTACGGCTTTACGCAGCAGGCTGACGAGATCATAAAAAAGACCGTGCGCGAGGTCGCCCTGTACTATCTGCGCGACGGCGTCATTTACGAGATGTACGATCCCGACGGCCGCGTAAGCCCTCGCTGCATCCGCCGCAAGGGGCGCCCCATCGAGCCCTACGACCCCCGCGTGCGCTATCAGGCCATAAGGGATTACGGCTGGACGAGCGCGCTGTACTGCGCCATGATCAGCGAAAACAAAGAGCTGTTCATGTGAGCGCCCGGCCGAAGCGGAGCGGGCAAAGGCCCGCTTCGGCGCTTTTGGACGCAAAACCGGTATGTTGCGCGCCTGTAACTAAACGGCAGTTATAAAATTTGATAATCTGCACAAAATAAAGCTTGACAAAATGGGACATATGTGGTTAAATATTTACTGTAAGTAACGACCGCAGCGATCTTATTCTTTTCGGCCGGTGCAATAAAAACAGGAGGGCAGAAGCTTTGACGGGCGCTCTTGCAAACAACAAAAAGCACGGCAAAACGTACTTGAGGCGCATCGTGGAAAACAGGCAGATGTACCTGTTTCTCATTCTCCCGCTGATCTGGCTCATCATCTTCAAATATGGGCCGATGTACGGCGCGCAGATCGCCTTCAAAAACTACAGGCCCGCCGACGGCATCTGGGGCTCCCAGTTCGTCGGGCTCGAGCAGTTCAGGAAATTCTTCGACTCCGTCTATTTTTCAAGGACCGTCGGAAACACGGTGGTTTTGTCGCTGTATTCCATCGTCGTGGGTTTCCCGATCCCGATCATCTTCGCGCTGCTGCTCAACTCCGTGCGCTCTAAAAAATGGAAAAGCGCCATCGAAAACGTTACCTACATGCCCCACTTCATTTCCGTGGTCGTCATGGTCGGTATTTTGATGCGCGTGTTCGATTTCTATACGGGCATACTGCACAACCTGGTGGTTCTCATGGGCGGCAAATGGAGCCTGCACGTCTTTACGGGCGACAGCAATTTCCGCCACCTCTACATCTGGTCGGGCGTCTGGCAGGGCACAGGCTGGAGCTCCATCATCTACATGGCGGCGCTCTCGGCGGTCGACCCGCAATTGCACGAGGCCGCGATCGTGGACGGCGCGAGCCGCTGGAAGCGCATTTTCTACATCGACCTTCCCACGATCATCCCCACGATCACGATCACGCTGATCCTGCGCTGCGGCTCCATCATGAACATCGGTTTCGACAAGGCGTTCCTTATGCAGAACGACACCAACATGAACGCCAGCGAGGTTATATCGACCTACGTGTACAAGGTGGGCCTGAAGGCCGACAGTGGCATGCAGTTCAGCTATTCCACCGCCATCAACATGTTCAACTCCATCATCAACCTGACCATGATCAGCCTGGTCAATTCGATCTCCAACCGCATCAACGGTTCGGGCATGTGGTAAGGGAGGCGAAAACATGAGTCAGACTGTGAGACAGGAACCTGTTAAGAAAAAGCCGAACAACAAAATCGGCATCACCAGGGGCGAAAAGGTCTACTATTTCATCGTAAACGTGATCCTGGGCATCTTTTTCCTGATCATACTGGTGCCGCTGATCAACATCGTCGTTTCCTCGTTCTCCTCGCCCGACGCCGTGGGCAAGGGCAAAGTGCTTCTGTGGCCCGTGGAACCCAACGTCAGGGGCTATACGGCGGTGTTCACCTACAAGGGCATCTGGCGCGCCTACGCCAACACGATCTTCTACACCGTGTTCGGAACGATTCTGAACCTTGCGATGACCTTTATGGCGGCCTACCCGCTTGCCCGGCGCAACCTCCCGCTCAAAAAGCCCGTGATCATGCTGTTCATGTTCACGATGCTGTTTTCGGGCGGCATGATCCCCGGCTACATACTGCTCAAAAACCTGGGCATGCTCAACACGATCTGGGCGCTTCTGATCCCCGGACTCATCAGCGTGTACAACCTGATTGTGTGCCGCACCTTCATGCAGAACATCCCCACCGACATCGAGGAGGCGGCCAAGATCGACGGCTGCAGCGACATACGCTACTTTTTCTCGATGGTCCTGCCGCTTTCGACGACCGTTATGGCCGTGCTTTCGCTGTACTACGCCGTCGGCCACTGGAACGACTACTTCAACCCCTGGCTGTATCTGACGAAGGCAGAGCTTCAGCCGCTGCAGATCATCCTGCGCACGATCCTCATTCAGAACAGCTTCGACCCCGAATCCGTCACCTCCGAGGAAGACATTCTGGGCAACCAGGCCCTGCAGGACCTGCTCAAGTATTCTCTGATCATCGTATCGAGCGCCCCCATCCTGGTCGCGTATCCCTTTGTGAAGCGCTTCTTCATGAAGGGCGTGATGCTGGGAGCTCTCAAGGGATAGAGAAAACAAATGAAATTCAAAGCGCTTTAAGCGTTTGAATAAATAAAAAGGAGGCACCATTCCATGAAGAAACTGTCATTGCTGCTCGTGCTTGCGCTGCTGTGCACGTTCTTTGTACAGGGCGTGGCCGAAGACGGCGACCTGAGCGAACCCGGCGTGCTGCCCATCTGGACAGGCTCCGAGCCCGCAGTCATCCGCGTGCTCACACCGGAAAACGCAAAAGTCATCTGGGAGGACAACGAGTATACGAAGTGGATCGAAGAATCCTGCAACGTAAAGCTTGAGTTCACCTTCCTGCCCACCACCGACACCGCCGCCAAGTTCGCGGCCATGGTCGCTGCGGACGAGCTGAAGGACTTCGACGTCATCAACTATCAGCTCAGCCTCACCAACGCCAAGATGTACGCCGATCAGGGCGCCATCCGCGACGTGAGCGACTTCTTCGCCGAGGGCCTCGCGGTCAACTGCGACGCCGCGGTCGCCAAGCATCCCGAGCAGTACCTGATCAGCTCGATCACCACTGCCGAAGGCCAGATTTTCGGCGTGCCGAAAATCCAGATCGCGCCCCAGAACGAGACCAAGTACAAGATGTGGATCAACAAGGGCTGGCTGGACAACCTGGGCCTTGACTTCCCCACCACCACCGAAGAGTTCTACGACATGCTCGTAGCCTTCAAAGAGGAAGACGCCAACGGCAACGGCGATCCCGACGACGAGATCCCGTTCATCACCTCCACGGGCTTTGGCGGCACCGCCACCAAGTTCCTGACCAACTCCTTCGTATTTGAAGGCGACGGCGACATGTTCCTGCTTGACGCGGACGGCAACGTGACCGTTTCCTACATCCAGGACGGCTGGTTCGAAGCCTGCGATTACCTCAAGCAGCTGTGCGACGAAGGCCTGCTCTCTCCCGACTCCTTCACCTACAACAACGACGCGCTGAAGGCCGTCGCCTGCGCCGAAGAGGATATCGTCGGCGTCGTGACCAACTCCTCCTGCGCGTTCATGGGTCAGGCCACCGATCCCATCCGTCTGCGCTACTATCCCATCGAGCCCCTGGTAGGCCCCGAGGGACTGCACTTCTCCGCTTATGCCGCCAGCGCCACCCAGACCTGCTGGATGGTAACGCCCTGGGCCAAGAACCCCGAGCTGTGCTTCCGTGTAGGCGACTTCCAGTTCTGTGAGGAAGGCTATCTGCGCGGCCGCTACGGCATCGAGCCCGACAACTGGATGTATGTGGAAGACTACATGGCCGAGCATCCCAACGTAACGCTGGAGCTCCTGATCGCCGGCGATCACGAGAAGAAGTACGTCATGTACAACGACATCCGCGACCAGACCGTCAACAACCTCTACTGGTATGAGCATATGCCCTACTATGCCGGCGACGTCGACTTTGAGAACTGCTACGTGGCCGACGACGGCGAGGGCAACCTGACCAACTGGGACAACAACGCCACCGTCCGTCAGAACACCATCACCGGTTACTATCAGGCGGTCAAGCCCGGCGCCGACGTGTACGTACCCGCGCTGGCCTACTCCACCGAAGAACTGGCGGTGCTGGCCGAGTACCAGTCCACCATCCGCACCTACGTCAACGAGCAGCGCACCAAGTACATCATTGGTGACGAGAGCGACCTCGACGATCCCGAAGTGTTCAAGAAGAACCTGTATGAGTCCTTCGGCCTGCAGGATATCCTCGACATCGCCAACGCTGCCTATCAGCGCCAGTACGCGAAATAATCGCCGACCGCGATAAAGCGCGTTTAGCCTAAGCGACAGCCGCCTCATTACGGGGCGGCTGTTTTCGCATCCATACGTTCGATCACAAAGGGCGAAAAGGACAGATACGCTTCGTCGAAGCACTTCGTAAGAACCTCTGTGCTTTCGCCGCCCGCCAAGAGCCCGCCGGTTTCGTTTAAGTGGGTGAGCAGGATCGCACTTTTCAATTCCGGCAGCAGCGCGCGGCTTTCGCTTAAGTCTCTCTGCGTGCGCTCGACGAGCGCCTTTGTGTCCATGAGGCCGTATCGCAGCGTTTCCTGATGGGGATTGGGCACGTTGGTCAGATCCTGCATATCCGCGTTGATTTTCTCTTTCGCGCATTCGGTGGGGAAGGGGCCCGCCCCGTGGCGGGTGAGGTAGGAACGGCTTACGTAGATCACCCGCGCATCGTAGCTTTGCCCGGTCTCAAGGATGCGCTTTACGCTCTCCTGCGAAGTCGTGCGGCTGGGCGTAAGGTGCGGAAAGTCCGCCTTGTTCATTTCGTCGAGCAGGAGCCCCTGCCCGGCCTCGAAGACGAGGCTTCGGTAGTTTTTCGCGGCGGACGGCCAATCGGAAAAGGCCCGGCTGTGCTTAGCCATAAAGCGCAGATCCTCGTAGCTGTTCTCCATAAGCGCAGGGTTCAGAATGATCCTTTGCCACCTTTCGTCCGGCGCCGTGTTCATTTTGGACAGGCGCGCGGGCAGGTATTCCCTGACGATCCCTTCGCAATAGGCGAAGTACTCCCTTTTGCCGAGCCTTCTGAGTTTTCCCCACTTCAGCGCCCCCGGATCGGTCTCGTACCTTCGGCGCGTCTCGAATATGCCCAGCCCGCACGAGCCGTGCCGCTTCGAAGCGAGGCTCTCTTCGATGATCTGCCCGGAAATCATGTCGTAGGGCAGCGACACGCGGCAGTCGTCGCAGATCAGAAGGCGCGGCGTCAAACCGCAATCCTTAGAAAGCGCCTCGGCCTCCTGCCGGTACAGAAGCGGGTTCACGATAAAGTCCCTGTCCGCCAGACTGTCCGCGCCGCACAGCGCGCCCACACCGAAATGATGGAATATGTGCCGCCGTCCGTCCGGCAGATCGACCGTGTGGCCCCTCTGCGCGCCGCCGTTGATGAGCACGTCGAGCACCGGACCCTTCATCGCCCCGGCCGCGCTGAAGGCGGCCAGCCCCTTGCCCTCGTCGCCGTAGGAAGCGCCGATCACGATCACGGCTGTTTTCATTCTGTCTCCCTCCTTCGTTTTCGAAACGCAGGCACTTCGGTTTTCCCTGCCCGGCGGCGCAGCCTTGCCGCGACGCCGCTTCTCCGCTTTACCAGCTTATATAGGCCGGTTCCGCCTGCGCGTTTTCGTCTGCCTCAGCGCCCCAAACGACGGCTTTTTCGCTCTGCCTTGCGCTTTCGGCAAAATCCAGCACGATGTCCGTGAGCGCTTTGGATATGTCGTTCAGCCCCACGATTTTCGTGTGTCCCTCGGGCAAAAGCGCGCCGAAGGAGGCTTTTACGTCCTCGAGATACGTGTTGAACCGGTCGTGGATCACGTGCAGGTGGTACAGCTCGTATTTTCTTATCGCTTCTTCGTACAGCGCCGGGGTCTCCACGTCGCTTTGCAGGCAGTCGCCTGTGACCGCGCTCAGCGGCCCGCGCGGAAGATAGGGGTTGAGCGGCTCGTCGCCCATCGTGATGATCAGCCCCTTCTGCCCGCGCTGCCAGGCGTCCAGGCGCGCGTGGCGCAGGCCCATGTACCAGGCGGCCGTGTAGCTTTCAAAGGCGTTCCCGCCTCCGCCGTGCTCCATGTAGACGAGGTCCAATTGCTCCGCGATGCGGATGTCGCTTTCGAACTGGCTGATCTGTATGGGCGCGCGGTCGTAGCTCAGGTCGCCGATGCCCATGATCATGAATTCCACGCCGTCCACGCGGCGGTACAGCTTCGTCATGACCTCGTTCATCTTCTTTGCGACCTCGGCGGAGGCGCTGCCCATGCTGCCGGTCACGTCGAGGGCGAGAATGACGGGAACGCTGTTTGGATGCTCCGGGCAGTCGCAGCATTCGCGCATGACGTTCTTGGGGTCGAGCAGGGGGCTTAGCCGGCTCTGGGTGAAGATCTGCCGGTCGCTCAGCCTGCTGTCGAGGTGTCCCGCGGCGGTAACGCCGCGCCCGCGGGAAAGATTGTACTGTTCAAAGCTCTCTCTGGTCCAATGTCCGTAACCCATGTTCACGCCTCCTCTTCGATCGTTTCGTCGTCCTCGTCTTCATCGAACAGCTCGTCCATGAAGCCAGTATCGGCTTTGCCGCCCAGCAGGAGCAGCGGCAGAAGGCCGCTTTGACCGCCCTCCCTGCCCTTGAGCATGCTGGAGAGCATCATGAACTTCATCATCCTGCCCGGTCCCTTTTTGCCCTTCGCGCCGCTCCTTCCGAAGAGCGAGACGATCCTTCCGTACATGTACGTGCCGCCCATGAAAAGGTGGTGCTCCGGCAGCATCGTCTCCACCACGGCGTCCTCGAAGTTGATGGCGGTGACGGTGCCCTTGTCCGCGGAGAGTACGTACCTCGGCGCGCCGCCGGACAATATGATGTCGCCCGCCTTGACCTTGTTTGTCGGCAGCACGAAGAAGAAATCCTCGCCCGCGTCCAGCACGAAGCTGTCGCAGTTGATCAGCCGGCCCTTTTCCGCGTCGTACATGCGGTAGCCGCTCTTCGTTTTGACCGCGATGCTGCCGCTAAACGCCAGGCGGCACAGCCCCGGCGCCACCCTTCCGCAGATCCCCTCGAAAATGTTCATACCGTCCCTCCTTTATCTTGCCGTCGGTTCATATTATTGTCTCTTTGACCATAAATATCATACAACGCGGAAGAGCAGTTGTCAATACATTATTGTCAATTTAACAAAAAATAATTTGCGGCGTTCTCCGGCCCTTCAGATCAGACGGCCGAGCTCGGTCAGTGCTTCCTGTTTGAGTCTTAAGTATTCCTCCTGCGACAGAGCCATGCGGCTTCTTGCTGCGGACGCGCTCAGTCCCCTGACGTATACAAGCCCCAGCAGCATGGCCTGCCTTCTGTCGTCCAGCTTCCGGAGAGACTCGTTTATTTCCGCTGCGAGGAACTTCCATTCGCAAATCAGCGCTTTCACCCTTGCCTGCCGGTCGACGGCGTCTGCGATGAGCTCTTCCATGCTCCCTGCGCGGCTGTTTCCTGAGCCGATACCGCAGGCGTGCGTCAGGCGCATGGCGGCGCTCCGCCTTCGGCGCACGATCTCGCACTGTTTGAGGATCTGCAGCCTTTTGAGCGTTATGCGGCTTAAGTACCGGCTTGCCTTGAGCGTACTTTCCATTATCTTCACCTCTTTCTTTCACATGGCGGCTTGACATTCCATGTGAAACATTGTAAAATAAATGCGCAATTCAATTGCGACATCCGGCAGTATACAGGGTACCTGTCCCTTTTGCCACAAAAATACTCACAGAAAAACGGCGCGGAAATTTATGCAGATTGACGGGCAGACCCGCGCCGGGTTAAATCCTCGCTACGGCCCCGCAGGCTGTTGCAGGCATAACCGCGTTGTGGTATAAAGGAAAGAAACGGAAAACAGACCGACTTCAAAAAAGGAAAAACCGAATGGATAAATTCATCACCGCGCGCGGCGTGCGCGTGCACAACCTGAAAAATATAGACGTAATGATCCCGCGCGACAAGTTTACGGTCATCACAGGCCTGAGCGGCAGCGGCAAAAGCTCCCTGGCCTTCGACACGATCTTTGCCGAAGGGCAGCGCAGATACGTGGAATCGCTCTCCAGCTACGCAAGGCAGTTTCTGGGGCAGATGGAAAAGCCGGACGCGGACAGCATCGACGGCCTGTCCCCGGCGATCTCCATCGACCAGAAGACCACCTCGCGCTCGCCCAGGTCCACCGTGGGCACGGTGACGGAGATCCACGACTACCTGCGCCTTCTCTACGCCCGCGCGGGCACGCCGCACTGCACGAACTGCGGCCGCGTGATCGACCGCGTGAGCGTGGACCAGATCACCGAAAGGATCATGGCCCTGCCGGACAGGACGCGCATCATGATCCTCGCGCCCCTCGTTCGCGGCAGAAAGGGCGAATACACGAAGCTCCTCGAGGACATGGCGCGCCGCGGCTACGTGCGCTGCCGGATCGACGGCATACAGTACGAGCTGAGCGATTTGCCGCCGCTGGACAAAAACAAAAAGCACGACATCGAGATCGTCGTCGACCGCCTCGTCGTAAGGCAGGACATCCTCTCCCGCTTGACCGACAGCGTGGAGACCGCGCTGCGCCTTGGCGACAATCTGGTCGTCTGCTCCGTCGTGGACGGCGAGGACATGCTCTTCAGCCAACTGTACGCCTGCCCGGACTGCGGGATCTCCATCGAGGAGCTCACACCCCGCATGTTCTCCTTCAACAATCCCTACGGCGCGTGCCCCGTGTGCTCGGGCCTTGGGTACCTGACCACGGTCGACCCGGCAAACGTCATTCCGGACAGGAGCCTTTCGCTCAATCAGGGCGCCATCCGCGTAAGCGGCTGGGACAGCTCCGAAGACGGCGGCTCCATGGCGAGGATGTACCTGACTGCGCTGTCCGAAAAATATGGCTTCAGCCTGGACGAGCCGGTGGAAAAGCTGACCAAAGCGCAGCTGGACGTCATTTTTTACGGCACGAAGGGCGAAAAGATCAAGTGTGAATACGAGCGCGACGGGCGCAAGAGCAGCTTCCTGTCGCCCTTCGAGGGCATCATCACCAACCTCGAGCGCCGCTACCGCGAGACCGGCAGCGACGCGTCCAAAGAGCAGCTCGAGGAATACATGTCGCTCACGCCCTGCCCCGAATGCGGCGGCAAACGCCTGAAAAAAGAGGCGCTGGCCGTAACGGTGGGAAGTAAGAGCATCGCGGACGTCAGTGACCTTTCGATCCGCGACGCGCTCGGCTTTTTCAGCGAGCTCAGCCTGAGCGACAGGGAAAAAATGATCGCCGGCGCGATCCTGAGGGAGGTAAACGCCCGCCTTCGCTTCCTGAGCGACGTGGGGCTCGAATACCTGACCCTCTCGCGCGGCGCGGCGACGCTTTCGGGCGGCGAAGCGCAGCGCATCCGCCTTGCCACGCAGATCGGCAGCGGCCTCGTGGGCGTCACGTACATACTGGACGAGCCTTCGATCGGCCTGCACATGCGCGACAGCCAGAAGCTGCTTTCGACGCTCAAGCGCTTAAAGGACCTGGGCAACACGCTTATCGTCGTCGAACACGACCTGATGACGATGATGGCCGCGGACTATCTGATCGACATCGGTCCCGGCGCGGGCAGCGGCGGCGGTCACCTCGTGGCGGCGGGCACGCCCGAAGAGGTCATGCAGACGCCCTTTTCGGTCACCGGGCAGTTCCTGAGCGGAAAGCGCCGCGTGCCCATGCCTGCCTTCCGGCGAAGCCCGAACGGCTTTATCACCGTCAGGAACGCGCATGCCCACAACCTCAAAAACATCGACGTGGATTTCCCGTTGGGCGTTTTCACCTGCGTCACGGGCTTAAGCGGCAGCGGAAAGAGCTCGCTCGTAAACGACATACTGTTCAAGGCGCTGTCCAGAACACTCAACCGTTCCAAGGAAAAGCCGGGCGCGCACGACGGCATCGACGGCCTCGACAGGCTCGACAAGGTCATCTGCATCGATCAGTCGCCCATCGGCCGCTCGCCCCGCTCCAACCCCGCGACCTACACGGGTCTGTTCGATCTGATCCGCGAGGTGTTCGCGGGCACCTTGGACGCCAAAGCCCACGGCTATAAGGCCAACCGTTTTTCGTTCAACGTCAAGGGCGGCCGCTGCGAGGCCTGCTCCGGCGACGGCATCGTGCGCATAGAGATGCACTTTTTGCCGGACGTGTACGTGCCCTGCGAGGTCTGCGGCGGAAAGCGCTACAACCGCGAGACCCTCGAGGTGCGCTACAAGGGCAAAAACATCTACGAGGTGCTCGAAATGACCTGCGACGAGGCGCTGGAGTTCTTCGGCGCGCTGCCGAGGCTCAAAAGCAAGCTTCAGACCATGGTGGACGTGGGGCTTGGCTACGTAAAGCTGGGTCAGCCCTCCACGCAGCTCAGCGGCGGCGAAGCGCAGCGGGTAAAGCTCGCCACGGAGCTCAGCCGCAAGGCGACCGGCCGCACGCTCTACGTGCTGGACGAGCCGACGACCGGCCTGCATCCCGCCGACGTGGAGCGCTTGAACGAGGTGCTCAGCCGCCTCGTGGACGCGGGCAACACCCTCGTGATCATCGAGCACAACCCCGACGTGATCAAGACCGCGGACTACATCATCGACATGGGCCCCGAGGGGGGAGACCTGGGCGGCCGCGTCGTGGCGAAGGGCACGCCCGAGCAGGTGGCCCAAACGCCGGGCAGCTACACCGGTCTGTTCTTAAAAGACATCCTCGCGGAGGAAAAAGCCGCCGCGAAGTAAAAAAACGTCCCGCAGCGAAATCGATCGCCGCGGGACGCCGCTTCATTCTGAACTTTTGCGTTTATCCTCTGATCGTATCCCTTCTGCTCATGAACCAGATGCAGATCAGCGTCGGCAGTACGCTTATTGCGAACACGCCCAGCGCGATCAGCGCTTCGGCGGGGTAGAGCCTGAGCGGGTTCATCACGACGCCCATCGAAGAGGTGTAACCGTTTATGAGGCCAAGCGACGCGTGGCTCACCAGCAGCGCGAGCACGGTCGACGCCAGCCCCAAAATGCTGTTCTGTATCAGGTAAAGACAGCGTATCTTTTTCATCGATATGCCGATCAGCCGCATCAGCGCGATCTCCTCTTTGCTGCTGAGCAGGTTCAGAAGCGTAATCACGCTCACGACCAGTATGTTCATGATCAGTATGATGAGGCAAAGGATGTACACGATCTCCGTGGAGGTATCCACCGAGGACAGCACGTCCCAAAGCACGGTCGACGGATTGATCACCAGCAGTCCCGCGTCCTTTGCGTAGCGGCCCTGCAGCTGATAAAACGCGCCCGCGCTCTTGGTCTTTACGATGACCGCGCACACGCTGCCTTCGTGCGCTTCGATCTCTTCTTCTGTATTTGCGGAAGAAGCGGACATGTTCACCAGCGAGCCTCTGCCGTGCGATGGCAGGGCCGAGGCTGCGTTCGTCTCCACCTGCACGGCTTCCTCTTCCTCCTCCTCACCCGCGTGCACCGCCCAGACGGTCTTGTAGGAGGTGAAGATCGTATTGTCGTAATTCGTATGCGTGGTCTTGAGGATGCCCACGATCTTCAGCGGAGAGGCGGAATGCTCCGTGCCGTGCGTGCCGAGGCCGTGGGAGGTGACGATGCTGTCGCCGACGTTCAGCTTGTACCTGCTTGCGACGCTGCTTCCCAGAACTGCGCCGTAGAGCGCGTCGACGGAGAACATTTCGCCCTCCTTCAGCGCTTTTCCCTCGAGCAGGGCGGGCGTCGTGCCAACGATGCGGCTTGAATTGAAGCTGTCGCCCATGCAGAAGGGCACCGCCTGATTGATCAGGCCGCTGTTTTCCAGCTCCGACACGTAATCGTAAGAGATCGTGCCGAGCGGCTTGTCCGTGAAGAACAGCGTGTTCATCGCAAGCTGCGTGCTCGAGCCCGCGGGCCCGAGGATCATGTCGTAGTAGATGAAAGTGTTCCTGATCCCGTCGTTGATCTGGCAGGAAACGTTGTAGCTGAGCAGCGCGACCGCCGCCGAAATGATCACGCTCAGCGCGACCAGGAGCATGCGCGCCTTTTTGACGGCCAGGTTTTTGAGGGCGAAGCTAAGCATCGTTTTCACCGCCTTCCGTCAGGATCAGCGAATTCATGTCGATCACGTGATCGAACAGGGCGCTGAGCCTGTCGTCGTGGGTGACACAGACGAGCGTCTTTCCCTTGGCTGCGTCTATCAGTTCCCGCATGACCTGAAGGCCGATGGCGTAGTTCAGATTGCCGGTGGGCTCGTCTGCCAGTATGATGTCCGGCTTCTTCACCAGCGCCCGCGCGATCGCCACGCGCTGCTTTTCGCCGCCGGAGAGGTGCTTTACTTTGCGGCGCTTTTTGTCCAGTATGCCCAGCTCGTTCAATACTGCGTCCATCCGGCTCACGTCCACGCCCTCGAGGCGCAGGATCGATATGTTGTCCTCGACGCTCATGTCCTCTATGAGGCGGAAATCCTGAAAGACGAAGCCGATGTGGGAAACGCGGAACGCGTCCTTTTGCTTCTGACTCAGGCGCGTCATGTTTTTGCCGTCGATTTCTATGCTGCCCGTGGAGGGCGAAAGCACGCCCGCGAGCAGGTTCAGAAAGGTGCTCTTCCCGCAGCCCGAAGCGCCCAGAAGCACGTAGCTTTCGCCGCTTTCGAAGCGCGCGTCGCGGTAGCGTATGTTCGTGTATTTGTCGAAACGAACAGACAGGGATTCTGTCGTGATCATATTTGCGCATTCCTTTCGTTTCTGTGTGATATGTGCAGACAGGCAGCCTGCGGCGCCGAATCCGCGCCGCGGGACCGCCCCGGCGTATTCTGAAAAAAGGGAATGCTCAATCCAGCAAAAGCGTCTTCAGCGAAAACAGCGTTTTGTGGTTTTCGGGTAGGACAGTACGCCGTCCCGGCGCGAAGCGGCCGGACGGGGAAAGCGCCCCGAAGCGCAGCCGCAGCGAAAGCACAAGGACGGAGAGCGTTCTGATCATAAAGCACGCGGCGCAGTCTTCGTCCGTGCAAAACGGCATGTGAAGCGCGGCGCACAGTATGAGCGCCGTCAAAAAATACGCGCACGCGCGCCGAAAGGGGGTCAAACGGTTCATAAGCGTTCTTTCGTCAGGCTTCTCGGGTCTATGATCTCGGTTTCGATGCCCTTGTCCAGGGCGGTCTTCAGCGTGTTGAAGGTGCCGCCGGGCGTTCCGTCGTACACGGCGATGAGCCGGGTGCTGCTTTCGACCATGTAGCGGTTGCGCTCCAGCATACAAAACGGGGTATAGGCGGAACTGACGCAGGTGAGCACGTCGGCCTTTTCGCAGATCTCCGCGTGTAGCCGGGCGTCTCTTTCGCGCCAGTATTTCGACTGTTCGGGGCAGGGCAGCACCACTTCCAGCGTCAGCAGGGGATGAATGGCTCTTTCTTCGATCAGCAGCAGCGCGGCCATCGTGTCCGCGCCCAGCGCGCCGCCGCAGAGAAAATGGGTGTAGCCGTCCCGGACTGCTTTGCCGACCTTGTCCCTGAGCAGCTGCCATAGGCACCGGTATTCTTCGCTCTCCGGCGCGGCCAGAAACGGGTACTTCGAGGGTCTGTGTCCCGTAAAAGCGCACACTTTTCCGCCGGGGTCGGGCGCGCGCCGCTCTATCCGGCGCATCCGTCCGTCCTTCCTTCGTCCATTTGGTGTATGAGCCGGGCGACGTCGGCGAGGTTTTCGGCTTCGGGACCGTCGAAAACGAAGTCCTGAATGCCGCTCAAGCAGTAAAAGGGCCGCTTCATGCGTATCGTCTTCATGCCGAGGCGCCGCGCCGTATCGAGGTTGCCGGGCAGATCCTCCACGAACGCGCATTCCTCCGGCTGAAGCTCCAGCTCCCTGAGCGCGGTCAGGTAGATGCGCTCTTCGGGCTTCTGACAGCCGAGGATGCAGCTGACGGTGAAGCAATCGAGCCCGTCGGCGATGCCGCTGTTCGTGAGCGCGCGAATCATCGACGGCATTGCGTTGGACAGAAAGCCGATCCTGTACCTTCCTTCGCTCTTCAGCTGTTCCAGCGCACCGGCCGTGTCGCCGTACAGCGCGTAGCGCGTCTGGTTGTACGTCAGCGAATGCGCGATGGCGTGCAGCTCTTGGCCGCTCAAGCCGGTGCCAAGCGCCTCGTTCATCAGCGTGTAAAACTTGAGCCGCAGCTTGTATTCGTGCCCGAGGCCGCTGATCAGCTGCCCCTCGTCTAAAATGTACGAATACTTCTCGAACGCGGCCGCGGCGGCCGCCGGGTCGTAACGAAGCTTTCTGCCGCCTGTGATCCCGTCTATGTCCACGGGGCGCTGCCAGTAGCCGTTTTTCGGATAGACCAGCACGCCGCCGCAGTCGAACAGTATGCCCTTGATCATTTCTTCAGCGCCTCGCAGACCGCGTAATACGCTTCCTTCGGCCGGGCTTCTCTGTCGAACAGCAGGGGATAGGCAGGCGCGTCCGGCTTGCTCAGCCAGCTCTGCGCGTCGCCGAGCCCCCAGAAGGTGACGCTTTCGATTTTCCCGCTCCCGACGATGGTTTCAAAGATCTCCCCGTAGCGATCGGCCAGCGCCCTGCGGCTGCCTTCGCTGTCGTCAAGGCTCCTTATGTCGAGCTCCGTCACGTGCAGGCTGAGCCCGGCGGAGGCGTAGTCGTTTATGGCGCTTCTGTAGGCGTCCATGCGGGGATAGTCGATCAGCATGTGGCTTTGCATCCCCATGCCGTCCACGAGCCCTTTGGCGATCAGGGGGCTTAACAGATCGAGTATGAAGCCGCGTTTTGGCTGCTCGTATTCGTTGTAATCGTTGTAGAACAGCTTTTGGCCGGGAAAAGCGTATTTGCGGGCAAAACCGAACGCGTACAGGGGCGCCTCTTCGCCGAAGAGCTCGTACCACAAATTCTTGCGCAGGCGGAAGCCCTTGGGGTGGTCGTTGTCCGGCTCGATGAACTCGTTGTACACGTCCCAGGCGTACACGAGGGAAGGGTAGGCTGTGTTGATGTAATCCATTTCGTCGCGGATGTAGTTTTCGAGCCGCTCCAGCATGAGCTCGGGCTTAACCAGCGGCGCGTCCGCCTGATCGCTCCAGTCCTCGGCGAAAAACCAGCGCGGGGTCTGATTGTGCCAAACGAGCGTATGGGCGCGGACCTTGAGGCCGTTTTCCTTTGCGAAGGAGAGCGCCGTTTGAGCCGCGTCAAAGCGCAGGGAGGCCCTGTTTTTCGTGCCGCAAAGCAGCGTTTTTTCCCTGTCCAGCGTGTGCTGCGGCTTCATTTCGTTTTCGCAGGTCAGTGAGGAAAATTCGTTTCGCGCGATCGCGGCGTATTTTTCGTCCTTCAGAAAGAAGGGCGACACCGCGGCGCCGATCAGCATGTCTTTTCTTAAATCCTTAAGTCCCATACGACATAGTCCTTTCAGCTGTCATTTGTCCAGATTGTGCAGCTCGCACCGTACACATCCCTTGTCCAGCTCCACGACGGCGTAGTCGCCGTTTTTGAGCGCTCCGGGATTGAGCAGCGTGATCTCTCCGTCCCGATCGATTTCCTGTCTGTGGCTGTGCCCGTAGAGGGCGAGCGCCGCACCGGCCTCCCTCGCCTTGAGGCTTAAGCGCATCAGCGAATGCTTGACGCCGTAGGCGTCGCCGTGCGTCATCAATACCCGCACGCCGTCCCGCTCGAAGATCCTGAGCCCCGGCGCGAAGGACAAAGGATCGCAGTTGCCGGGAACGCTGAGCAGCCTGTCCTCGCGCAGGCGAAAATCATCCATGTCCGTATCGTGATCGCCCAGATGCAGAATCAGCACGCAGTCCTCCATGCGTTTGAGCGCCCGTCGAATGTTTGCCCTGTTTCTGTGGCTGTCCGCCATGACGCCGATCCTCGTCACTTGCCTTCCTCCAGCAGGGCCCTGAGCTTCGCGATGGCCTTTGCCCTGTGGGAGACCTTCTGCTTTTCGCCGTCGGGCGCTTCGCCGAAGGTCTGCCCGCCCAGCTCGTTGCAGCTGAAGAGGGGATCGTAGCCGAAACCGCCGTTTCCGCGCCTTTCAAAGCAGATCTCGCCCTCGCACGCGCCCTCGCAGATCAGCGCTTCGCGCCCGGGTCGCAGAAGGCACACGGCGCTTACGAAGCGCGCGGTGCGCGGCGCGGGTACGTTTTCGAGCTCCTTCAAGAGCTTGTCGTTGTTCGCCTCGTCGTCGCCGTGCACGCCCGCGTATCTGGCCGAATGCACGCCGGGACGCCCGCCCAGCGCGTCCACCATCAGTCCGGAATCGTCCGCCAGGGTCGCGCAGTGCGTCTGCTCCATCAGCGCCTCGGCCTTGATGCGCGCGTTCTCTGCAAAGCTTTCGCCGGTCTCCTCGACTTCTTCGTTGCAGCCCGCTTCGCTCGCGGACACGATTTCGTAGTGGTCGCCGAGGAGCGCCTTGATCTCTCTGAGCTTTCCGAAGTTGTGCGTCGCCACCGCGAGGCGCGGCTTTTTGCCGATGAGATCGGCTTTTTCGCCCAGCGCCGCCAGCTGCTTTTTCATCAGCTGCTTTATGCCGCTCTGCGCGAGGGACAAAAGCTTCTCCAGCTCCTTTTTGCTGAAGGAGCGGCCTTCGCCCGTGCCCTGCACCTCCACGAATTCGAGCTCTCCGCCGGGGGCGCGGCTCATGATGACGTTCATGTCGACCTGGGCGCGGGAATCCTGCGCGTACTCCAGGTCGAGCGTGGGCACGTCGTCCACGATGCCGACGCTGACCGCGGCGACCTGCCGAATCACCGGGAAATCGACGATCAGCCCCTGCTTCATCAGCTTGTCGCAGGCGATGGTCAGCGCCGCGAACGCGCCGGTGATCGACGCCGTGCGCGTGCCGCCGTCCGCCTGCAGCACGTCGCAGTCCAGATAGATCGTCCTTTCGCCCAGGCGCGTAAGGTCCACGGCGGCCCGCAGCGAGCGGCCGACCAGGCGTTGGATCTCCACGCTGCGCCCGTCCTTTTTGATGCCGTCCCTCTCCTTGCGGCGGCTGGTTGAGCCGGGCAGCATCGCGTATTCGGCGGTCAGCCAGCCCGAGCCCGTGCCCTTTTTGAACGGCGGCACGCCCTCGACGACCGAGGCTGTGCACAGTACGCGCGTGCGTCCGCATTCGATCAGCACGCTGCCCGCCGCCATCTCGGTAAAATCGGGCGTCAGGCGGACGGGTCTGAGTACGTTGGGTCTTCTCTGTTCCATAGCTGCTCCTTTTTTTCAAATACATCAAAGCGCCCGCAGGGGAAAGTCCCTCCGGGAAGCCGGCCAAGCGGTTTCCTTAAAGCTCTACCGCCTTGACCTCGTAGCCCGCGTCCTCCACGGCCTGCCTGAGCTTTTCGGCAAGGGACGCGTCCGCGTCTATCACGGCGGTGCCGCTTGCAAGGTCCACTTCCGCGGTCAGGCCGCTGATCTGCTCCAGCGCCTTTTTGACGTGTGCGACACAGTTTTTGCACATCATGCCTTCGATTTTAAGCGTCATAATTCATATTCCTCCTGTTTGATATACTGTTCGAGATCGAAATCTTCTATGATTTTTCCGTCCCTGCCCGCCTCGAAGGGCGTAAGGGGCATCTGGGGCAGAACGCCGTGAAGGCGCTCCACGGGGTATACGAGCGATATTCCTTTGCCCTGCCTTATGCGCGCTGCGTACTCCTTTGCGGAGTTTATCTTTTCCCCGAGCGCCGTCGCACAGATGCGATCGGGCGTCACTTTCAGGCTGTTGTGGATGTCGCTTCCGCCGGTCACGGGAAGGCCCAGGCGCGCGGCGTATTTCAGCGCGCACGCGTCCTCGTGGGGATGGTTGCCCATGTTCACGGCCTCCACCGCGTCGATGCCGTCCAGCTGAAAGTGCATTTTGCTTATATAGCCTCGCTCCCTGAACGGGTGGGCCTGTACGACGCAGCCGCCGTAGGCGTGCACCCTTTCGAACAGCGTGTCGCGGCTTACGTGCTCGATGTCCGGGTTGTCGAGCAGGAAATCGCGGTCTATGCCGTAGAGCAGGTATTCGTCGCCGCTGTAATTCTGCTCGATGCCGAAAAACACCTTGAAGCCGATCTTTTCGCCCGTGTTCAGGGCGTCCAGGTAGCCCGCCATATAGGCGTCCACGCGGTCCTTCCAAACGCCGGTCCTTGGCGCCGCGCAGTTGCCCTGAAAAAAGTGGTCGGTCACGAACAGCCCGTCGTAGCCAAGGTCCTGATAGAGCTTGGGGTATTCGCAGCCTTTGCTGATGCCGCACGCGCTGCCCTGGCAGGTGTGCAGGTGGGTTTCGTATAGATATTTCATTCAGTGCCGTCCTAACTTCAGCGCAAAGCCGCCTGTCCGGCTTTCCTGCGTCAAACGTTCTCCTTTGCGCGCTTCACGGTGAAGGCGAACTCGCTGCCGCGGCCTTCTTCGCTGCTTACCCAGATGCTTTCGCCCATCGCCGCGAGCACCTCGCGGGCGATGGAAAGTCCGAGGCCTGAGCCCATGCCGCTGTGCGCCTTGTCCACCTTGTAAAAGCGCTCGAAGATGTATTCCTGATTCTGTCTGGAGATGCCCCTGCCCGTGTCGCGCACGCGGAAAATGATTTTGTCCTTCTCCACGCTGCCGCCCACGCTCACGCTGCCCTCCGACGTATACTTTATCGCGTTGTCCAGCAGTATGACCAGCAATTGTTCGATGCGGTCGGGATTGCTCTCGACCGGCGGAAAAGCCATGAAGTCGCTTTCGACGATGAGCTTAAGCCCCTTCTCCTCGGCGATGAACGAGTAGCGGTCGCACAGGTCCGTCACCAGCTCTCCCACGCGGAAGACCTCGGTTTCGATGAACGCGCTGCCGCTTTGCAGGCGCGAAAGCTCCATGATGTCGGTGATCAGGCGGCTTAAGCGCCTGATTTCCCTTAAAATGATGTCGTAGTACCTGACCCGGGTTGCCTCGTCCTTTACCAGCCCGTCGCGCAGCGGCTCGACCAGCCCCTGCATCGCGGTCAGAGGCGTGCGCATCTCGTGGGAGACGTTTGCGACGTACTCGCGCCGCGTGTTCTCCAGCCGCACTTCGTTGGAAACGTCGCGGAACATGCCCAGCGCGCCGGCGATTTTGGAGGCGGCGTCGTAGACCGGGGAGATCAGGCAGTGTATCGTCTTTCCGTCCTTTTCGAGATCGAAATCGTCGCTCGTCCCGTCGCTGACCGCTTTTGCGAAGGCTTCCCACACCTTCGATTCGTCTATCGCGCTCAGCTTCGGATCGTCCGGTCGGGCCGAGGGCGGGAACAGGTTTTCGAGCGCGGCGTTCATGTGGGTGATGTTGCCGATGCTGTCCACCGCCAAAATACCCTCGCTCATACTGTTCAGGATGTGCAGCAGGCGGTTGCGCTCGAAGGTCAGATCGCTTATGCTCTTTTTGAGTGCGCGGGACATGCGGTTCAACGAAGCGCCGAGCTGTCCCACTTCGCCGATCGCGTCCTCGTCCGCCATCAGGTCGAAGTTGCCCTGGCTCATGCGCTGGGAAATGTCTCTCATTTGCCTTAGCGGCTTTACCACCCTGTGCATCAGAACGAACGCGAGCGCGAACATCAAAAGCATGACCGCGCCCAGCGCGAGCATCAGCGGGGCGGTCATCGTGCTTAAGGCGGCCTCGGTGTCGTTGACCTGCGAATAGACGAGCAGCGCACCCACCACGTTGTTGTCCGCGTCCCTTACGGGCACGCTGACCAACACCAGAAAGCGCAGCGGGTTGATCTTCCGGGCGTTCAGCGTAAGGCTGCCGCTCAGGGCCGAATAGATCTCCTCCTGCAGCGTTCCGGGATCGGGCGCCGCCTGCTTTTCGGTGCAAAGCAGCACTTCCCCTTCGGGGCTGAGCACCATGACTTCGGCGGCGTTCCGGTCTTTCTGCCTTACCCTTGCCAGAAACTGATCGCGCGTGAGCGTGCCGTCCAGATAGCTCTCGGCGTATTTTGCAAAGGACTGCGCGCGGGGCAACAACTCCGCCGCGCGCAGCTTTATCACTTGGTTCGTGGTCATGGTCGTGTACACGAGCCAGGTGCTCAGGGTCGTGAGCATGACCGCGAGCACCAGCACCATGCACACGCGGCGCATGAGAGACGAGTGCAGCATCAGGCATATACCTCAAAGCGGTAGCCGACGCCGTAGACGGTGCTCAGCGCCCACGGAACGCCCTCCGTCGGCAGCTTTTGGCGGATGCGCTTGATGTGCGCGTCCACGGTGCGCGTGTCGCCGAAGTAATCGTAGCCCCATACGCGGGACAGGATCTGTTCCCTCGAGAACACCTGCCCGGGAGCGGAGCAGAGCATGTGCAGTATCTCGACCTCCTTGGGGGTGCAGGGCACGATGTTGCCCTGTACGCGCACCTGGTAGTTGTCCAGGCTCACCTCGAGCTGGGGCAGGCGCACGATGCTCTTGTCGGTCTCCACCACGTTGTCCTCGAGGCGGCGCAGAACCGCCTTGATGCGGGCGATGACCTCGCGGGGGCTGAAGGGCTTTACGATGTAATCGTCCGCGCCCAGTTCGAGGCCCAGGATCCTGTCGATCTCCTCGCCCTTTGCGGTCAGCATGATGATCGGGGTCTTGTCCTGATTGCGGATCGTGCGGCACACGTCGATGCCGTTGAGCCCGGGCATCATCAGGTCCAGCACGATCATGTCCGGCTTTTCGGCTTCCTTCATCTGAAGCGCGGTCAGCCCGTCGTAGGCCGAAATGTGCGCGAAGTTCTCGTTGTCGAGATAAATGCTCAGACTCTCGTGTACCACGGGATCGTCGTCGCAGATCAGTATCAGGGGACATTTGGTCATGGAAGGTATACTCCTTTCGGAAGGTGTCTTGTTCTGGGAACGGCTTTATGCTTTCAGCACGAACTCCCTGTAAGCCCTGAAGGATTCGTAAAGGTCGGCCTTGGAGATGATCTCCCACGGCGCGTGCATGCTGAGCACCGCCACGCCCGAATCGATCACGTTCATACCGTAGAGGGCGCAGATGTAGGCGATGGTGCCGCCGCCGCCCTGATTGACCTTGCCCAGCTCCGCAGTCTGGAAGCTGATGCCCGCGCCGTCCATGATGGCGCGGCATTTGGCCATGAACTCGGCGTTTGCGTCGTTGGAGCCGCCCTTGCCGCGGGAACCGGTAAACTTGTTGAAGCACACGCCCTTGCCCAGGAACGCGGCGTTTTTCTTTTCGAACGCACCGGCGAAGGCGGGATCGAAGCCTGCCGATACGTCGCAGGAGAGCATGTTGCCGTTTGAGAGCGCGCGCCTGAGCTTCAGTTCGCCGTCCTCGCCCATAAGGTGCATGATCTCGGCGATCGCGTTTTCAAAATACTTGGCCCGCATGCCGGTCGCGCCGACGGAGCCGATCTCTTCCTTGTCGGTAAGTATGCAGGCGACCGTCTTTTCGGGCGTTTCGTCGAGAGCGAACATCGCCTCGAGCTGCGCGTAGGCGCAGACCCTGTCGTCGTGTCCGTAGCCCAGGATCATCGAGCGGTCCAGGCCCAGATCGCGCGGCTTGCCGGCCGGCACGACCTCGAGCTCCGCCGAGAGGAAATCCTCCTCCTCGAAATCGTATTTTTCCTTCAAATACTTCAGCGCCAGCGCTTTGACGGCTTCTTTTTCTACGCCCTGCGCGGGATTTCCGCCGATCAGCACGTCCAGCTGTTCGCCTTCGATCGCGTCGGCGGCGTTTTTCTTCATCTGATCCTGTCCGAGGTGGGGAAGGATGTCGCTGATGCAGAACACGGGATCGCTGTCGCTTTCGCCGATGCTCAGCTCGATCACCTTTCCGTCCTTTTTGACGACCACGCCGTGCAGCGCGAGCGGCAGCGCTACCCACTGATAGTTTTTGATGCCGCCGTAATAGTGCGTGTCGAGGTAAGCCAGCCCGTCTGTCTCGTAGAGGGGATTCTGCTTTACGTCCAGACGCGGGCTGTCGATATGCGCGCCGATGATGTTGAAGCCCTTCTCCATGGGAGATTTGCCGATTACGAAGAGCATGACGCACTTGTCCATGTAGGTATAATACAGTTTCTGCCCCGCCTTGAGCGCCTTGCCCTTTTCGATCAGTGCGCCGAGATCCTTAAAACCGTTTTTCTTGGCCAGGGTGACGGCTTCCTTCACGCACTCGCGCTCGGTCTTGCCCTTGCCTAAAAACGCCTTGTAGCGCTCTGCAAATTCGTTGACTTTGTTTATATCGTTTTCGCTGTAGCCTGCCCACGCAAATTTTCTTTCCATAATATAACTCCTTTTTATTGTACTGCAGCTGTAATTATATCCTTGCCGGGCGCGCCTGTCAACTTAAGAAAGCTTAAGCGGCGCCCAAAAAAGGCGCGCTGTGCACAATATCGCCGTTTTATCACATAAAAGTCAATTTGTGCGGACAGGCCGCGGTGCCTGTTTTTACCGCACGTTAACCCAAAAACGCCCTTTATCCATTTGCCAAAGCGGCATTTTGGTAGTATAATATACAATCAGAAATATGCGCGTATATTCGCGGCTTATGGAGGGAAGAGCATGGCTATCATCGATTCCATTTTTGCCAAGGCAAAGAGCAACGTAAAGCACATCGTACTGCCCGAGGGCGAGGAGACCAGAAACATTCAGGCCGCCGCCAAGGTCGTCAAAGAGGGCATCGCGAAGATCACCGTCCTGGGCGATCCCGAAAAGGTCAAGGCGGTCGCAGCCCAGACGAATACATGCCTCGACGGCATCTGCATCGTGAACCCCGCGACCAGCGAAAAGACGAAGGAATACGCCGCGCTGCTGTACGAGCTGCGCAAGGCCAAGGGCATGACCGAAGAGGACGCCGCGAAAAAGGCGCTCGATCCCATGTACTACGGCATCCTCATGGTAAAGAGCGGCGACGCAGACGGCCTCGTATCCGGCGCCGTCCACTCCACGGCGGACATGCTCAGGCCCGCGCTTCAGATCATCAAGTCCAAGCCCGGCATCAAGACCGTGTCCTCCTGCTTCATGATCGAAAGCCCCGTCTACGGCGTGATGATCTTCTCCGACTGCGCCGTGTGCATCGATCCCAACGCGGAAGAGCTCGCCAACATCGCCGTCGCCGCGGCAGACAGCGCAAGGACGCTCGCGGGCCTTGATCCCAAGGTCGCCATGCTTTCCTTCTCCACCAAGGGCAGCGCAAAGCACGACAACGTCACCAAGGTGCAGGAAGCCACCCGCATCGCCAAAGAGCTCGCGCCTGAACTCAAGATCGACGGCGAGCTTCAGCTCGACGCCGCCATGGTGCCCGCTGTGGGTCAGCTCAAGGCTCCCGGCAGCGAAGTTGCCGGCTACGCCAACACCCTCGTGTTCCCGGACCTCGAGGCCGGCAACATCGGCTACAAGCTCGCCCAGCGCTTCGGCAAAAGCGAAGCCTACGGCCCCATCCTTCAGGGCATCGCAAAGCCCTGCAACGATCTCAGCCGCGGCTGCTCCGCTGACGACATCGTCGCCACGGTCGCCATCACCGCAGTACAGGCGCAGTAAAGGAGAGCATACATGAAAATACTGGTCATCAACGCGGGGTCTTCCTCGCTCAAATATCAGCTGATCGACATGGACACCCGCGAGATCATCGCAAAGGGCCTGGCTGAGCGCATCGGCATGGACGCCGGCAAGCTCACGCACCGCTACGGCGCGGACTGCGGCGAAAAGTTCATCGTGGATACCGTGTTCGACAACCACACCGCGGCCATCCAGATGGTCCTCGATGCACTGGTCGACAAGGATCACGGCGTCATCAAGGACGTAAAGGAGATCGGCGCCGTGGGTCACCGCGTGCTGCACGGCGGCGACAAGTTCACCAAGAGCTGCATCGTGGACGACGCCTGCAAAAACGCCATCCGCGCCTGCTATCCGCTGGGCCCGCTGCACAATCCCGCGAACCTTCAGGGCATCCTGGCCTGCGAAAGCGTCATGCCCGGCACGCCTCAGGTCGCCGTGTTCGACACCGCCTTCCACCAGACCATGCCGCCCAAGGCCTTCATGTACGGCGTACCCAAGAAGTACTACACCGAAAACGCGGTCAGAAGGTACGGCTTCCACGGCACCAGCCACCGCTTCGTCAGCGGCTACGCCGCCGAGCTTCTGGAAAAGAAGGGCTATAAGCACGACAAGATGATCGTGGCGCACCTGGGCAACGGCTCCAGCCTCTCCGCGGTCGTAAACGGCAAGTGCGTAGACACCTCGATGGGTCTTACCCCGCTGGAGGGCGTGCTGATGGGCACCCGCAGCGGCAACGTCGATCCCGCCGTCGTCGAATTCATTTCCAACCTCGAAAACAAGCCCGTAAGCGACACCCTCGGCATGCTCAACAAGCAGAGCGGTCTGCTGGGCATCTCCGGCGTTTCCAGCGACATGCGCGACGTCAACGCCGCCGCCGACGCCGGCAACGAAGACGCCAAGCTCGCCCTGGACATGTGGCAGTACGGCATCAAAAAGTACATCGGCGCCTACGCCGCGGCGATGGGCGGCCTTGACACGCTGATCTTCACCGCCGGCATCGG
>JAFPWH010000011.1 GCA_017395065.1 Clostridia bacterium | reverse complement strand
CTCTCGTCGGCGTTGAGCTCGGTTTCGAGCGCCAGCGCTTCGTCCGCCGTGAGCGGCGTTACGCTCTTTAAGCGCACGTAGGCGTTTGCGAACTCGCTGCCGCCGGCCTTGGCCGCCGCCGTCTCCACGGTGAGCTTGAGCCAGGTGTTCCCGACGTTCTCGGTCTTCATGGAGACCTCGGCGTACACGACGCTCCCCGCCCCCAGAACCGCGTAGACCGCGCTTTCGTTCATCGCCTCGAAGACAACGGTCTTTTTGTCGACGCGAACGAAGCCCATGACGAATTCCGGCGCCGCTTCGGGCTCGGTTTCGTCTTCGTCTGCAGCGGCTTCTTCGTCGTCCGAAGCCGGTTCGGACTCATCTGTTTCGTCCGTCTCGTCTGCCTCTTCGTCTACGGCCGTCTCCCCGCCGGTTTCGTCCGCGACGGTTTCTTCCGTCACGGTGTCGATGTTTTCAACGGTGTCGTCGTTCTCTTCGGCCAGTACACTCATGGAGAGGCTGCCCAGAAGCAGGATAACGGCGAGCAGAATGCTGATCCATCTGCGCATGGTTCATTTTCCTTTCCGAATAGATTCTATAGTCTTTGACTCATTAAAAACGGATCGGGTTCCCTGTTTCGTGCCGAAAGTTTACCAGGGATTACAGATGCGGCAGGGGTAGTAGCCCAGCCCCTCGGCTATGTTGATGCTCACGGGCATGGGCGTAAGCGTGGTGTTTGCGATGCTGACGCAGTCCCAGGCGTGATAGCGGGTGCCGCTTTCGGTGATATAGACGATGTTGGAGGAATCGAACCACTCTCTGTAGTAGGTCCTGTGCAGCCAGTAGAACTGCGTCTTCGTCAGTATTCCGTCCGGGACGAAACCCTTGTAGGTCTGGAAGTTCTTGACTGCGAGCTCCGTATAATAGTCGTACACGCCGTCGATTTCGTCCTCGAGCAGATAGCCCTTTTCCCACAGGGCCGTCTCCACGACGTATACAAAATCGCTTATGTCGCCCTTCATCGCGACGATCGTCAGCCTGTCGTCATAAGCCTCGGCCATGGTAAACGAGCCGAAAGCAAGCAGCAAAGCAAAGACGAGCGCAAGCAGCTTTTTCATGACGCATAGACCTCCTCCCCAATTTTTTTCTATTTTACCAAATTCTTGCAGTAAATGCAAGTGTTTTTTATAAACTTATTCTATCTGCTCCAAAAGATTTTTCAGGTTGAGTTTTTCGAGCTTCCGCTTCCGCGTGCCCCTGATTTGCCTGTCTTTCAAGCATATTCCCGCGTATTGGCAGTACGTGCAGGCGTCAAAACCGGATGAAACCGCCGGAGAAACGGACGTGTCGCCTTTCATTATGTTTGTGTTAAATCTTAGGCATTGATCGAAGGCGTAGCGCACGAGACGCTCGAACTGCGTCTGGTTTGCGTGGTTTCCGTCCCGAAGCGAGCCGTTTTTGTTGAAGTCGACGTTGATGACGTTCTGCGGCTCGTCGGAGATGTCTCTGATCAGGGAGACGTCGTCGGGCGTTATGCCGCTCATGCGCATTTCCTTTACGCGCTTTTCTTCTATTATATTGGGGTCCGTGCTCTCGTCCTTTACCGGCTCGTCGTTGATCATGAAATAGTATACGCCCGCGCTCTTTGCATTGAAGCGGCTCATCGCCTCTGCGAGATAGATCATCAGCTGCAGCTGTATGCCGGCCTTGAGCTTTGCGGGCTCGATCTTGTTGTGCCCCGTCTTGTAGTCCACCACGAACACGTACTTCTCCCCCGCGTGCACGCCCAGGTCCACGCGGTCGATGCGCCCGTCGAGCCGTATGCCGTCGCTGAGCCTGAGCAGGCTCTTTCCGTCCCGGCCGAAGCTCAGCTCCATGCCGACTGGCCGGAACACGCCCTTTCTGAGCTGACGGAGCAAAAGCACGGCGGCCCTTGCCGCGGCGCGCCGAAGGAGCGAGATCTGATACTTCGCCGCGTTGCCGTCCGCGGCGTAGGGCGCCATTTCTCCGCCGAGGACTGCGTCGAAGATCTCGTTCATGCGATTTCGCGCAAATTCCTCGTCTGCCTCGCTCAGCCCCTCGCTCTTCAAAAACATCTCCACGCACTCGTGCAGCAGCACGCCCCGGTTCATGGGATCGATTTTGAATTCCCTCGGGGTGATCGGTCTTAATCCCTGCTCCACGAAGTGGCTGAAAGGGCAGCCCGCGTACCTTTCGAGCTTCGAGACGCCGGTGCTTTTGGCATAGAGCTGCGCGGAAAGATTTTTGCCGATGTCCTCCCCCTCGTTGGTGTAGGATGCGGCGTCGCGCATGAGATCGAGTTTTCCGCCCTTGTCCATGAGCTTAAGGGCGGTGCTTACGGGCGCGTTTGCCTTGAGATAAGCAAATTCGGAAGAAACGTAATTGAGCGCGCCCTTCGGGGAGGTGAGCCTGAGCCTTGCCGTGTCTGCGTCGTCCCCGACGCCGCCGAGCACTTTGAAGTCCTTTACGGCGCGCTTCAGTTCGCTTATCAGCGCGCCGCCCGCAAGGGCGCTTCCGTCCATGCCGCCGGCGGGATAGGTGACCGTCACGCTGTCGGTCGCCAGCATCAGCGCGTCCCGCGTGTACATCCGCTGCGTGCGCGCAAGGTCCATAAGGCTCGGCGCGAGGTATACGCCCGCAAGGTCGCTGAGCGAAGACAGCTCGCGGTCGTCCAGTATGCCGTTTTCTCCCGAGGCGCCCGCCGCCACGGCGTGCATCAGAAACACCGCCCTGACCGGCTTCATTCCGCACCTTTGCGGGCCGCTCACCTGTACCGCGTCCGGCGACTGCGGCAGCACCTTGATGACCACCGTTTCGAGCGCGCGGCGGATCATATCGGCCATGGCGCTTATGCGCAGCGGCTCGGGGCCCAGGATTTCGTTCATCTGATCGAAGGTGTCGATCAGGAGGTTCCTTATTCTGATCTCGTCCTGCGAGAGGGTGAATTCGTTCGCGTTTTCGAGCTGCTTCGCCGTTTCGAGGTTCTTTTCAAAGCAGCCGCCGTCCTCCAGATAATTGTACAGATACGTGAGCTGCTCTTTGAGCGTGGACGCTTCTTTTAAGCGCGCAGCCAGCTCACCAATCGGTTCGGCGAGCTTTTTGCGTATGGGCTCGGCCTGCGAGATCATATCGGCGCTGCCCCGGGTGAAGGGCTTAAGCAGCGCGCCCGGGCTTAGGCGCAGGCTTTCGCAGTAGCCCAGCAGCGCCTCCTCCTCGTCCTGCGTAAGCAGCGTAAAGCCCGTCTCCCACAGAGCGCCCTGCACCGTCGCCTTGCCGCTTAGGAGCATGAGCGTCTCGTTCAGAAAACGGCACAGCGGATGGGCGGACGCGGCCGCGGAGGCCTGCGAAAAATACGGCACCGAATACTCGTCGAACGCCTGCGAAAGCACGTCTTCGTAGGCCTCCGGCTCGTCCACGATCACGCTTATGTCGCTGTACCTGAGTTTTTGTTTCCTGACCGTTTCGCGGATGCGCGAAGCCACGAAGCGTGCTTCGTCCAACGGGTTTTTGAGCCTGCGCGCACTGATTTTGCCGCCTTTGAGTTCCTCTGCCCTCACGTTCATCGTGTACAGGCGGCTTATGACGCGCTGCGTGTCCGTTAGCGGAACGAGGCCGGTCTCGTCTTTTATTTCGTAGGGGATGTTTTGCCTGGCAAGTTCGTTTCCCAGGCGCCTTATCGATTTGTCCAGCGGTTCGTAAAGCGTATTGTCGCCGTCGCGGCGGGTGGGACGGGGCATCAGCACGCGCGTTTCGCGGCAGACGGAGGCAAGCGCCGCTGTCAGCAGGTTTACCGAATGCGTGGTGATGTCGAAGCCGTAGAGGATCGCGCAGCTGTTTTTGAGGGGCTCGCACGTCTTCATGCGCTCCGCCGCCTCGAACAGTTCCTGTTCCCCATCCTGGATAAGCCCACTCAAGCGCTCTTCGTAGACCGCGTACATCAGGCTTATGTCCGACAGCTTGGCGTTCATCTGGCTGTCGAGCCCCTTGTCGCAAAGGGCGCTTAAATCCTCCGCACGGACGCCCGCCTGCCTCAGGTTCGAAATTTCCTCCACGAGCTTGCTTTCGAAGCCGGGTCTGGAGGACGTTCTTACGAACCATTTGAGTTCTTTTTCGTGCTGCCTGAGCAGATAGCCCATCAGCATCGCACGGCCGCGCTCGTCGATGACGGTCCTGAAGCTCGCGCCGCATTCGCTGAACACCCTGTCCGCAAGGCGCTTGGGCGAGACGACGTTCAGCCGGAAGGAGCCGTTTAGCTTCAAGCGCCCGAGCAGTTCCATTTCCGTCTCGAGCGTCAGTTGATTCGGGACGACGACGAACACGTCGCCTTCGCCCTTCAGAAGCGTTTCGCATTCCCGCGCGAGGATCGCGCCCAGGTCCGTCCGGGCGGCGGTGCTGATCAGCGTACTCATGGCTTCACCTGTCCAAAAGCATGGCGTTTATTCTGATGCCGTCGGGCGTCCTCTCCCCCATGCCCGCAAATTCGTCTCCCACGTACAGGCGGAGCGTTTTGCCGGCTTCTTCCCCGGCTTCTTCACAAGGAAGGCTCGCCCACGCGGGTCTGATCGTCTGTCCGTTTATCACGTTTTGCCTGTACTGCTCCGCGACGACGGCCTTTGGGTAGGCGTCCAGCATAAAATCGAGCGGGAGGAGGCAGGCGCTTTTGTCCGGCTCGGAGACGATCTCGTCCAGCGTCAGCGCGCCGGAAACGTCCATCGCGCCGGCCCTTTCCCGCATCAGAAACGACATGCAGCCCCCGCAGCCCAGCTTTTGCCCGATATCGTGCATGAGCGAACGGATATAGACGCCCTTGCCGCAGGCTATGCGCATTAAGAAGCGGTTTTCGGCTGTCTGTTCGAGGATTTCGATGGAATCGACGCGCACCGGCCTTGGCTGAAGCTCGGCCGTCTGGCCCTTGCGCGCCTTTTTGTACAGGGGTTCTCCTCCCTGCTTGAGAGCGCTGTACATCGGAGGCAGCTGCATGATCTGCCCCGTGAACGTCCGGGCTGCTTCTTCGATCCGGGAAACGTCCATATTGACCGTTTTGGCAGAAATGATCCTGCCGGACAGGTCGTAGGTGTCGGTCGTTACGCCCAAGCAAAGCTCGCCCACATAGACCTTCTGTTTGTCTATGATGTAATCAAACAGGCGGGTCGCCTTACCCACGCAAATGGGCAGCACGCCCGCCGCGTCGGGGTCGAGCGTCCCGCCGTGTCCCACCGCCGTCTTTTTGGGAAGCAGCCTTCGCACCGCGAGCACCGCGTCGGACGAGGTCATGCCCGGGGGCTTGAGCAGATTGATAAAGCCGTTCATTTTATTTCTCTGAGATATTCTTCCGCTGCGCGCATGATGCGCGGAAACTCGGTTTCGAGTTTTCCGCCCCTGACCCTGCCGCCGGAGGCCGCCTTGTGTCCGCCGCCCTCAAAGCGGGCCGCGAGCAGCGACACATCCGTATCGTTCGCGCCGCGGAAGGAGATCTTGACTTCTCCCTCCCGCTGCTCGCAGGTAAGGCCGATGCACACGCCGTCGATCTCGTTTAAGTAATTCACGATGGAGTGCGCCTCGGGGCGCGTGGCGCCGCTCTTTTCGAACATTTCGTCTGTCAGCATGATGCCGGCGACTTTTCCGTTTTCGGACAGCACGATGCTGCTTAGCGCCATACCGATCAGCCTCGTCTGGCCGATCGTGCGGCTTCTGAAGATGCGGCGGCTGAGCGTTTCCACGTCCGCCCCCGCGTCGAGCAGTTGCGCCGTCAGGCGGAAGGTCTCGCCGTCGGTATCCTTGAAGGAAAAGTTTCCGCTGTCCGTGCTGACGGCGGTGTAGAGCTGTTCCGCGATCGGTTTCGTGAGGGAGACGTTCAGTTCGTTTGCGATCTTTACGATCAGCTGCCCGGCTGCGACCGCTTCGGCCTCGAGATAGGTGACCGGAGCAAAGCCGGCGTTCGAGGCGTGATGGTCGATCGCGGCCTGTTTTACGCATTTTTCATAGAGCGCGCGGGACGCGCCCATCCTTTCCTCGTCGGACACGTCTACGCCGACCGCCGTCTTCGGCGTAAAGGGCAGGCCCTTCGTTTCGTTGGTGAAGCGCTCCCAGCCCTGCAAAAAGCGGTACTTGGGCTCCACCTCGTCGTCGCAGACGGGAAAGGCGCGCTTGCCCATCTTTTCCAATATATATGTGAGCGCCAGGGCGCTGCCGTAGGCGTCGCCGTCCGGCTTAAAGTGGGTGATGACCGCAAAATCGTCGTTTTCGCGCAGAAAGCGCGCCATTTCCTGAATCGTCGAAATCATTCTTCCTCCGGTCTGTCGCTCAGCTTTTTGCTCTCCTCGGAGAGGATCTGCCCGATGTGCTGGGCGTATTCCATGTTCCTGTCGTCCTCGAAAATCAGCTGCGGGGTGTTTCTGAGATCGACCTCGCGGCCGAGCTCGCGGCGTATGAAGCCTGAAGCGTTTTTGAGCGCCTTGAGCAGATCGCTGCGGTACTCGTCCTCGAGCACCGATACGCGCACCTTGCAGATCTTCAGGTCGCGCGTGACCTCGGCGCGGGTCACCGACCAGGTGCCGCGCACCCGCGGGTCCTTGACGCTGTCGCGGATGATCCTGTCCAGCGCGTGGCGCACTTCCTGGCTGATCCTGTCTATTCTGTCAAACGATGCCATTTGTTTTCCTTTCAATAATACGACGGGCTTTGAAGCCCGATCCGATCGCATTTCTTTGTTTGTCAAGCTGCCGTTCGGAACAAAAAATCCCGAGGGAAATTTGGAGGGATCGCAATCCCTCCAAATTTGATCCGCATGGGCAGCTTTGCCGCCCCGAGGACGATTTTTGCGGAGCAGAGCTTGCCCTGCGGGAGCAAAAACCGTTCCCCTGTTCAACGGTCCGTAATCTGTCGTTTGTGCAAAGCTTGCTCACAACAGCAGAAAACCTGCCGAATGAAATGAATCTCTGATTCATTTCATTCGAGGGGCTGTTGCACAGCCCCTCTTTGTTTTCAGCGCTCGATCTGCTCCATGATGAAGCATTCCATCTCGTCGCCGATCTTTACATCGTTGTAGTTCTCTATGCCGATGCCGCACTCGTAGCCCTGCGCCACTTCCCTGGCGTCGTCCTTGAAGCGCTTGAGGGAGTCGATCTTGCCTTCGTGGACGATGACGTTGTCGCGCAGAAGGCGGATCTGGGCGTTGCGCTGGATCTTTCCGTCGGTCACGTAGCAGCCGGCCACCGTGCCCACGCCCGAGACCCTGAAGGTCTGGCGCACCTGGCAGCGGCCGAGCACCGTCTCTTTGAATTTGGGCGCGAGCATGCCCTTCATGGCGGCTTCCACGTCCTCGATGGCGTTGTAGATGACGCGGTAGAGGCGGATGTCCACGTTCTCGTGCTCGGCCAGGTCGCGCACGGTGTTGTCGTGGCGCACGTTGAAGCCGATGATGATCGCGTTGGAGGCGCTGGCCAGCATGACGTCTGTCTCGGTGATCGCGCCCACGCCGCCGTGGATGCAGCGCACCTTGACCTCGCTGTTGCTGAGCTTTTCGAGCGACTGCTTTACGGCCTCCACGCTGCCCTGCACATCTGCCTTGATGATCAGGTTCAGTTCCTTGATCTGGCCTTCGGAGATCTGGTTGAACAGGTCGTCCAGCGTGGTCTTGGTCTGCGCCTTGATCAGCGCGGCCCTGGCCTTGTCCTTTCTTTCCTCGGCCACCTTGCGGCTCAGGCTGTCGTCGTCCACGGCGGAGATGATGTCACCCGCCTCGGGCACGTCGTTAAAGCCGATGACCTCGACCGGGTCGGAGGGGCCGGCGGACTTCACGCGCTCGCCCTTGTCGTTGACCATCGCGCGCACCCTGCCGTAGGCCGTGCCGGCGACGATGGTGTCGCCGATGGAGAGCGTACCGTTTTTGATGAGCACTGTCGCGACGGGGCCGCGGCCTTTGTCGAGCCTCGCCTCGATGATGATGCCGCGGGCCTTCCTGTCCGGATTGGCCTTGTAGTCCTGAACGTCCGCGACGAGCAGCACCATTTCAAGCAGCGTGTCGATGCCCTGGCCGGTCTTTGCGGAAACGGGCACCATGATCGTGTCGCCGCCCCACTCTTCGCACAGCAGGTCGTACTTGGTCAGGTCCTGACGGATCCTGTCCGCGTCGGCGGTGGGCTTGTCCATCTTGTTGATGGCGACGATCGTCTGAACGCCCGCAGCCTTTGCGTGGTTGATCGCCTCGATGGTCTGCGGCATGACGCCATCGTCCGCCGCGACGACGAGGATCGCGATGTCGGTGGCCTGCGCGCCGCGCGCGCGCATGGCGGTGAACGCCTCGTGGCCGGGGGTATCCAGGAAGGTGATCTGGCGGCCGTGCAGGTTTACGGTGTAGGCGCCGATGTGCTGCGTAATGCCGCCGGCTTCGCCCGCGGTCACGCGGGTATTGCGGATATAGTCCAGAAGGGAGGTTTTGCCGTGGTCTACGTGGCCCATGACGGTGACGACCGGCGGGCGCGACACGAGCTTGTCCTCGGGATCGGCCACGTCCTCCGCCTCCAAAGCGTCCTCTGCGGTCTCGGCCATCTTGAGCTCGAGCTCGATGCCGTAATCAGAGCAGATGAGCTGCGCGGTGTCATAGTCCAGTTCGTTGTTGATCGTGGCCATGATGCCGAGCATCAAAAGCTTTTTGATGATTTCGTTGACGCTCTTGCCGATCTTTTCGCTCAGGTCCTTTACGGTGATCAGTTCGCTGGTCATGACCGCCTTTTCGATCTTTACCGGCTCAGGCTTGGGCTGCATGACCTGCGCCTGCTTGCGCTTTTTGCGGCCCTGACGCTCGTAATCGTCGTCCATGCTCATCGTGGGCGCGGCGGAGCGGGTGACCTGGCGCTTGTTCTTGGCGGTGTTGCGCTCGGGATCGTTCTGGCGCACATACTGGTTTTTCTTGGGATCGTAGTTACTCACGCGCTCCTTTTCCCCGGTGGGAATGAGCTCGGGCGCGGGCGCGCGCCTGGGCGCGTAGCTGCCCGTTCTGGGCGCTCCCGCGTTCTGACCCTGCGGGCGGTTGAACGGGGCTCTGCCCTGCTGGCCCGGCTGCTGCGCCTGATTGGCGCTGCGGCCGTAAGCGCCCTGCTGGCCCTGGCCTGCAGGACGGGGATAAGCGCCCTGCTGACCCTGACCGGCGGCGCGGGGATAAGCGCCCTGCTGCGGGTTTGCGCCGCGGTTGGGGGCGCCCTGCCCGTTTCGGTTCATGTACTGGCCCTGCTGCTGGCTTCCCGGCACCGGACGGCCGTAGGGGCCTCTGGGTGCGCCGGGCGCAGGCGGGGTCGCGGGCCTGCCCTGAACGTTTCTGGCGGCGGGCGCAGGCCTGTCCTGCGCGGGCCTTTGCGGCCTTTCCGCCTGCGGACGGGGGCGCGGCGCTTCCTCGGGCTGCGCTGCCTGAGCGGGCTTTTCCGCCGCGGGCGCAGCAGTCTTTTCCGCTTCCGGCTGAACGGCTGCCTTTTTCTCTTCGCTGGCTGCGTTCATTGCGCTCTTTGCGGCGTCGAAGCGATCCTGCAGTTCCTTTCTGTCGTGCTCCTCCGCTTTGGCCCTTTCGGCGGCCGCAATCTCGTCCGAGCGGTTCCGAAGCGCCGTGATCATCGACCTGAGCTGCTGTTTGTTCTGGCTCAGACCCGACAAAACGGATGCGACATTCTGGCTGATTTCTTTGGCTGTGATTTTCGCCATCGGTATTAAAACACCCCCGTGTTAGCTTTTCAATCGAGATATTTTCGTATTTGCGCGGCAAAGCCCGCGTCGGTGAGCGAAGCGACCATGATCTTATCGCCAAGCGCCCTTTGAAGCAAGCCGCTTTTCAGGAAAACGGTCTGCGCGCCGTCCTGCTTCAGCTTTTTGCGCGTGTTTTCCGAAACGCCTTCGTCGAGCAGGATCAGCAGCGCCTTGCCCGCCTTCAGGTTTTTTTCGGTCTGAAACGTGCCGACGGTAAGCCGGCCCGCGCGCTTTGCGATGCCGATCAGGCCGACGAGCCCGGTTTCATTCATTTGCGTCGTTTCCCTTCGGCAGCGAAGCGAACTTTTCTTCGAGCATCGCGTAGACCTCGTCGCTTACGGGCGCTTCGAACTTTCTTTCGAGCGCCTTGGTCTTGCGGGCCTTTTTGAGGCATTCGACGCTGGGGCACAGGTATGCGCCGCGCCCCGGCTTTTTGCCGATCGGGTCGATGGAGACCTCGCCCTCGGGAGACCTTACGACGCGCTGCAGTTCCTTCTTGGGCTTCATTTCGTGGCACGCGACGCACATGCGCAGCGGCACCTTTTTGGGTTTAAGCATCGTTCTGTTCCGTTTCTTCCGGGATCACGACGTCGCTCAGGCGCGCGGCGGCCTCCGCCTGGGAAATGGACTGGATGTCGATCTTCCAGCCGGTCAGGCGCGCGGCCAGGCGGGCGTTCTGCCCTTCCTTGCCGATGGCGAGGGAAAGCTGGTTGTCCGGCACGACGACGTGCGCGATCTTTTCGTTTTCGGCGATTGTCACGAGGTGGACCCTTGCGGGGCTGAGCGCCGCGGCGATGTACTCTCTGGGATCGCTCGACCATTTCACGATGTCGATTTTTTCGGTCTTGAGTTCGTTTACGACGTTGTCCACGCGCAGGCCTCTGGGGCCGACGCACGCGCCGACGGGGTCGATGTCGCGGTTGGCGGCGAACACCGCCATCTTGGTCCTGGAGCCCGCCTCGCGGGAGATGGACTTGATGAGCACTTCGCCGGAGCGGATCTCGGGCACTTCCACCTCGAAGAGGCGCTTGACCAAGCCCGTGTGGGTCCTTGACACCATGACCTGGGGGCCCTTCAGGCTCTTGTTGACCTCGAGCACGTAGACCTTGAGCCTGTCGCCCACCTTGACTTCCTCGCCGGGCATCATCTGGCTCTGGTCGAGCACGCCCTCGGTGCGGCCGAGCTCTACGTAGGCCTTGCCGGGCTCCACGCGCTTTACGATGGCGGTCAGGATCTCGTTTTCCTTTTCGGAATACTCCTCGTAGATGCCGCCCCTTTCCGCCTCGCGGATGGACTGCACGATGACCTGCTTTGCGGTCTGCGCGGCGATGCGCCCGAAGCGCTCGAGCATGACCGGCACCTCTACCAGGTCGCCCAGCTCGTAGTCGGTAAACTCCGGAAACTTTTCACGGACCTCCTCGAGGGAGATCTCCACCGTCGGATCGCTGACCTCCTGAACGATGGTCTTGCGGGAGAGTACCTCTATCTTACCGGTCACCCTGTCCACGTTGGCGCTGACGTTGTCCTGCTTGCCGAATTCCTTTTTATAAGCGGAGACCATGGCCGCTTCGATTTTGGAGAACAGTATCTCCTTGTTGATTCTCTTTTCCTTGCACAGATCCTCGACGGCCATGATGATTTCGCTGGTCTCGATCGCCGTCTGATTTGCTTTCTTTGCCATAAGCTCCTCCAAATATTGTGTGAGAGTTGATTATAAAAGGTCTTTGCTGTCGTCAAGTTCCTTGTCCACATCGACGAACGGTCTGATCTGCGCGACGCTCTTTTGCTCGAAGCTGCGCTTGCCCGAAGCGTCCTCTATTTCAATGACACCGTTTTCAAAGCCCGTGAGCGTGCCGATGAACTGCTTTGCGCCGTCCATGGGCTTATAGAGCCTGACCTCCACCGTGAGCCCCATGGCTCTTTCGAAGTCGCGCGGCTTTTTGAGCGGCCTGTCCGCCCCCGGGGAGGAGACCTCCATGTAGTCGTAGTCGATGTCGTCGGCCAGCGGGCGGATGCGCTTGTGGAACTGCTCCAGTTCGTTCAGCGTGATTCCGCCTTGCTTGTCGATATACACGCGCAAAAACCTGCCGGAGGGTTCCTTAACGAGCTCGGTATCGACGTACTCAAAGCCGTTTTCCTCCGCCATTCGGGCCGCCGCCGAAGCCAGGCGTGCCAGTAAAGCCGTATTGTTGGGCAAAAATACACCCTCCGTATTTTGTCTCAAAATATACCGCGCCCATGGTCGGCGCGGCAGAAATCTACTGAAAAACAGTTTACGTTTGGATTATACCATGAAATCGCGCAAAATACAACCGTCTTTGCCGCCTTTTTCGCCCTTTGCGCGTTAAAAGAAACGGCAATTTGGAAATTTTACGCAAATTTTATATTAGTGTTTCTTCGTGGGCAGCTTCTGCCGCGTGTAGACGAAGCGCTTCTGTATCGGAAAGTTGATGCAGAACATGATGATCTCGGTGATGGGCTTGGCAAGCCCCAGCTTTATGCCAACGACGTCGTGGAAAAACTCGAGCAGATAGTTGTCCAGCACCAGTATGACAAGCGCCAGCGCCGCGTACTTGATCAGCGCCTTCCACCACTTTTCGCTGGCCTCGAACACCAGCGTGTGGTTTACGGTGAAATTGACCGTCGCGGATACGATGCGCGCCAGCGTGTTTGCGGTCTTTAAGCCGAAGACGCCCTTTAAGACGAAGAAATGGTTCAAAAGCAGCACGATCACGTATTCCACGCAGAACGCGAACAGGCTCGACGCGAGGAACTTTATGAAATACTTGAGCAGGCAGTAGTAGATCTTCGCGCTGTCCTTCAAGGGATTGAAGTGGCTGCTCTCGTTCTCGTTCAGATAGACGGTCTTGATCGTGACCTCGAGGATCGGGATCTTGTGCTTTGCGGCCTCCAGGAGCATGTTCATCTCGTATTCGTAGCGCTCGCCCTTTACGGCCATGAAGCGCTTCATGAGCTCCCTGTCGAAGGCGCGCAGCCCCGTCTGCGTGTCGTACACCTTCGCGCCGGAAACCAGGCGGAACACGGCGCGCGTCATTCCGTTTCCGAAGCGGGAGCGGAAGGGCACGTTCTCCTCGTCGAACCTGCGCGAGCCGAGAATCAGCGCCTTGGGGCATTCGACGCTCTTTGCGATGACCTTTTGAATGTCCTCGTAGCGATGCTGCCCGTCGGCGTCCGCGGTGACGAGGCGCTCGCAGGAGGGCAGATTGTTGTAGATGTATTCTATGCCGGTCTTGAGCGCGCCGCCCTTGCCCTTGTTGACGGGATAGCTGATCAGATGGACGCGCTTATCCAGCGCGCCGAAAACGCCTTTATACGCTTCGCCGCTTCCGTCGTCCACGACGACGACCTCTATCTCCTCGTGTCCAAGCAAAAGCTCGCACAGCCCGACCAGTTTTTCATCCGGCTTATAGGCCGGGATCAGTATAGCATTCATGAAATCCCCCTGTTTTTACAGAGCGAATTATAGCACTTTGCGCCTTGATTGTCAAATGTATACAGTTTTCTGTTGACTATGCGGCGGTTTCATAGTAAAATAAACGCGATCACGGAATACAGACAAAGGACGGACGGCAGCATGAAGCTCTTGGAGGATCGCATTCTGAAGGAAGCAAAAGCCCTCTCCGACGAGGTGCTTTTGGTGGATATGTTTCTGAACCATCAGGTCGACTGCGAACTGATGTACGAAATCGGCGGCGAGTTCAGCCGCCTGTTCGCCCGCGACGGCATAAGTCGCGTCGTCACCATCGAGGCAAGCGGCATCGCGCCTGCGGCGATGTGCGCGCTGATCATGAAAAAGCCGCTGGTCATACTCAAAAAGCAGCCCTCTCTCGTTTTAAAGAACGGCATACTGCAGACCGAGGTTTTTTCCTTTACGAAGCAGAAATCCTACATGCTGACGCTGAAGCCCGAATTTATTGCGCAGGGCGACAGGGTGCTTCTGATCGACGATTTTCTGGCAAACGGCGAGGCGGCCCTTGGCGCCGCAAGGCTCATAGAGCAGGCCGGCGGCACGGTCGCGGGCGTCGGCGCGGTCATCTGCAAATCGTTCATGCCGGGGCTCAGGCGCTTAAAGGACATGGGCTTTCACGTGGAGGCATTGGCGAGCATAAAGCGCATGGGCGCCGGCGAGATCGTATTCGAGGACTGACGTATGGACGCGCTGAAACAGATCAAATGCTTTTTGCTGGACATGGACGGCACGTTCTATCTGGGCGACAGGATCATCGAAGGCTCGCTTTCCTTCATCGACACGCTCAGGCGGACGGGGCGCGATTTCCTGTTTCTGACGAACAACTCCTCCCACAACGCGCTGTTTTACGTGGAGAGGCTCAAAAAGATGGGCCTGAGCGTCGGCAGGGAAAAGATACTGACCTCCGGTGAGGCCACCGCGCGGATCCTTAACCGGGACTATAAGGGAAAGCGCGCCTACGTGCTGGGCAACGAATTTCTGCTTTCCGAAATGCGCGAGGCCGGCATACCGATCGACGAGGACGCGCCCGAGATCGTCGTCATCGGCTACGACACGACGCTCGACTACAAAAAGATGACCCGCGTGTGCGACCTGGTGCGCTCGGGTCTTCCCTACATCGCCACTCATCCGGACTTCAACTGTCCCACGGAGACCGGCTTTGCGCCGGACATCGGCGCGATCATCGCCTTTATCGAGGCTTCCGCCTTCCGCCGCCCGGATCTGATCGTGGGCAAACCGCATTCCGGCATCGTGGAGGCCGCGCTGGAAAGGACCGGCCTTACGGTGCCCGAGCTCGCCATGGTGGGCGACAGGCTGTATACCGACATCGCGACGGGCAACAAAAACGGCATGCTGAGCGTACTGGTCATGAGCGGCGAGACCACTCGGGAAATGCTTGAAAAGTCCGAAATCAGGCCTTCCTGCGTGTTCGGACGCCTGAGCGACATGAACAAGTATCTGTGAGGAAAAGCGCATGCGCAAAAGAAAGCTGCCCTTAAACGCGAAGCTCTTCATCGCGGAGATCCTGATACTGATCGTCGTCGCGGCGTTTCTGCTGGGCGGCTACATGATCGTGGAAGCGGGATGATTTTCTGTGCGTATACATCTTTTCTTGTCAGTTTTGAAAAAGAATCTTAACACAAAACAGGTAAAATAATTGCGGAGGTAGTGTTTCTATGGTGGTTTTGCAAAAGTACACCCTGCTCGAATTCACGATTTTCAACGATATGACCGAACGCAAGGCGGGCTCGTTTCAGGTAAAGCCCGAGATCAACTTTACCGTACTGCCCCGCCAGGAAAACAAGCCTTTGGTGGGCGACCTCACGATCACCGTGGGCAGCATGGACGACAATTCTCCCCTGTACATCAAGGCGCGCATGCGCGGGCAGTTCATTCCGGTCGCCCAGGGGCCGGGCGACGCGCTGACCGACATCAAGGAGTTCCACAAGCAGGCGTTCCCGGTGCTGTTCGACGTGCTTCGCGCCTACATCTCCACCGCCACGCTGGCCGGCGGACTCACGCCCTTCAGCTTGCCCCCGATCGACCCCAACCGCATCAACTTCGAGAAAAAGCAGCCCTGACTCCGGTTTCGCGTAATTTTATCCCAGGAAACCAGTACGCTCGAGTTATAAACTCAGAAGGAGTGGTCAAATGGACACCAAACCCGCCCGCAGACGCCTGTTCAATAAGAAGGAATGGAGCTGGATCATGTACGATTGGGCCAACTCCATCTACGCCACAAACATCATGGCGGCCATCTACCCCACCATTTTCGCCTCCACCGTGGAAAACGGCGACATCCGCTGGGGCTACGCCACTTCCGCGGCCACGCTGATCGTGGCGATTCTTGCCCCCATCCTGGGCGCGATCGCCGATTACAAGGGCATGAAGAAAAAGCTGTTCACGCTGTTTATGCTGATCGGCGTCGTCTTCACCCCGCTCATGGTGGCCTTCGGAAACTGGAAAATCGCGCTGATCGGCTACGTCGTCTCGCGCATCGGCTTTTCCGGCTCCTGCCTGTTCTACGATTCGTTCCTGACAGACGTGACGACGGACGAGCGCATGGACAAGGTCTCAAGCTGGGGCTACGCGATGGGCTACATCGGCGGAAGCACGATCCCCTTCGTCATCTCCATCGCGATCCTTCTCCTGTTCGATTACAGCACCTTCGCGCAGACCTTCTCGGTGCTGATCGTAAGCGCCTGGTGGCTCGTCTTCTCTTTCCCGATGCTCAAAAACGTGCATCAGGAGCACTACGAGGAAAAGCCCGCGCACTTCAGCGTCGGGCGCATCTTCAGCGACGTGCTGCGCACCTTCAAAAAGATCTGCACGAACCGCGGCCTGCTGTTCTTCGTGCTGGCGTACTTTTTCTACATCGACGGCGTAGACACGATCATTTCCATCTCGACCGCCTACGGCTCCACGCTGGGGCTCGGCTCGACGGGCATGATCATCGCGCTGCTGGTGACGCAGATCGTGGCGATGCCCTGCTCGATCTTCTTTGCGAAGATCAGCGAAAAGTTCTCCGCGCGCAAGGCGCTGATCGGCGCGGTGGTCATCTACCTGTGCGTGACGCTCGTGGGCTTCTACATGGGCTTTTCCATGGAACCGGAGCAGGAGGCCTACAATAAGGTATTCGACGAAGCCTATGCCGGGCTGGACATAAAAGCGCTAAGCGTGGGCGAGGATGAAGCCCTCAGGATCAAGAATGATTTCGTGAGCGAATACCAGAGTAAAAAGGCAGACGACGCCGCAAAGGACATCGCCGCCATGACGAAGGTATATTCCCCGTTTTGTTTGAAAAGCAATGCCGAAGCGCTCCGCGAGACCGAAGAAGCTTACATCAGAACGGCGCTCGCCGACGCCTACGAAGCCAACGCCGACAAAGCAGAAGCCTTCCGCAGCGCGATCTCCTTCTCCTCGCTTCTGTTCTGGATCATGGCCGTCATGGTGGGCACGGTGCAGGGCGGCATACAGGCCGTTTCCCGTTCCTACTTCGGAAAGCTCATCCCCAAGGATCAGTCCAACGAATTCTACGGCTTTTTCGACATCTTCGGAAAGTTCGCCGCGTTCCTGGGCCCCTTCATCTACGCGACGATCGGCTCGCTCAACCCGGGCCATCCCAGCTACGGCGTGCTGGGCCTGAGCGCACTGTTCCTCGTAGGCCTGATCCTTCTAATCAGTGGCAAAAAGCATATGAGCGCCACGGAGCATATAAAATAAACGCTAAAGTCAAACAGCGCGGCGGAAAGGCGATTTCCTTCCCGCCGCGCTGTTTTGTGCGCACATTTCATCCGTTCGCAAGCGCGTCGGTTTAAGTGTATACGCTTAAGCGCGTCGGCCGTCTGCGGGATACGAAAGCGGCGGGCCGTCCGGCCCGCCGCATTTAGCTTGGATTCGTTTATTCGGCGATGAACATCGTGTAGAACATGCTGCACAGTTCGCCGCGGGTAGCGTCTTTCGCGGGTTCGATCATGTTGTCGGTAAGCGGGATGGGCTCGTACCGGAGGATCCAGCCGATGAAGCCGTCGTCGCCCTCCTTGAGCTGATCGGCGTCCGCGTAGCCTTCGGGCGCGGCTTCCTCGACCGGCAGGCCCATGGCGTAGCAGAAGTAGGCGGTATAGAGGAGCATCTGCTCGCGGTTGAGCACGGTGTCCGCCGGATCCTGCGGGAAGACGCCGTAGGGGGCGAGGTAGGCGATCGCGTCGTCGGGGCTGTTGTCGCCGCCGATAAGAATGTACATCATCGTGGCGAGGTCGCCCAGGGTCGCCGGGCTGTCCACGCCGAACTGGGTGTCACTTTCGGCAAAGATCAGGCCCTGCCCCATGCAGGCCTGCACGGCCTCAAGGCACCAGGTGTCTTCGCTGAGGTCGCTAAGTACGATTTCGTCCGCGCTCTTTACGCCGAAGGGATTGAGCACGTTCTCGTACACGCCGTCAAGGCCCTTGATGACCGTGGCGGAGCCGGCGGTCGCGTAAATGGGATTCTCGCAGAGCGCCTGATACATCGCGGCGATCGTCCTGAAGCTTTCGGGCGTCAGGGACTTGAGCTCGCGCATCGCGTTTTCGGCGGCAGCCATGTCGTCGCCGTTGAAGTAGTTGAGCAGCGCGCTGAAGCCGTCGGTCAGTTCACCGTTGGAGGTCGCGTAGGCGGAGTAGGCAGAAGAAATGTAGCCGTTCAGGGTCTCCTGATCGGGCTCGGCTGCGTCGATCAGCGCGGGCAGCGAATTGTACACCTCGAAGCTCTCGAGCACGTTGGGGTCGCGGTAGCTGATGATGTACACGCCGTCCTCGTCGGCGCTGTGGAACACGCCATAGGCGCCGTACTGATCTCTGAGCAGGGGCAGAAGGAACGTGTCAAGCACGTAGGAAGCCACCGCGTCCATCGCGCCGTTGTATCCTTCGAGGCCCATCTCCTCCCAGGTGGCGTAGTACATGTTGTACATCACGGAGCCGTCCACGATCAGCGCTTCGCTGGCGTAATGCTCGCCCAGGTCGTATTCCTTGCGCGTAAGCTCGGTGTCGTCCAGCTTCATCAGGAAGGCGTCGGCGATCTCCGCGTTCTTTTCGGCGCTTTCGGCGCTGCCTACAAAGCCCGCGACGGCGCCGGAGCGGTTGAAGAAGTACTGCTGCACGCTTCTGAGGCCCTCGAGCACGGGCTCGGGATCGCTCGAAAGCTGCGCTTCGACGGCGCTTAAGAAGTCGTAGTACTCCAGATAGGTCATGTAGTTGTAGTATTCGCTCGTCGGGTCGCTCGCGGCCTGCGCGCGGTAGAGGATGACGGCGTAGCAGTTGTTGGTGATGCTGCGCTTTAAGTTGTTCTTGAGGTTGCTTACGTTGTTGAGCACTGCCTGCGCGTTGCTCAGATCCGTCTCGTACAGAAGCTCGTAGATCAGGTCGTAGCCGGCCTCGAGGTCGTCGTCCAGGGCGATGAAGGTGCAGCGCATGTAGGGATGGAAGCTGTCGCCCTCGTCCATAACGCTTACCTTGATCACGCCGTTGTACAGGTAGCGGTTCTGAAGCGCAGCCAGCTGCTGCCGGGTGTGGGAGGCGGTGTCGAGGGAACCGAGCAGGTCAACGAAGAGCTTGAAGTAATGCAGCTGCTCCTGCTCGAGGCCCTGCGCGTCCAAAAGCAGCGCTACCTGGCCCACGCCGTTGGTGTTGGCGTCCACGGCGATGTGGCGGATGCCGTTATCGTCCACGGTGTCGCTGATGTCGAACACGCGCGTCTCTTCGGGCAGACTGTCGATGGACACGGCGGTGAGCTGGGCGACGTAGTTCGCGCTCTCGGCGGCTTCCTCGGCGGTCTCCTCTTCCTCTTCGCTGGTCGCGAGGATTTGGGCGATCTCCTCTTCGCTCATGCCCGCCTTGACCTCGGCCAGCATTTCGGCAAAGGCCGCGTCCTCCTCGTCGGCCAGGCCCGCGACGGGCACGGTGGTGACGAGAGCGGTGCGCTCGTTGCCGGTCAGGTAGGTCGCGGCCGCCTCGGAGAGCACGCCGCTCATGGCGTAATCGACGAACAGATCGAGCTTGTCGATGTAGTCCATGTAGTAGTAAAGGTCGTCCATGGAAGCCCAGTAGTAGGCGATCGTGGGGATCAGGTCGATGCCGACCTCGCTGGATTCGTTGGCGAGGAGTATGTCCAGCACGGTCGCGGCGGCGATGGCGTCGATGGCGTCGGCGTCAAAGCCGTTTTCGATGACGTCCGCGACGGACTCGTCGACGATCTGCTTGAACAAAGGCGCGTCTTCCTCGTTTACGCCGGTCGCGTAGAAGTAGACGGAGTATTCGGGCGTCGTGCTGTCCACGTAGCAGGCGGCGCTGGCGGAGGGCAGTTCGTCCTTCATGCGCTGCTGGAAGACGGAGGTATCGTCGTTGATGAGCGTGGTCAGGAAGTCGAGCCGGAGCTGATCTTCTTCGTCCGCGCCCTCGCAGACGAAGCCGTAGTACACGACCGCGCCGTTTGCGGTGTCCGCGTCGGCGGCCAGACCGTACTGATACACGGCGTTCTGCGGCTCGGTGATGGGCTCGTAGGTTTCCTCGACGATGTTGAATTCCTTTTTCTCGTACTCGGAGAAATAGGCGTCGAGCAGCGCAAGGAAGCCCTCGACGTTCTTGATCTTGCCGTAAATGCAGGTCAGGGAGTTGGACGGATGGTAGTAGGCGCGGTAGAAGTCCTTCACATCGTCCCAGGTCATCGTGTAGATCACCTTGGGAATGCCGCCGGAATCCCTGCCGTCGGTAGCGCCGGGGAAGAGCGTTTTGGAATAGTTGAGGCTGGCGGCGCGGTTGATGGTATAGGCGCCCTGCATTTCGCTGTAGACCGTGCCCTCAATGCCCAGCTCGCTCTCGGCGTCGGCCAGGGTGTATCTCCAGGCTTCCTCGCGGAACAGGCTCTCGTCCTCAAGCACCATGGGATGGAACACGCTGTCGGTGTAGAAGTCGGCGTAGAGCAGAAGCTGCTCTTCGCTCAGCGACGCCACAGGGTAGGAGGTCATGAAGTTGTAGGTGGACGCGTTCATGTAGGTGTTGTAGGTCTGATAGCTCAGGTTGAAAAACAGCGACTTGGAGGGATACTTTGCGCTTCCGCCGAGCACGGTGTGCTCCAGCACGTGCGCGACGCCCTTGTCGGTCAGGCACGGGGTGCGGAAGGTGATGTCGAAGACGCGGTTCAGGTCGTCGTTGAGAATGAACATGACCTGCGCGCCGGTCTTTTCGTGCTCGTAGAGCAGTATGTCCGCGCCCACCATCTCAAAGCGGGTCACATTCTTGAGGACAAAGCCGTTCGTCTGCGCCGCGGCCGCGTCTTCGGCAAAGGAAACGCCGAAAGCGCCCAGCAGCAGTGCAAGGCTCAGCAGGAAACAAAGGGAACGCTTCATGTGGACAAATCACACTCCTTACAAAAAATATGAATCAATTATACCACGCCGCAAAACGTTTTTCAATACAGATAACGCGCTTTTAAGCTTTACAATTCCATGCTTTAGGAAAAAAGATTTTGTGGTATAATTCGGGTAAATACGACATGGGCGGTGCGCTATGGCATACGAAACGGACGAAGGCGTAAGAATAAACAAGTATCTGGCGGACGCGGGCAAGTGCTCCCGCAGGCAGGCGGACAAGCTGATTACAGACGGCCTCGTGACCATCGACGGCGCCGTCGCGTCCCTGGGCGACAGGGTCTATCCCGGCATGAGGGTGAGTGTTCAGGGTGAAAGCGTAAAGCCCGTCACAAAGCGCAAGTACATCATGCTCAACAAGCCCGTTGGCATCGTGTGCACCGCCGACCCCAACGAAAAGGACAACGTGATCGACTTTATCGACCACGACGACCGCATTTTCCCGATCGGCAGGCTGGACAAGGACAGCGAGGGGCTGCTTCTGCTCACCAACGACGGCGACATCGTAAACCGCATACTGCGCGCCGCCGAAAGGCACGAAAAGGAATACGAGGTCCGGGTCGACAAGCCCGTGGACTACGATTTCATAAAAAAGATGTCCTCGGGCGTGCACATCCTGGGCACGACCACCCTGCCCTGCAAGCTGGTGAAGACCGGCGAAAAGACCTTCAACATCATTTTGACGCAGGGCCTGAACCGCCAGATCCGCCGCATGTGCGAGGCGCTGGGCTACGAGGTCAAAAGCCTTCGCCGCATAAGGATCATGCACCTGCGCCTGGGCAATTTAAAGACAGGCAAATGGCGCAACCTCACCCCCACGGAGCTGAGCGAGCTGTTCAGGCGGCTGGACAAAAACAAGTAAACAGTAAAACAACGAACGGAAAAGCCGGCTGCGCGCCGGCTTTAAACGTCCCTTACGATTTCGTCTGCTTTTCCGTCTTTGATATAGATTTTCGGCACCCTGCGGCCAAGGCGGCTGAGCGCCTCGTTCCGGTTGAGCTTTGCGACGGCGGCGTAGTCGTTCAGCCCGATCCCTCCGCCAAGCAGCGTCACCTCGTCGCCCACTTTGCAGGCCGGGATTTCGCTTACGTCGACCATCATCTGATCCATGCACACGAGGCCGAGCACGGGCGCTTTTTTGCCCCTGATCTCCACCTCGCCCACGTTGTTGAGGCGCGCAAAGCCGTCCACATAGCCCGCGCTGAGCGTCGCGACCCGCGCCGAGTGCTTTAGCGGATGCTCGTCGTCGTAACCCACGCACTCGCCCGCGGGCACGGTGTGCAGGTCGCTTACGCGCGTCATGAAGCGCACGGTCGGAAAATCCCTCTCCGGGTGCTCGTAGCGGTAGGGGCACACGCCATAGAGCCACGCGCCCGCGCGGACCGCGTCCATGTGCCTTTCGGGGTAGCGCACCATGCCGATGCTGTCGCAGATGTGGCGCATGTAGCCGTCCGCGCCGAGGCTTTTCAGATACGCGTCCGCCTCGTCGAACAGTTCAAACTGCTTCAAATCGTGTTCCCTGTCCCGAAGCGCCAGGTGGCTGTACAGACCTTTGATCTGTATGTACGGACTGGAAACGAGCGCAGGAAGATACGAAAGGTTGTCCCGGTCGAAGCCGATCCTGTGCAGCCCCGTGTCCGTTTTGACGTGGACGCGGGCCGCGGTCCCGGCCTTCTGCACGGCTGAGAGCACGGTTTCGGCGCTTTCGCGGTTAAAGACCGTAAGGCTTATGCCGTGCCGCACGGCCTGCCCGGCTTCCTCGGGGCCGACAAGCCCCATGATCAGTATCTCCGCCCCGGGCACGATCGGGCGTATCTCCTCCGCCTCACAGGCGCAGGCCACGGCGAAAAACCGCGCGCCCAGTTCGTACAGCTCCTTTGCCACGCGCTTTGCGCCCAGGCCGTAGGCGTTGGCCTTCAGCACGCAGATCAACTGCGCGCGCCCGTCCAGTATGGACAGCGCCTCCAGATAGTTGTGCTTCAGCGCGTCCAGATCGATCTCGGCCCAGCAGCGGGCCTTTGCCGTTTCAAGCGTCATTTCGGCGCCTCTTTTCGTCAGATTTCAGGGGTATCAAGCGTCTTTTCCGAGCATTTTCGCGTACTTTTTCAGCTCGGAAGTGTTTCCGTGAATGAAGTGTCCCGGTTCGATCTCCACAAAGCGGGGCTTGTTTTCCGGGGACGCGTAGTCGTGCTGGCCCGGGTCGTAGACCTCCAGCACCTTTTCCCTTTCGGAGATCGGGTCGGGCATGGGCACGGCGGAGAGCAGCGCGCGCGTGTAAGGGTGCAGCGGATGCTTAAACAGCGTTTCCGTATCCGAAAGCTCCACGATGACGCCCTTGTGGATGACCGCGATGCGGTCGCAGATAAAGCGCATGACGCTCAGATCGTGGCTTATGAACAGGTACGTAAGCCCGCGCTGCTTCTGAAGCTCGCTCATCAGGTTCAGTACCTGCGCGCGGATGGAGACGTCCAGCGCGCTTATCGGCTCGTCCGCCACGATAAAGTCCGGCTCCATGATCAGCGCGCGGGCGATGCCGATCCTCTGCCTCTGGCCGCCGGAAAACTCGTGCGGGAAGCGGCTTGCAAACTCGGGCAAAAGCCCCACGTCGCGCAGCGCCTGCTCGACCTTTTGCTCCCTTTCTGGCTTCTTATAGCGGTGATACACGCCCTCGGACACGATGTAGTCCACCTTGGCGCGCTCGTTGAGCGAGGCCATAGGGTCCTGAAAGATCATCTGTATCCGATGGGTGACCTCCTTGTCCAGCGCCTTGGAGATCTTGTTGTTGATCTGTTTTCCGTCGAAGATGATCTCGCCCGCGGCGGTGGGCACCACGCGGATGATCGCGCGGCCGATGGTGGTCTTGCCGCTGCCGCTTTCGCCCACGAGCCCGAAGGTCTCGCCCCGGTAAATGTCGAAGGACACGTCGTTTACCGCGACGAAGGGGTGCCTGCGCTTTCCGAACACCACAGAAAGGTTTTTGACGCTCAGAAGCGGTTCAGCCATTCAGGTCCACCTCCCTGCGGGAAAGCTTGCGTATGATCTCGGGCGGCTCCACTTTGGGCGCGCGCGCGTCCAGAAGCCAGGTCCTCGCCTTGTGGGTCGGGGAAAGCTCGAAGTACGGCGGCCGCTTTACGTAGTCCATTTTGAGCGCATATGGGTTGCGCGGCGCGAAGGCGTCGCCCTCGACCCTTGCGAACAGGTTTGCCTGCGTGCCGGCGATGGAATACAGCTTTTCCCCCTTGACGCCAAGCTGCGGAAGGCTGGACAAGAGCGCCCAGGTATAGGGATGGCGCGGGTCGTAGAAGATCTCCTCGCTGGTTCCGATCTCCACGATGTCGCCCGCGTACATGACCGCGATGCGCGTGGAGACGTTGGCCACGACGCCAAGATCGTGGGTGATGTAGATCGCGGTGATGCCGCTTTCCTTTACCAGCGTCTTTATGAGCTTTAATATCTGCGCCTGTATCGTCACGTCCAGCGCCGTCGTCGGTTCGTCGCAGATCAGTATCTTCGGCTTGCAGGCAAGGGCGATCGCGATGACCACCCTCTGGCGCATGCCGCCCGAAAACTCGTGCGGGTACTGCTTTGCACGCTTTTCGGGGTCGTAGATGCCGACCTGGTCGAGCATGTCCAGCATTTTCGTTTTCGCCTGCGCGGGGGTAAGGTTTTTCTGATGAAGGTTGATGGACTCGAGGATCTGCGCGCCGATGGTTCTGAGCGGATTTAAGCTGGTCATGGGGTCCTGCATGACCATCGCGATCTCGCGGCCGCGTATTTTCAGCCATTCGCTTTCCTTTTTGAAGGCGGCAAGGTCCATGCCCTCGTAGAGGATCGAGCCGCTCTCGATGTAGCCGTTTGCGTCGTTGAGGCCCAGAAAGCATTTCGTCAGCACGCTCTTTCCGCTGCCGCTCTCGCCCACGATGGCGAGAGATTCGCCCTTGTACACGTCCAGACACACGTCGCGCAGCGCGTGGAGCGTCTGCCCGCGCAGAGAGAATTTCAAATTCAGGTCCTTTACGCTCAAAATCGGTTCGTTCACGGTATCGCCCCCTCTATAATACATGGTTCTTGGGGTCTGCGGCATCCGCGAAGGCGTTGCCGATGATGTAGAAGGAAATCGTGATGACGCTCAGCACCAAAGAGGAGTACAGAAGCTGATACTGCTGACCCTCGACGGTGATCAGCCGCTTGCCCTCGATGATCAGGTTGCCAAGCGACGGCGTCTTTACGCTGAGACCCAGTCCGATGTATGTGATGAACACTTCGCTTGAGATCGCGTTGGGAATGGCCAGCGCCATGCGCAGCATGATCACGCTCACGAGATAGGGCAGCAGGTTTTTGACCATGATGCGCGCGGGCTCCGTGCCAAGACAGCGCGATGCCAGGTTGTAGTCCCGGTCGCGGATGATGATGATCTGGTTGCGGATGAAGCGCGCCATGCCCAGCCAGCGCGTAAGCGACATCGCCAGGATCAGCGTGCTGATGCTTGGGCGCATGATGTAGCTTACCAGCACGAGGATGATCGTCGTGGGGATGTTGTCGATGACGTTGTAGATCTCGGTGATGATCCTGTCCAGCGCGCGCACGTACCCCCAGATGATGCCAACGACGATGCCGATCAAAACCTCGAACACCGCGACCACGAAGCCGATCCAGAGCGAAGTGCGCGTGCCGCTCCAGATCCTCGCCCACAGGTCCTGCCCGGCGCTGTTGGTGCCAAGAAGGAAGGGCATTTTGCTGGGATAGTCCCTGAGCTCCGTTTCCCCCTTCGTGACGGCGGTCCCGTCCTCGCGCACGTCGAGGTACTGCGCTTCGACGTACAGGTAGTCGCCGTCCTGCGAGATGTCCTCGGGCTCCGCGTACAGGGCGATGCAGTTGTTGGAATAGGTGACATACGGCGTATCGGTCAGCTTTTCGGGCTTGGTCAGCTTTCTGAAGCCGAACTCGATCAGTGCGCCGTCCGTATCGGTCTTTTTGATATAATAGATCTCGTCCTCGTATTCGATCTTCGTCCACTCTTCGCCGTAGTCCAGCACCGTGAAGTAGACCAGATTCGAGCCCTTCGTGGTCACGGTGCTCTGGATCGTCAGGCCGCTGTTTCTGACGCCGTACCACTCCTCGTCCACCTTCTTGGCGTAGAGCATCGTCCCCGCGGGCACGCTCATGTACACCGTCGTCGTGGAGGGCGCCCGGGCGGAAATGATCTTGCTGTTGTTCAGGGGATTGGTCTGCACCTTCAGCGGGTCGTACTGATCCGGCAAAAGCGGCTGAACGAACGTAAACAGCACAAGCAGCGTAAGGATGATCAGCATGAACAGCGCAAGCCTGTTGTGCAGAAACGCCCTGAAGGTGCTGCGCCAGTAGGAATAGTTGGAATAGCCCGTCTTTTCGCCGGCGTCCGGGTCGAACTCGGCCAGCGTGAACAGCTCTTCGTCGCTCAGGCCCGCGTATTTCGCGGCCTGATTGATATTGTCCTCGACGCGGCGCTTCTTGCCTTCAAAAAACAGCTTCATCAGCGCACACCGCCCTTTTTCACAAAATTGATGCGCGGGTCGATCGTGGCCATGAGCAGATCGCCCAAAAGCAGACCCACGATGCCGATGCAGGAATAGATCATGACCAGCGCCTGCACAAGCGGGTTGTCCTGAAGCCCGATCGCCTGCACCAAAAGGCCGCCCATGCCCGGGATGCTGTAGAGCGATTCGATGTACAGCGAGCCCGCGACTGTGTAAAGGAGCGAGGCCGGGATGTACTGGATCATCGGAACGAAGGCGTTGCGGAATACGTGCCGGAACATGAGCTTTCGCCCGGGCACGCCCTTTGCGCGGGCAAGGCGTATGTAGTCTTTATTGATCTCGTCCAGCATGTAGCGCCTCAGCCACATCGCGTAGCTCGCGGCCGAGCCCAGCGACATCGAAAAGATCGGCAGTATCCAGGTGACCGGATCGCCTCTTGAGAACGTAAGGTCGATTGACATGAGCTTCGTGCCGTAGAGCTGTATAAATATATAGTAGACGGCAGCCGGCACGGCGTTTATGAACACGATGAACGCGGTGCCGAATCTGTCCCAGAATTTGCCTTTTTTGCGCGCCATCGCCGCGCCGAGCGGTATGCCCATGACCAGCGAAAGCGCCATGGAGATGACCCCGAGGATCATCGACAGCGGGGCCTTTTCCGCGATGATTTTCATGACGTCGCGGTTGATGGAGTATTTGGTGGATTTTCCGAAGTCCCCGCGGAACAGGTTTTTCAGAAAATTCCAGAACTGTTCGTAGATGGGCTTCGTAAGGCCCAGACTTTCAAGCTTTTGCAGTCGCTGCTCCTTGCTGAGCTTGTCGTAGTTTTCGATAAAGCCCTCCTCGGGCATGTTCCGAAGCAGCACGAAGACCACCGTGATGATGATCAACAGCGTAAGGACGCTCGCGCCGAGGCGTTTGAGCGAATATTTGACCAGATGCCGCCAGGCCATCAGCGCGAAAAAGCCGGCGAGGATCACGATAAGGATCACGAGCGTCAGCCAGTGCGCGGAGATAAAGCGGCCGCAGGCCTCAAAAAATTGCCACAAGCGGTTCATAAAAGCACAACCTTAGTGTATACATTTTGGGGACGGCCGCAAAGCCGTCCCCGCTTTGAATGGATTTTATGGATTATTCTGCGTCGATGAGCGCGTCTCTCTCGTCCAGCCAGTCGAGGTAGGCCTCGAAGTAGTCGCTCGTGCTCATGGGCTTGTCCAGCAGGTGCATGCCCTTGTAGCGGCAGGAAGCGAGGCCGGTCGCGCCGAACTGTCCCTCGAAGGTGTTCAGCAGCGAAGCGGTGTATCCGCCGTTGTCGGAGCCGTAGGGGATCACGATGGCGTGGTTGATCAGGTACGCTTCAGCCTCGGCAAAGGCCTCGTAGCGTGCGTTCACGTCGTTGCCGGGCATGGCCTTGGCGGCGTTGAGCAGCTTGTAGTATTCGAGCGTGCCGTCTTCACCCATCAGGGCGGGATCGGTGGCGTTGATCATGAAGTTGTAGTTGTTGGTCTCCTTGAAGGGCTCGGTCAGGTTGACGGGATCGTCAAAGTCGAGGCCCCAGTTGCACTTGAGGAAGGCGTAGTTGCCGCTCCTGCGCACGGCACCCAGGAAGCCGGAGGACGGGCCGGGCTCTACGATCAGGTCGATGTAGTCGCTGCCCAGCGCTTCTTCAAGCTGCTGCTCCACGATCAGGCACTCGTTGGCCCAGTTGTTGGAGGAGGGGTTGTAGGGAACCAGCACCTTGATCGGGAAGGTCGCGCCGGCGGCTGTGAGCTCTTCGACGGCCTTGGCCTTGTACTCGAGCGCCTTTTCGGTGTCCATTACGATCTCCATGCCGCTGAGCGCGCCGGTGTCGGTGTAGTCGAGGCCTTCGTTTACGCAGATGCCTTCGGGCATGATGGTGTCCCAAAGCAGGTCTTCGGGGTTGTTGGGCTCGATGGCGCTCTTTGCGCGCACACGGTCGAGCGCGAATTTGAAGGACTGGCGGAAGTTTTCGTTGTTTACGGCGATGAGCCAGTTGGCGGGCTCGTATTCCTCGTCGAAGTTGGCGTCAAAGTCGAAGGTCCAAAAGTAGCTGTACTGGCCGTACTGGCGGACAGGATGGATGCGTGCGGCCTTGTCGGGATCCTTGAGCCAGGCAGCCGCGACCTCGGTGGAGATGTCCGCCGCGTCAATCTCGCCGCGCAGGTACATTTCGGGGCTGAGCGTGGAGGCTTCCAGGTTGTAGGTCTGCTCGATCGCGTCGATGTAGACGTGCTCCTTGTCCCAGTAGGCTTGGTTCTTCGTGTAGACCCTCTTCTCCTGGGGCTTAAGCTCGCTTAAAATGTAAGCGCCGCAATAGAGGATGTTGTCGGGGCTGCTAGCGACGCCGAACTGATCGCCGACTTCGGCGAGGAAGGCCGCGTTCAGGGGCATGTAGCAGACGTAGTCCAGCATGCTCAGGAAATACGGGCAGGGCTCGAAGGTGGTGTAGGCGACGGTGTATTCGTCCAGCGCCTTGACGCCCACGGTTTCAAAATCGGTCGTTTCGCCTTCGTTGTACGCTTCGGCGCCCAGAATGTAATCGGTCAGGATCCAGGCGGTGGAGGAAGCGTTGGCCGCGTCCAGCACGTACTTGGCGCTCGTGACGAAGTCTTCCGCGGTAACGTTGGCGTAGAATTCGCCCTTGCTGTTTACCCAGGTCGCGTCCTTACGGAGATGGAACGTCCAGGTGCAGCCGTCTTCGCTGAGCTCCCAATCCGTGGCAAGGCAGGGCACCAGCTGGCCGAAGCGGTCGTGCTCGATCAGCGTGTCCACGACGTTGGCGGAAATGGTGAACTCGTTTGTGGTGGATGTGGTCAGGTAGTTCAGCGTGCTTACCTCGCCGGAATAAAGCGTGCGGTAAACTGTCTGAGCCTGCTCGGCCGAGCCAAGCGCCATGCAGCTGAGCATGAGCATGAGGCACAGCGCGAGGGCAAGAAGCTTTTTCATTGCGTATCCTCCATTCCTTTTTGGCCGCCACCGGCGGCAATGTTGGGCAAATAATACCATACGCCCGCGCAAATTGCAATACCTGCATACGTGAAATTGCAAATATTTTTAGTAATTTAATAAAAATAACGCAAAAATGAATTGCGAGACGAAAAAATATGCAGTATTGCGTCAAAAATGTTTTTCTGCCGAATGACGCGCTTCAACCGTTGAAAAAAAAGTAAAGTTCATGTATAATAGTAAGAGATTATTTTACCGACAGGAGAAAGCCTATGAAACTCAAACAGATCATGCAGCTGCTCTCCGCCCGGCCGCTTACCGACGTGGTGGACGAAGAGCTCGAGATATCCTGCGCCTGCGCAAGCGACATGATGAGCGACGTGCTGGCCTTCCCCAAGGAGCATATGATCCTGCTCACGGGACTTGTGAACCATCAGGTGATGCGCACCTGCGACATGCTCGACATACGGGCCGTGTGCTTTACGCGGGGCAAGCTGCCCACCGCCGAGGCGCTCGAAATGGCCAACGAGGACGGCATCAGCGTGATCGCTACCGATCTTACGATGTTCATCGCCAGCGGCAAGCTCTATGCCGGCGGCATGAACAACGGGACCATCGGCTGACGAGGGGGGTAAAGCATGAGCATACTCAAAGAAGAATTCCCCGTAGCCGCAATGGATTTCGTGACCGCCGGAGAGGCCAGCGCGCAGATCAAGCGCATGCTCAAGAAGCTGGGCGTCGACCCGGGCGTGATACGCCGCCTGGCCATCGCCTGCTACGAGGCCGAGATCAATCTGGTCATCCACTCCGACGGCGGAAAATTGATGCTGGAGCTCAATCCCGACAACGTGACGCTCATCAGCGAAGACGTCGGTCCCGGCATTCCCGATATAGACCTTGCGATGAGCGAGGGCTATTCCACCGCCAGCGACGACGTGCGCATGATGGGTTTCGGCGCGGGCATGGGCCTTGCCAACATGGCAAGGAACGCCGACCACTTCAACATCGAGTCCATAGTCGGCGAAGGCACGAAGATCGAAATGGTATTCGACATCAAATAAGGAGGACTGCCTGTGGCGCTGAAAAACCTGCATTCGGTCAAGCTGGACAAGGGCAAATGCGTGGGCTGCACGGGGTGCTTAAAGCGCTGCCCCACCGAGGCCATACGCATCCGAAAGGGCCGGGCCACGATCATAGACGAACTGTGCATAGACTGCGGCGAGTGCATCCGCGTCTGCCAGCAGCACGCGAAGATCGCCGTTACCGATCCGCTCAGCTCCATCAACCGCTTCAAGTATAAGATTGCGCTGCCCGCGCCGGCACTGTTCGGCCAGTTCAAAAAGCTTACGGACGTAAACAGCATATCCCGCGGCCTGTTGCGCATGGGCTTTAACTACGTCTTTGACGTATCGCGCGGCGCGGACATCGCTTCGCGCGCCATCATGGAAAAGCTCAAAAACCCCAGCTGCCCCCATCCGCTGATCTCCTCGGCCTGCCCCGCGGTGCTCAGGCTGATTCAGGTGCGCTTTCCCGAGCTGATCGACAACGTCGTGGACGTGCGCTCCCCCATGGAGATCGCGGCCAGCGCGGCAAAGCGCGAATTCTGCGAGAAAAACGGCGTAAAGCCCGAGGAAGTCGGCTGCTTTTTCATCACCCCCTGCGCTGCCAAGGCCACGGCGATCCGAAACCCCATCGGCCACAAAAAGAGCGCCGTGGACGGGGCGATCTCGATCATCGAGATCTACGGCCTTTTGTCCAGCCAGTTAAGGCGCGACAGAATGGGCGACAGCGACGACCTCGATACGCGAACCCACGGCGGAACGGCCCTTGGCATCGGCTGGGCCAGAAGCGGCGGAGAGAGCCTCGCCATCGAAGAGGAAGAGGCCCTCGCCGTGGACGGCATAGAGAACGTGAGCAAGGTGCTTGAAGAGATCGAAAACGACCGCCTGCCCGACCTCAAGTATTTCGAGGGGCTGGCCTGCGACGGCGGCTGCGTCGGCGGGCCGATCGTGTTCGAAAACGTGTACATCGCCCGAAACCGCATACGAAAGCTCGTGGTCGACCTGCCCAAGGAAAAGATCAGCGACGCAGTCACCCTCGAAGAGGTAAAGCAGCTGGGCAACGACGTGTGCTTCGACAAGCCCATCGAGCCGATCGAGGCGATGAAGCTGGACCAGGATTTCTCCGAGGCGCTCAAGAAAATGGACCAGATCGAAGAGATCCGCAAAAAGCTGCCCGGCCTCGACTGCGGCTCCTGCGGCTCCCCCACCTGCCAGGCGCTGGCCGAGGACATCGTAAGGGGCTACGCAAGGGAGCTGGACTGCCTTTTCCTGCTCAAGCAAAAGGTCACCGACATGGCAAAGCAGATGGTGGAGGTCAGCGAGCTTACGAGGGAATAGCGCCTCGCAAAGCCCCGCCCGCAAATCGGACACAGATTCCATACAAATAAGAAAGGATAAGCTCACATGACAGTTAAAGAAGTGGCCGACATAATCGGCGCGAGCATTCTTACCAAACAGGCCGACACCGAAAAGCAGGTGAAGGAAGGCTATACCTGCGACCTTCTGAGCTGGGTCATGGCGCACGGGCGCGAAGGCATGGCCTGGACGACGGTGCAGACGCACATGAACGTGATCGCCGTCGCCAGCCTGCACGACATGAGCTGCGTCATCATCCCCGAAGGCATACGCATGGAGGACGACGTCGTGGAAAAGGCGGACGAAGAGGGCATCTGCGTGCTTTCCTCCTCGCTCACGGCCTTCGACATCTGCGGGCGCCTCGCCGCCGCGGGCATAGGCGCGTGCTGAAATGAAATACGCGGTCGACCTGCACATGCACTCGTGCCTGTCTCCCTGCGGAGACATGGACATGACGCCCAACAACATCGTGAACATGTGCAAGCTCAAGGAATTGGACATGATCGCCGTGACCGACCACAACACGGCGGGGCAGCTTGAGCCCATAAAGCTGATCGCGGACGCGCTGGGCGTGGGGCTATTGCCGGGGCTCGAGCTTACGACGGCGGAGGACGCGCACATGCTGGCCTACTTCCGCACCGTGGAGGAGGCGCAGGCGTTTTCGGACGAGATCTATCAGCATCTTCCGCCGATCAAAAACAAGCCCTCGCTCTTCGGCGTGCAGGCCTATATGAACGACGACGACGAAATAATCCGCGAAGAGGAAAAGCTTTTGATCTCCGCGCTGGATCTTTCCGTCGACGACCTGTTTAAGATGGTCACGGATCGGGGCGGGCTTGCGATCCCCGCGCACATCAACCGCGGAAGCAACGGTATCTTGCAGGCGCTGGGCTTTTTGCCGCCGGACATACCGTTTCCGGCGCTGGAGGTTTCGATCGGCCTGCCCTTGCCGCACAAGGGCATCCCGCCCGTAAAGCAATTGCACTCCTCCGACGCGCACTACCTCGAAAACATCTTCGAGCGCACCGAATTTCTCGACCTCGACGCGCCGACGCCCGATGCCTTTTTCGACTATATACTCCATCAATGAGAGGGAACGCATGTATCACAGCGACGACGCATTTGCGATGATGCTTCTTACGCTGCCGCTCAGCCCGATGGGCGACAGCACGGTCAGGCCTCTGAGCTTCGACGAGCTGAGCGCGCTCGCGGGAAAACTCGGCGTGGAGAGCGAGGGACGGCTGAGCCGCCTGCTGGGGCAGGACATGTTCAGCCTGATGCGTCTGTTCGGCATAGACGAGGAGTACGCCTACAGGCTGTGCCTGCTTTTGGGGAGGGACATGCTGCTAAGCCGCCTCGTCGAGGACTGCGTGAGCAAGGGCACGGAAATCGTCACCCCCTTCGACGAGCCCTATCCCGAAAACGTAAAACAGCGCCTCGGCGTATATTACAGCCCCATCTTCTTCGCAAAGGGCAACCTCGCCCTGCTGGATGCGCCCTACATAGGCATCACCGGCATTTCCGGCATACGGACCGCGCCGGAGGTCAAAAAAGGGATCGAGCATCTTTTGTACACCTGCGCGCTCAACAATTTCGGGCTCGTGACCGGCGAGGAGGCCGGCGTTTGCCGCCTGGCCGCGGGCTATGCGCTGGAGAACGAAAGCCGGCTCATCTGCGCGCTCACGGGCGGCTTCGACGATTTTACGACCGACGAAGGGCACGCCTACGCGATCGAAGACGGCAGCATGCTGGTTTTGAGCACCGCGCACCCCGCGGCGGCACCGAACCCGGCGGTGTCGCAGCTGAGAAACAAGCTCATCTTCACGCTCTCCCACGCCTGTTTCGTGCTGACCACGGACTTAAGGCGCGGCGAAGCGGACGCCGCGAAGAAAAAACTCTGCGACTACAATTACGTGCTGACCGACCCGTCGCTCCCGCAGAACGCGAGCCTCGTCAACAAGGGCTTCGAGCCGGTAAGGGATCTGAGCAGTTTCGACACGGCCACGCACGCCGCGAAGTGGCGAAGGCCGCTTGCGCAGCAGATGAGCTTTTTATGACGCGCGGCACAGAAACGACAGTGAGGTTTGAAGGATATGCCCATCACGCTTCCAAGGGAAATGACCGGAGCGGAGCTCCAATCGATGCTCAAAAGCAGCGTCAACTTCAAAAGTCTGGGCGGCATGCGCGTGCCCGGGCTCAAACTCGGTGAAGAGGACCTCGCCTGGTGGCGCAGCGCCAAGGTGGGAATGTTCATCCACTGGGGGCTTTACTCCCTGCTCGGGCGCGGCGAATGGGCGCGCTTCAACGAAAAGCTGCCGTATCACGAATACGAGGCGCTGAAGGATGCGTTCGATCCCAGGGATTTTTCGACCGACGAATGGGCCGAGACCGCGCGCGATCTGGGCGCGAACTACATGGTCATGGTCACGCGCCATCACGACGGCTTCGCGCTTTGGAACAGCCCCGGAAGCTATCTGAACTTCGATTCGGCGCATTCCGCCGCCGGGCGCGATTTCGTAAAGGAATTCACCGACAGCTGCCGCAAATACGGCATGCGCGTCGGGTACTACTACTCCCCCATGGACTGGCGCTTTCCCGGATATTTCGACCCGAAGGGCCTCAAGGACAACGCCCTCAAAATGAAAACGCAGTGCTATCGGCAGGTCGAAGAGCTCGTCACGAACTACGGCGCGCCGGACATACTCTGGTACGACGGCGGGTGGCTGGCCCACAAGGGCAGCGACACCTCCAGCAGCTGGTTCTGGGAGCCGGACAAGCTGAACAAAATGGTGCGCTCGCACGCGCCCAAAGCGGTCATCAACCCCCGCTCCGGCTGGGAGGGCGACTTTTACTGCGACGAGGGCAGCAAGGAATTGAGCGGCAAGATCATCACCGTGCCGTGGGAAAAGAACCTGTGCCTGTGCAGCGGCGCGAGCTGGGGCTGGATGGAAAACGACCCCGTGCGCGATCTGGACTGGCTGATCAGAATGACCGTGAACGTCATCTGCCGCGACGGCAACATTTTGTGGAACATCGCGCCGGACAAAAGCGGAAAGCTCTCGGACGAGATCCACGCGCGCATCCGCGAGCTTGGAAGCTGGATCAGGCAAAACGGCGAGGCCGTCTACGGCACGCGCGGCGGCCCGGTCGAGCCCGTGGACGGCGTGTTCGGCACGACGTTCAGAGAGAATATCGTTTACCTGCACATACTGGACGCGGCCGAGTTTGCGAAGCAGCGCATAAACGGCCTGCCCGGCAAAGTGCTCTCGGCGCGCACGCTGGACGGAAATGAAATCGCATTTTCCGAAAACGATGATGGCTACTGCTTCGACATCTCCTGCCTGCTGCCTGAGACCGACGTCGTCGTAAAGCTCACGCTCGACGCCCGCGTCAAGGCGACCGTTTCCGAAGTGTATTTCTCCGGAAAGGGCTGACGAGAAAGCCGAAAAACGCCCGGAAGCTGCCTGTACGGCAGTCCGGGCGTTTTTTTGCCGGGTTCCGACGGGACGTTTTACAGCCCGCTCAGCTCTTCCTGATCCGCGAGGCGCACGCCGTGGGCGGTCAAGGCTACCTCGGCTTTTTGAGCGTCGTCGCTCTTCATGATCATGTAGGCGGTTTCCTTTTTCGCGCCGAGGAAAGCGTACATGTATTCGACGTTGATGCCGAGTGTCTTGAGCACCGCAAGCACGCCGTTCAGCCCGCCCGGCTTGTCCGGCACGGGCACGGCCAGCACGGTGCTGACCGAATGCACGAAGCCCGCGTCCTTGAGCACCGTGGTAGTCTTGTACACGTCGTCCACGATCATGCGGGCGATGCCGAAATCGCTGGCCTCGGCCAGGGAGAAGGCGCGCATGTCGATATCGTTGTCTGCCAGCACCTGGGTCATGTCGCTCAGCGCGCCGGCCTTGTTTTCGAGAAATACCGAAATCTGCTTTACGCTCATCTTCAGCCCTCCTTAAATCTTGCGCTTGTCGATCACGCGGACAGCCTTGCCCTCGCTGCGGACGATGGTCTTGGGCGCGACCAGCGTGACCTTGGCGGTCAGGCCCAGCATGGAGCGCAGGCCCTCGACCAGCTTCTTCTGGCGCGAAGCGATCTCGCCCATGTTGTCGGTGAACATTTCGGGCGTCATTTCCACCTGAACGTCCAGCGTGTCCGTGTGGTTTACGCGGTCGACGATGATCTGGTAGTTCGCGGGATAGCCCTGGTTGATGAGCACGGTTTCGATCTGGCTGGGGAACACATTCACGCCGCGGATGATGAGCATGTCGTCGCTGCGGCCGCGGGGCTTGCACATTTTGACGTGCGTCCTGCCGCAGGGGCACTTTTCGCGCGTGAGCACGCAGATGTCGCGCGTCCTGTATCTCAAAAGCGGGAACGCTTCCTTGGTGATCGACGTGAACACGAGCTCGCCCTCGCTGCCCTCGGGCAGCACCTCTTCGGTCACGGGGTCGATGATCTCGGCGATGAAGTGGTCCTCGTTGATGTGCATGCCGCTCTGGGCGGAACACTCGAAGGCCACACCGGGGCCGCTGATCTCGGTCAGGCCGTAGATGTCGTAGGCCTTGATGCCCAGCGTCTTTTCGATGTCATGGCGCATTTCCTCGCTCCACGCCTCGGCGCCAAAGATGCCGGCCTTGAGCGGGATCTGATCGGGCGTGAGCCCCATCTCCTTCATCGTCTCGCCGATGTAGGCGGCATAGGACGGCGTGCAGCAGAGGATCGTCGCCTGCAGGTCCATTATAAACATGATCTGCCTTTCGGTGTTGCCGCTGGAGATGGGCACGGTGAGGCAGCCCACTTTGTGGCTTCCGCCGTTCAAGCCCGCGCCGCCGGTGAACAGGCCGTAGCCGTAGGAAACCTGGCACACGTCCTCTTTTGTGCCGCCCGCCGCGGTGATGGCCCTGGCGCAGCAGTCGTCCCATAAGTCGATGTCGTGCTGCGTATAGAACGCGACGACGCGCTTGCCGGTCGTTCCGGAGGTGGAGTGGATGCGCACGCAGTTTTCAAGCGGCTCGGCGAGCAGCCCGTAGGGATAGGCCTCGCGCAGGTCGTACTTGCTGAGGAACGGCAGTTTGTGAAGGTCGTCGGTGGATTTGATGTCGTCCGGAGTCAGGCCCTTTTCTTCCATTTTTTTGCGGTAGTAGGGCACGTTGTCCCAGACGTGTTTTACCTGTTTAACGAGGCGTTCGTCCTGCCAGGCTTTGATTTGTTCCCGGCTCGCGGTTTCGATTTCCGGTTGAAAATAACGTTCCATGGGCTGTTCATTCCTTTCGTCGAGTGGGTTTAATCTTTATCCTCTGCCAGCCCCTGACGCACGATGAGCTGCCTCATCGCGCCCCCGGTGCGGCTGTCGAGTATGTTGCGGCGCACGCGGCTGATAGTCGCACTGCTGGCGCCGGTCCTGTCGAGAATATCCGCGTACACCTTGTCCTGCATCAGGTATACCGCCACGTCGTAGCGCTGCTCCATGCTCCTAAGCTCCGTGGGCGAGCAAAGGTCCTCAAAAAAGCGCTTGCATTCATCCAGATCCTTCAGCAGCAGTATCGCCTCGTACATGCTGTCGGTGCCGTTTTGTTTGGTCTTTTTACCCAAGTTCTCTCCCCCTTTTGCAGAGTATGCGCAGGGTGCGTGCCTGTCGGCGGCCTGCGCGGAAAACGGCGACGGGCTTCTTTATTTTGTATTTTAACACATTAAAGCGCGGAAGTAAACCGTTTTTCAAAATTTTTTTCGTCTGGCGGTATCGGATGCAAGCACATCATTCGGCCGCGAAGGCCTGCAAAGGGGTTCCCGATAAACAAAACGCAGCCGCGGCGATCGGCCGCGGCGCATGTGTACTTCAAAAAAAAGCGTCACTCGATGTTCAGAATACTCGCAAAGCCGGTCACCTCGAACACCTCTTTGACGAGCTGGTTGGCGCCGACGATCTTCATGCCGCCCTTGTTCTGCATGAGCTTTCTGGCGGTCAGAAGGACTCTGAGGCCTGCGGAGGAGATGTACTCCAGCTTTTCCATGTCGATGACGAGCTCCGTCACGTCTTCCAGTTCGTTTTTCACGAGATGCTCGAAGTCGGGCGCGGTCAAAATGTCCAGACGTCCGTCGAGGCTCAGGGTGAGCTTTCCGCCGGTCAGGCTTTTGTTTATGGTCATATCACACATTCTCCTTTCGGGCAGCGAAATCCTTCGTCACGCTCATGTCGACCGTGCCGCCGCGAATGCCGATCTTTACGTTGTCGGCGATGCGCTGCAAAATGCTTCTCTCGTAGCCGTCCCATTCGGGCGATTCGTGGTAGACGATCTGGGGCATGGTGACCATGATGTCCACGGGCGCGTCAAAGCGACTGAAGTCGGTATCCATGACCATGGCTTGCTCGAAAGCGTCCCTGAGCTTGCCCAGAAAGCCCTTTGCGGCCTCGTTCCTGTTGGACGTGGTCGAGGAGATGAGCTTATAGCGCTTGTCGTTGTCCATGATGGTCTTCGTGCTCATGTGCAGCACGTATTTCTGCTCCTCGCACTCCAGCCAGAACTTGGCCTGCAGTTCGCCGGTCACGCTGCGCGCGAGCGAGAGCATTTCTTCGGTCATCAGCTGCAGCTGCAGCGAATTTTTCTCGCCAAGCTCTTCATAAGCGGCCACCTTGCGGGTCTGGTTGAGCGCTTCTTCAAAACCGTTGCCCTGATTGTCGATAAAAACCGTATCCGATCTCATGGGTTTATTTCCTCCTAAATCGTTTCGCTTGCGTAACCGGGTGCCGCCGTGCGGAGGCGGCAAGCGCCCTTTGGGAACTTTAAGGGTATTCTACCACAGTTCGCGCGCTTTTTCAATGCCCGCAGCGCGCCGCAAGTTTGTTTTTTTCTTAAAATATCGCGCGTCAAAGCTTGACGAAACAGTGGAAAGCTGATAAGATTATCTGTGTTGGGCAAAGTGCGCCGCGCTTATTGTGCATGCGCGAAAAACGCGCCGCGCCCGCCGGAATTTCAAAGTATCAAAGGAGTTACGCCATCATGAAGAAGTTAACCGTGCTTATGCTTTGCGCCGCGCTTTTGTGCGCCCTGTTCGCCGCATGCGCCGAAGAAACCCCCGTGGTATACGTCACCATCTCCGACGGCAGCCTCGTGCTTGCCGAATGCCCGATCGCGCTGAGCGACGCGGACGCGGACGGCGCGCTGACCATAAACGACGCGCTCTATCTTGCACACGAGTTCGCCTACGACGGCGGCGCGGAAGCGGGCTACCTGAGCGCCTACGGCGATTGGGGCCTTTCCCTCGCCAAGCTCTGGGGCGTCGAGAACGGCGGCAGCTACGGCTACTACGTAAACGACACCATGTCCTACGGCCTTACCGATCCCGTGACGAACGGCGACCGCGTCTACGCCTACGTGTACACCGACCTCGTCGGCTGGAGCGACGCTTACAGCTTCTTTGACCAGGCCGCTGTGAGCGCGGGCAATGTCACGCTCAAGCTCAGCATGGTCACCTTCGACGAAAACTTCATGCCCGTGAGCGTGCCGGTAGAGGGCGCGGTCATTGTGATCGACGGCGAAAAGACCGAGTTCGTCACCGACGCCGAAGGAAATGTGAGCTTCAACCTGCCCGACGGCGCAAAGCTGATCAGCGCCGTGAGCGACAGTCTGAACCTCGTGCCTCCGGTCTGTGTGGTGGAATAAGTTTTCCGTACCCGCGCCGAGGAACTTGCGGCTGCCGTGAAAAAGCAGCCGACCGATGTGGAGGGGTATCGGCCCCTCCACTTTGCATACGGACCGGCGGATGCTTTCCGCCGCACACCGCGAAGGTGCATTGAACGAATGAAACGAATCACCGTGAAATTTCTTTGCCTGCTGACGCTTTTGGCCGTCGCCGCGTCGGGGCTTTCCTGCCTTGGCGATGATGGGCTTACGCCCGAGCAGACGGCGGACGAGTTGCTGAACTTCCTGATCCGGCGCTCGGGCAGGGAAAGCCTTGACGACTGGATAAAAAACGAGCTCATCCCCTCCCCCGCCGGCGGCGCGGAATGGTACGTCGTCTCGCTTTTGCAGTTCGGCTGCGAATTGGACAGGCAGGCCTACTGCGCTTCCCTGAAGAACGCGCTAAGCGAAGGCCGCGTGCTTTCCGCCTCCGAGGAGCTCAAATACGCGCTGGCGCTGACCGCCTGTGGGCAGGCCGGGGACGAATATGTACAGAAGGCGCTTAACCAGAGCGCGGGCGCGCAGGGCATCATGAGCTACGTCTACGGGCTGCATCTTGTGAACAACACGCGCACAGGCGGCGGCCCGGGCGCTGAAGAAATGGTCTCCGCACTGCTTTCCCTGCGCAAAAGCGACGGCGGCTGGGCGGTCATGGGCAATTATTCCGATACGGACGTGACCGCGATGACGCTGCAGGCGCTCGCCCCGCACTGCGCGGAAAACGAAGCGGTGCGTTCCGCCTGCGAAGAGGCGCTTGCCTTTCTCAGCACGAAGCAGCAAAGCGACGGCGCGTTCATGGGTTTCGGCGCGACCGTCAATCCCGAAAGCACCGCGCAGGTGATCATCGCGCTGTGCTCGCTGGGCGTAGACCCTTTCAAAGACCAACGCTTTTTGAAAAACGGACACAGCGCCTACGACGGGCTCATGCTCTACAGGCTTGACGACGGAAGCTTCAGCCACGTGCTGGGCGGTCCTTTCAACGCGACCGCGACGACGCAGGCCTTCACGGCGTGCGTGAGCCTCTGGCGGTATCAGAACGGGCTGAGCGGCCTGTACCTGTTTACGGACACGCACAGGGAAAAGGCCGTCCGGAGCGAGACGTCCGGCGTCTCCTACAAGACCGTCGCGATCGCTTTTCTCGCGCTCTTGAGCGTGTTTTGCTGCGTGCTTTTGAGGATCAGGGGCAAAAAAAGCCCGAAGAACTACCTGTTCATAGGCGGCGCGTTCGTGCTTTTGAGCGCGGTGATACTGCTTACGAATTTCGAATCCACCGCGTCCTATTACAGCGGCAAAAGGGCCGAAAAGCAGGATGCCGTGGGCGCCGTCACGATGTCCATCCGCTGCGACACGATCGCCTACGACCACGCAAGGCGCGCGTATATCCCCGAAGACGGCGTGATCCTGCCCGAAACGCGCTTTGAGATCTCCTCGGGCGACAGCGCCTACCAGATCCTGACCGAGGCCGCCCGGCAGTACGGCATTCAGCTGGACGCGCAGGGCTCCGCGATCGCCATGACCTACGTGAAGGGCATCGCCTACATCTACGAATTGGAGTACGGCGAGCAGTCCGGCTGGATGTACTACGTAAACGGGGTCGCCCCGAGCGTGAACGCCGGCGAATACAGACTGAAGGACGGGGACGTGGTTCAGTGGATGTATTCGATGGACATCGGCCAGGACGTACAGCCCTACCTCACAAAGCCGTCCGGGGACGGGGAGCAGAGCCCGGGCGGCAAATAGCCAAACAATTTTCGCCTGCAAAGGAGCAAACGCTTGAACGCCTTCGACGAATTCAACCCCCTGAGCGTGTTCGTGTACTTTTTGGCCGCAGCGGGCATCGCCATGTTCGCGTCCGACCCGGTGCTGCTAAGTCTGTCCATGCTGGGCTCGGTGCTGCTCTACTGCATACGGACACGTTCCTCCCAGCGGGGCACGCATCTGTTCAGTCTTATGCTGTTTATCGGGCTTTCACTGATCAACCCGCTGTTTCAGCATAACGGCGTCACGGTGCTGTTCGTGCTCAACGACAATCCCGTCACCCTCGAAGCGCTCCTGTACGGCATATCCGCCGCTGCGATGATCGTTTCGGTGCTGTACTGGTTCCGCTCCTTCTCGGCGATCATCACGAGCGACAAGCTGCTGTACCTCTTCGGGCTCGTTTCGTCGAAGCTCGCGCTGCTGGTCAGCATGGCGCTGAGGTACGTGCCCCTGTTCAAGGCGCAGGCTAAAAACGTGGACGCGGCGCAAAGGGCCATGGGACAGTACAGGGAGGACAACGTCATCGACGCCATAAGGCTCAAGCTCAGCGTGTTTTCGATCATGGTGAGCTGGGCGCTGGAAAACGGCATCGTGACGGCGGACAGCATGGCGGCGCGGGGCTACGGGATCGGCAAACGCACCTGCTTTTCCCCCTACCGTTTCAGGGGAAAGGACGCGCTGCTGACGATACTTACGCTGCTAAGCGGCGCGGCGGTGTGTATCCTGATGGGGCTTGGGCATCTGGATTTTAACTACTATCCCGCGACCGACCCCCTGCTCTTCACGCCCGCGCGCGCGGCGGCTTACGGGGCGTACCTTCTTTTGTGCCTGCTGCCCTCATTGATCGAGATCGGAGACGCGCTCAAATGGCAATACTTGAGATCAAAGATGTAAGCTTTACCTATTCCGGCCAAAACCACCCGGCGCTCAGCGGCGTAAGCTTTTCGCTCGAGAAGGGCGACTTTGCGCTGCTTTGCGGCGCGACGGGCAGCGGCAAAAGCACGCTGCTCAAGCTCCTCAAAAAGGAGCTCACGCCCCTTGGGGAGCTCAAGGGCCGCGTCGAATACGGCGGGCAGAGCGTATACGAATTGCCGGACGCCGTCTCCGCTTCCTGCATCGGCTTCGTGATGCAAAAGAGCGAACAGCAGATCGTGACCGACAAGGTTTGGCACGAGCTCGCCTTCGGCCTTGAAAACCTGGGGCTGAGCAGCGCGGAGATCAGAAGGCGCGTAGCCGAGATGGCCTGTTTTTTCGGGATCGAGAGCTGGTTCGACAAGCGCGTGAGCGAATTAAGCGGCGGGCAAAAGCAGCTTCTGAGCCTGGCCGCCGTGATGGTGATGCAGCCGGACATACTGCTGCTGGACGAGCCGACCAGCCAGCTCGACCCGATCGCCGCCGGCGAATTCATTTCGACCGTGGCAAAGCTCAACCGCGAGCTTTCCCTGACCGTCGTGATGATCGAGCACCGGCTGGAGGAGGCGCTGCCGATCAGCCAAAAGCTCATCGCGCTCAGGGAAGGGCGCGTGTACGCCTTCGGCGAAACCCGAAAGACCGCCTGTGCACTTCAAAAGGACAGCGAATTTCTGCCCTATCTGCCCGCGGCCGTAAGGCTGCACGCGCGTTTCGACACTCCTCTTCCCTGTCCCCTTACGGTGAACGAGGGAAGGCGCTTCATAGAAGCGGCGTTTGACGCTCTGCCGCCCGCGGCGGAAATAAGCCCCCGCGTCCACGCGGAAGGCAAGGCGCTGGAATTCAAAAACGTATACTTCCGTTACGCGCAAAAACTGCCGGACGTGCTCAGGGGCACGAGCTTTACGCTGTACGAAAACGAGATCCTCTGCGTGCTGGGCGGAAACGGCTCCGGCAAGAGCACGATGCTGAGGATCGCCTCCGGCCTGAGCAAGCCCTACGCCGGTCACGTCAGCGTCTTCGGAAAGCGGATCAGGGACTACAAAAATCAGGATCTGTACAAAAACTGCGTGGCGCTCCTTCCGCAGGACGCGCAGACCGTGTTTTTGAGAAACAGCGTGCGCGAGGAATTGAAGGGCGTGGACACGTCTGCCTTCCCCTTCGATCTTACGGAGCTTTACGACATGCACCCCTACGACCTGTCCGGCGGGCAGCAGCAGCTGCTCGCGCTTGCCAAGGTGCTCTCGCAAAAGCCGCGCCTGCTGATGCTGGACGAGCCCACGAAGGGGCTGGACGCAAACACGAAGGCGCAATTCGCAAACATCGTACGGCAGCTAAGGCAGGGCGGCGCGAGCGTGCTCATCGTGACGCACGACGTGGAGTTCGCCGCCGAGGTCGCCGACCGCTGCGCGCTGTTTTTCCTGGGCGAGGTCGTTTCGAGCGACGAAACGCGGGCGTTTTTCGGCACCAACAGCTTCTACACCACCGCCGTCAGCCGCATGACGCGGGATAGGGTCGCAAATCTTTCCACGGTCGATCAGGCCTGTGCGCTTCTCAAGGACCATCGGAGGCGCGCATGAGGCCAATCAAAAATCCGCGCCTGAGGAAGCTGATCCGCTTTGCGGTGCCCTGGGTGCTCATGCCGGGGCTCGTCGCTTTGGGGATCGCCGTGTTTCACGAAAAGCGCTACGCGTTCATTTCGCTGTGCCTGGCGGTTTTGTCCGTGGTGCTGTTCGCCTCCGGTTTCGACAAAAAAAAGACCGGCACGCGCCGTCTGGTCATCGTGTCGGTATTGACCGCGCTGTCCATCGTCGGGCGTTTCATACCGTTTTTCAAGCCCGTGACCGCGCTTACCGTGCTGACCGGCATGTATCTGGGCGCGGAATCCGGCTTTCTGACGGGCTCGCTCACGGCGGCGCTGAGCAACTTCTACTTCGGTCAGGGGCCCTGGACGCCGTTTCAGATGCTTTCCTGGGGCATGATCGGCTTCGTCGCGGGGCTGCTCGCTTCGCCCCTCAAAAAGAGCCGCATACTCCTTTTGGTATACGGCGTGTTTGCGGGCGTGCTCTATTCCTTCATCATGGACATTTGGACGGTCGTGTGGTACAACGGTTCGTTCCATCTGAGCCTTTACCTGACCGCGCTGGTCAGCGCCGTGCCGTACACGGTGAGCTACGTGCTTTCCAACGTGTTCTTTTTGCTTCTGTTTGCAAGGCCCTTCGGCGAAAAACTGGAGAGGATGCGCGTGAAATACGGCGTTTAGCCGCGTGCGCATCCTCTCCGGTTTTTTTTCTCCGATTGAGTTTTTATTCGTATTTTTCAAGCCAGTCGCCGTGCGCTTCGATCAGCGCGTCGCACAGCGCCACGGTGTCGTCGACGTCCAATTCGCTCGAGGTGTGCGGATCCATGAGCGCGGCCTGATAGATCGCGTCCTTTTTGTGCGTGACGGCGGCTTCGATCGTGAGAAGCTGAACGTTGATGTTCGTGCGGTTGAGCGCGGCGCACTGCTCCGGCAGGTCGCCCACGTAGGTGGGCGTGACGCCGCTCTTGTCCGTAAAGCAGGGCACCTCGACGCACGCCTTCGCGGGGAGATTGGTGATAAGCCCGGTGTTCAGTACGTTTCCGCCCAGCTTGAAGGGCTTGTTCAGCTCCATCGCCTCCATGATGCGCGAAGCGTACTCCAGCGTGCGCACGTGCTCGAGCGTGTCCTTCTTCGTAAGCTCGTCTCTAAGCGTCGCCCAGCGGTTGATCTGGTTCACGCAGCGGCGCGGATATTCGTCCAGCGGGATGTTCCAGCGCTCGATGTTCTGCGGATACTTGTCCTTGATGAACCAGGGCGTGTATTCGCTGGAATGCTCGCTGGACTCGGTCACGTAGTAGCCGAAGCGGCGCATCAGCTCCAGGCGCACCATGTTGCCGTGCTTTTCCCTGTTCTTCTCCAGCGCGCGGCGCTTGATCTCGGGATAGAGGTCCTTGCCGTCCTTTTTGACCTCGAGCAGCCACGCCTGGTGGTTGATGCCCGCGATGAGGGATTCGATCTTTTCGTCGTATTCCATGTCCAACTGCTTTAGCAGGTCCGGAACGCACGACTGCACGCTGTGGCAGAGCCCCACGGTCTTAACGCCGGTATAGCGCTGCATGTAGCCCGTGAGCATCGCCATGGGGTTGGTGTAGTTCAAAAACCAGCAGCCGGGCGCGACTTTCTCCATGTCCCGCGCAAAATCCCTGAGCACCGGAATGGTCCTGAGCGCCCTGAATATGCCGCCGATGCCCAGCGTGTCCGCGATCGTCTGGCGCAGGCCGAACTTTTTGGGTATCTCGAAGTCCGTGACGGTGCAGGGCTCGTACCCGCCCACCTGTATGGCGTTGACCACGTAGTCGGCCTTTTTCAACGCCTTGCGGCGGTTTTCCACGCCCAGATACGCTTTGATCTTCGCCTTGCCGCCGGCGAATTTGTTGACGGCGCTGAGCATTAGCTCGCTCTCCCTGAGCCGCTGCGCGTCGATGTCGTACAGGGCGATTTCGCTGTCCGCAAGCGACGGCGTGAGCATGCAGTCGCCCAGCACGTTCTTTGCGAACACGGTAGAGCCCGCGCCCATAAAAGTGATTTTCGGCATGGTGTTTCCTCCTTCAGTCGTACGATTTCAGGCAAACGATTTCTGTGCCGCAGCCTTCAGCGGCCGTTTTCCTTCTTGAGCATCTCGGCGTAAGCCATGATGTACGGGCCGACGCCCTTGCCCTCCTGGGGCATGTAGTATTCTTTTCGGCGGTAGTTGTCCTCTCCGCTGGCCGTGGCGACCAGATATACGCCCGTCAGCGCGCTGCCCGTCAGCTTCTGTTCTGTCAGGCGCTTAAAGACCTTCGCGCCGACGTCGGAATAGCTTTCGTCGATCAGGCCGAGCCGCGCGCCCTTGAGCAGCGCGTAGCTCATCATGGCCGTGCCGCTGGTCTCGGGTTCGTTGCCCTCTCCCTTCGGCCGGTCAATGAGGTTTAGCCACATGCAGCTTTCGGCGTCCATATAGCGAAGCATATTGTCGCAGAAGGCCGAAAAGGCCTTGGAGAGCTCCTGCCTGTCCGCGCCGTCCAGGCATTCCAGCACGTCTGCCTGCGCCATCGCGTACCAGCCGCAGGCCCTCAGCCAGTGGAAGGGGCAGACGTCGTCTTTGCCGTTGCCCGCGTGGTAGAGAAGGCCCGTCTGGGAATTCAGCAGTTCGCGGTTCACCCAGCGCAGTCTGCCGGCGATCTGAGACAGCGCCTTTTGGTTGCCCGTGTATTTTGCGTACCTTGCCAGGAACACCTGGCTCATGTACAGCCCGTCCAGCCAGACCTTGTAGCGCGGGGGCTTGCCGTCGTCCCAGCAGTGCCAATAGTTGCCGCCGACGTCCGGCGTGGCGTAGACGGAATTGACCTCGTACAGGTCGTGCCACAGATTGTCCGCGAGCTTTTTAAGCTCCGCGTCCTCGTCAAAGAAGTACGGCAAAAGGCTTGCGGTCTTGTAGCAGTCCACGCCGTGCCAGATCACGTAGCCCGCGTATTTGTTCAGCGTGCCGTCCGTCTCCACGGCGTGCAGGTAGCGCTTCACGTAATCCTTGTAGATCTCGCCCTGCCCGGCCTCGTACATGTAGTACAGGCCCTCCATGACCACGCCGATGTAATAGCTCCAGTCGTAGAGCAGCTTTTTGCCGTTTTTGAGGCTCCTGTGCTCGTTGTCCCAGGCGAAGAACCTGTCTTCGTCCTCGACGATCTCCTTTGGATCGTTTTCCGCCGAAGCGACGGTCAGCGCGTCGATAAACGCGCGCGCCCTTTCCATCTGCCTATCCATCGTCCATACCCCCGTATCCGTCATTCCTCGCTCAGCTCTTCCGCCAGCGCTTCCCAGCGTGAATACATCTCGCCAAGGACCCGTCTGGCTTCGTCCAGTTCTTTCTGTTTCGCCATGCCCTTTTGTATGTCCGCCCAGATGTCTCCTGCGGCCATGACGCTCTCCATTTCGCCTATCTGCTTTTCCCTTTGGTCGATCTCGGCCTCGAGCTGCCTGAAAAGCGCCTTTTTCGCCCTCGCTTCTTCCCGGCTCAGGCGCTCTTTTCTTTGCTCCTTTTCGAGCTGCGTTCGCGTCTTGCCGCCCGTTTCCGCCTCGGTCATAAGGCGCTGCATGCTCTGCTTCTTTTCGAGGTACGCGTCGTAATTGCCCTCGTAGCAGGACACGCCCTCCGGCGTCATTTCGATCACGCGGTTTGCGACCCTGTTTATGAAATAACGGTCGTGGCTCACGGTAAGGATCGTGCCCTCGTAGTCCTCCAGCGCGCACTCCAATACCTCGCGGCTGTCCATGTCCAGATGGTTCGTGGGCTCGTCCAGCAAAAGCAGGTTGTCGCCCTTGAGCATGAGCTTGCTCAGCGCGACCCTGCCCTTTTCGCCGCCCGAAAGCGTGGAAACGGGGCGGAACACGTCCTCGCCGGTGATCAGGAACAGCGCCAGCGTGCTTCGCACCTGCCCGGGCTCCAACAGCGGAAAATCGTCCCAGACCTCGCTCATGATGTCCTTTTCGGGATGCAGGGAGCTTTGCTGCTGGTCGTAATAGCCGATGTCCACGTTGGAGCCGTAGACGACGGTGCCGCTGTCCTTGTTGAGTCTGTGCGTGATGATGTTGAGCAGCGTACTCTTGCCCACGCCGTTTGGGCCGATCACGGCCACGCGGTCGCCGCTTCTTAGGTGCAGGTCGAAGCCGCTGAAGAGCGTACGCCCGTCAAAGCTTTTGCTTAAGTCCTTTATGATCAGTACGTCGTCGCCGCTTCGCCTGCGCGCGTGAAAGCTGAAGCGCACGCGCTTGTCGTCGACGGGCTTTTCCAGCCGTTCGATCTTTTCGAGCATCTTTTCGCGGCTCTCGGCCTTTTTGATGCTCTTTTCGCGGTTGTACATGCGGTAGCGGCGTATGATCGCCTCCTGGCGCTCGATCTCGGCCTGCTGCAGCTTGTATTCCTTGAGCTGGCGTTCCAGATCGGCCTCGCGCTTTACGGCGAACTCGTCGTAGTTGCCGCTGTACTGGGTAAGATGCGTCTGGCGCAGCTCCGCCATCTGGTTGCAGACGGAATTGAGAAAATAGCGGTCGTGGCTTACGACCAGCACGCTGCCCTTGTATTTGGAAAGCGTCTCCTCCAGCCACTGCGTGCCCTGAAGGTCCAGATGGTTGGTGGGCTCGTCCAGGATCAGAAGATCGGGGTGCCGCAGAAGGAGCCTTGCAAGGCAAAGGCGCGTCTTTTCGCCGCCGCTGAGCAGCTGGGCGGGCTGCATCGCCCTCTCCTTCGTAAAGCCGAGACCCGCGAGCACGCCCTGTATGCGGCTGGGCCATTCGTAGCCGCCCGCGTCCTCGAAGCGCTGCATGAGGCGCGCGTAGCTTTCGCCCAGCTCCTCGTGCCCCTCGGAGATCAGCTTTTCCGTTTCGCGCAGCTTTTCCTCCATGCGCTTTACGTCGTCGAACACCCGCGAAAGCTCCTCGGTGACACTGAGCTCGCTTTTGATGTCCGCGTGCTGGCTCAGAAAGCCCAGCGTAGCTCCCTTCATAAGCGAAACGCTGCCCTCGTCCGCCTCCTCCAGCCCCGCGATGATCCGAAGCAGCGTGCTCTTGCCGGAGCCGTTCACGCCGACGAGGCCCATGCGTCCGCCCTCGTTCAGGGTGAGATTTATGTCCCTGAGCACTGTGTTCATCACGAAAGCTTTACTCAGACCGGTTACCGTAAGCAGCGTCATTGGGTTCACTCCGAAAAGAATTGATGTTTCATTATAACATTAAACGCGCCGGCTTTGCAATAAGATTCATAAAGAATTCATATCCGCTTTTGCCCGACCGCAGGCCGCGGCGCAGGTTCAGGTTTTTTCGTATTTTCCGTAGGTCCTCGCCGTCTCGATCATCGCGAAGAGGTTTTCGTCGGGCGTGTCCCTGCCGCACTGGTCGCCCGTGGACAGTATGAACCTGCCGCCCTCGGCCGCGTCGTCGATCGCCTGTCTGGAAGCTTTGCGCACGTCGTCCGCACTGCCCCGGAGCATGACGTTCGTGGTGTGCAGATTGCCCTTCAAAACCAGCTTGTCCCCGTAGAGGCGCTTTATCTCCTTAAGGTCGCAGTTTCCCATCGGCGGGATCTCCAACGGGTCGATGACGGTAAGGCTCGTTTCGTCGTGGCAAATCTTGACCAGTTCCTTCTCCGGTCCGCAGGAATGCACGTAGGAAGGGATGCCGTATTGGCTGCTGAGCTCCGTCATCCGCTTTACGACGGGCAGGCCGAGCTTTCGGAACATATCCAGGGTCTGATACACGAGCGTGCCGGAGCCGCCGGTGCAGATGAAGTCCGGCTTCGTCTCCAGGCTCATGAGCTTTTTAAAGCGTATTTCCGATTTTCTCAGGTATTCGGCCGCGGCCTCCTCGAAGGGCTCGGGATCGTCCCAGTAGGCGTAGACCTGCTCCGCGTTCGTCACGAAGGTCGAGCGCCCGCACCAGACGCCGACCAGGCCGTGTTCGCCCATTTCCTGCTTTGCGATCTTCAGCAGCGCCTCGCCCTCGATGCCCTCGTAGGGGTTTTGGCTGACCACTGTCTCATAGTGGTTGGGCTCGAAATCGGCGCCCGCCTTCACCGGATCGACGTCCCGGAACGGCGGGCTGAAGCGGTAGTAGATCGAAGCCGACGGCTGCCAGAAAACTTTTCCGTTGGCGAGTCTGTATTTTCGGGTGACGATCCTGTCCTCGTTGCGATAGACGATCGCTTCTTTTATGTCCCGGTCGATCTCGCCCAGCTCGTCGAAGAGGATCGGCGCGTAGCCGTCCATCATCGAATCGAAGCCGAAATGCTTCACGCAGTCGATATAGGCCTTCCACTGCGGGATCTTGCGGAACAGGTAGATGTCCCAAAACGGCAGGCCCGTGAGCCGCGCCGGAATCATGTTGGACGTATCGGGGCTCACCGGCACGCAGTCGGGTATCTCGCCGCGCAGCACGGTCAAAAGCCGCTGTCTCGAGGTCATTTCGGTCACCGCCTTTGCATTGCATTCAGGGCTTTTGCTATTCAAGCAGGAACTGGTCTTCTTTCGTAAGTCCAAGCAGCGCGATCACCTCGGGCGCGCGCTCGGGCACGACGTTCAGCTCGTCAGGATGGTGCGCGTCGCTTGCGAGGTAGAATTTGCAGCCCTCCTCGCCGGCCAGCCGGTACAGGCGCAGCATGGCGTCCTCGTGCGCGCGCCAGCCGTCGGTGAAGCAGGAAAGGTTGATCTCGATGCCTGCGCCGAGGCGGGCAAAGCGCCGCATCACCGCGCGGAAGCGCTTCTCGTCCACCAGCTCGTACACCCTGTACTGGTCGCCCTCCTTGAAGATCAGGCTGCAGGTCATGTGGGCGATCCCGACCTTGTGCCAGGGCAGATCGATCCGGCTCAGCTGCTCCAGCCGCTCCACCAGCAAATCGGCGATCTTTTCCTCGCTGTCCCGGTCGGCCGGCCTTACGAGGCCGATCATGTGGTAATGGTTGGGCGGGACCACGATGAAGTCGAACTTGTCGTAGGAGCGGGGATCGAGGGCGAGCCTGTCTCCGCCGCAGTACTCCGTTTCGCAGCCGAACACCATGCGCACCCGGTCGTCTTTGGGCAAGGGCAGGCTTTGGCGCACGTGCTCTATGTCCTGCGGCCTGTAAAAGCCGCTCGCGCCCGGGACGAGACTGTCCCAGAGGTGGTCGGTTATGCATTGCAGCGTGTAGCCGTGCGCTTTGGCAAAGGAAAGGATGCTTGCGACCGACTGCTGCGGGTCGTTCGAGCACAGGGACAGATGCGTGTGGCAGTGCATATCGTGATCGATGGGAAAGCGCATATCATCACCCCGGAATCTTCAATTTGAAATACGGTTTGGAATCACGATACCATTGTACATAAAACGCCGCAAAAGTCAACCGACGAAAGCGGAAAGCAAAGAAAAAAACCTCCCGCGGAAAACGTGTCCGCGGGAGGGCCGGCAATTTGCCGGGCGCTTTAAGTCAGTTGTCGCCCTGAACGGGAATATACACCTGCTCGGCGACGGCGGTCAGGTCGAGGCCGTCCGGTTCGGTCGTGCATACGGAGAGCGAATACATGAGTCCGGGCACGAGATCGTACCACAGGCAAAGCTCCACCCAGTCCTCGCTGCCGGTCTGCGCCTGCGCGATCGTGCCGCTGCAATGGCCGACGGTGATCGTTTCCTCGTTTTCCCAGGCAAAGTACATATCGGCGATGTTCATGAGCTGACCCGCTTCGAGCGCAGCGGGGCAGATGCGGGCGGTGTATTCGTCGCCGTCCAGCGTGAAGAGCATCTGCGCCAGGTTTTCCCCGGGCAGGAAACTGTAAACGACGTCCTGCGCGCCCTCGGGCACGCCGAAGGACAGCTCCGAAGCCTCCGTCAGTTCCTCTTCGGTCATTTCGAGCCACGGGTTTTCCATCGCAAATTCGTCAAGCGAAAGGCCTACAAAGCCGGAGTCGTTTGCCTCGCTGCACAAAAACCAGGTTTCCAGCTCGCTTTGCGTATTTTCACCGTCGAGCACGTGTGCCCAGGGCAGCATTTCCTCCGGGATTTCGCTTACCGGCGTACCGGGCCTGTACAGGAGCATCTCGTCCCCCTGACGGATGCCGTAGGGCTCGGTCGTGACGAAGCGGATGCCTTCCTCGATCCGCTCTTCGTCGACCGTTCCGTCCATCGTCAGCGCGTCGATATGCAGCTTCCGGGCATATTCGTTCACCTGCTCACCGAAACGCATTTGCCCGCTGAACGAGCAAGCGTACACCGTGCCGTAGGGATAGGCCTTTTCGTCGGCTTCGCCCATTTCGCTGTCGTGGTACTCACCGGTAAACGAGCCGTCCGACGCGATCCTCATGTCGGTCGACCAGGCGCCCGCGCCGCTCGTAAAGCACCATTCCAGCCCGGTCAGCTCCTCAAAGCCCTCCGCGCCGGTTTCGGCGAAGGCCGCGGCCGAAAGGGCCAGCAATACGCTCAGTATCAGTGCGATCGTTTTTCTCATACGTTCAATCATCCTTTCCCGGACCCCATTGGGTCCGCCATATATAAGTACGCGCGGGAGACCAAAATGTTCGCGTATCTGCGGCGCGAAGCGTATTAAATTTTGTGGCACGGATAAGCGGAAGACCGCAAAAGCCGATCGTGTCCGAAATGTGTCCGCCCGCCGGAGACGCCGGCGCAAGAAACGTGCGACTGCGCCTGCGCTTGCTTTTTCGTCTGTTTTTTGAAAGTTTCGGTGTGTTTTTTACATTTCCATCGCACCAAAACCTGCTATAATGAAAGCAATCGTTGGTAAAGCCACGATCAGATTTGACAGGAGGAACTCAAAATGAAAAAGATCCTTGCCCTCGCGATCGCGCTCGTCATGGCGCTGTCCCTGACCGCTTTCGCCGAAATCGAGCTGCGCGCCGCGTGGTGGGGCGGCCAGGAGCGCCATAACAACACCATGGCGGCCATGGACGCCTACGCCGAAGCCAACGGCATCAAGATCGGCTACGAGCCCAACAGCTGGAGCAGCTACTTTGAGACCCTGGCCACCCAGTCCGTCGGCAAAAACCTGCCCGACATCCTTCAGATGTCCACCACCGACATCATCAACTACGCCACCAACGGCCAGATCGTCGACCTGTACCAGTTCGTGGACGAAGGCATCATCGACCTGACCTACGTCGATCCCGCCAGCCTCTCCGGCGGCACCGTCGACGGCAAGCTCGCCGGCTTCACCACCGGCACCAACACCGTGACCGTGATCTACAACAAGGCCATCTTCGATCAGGCCGGCGTGGAGTACCCCGCCGACGACTGGACCTGGAGCGACTACATCGCCACCGTTCAGGAGATCTACGAGGCCACCGGCATCCAGAGCGACATTCCCTTCCTGACCGAAGCCCGCTGGGTCGTCGAGACCTGGGTGCGCGCTTTCGGCTACGACTTCTTCTCCGAGGACGGCAAGTCCCTGCCCTGGGCGGACGACGAGGCGGTCAAGGCTGCCGTCGCCGGCGCGATCCAGGACATCTACGACGGCGTGAAGGCCGGCTGGTTCATCGATCCCGAAGTGCAGCTTGCCTGGGCGACCACCGAAGAGAACTACATCGTGCAGGGCAAGAGCGCCTGCGCCTTCCTGCTGAGCAACTACTACGGCGTGTACGCCGCTGCGCTCGACGCCGACAAGGGCGAGCTCGGCATGGCGATGCTGCCCACCATCGACGACGGCACGCAGAGCGGCATGTACCTGAACTCCAACATGTACTGGTGCATCTCCGCCAATTCCCAGTATCCCGAGGAAGCGGCGAAGCTGCTCAACTACATGATCAACTCCACCGACGCCGCCGCCTACATCGGAACCGACCGCGGCATCTCCCTGAGCAGCGCCGTGCGCGACTTTCTGGCCAATTCCGAGACCACGGACGCGGCGACCACGAACGTGCTGAACTACGTCAGCGCCGTCTCCAAGGTCGTTTCCACGGTCAACCCCGCCGACCCCGCCAACTCCGCGGAGCCCATCAGCGTTCTGAAGGTAGACTATCAGGCCGTCATGTACGGTGAGATGAGCGCCGAGGACTGCGTGAAGGATTTCGTCGAGCAGGCCACCGTGATGCTCGCCAAGTAATCTTCTCAGCCGGTCGCCCTTAAAAAGCGGCCGGCTCCATTCAGGAAAGGGAATGCCTTCGCTTTCCTGAATGGAGCCGTTTGCTTAAGCGGCACGTTTTTTCCCCGATCCCGATCATTGAAAGGAGTGCGGTTTCCTTGTCCGATACGAGCGCAGGCGTGTCCCGCTATCGCAGCGTAAAGCGCCGCGACAACCTTGCGGGCTACTTTTTCATAGGTCCCTGGCTTTTCTGCTTTCTGGCCTTCACGCTGATCCCGCTGATCTCCTCGGTCGTTTTGTCGATGATGGAATACAACATGCTCAGCGACCCCGTGTTCATCGGCTTCAAGAACTTCGTGGATCTGTTCACGGAGGATCAGCTCTTCGGCAAGTCTCTGGGCGTGACGTTCGAGTTCGTGTTTCTTGCGATACCGCTAAGGCTGATGTTCGCGCTGCTGGTCGCGCTGATTCTGAACCGCGAATCCAAGGCGGTGCCCCTGTACCGCGTGGTCTACTACCTGCCCTCGATCCTGGGCGGGTCGGTAGCCGTCGCCGTCATGTGGCGCTACTGCTTTAACCGGGACGGCGTGTTCAACACGGCCCTCAGAGCCCTCGGCATCCCCTGCAGCATCTCGTGGATCTCAAACACCGACACGGCGATCTGGAGCCTCGTGCTCATGTTCATATGGCAGTTCGGCTCCCCCATGCTCATCTTCCTTGCGGGCTTGAAGCAGATACCCAAGAGCTACCACGAGGCCGCGGAGTGCGACGGCGCGGGCTCCGTAAAGCGCTTTTTCAAAATCACGCTGCCGATGCTCACGCCCATCATTTTCTTTAACCTGATCATGCAGATGATCGGCGGCTTCATGGTGTTCTCGCAGGCGATGATCGTGACCGAGGGCGGGCCGCTCAACCGCACGCTGGTCTACGCGCTGTACCTGTACAGGCAGTCGTTTACGTATTACCGCATGGGCTACGGAAGCGCAATGGCGTGGATACTGATCGCGATCGTGGGCGTGTTCACGGCGCTGGTGTTCAAGTCGTCCAACTACTGGGTCTTCTACGAAAACGAAATACGATAGGAAGGAGGACTGTTCCGATGAAACGCAGACGCATGATCTCGACCGTCGTGTTCCACGTTTTCGTAGCCGCGCTCGGCTTCATAATGATCTATCCGCTGATCTGGATGATCTTTTCCTCCTTCAAGGAAAGCAGCCTCGTGCTCAAGACCGTAGGGCAGCTGTTCCCCTCCGAGTGGCGCATCGACAACTACGTAAACGGTTGGGCCGGCTTTGGCAACACGACGTTTGCCACCTTCTTCAAAAACTCCTTCATCGTCACGATCCTCACGGTGATCGGCAGCGTTCTGGCCTCGGCGATGGCGGCCTACGGCTTTTCCCGCATACGCTTTCGCGGGCGCTCGCTCTGGTTCATCTGCATGATGATCACGATGATGGTGCCCTCCCAGATCCTGATGGTCCCCCAGTACGTGCTGTTTCACTCGCTGGGCTGGGTGGACACGTTCCTTCCGCTGATCGTGCCCGAATGGGGCGGCCGCGCGTTCTTCATCTTTATGATGATGCAGTTCATCGCCGGTATCCCCAAGGACCTGGACGAGGCCGCGATGATCGACGGCTGCGGGCGCATACGCATGTTCATCGGCATCATCATGCCCCTGATCGTGCCCGCGATGGCCACCTCCGCCATCTTCGCGTTTTACTGGAAGTGGGACGACTTCATGGGTTCGCTTCTGTACCTGAATTCGCCGAAAAACTACACGGTCTCGATCGCGCTCAAATTGTTCTGCGACCCGACCGCCGTATCGGATTACGGCGCGATGTTCGCGATGTGCGTTCTGTCGCTTCTGCCCGTGATCGTGCTGTTCCTGTTCACGCAGAGGTACATCGTAGAGGGCATAGCGACTTCGGGCCTCAAGACCTGACGAAAGATATGTATTTAATCCATCCGAATGGAAAGCAGCCTTTATGCGGGCTGCTTTCCTTTTGAGTCGGCCGGGCGAATATTTCTGCCCATGACGCTTTCCTTGCAGGATTTATCCTTCGGCGCGGCGAATAGTAACGCGTAAGAAAAAAAGCCGCCGAAGCATACGGGTATTTATATTATGAAGCGTTTCACCATTTCGAGGCAGACCGGCGTCATACTGGTCGTCTGCATGCTGGTTTTGTTCCTATCGGGTCTGGGCGTGATGCAGTCGCTGCAGCGCGCACACCTCAAATTGCTCTACGGGCGCACGCAGCAGTTGATAAAGCAGGCGCTCAGAGAGACCGAAGACAGGATCGCCGCCGCGAAGCAGACGGCCTACGACATCATCGTCTCCGACGCCACGCAGACGAGCGTGAGCGGCTACTGGGACGCGTATGACGCCGGCGCGGGCAGGGTCGCGCTGATCAACTGGACGGACGGCATCACCAATTCCGTCGCCACCTATATAAACGGGAACGACGACGTGCTCTGCGCGGATTTCATCGACGCGGACGGCGCGGTGAAGGTCGTGGCCTCAAGAAAGCACATCAAGCTGAATCCGGAGCAGGCCGCTTTTCTCAGCGCCGAAGCCGTCAAAGAGGACGGCGGGACGCTGCTTATGTCCGGGGAAGGCCTGGGGCTCGGCAAAGACACGCTGCTCGTGCTAAAGCAGCTGCGCGAAAAAAGGCGCCTGAGCATGCGGCACACGGGCGTGGTGATACTGTTTCTGGACATAAGGGAGCTGGGATCGAGCCTTACCGACAGCTGGGAGGGCACGTTCCTGCTCGAAAACGGGGACATGGCCTTCGAGCTCGGCAGCGAGCTCAGAAACGGCTTCGAGGCCGATGACGCCTTGAACGGCTACAGCCTCAGGGAGTACGGCGGCGTGCAGTATTTCGTGCTCGGCATCTCCGGCAAAATCTTTGAAAAGTGCATGGCCGTTTTGCCCTACAGCCCCATTTTCGACACGTCCCGGCAGCTGTTCCTTAAGCACACGCTGATCTACGCGCTGATCTGCGCGCTGATCTTCGCCGGGGCGCTCACGCTCACCCGCTTCATGACGGCGGATTTCGCGCGCTTCCGCAGGCATCTGCACGGCATCTCCGCGGGGAATACCGACGTGATACCGACCTACGCCGCGCAGGGGCGCAGCAGGGACGCGGACGAGCTGTTTCAGTCCTTCAACTCCATGGCGGAGCAGATCAACCGCCTCGTGCACGACAACTACGAAGCGCAGCTGGCCGTAAAGGACGCGCAGTTGAGCGCGCTGCAGGCGCAGATCAATCCGCACTTTCTCTACAATACGCTCAACTCCATCTACTGGGCGGCCAAATCCGGCGAAAACGAGGAGGCCGCGGCGATGACGCAGGATCTGTCGCAGCTGCTGCGCGACGCGGTGAACACCGACGAAAACGTCGTATCGGTGGACAGGGAGCTGGAGATCGCCTGCAACTACATACGCATACAGAAGCACCGCTACCGCGAGCGGCTGAACGTGGAATTCGACATCGAATCGGAGGTCAGCGATCTGGCCGTGCCGAAATTTACGATACAGCCGCTTCTGGAAAACGCGATCAAGTACGGCGTGGAGCCCTCAATCAGCGGCGGCACCGTGTACGTGCACGTCTCCCGGGAGGGCGAAAAATGCGTCTGCAAGGTCATGAACGAGGGCAGCGCACCCGAGGCGGATCTCAGCCGCCGCATAAGGGAGGGCAACATCGTGGGTCACGGAACAGGCATCGGCCTTGTAAACATAGACAGGCGCATCCGCGCGATGTTCGGCGGCGAGTGCGGCGTTTCCGTCTACAGGGACGAGGAGAGTAAGCGCACGGTCACGAAGGTCGAATTTACGGCGATTCCCTTCGAAAAAATGCAGGAGGCGCAGCAATGAGGGCATACCGCGTATTGGTCGTGGACGACGAAGACATCGTGCGTGAGGCGATCAGGGGCACGATCCCGTGGGAGCAGCATCAGGTCGAGATCGTCTCCTGCGCGGCGAACGCGCCCGAGGCCATGGCGTGGCTCGAGGAAAACAAGGCCGATCTCGTCATCACGGACATCCGCATGCCCGTGATCGACGGCCTTGCGCTGGTTGAGATACTGCGCGAAAAGCACCCGGAAATGGATTTCATCATCATAAGCGGCTACGCCGATTTCGAATACGCCCGGCAGGCGATGCGCTACGGCGTGCGGGACTACCTGCTCAAGCCCGTCGACACGAACACGCTGGTAAACGCGGTCTGCAAGGCCCGCGACGAGTGGGAAATGCAGCGCGACATAAGGGTGCTTGGCGCGCAGCTGCGCCCCGCGCGCAATTTCTCCCCTACGGTTTCAAGGCTGCTGAGCCTTCTGGACGAGGAGATCGCTAACGAAGAATTGTCGCTCAAGTGGATCTCGCGCCAAAAAATGTTTCTGAACGAGAACTACCTCGGCAAGCTTTTTCAGAAGGAGACAGGCCAGCGCTTCACCGCCTACCTGTACGAACAGCGAATGCTGCTGGCCAAGCGCCTGATCTCTAACGACCCCGACATACTGATCCAGGAGATCGCCCGCAGGACCGGCTACGGCGACAACGCGCAGTACTTCAGCATCGCGTTCAAAAAGTATACGGGCTTAAGCCCCAGCGAGTTCAGAAAGCAGCTGCTTTAGCACTCCTTTTCGGCGAGGATCACGGCCATCTCCCAGACGTCCATTTTTTCGATGCGGATCGCGCTCGTCTTCCCGCCGTCTGCCGGGCGCGCCTGAAGCACGGTGTCCGGGCGGTCAAGGCCCAGGCTCAGGGCGCTTTTTACCCTGCCGCGCAGGCACAGGTCGAAGGCGTGGGCGGGCGAGGGCTCGGCGTTGATCAAAAGGATCGCGGCGCGCTTTTCGTCTGCGCGGGCGAATACCGCCACGCGCGGCATGTCGTATTCGTCCGTCGGCTGAAGCCAGACGTCCGCGCCCAGTTCCCTGAACAGTTCGCGCTTTAAATGCATGTGACCGGGCGTGCCCGTGAACTGATAGGGATCGTAGCCCAGCGTCACGACGTTTTTGTATTTGACGGCGCAGATCTCGTCCTTTTGCCCGTAGGGCCGCGCGGTGTAAGCCAGCGCCTCGGCCTCGGGGTCCGTCAGCTCCAGATCGTAAGCCAGGTCGAACAGCGCGCTTCGGATCGCACCCGCAAACGGCCCCGCCCAGCGCGTCTTGGCCAGCTTTTCGCTGCCGCCGAAGTTGGCCTTTTTGACACGCGCGCCCGTTCTTTTACCAAATCCGCGCTCCCACAGGGTTTCGAGCGCGATTCCGTCGAGGATCAGGGGCTTTTCAAACAGCTTTTCGATTTCTTCGTCCGAAAGCGCGTCCGGTATTCGCCCCTGAAGCAGCGTCCCCCACGCGCCCCTTCTGTCGGCGGTCACAGGGATGCCGAAGGCAGGCCACTCATGCGCAAAGCGGCTTGTGTCGCAGGCTTTGTCGAATTCGTTGAACCAGCCTTTCTCGTCCACCTTCATCGCGCTCATCTTCCAGCAGCTGTAGGCAGCCCAGAGGCCCGACTGCGGCAAATCGTGGGCAAAGCTCAGATAGCGGTCGAAGAAGGCGCGGTTGTCCCTGAGCAGTCTGATCTCGTGGGCCAGATGGGCAAAGGGCCTCGAGCCGCCCGCGTGGTACAGGTGGTTCATCGCGACGCCCGTGCACCCGCCCCAGACGGAGACGGCCATTTCCAGGACTCGCGTGTACGCGGTCTTGTTCAGCGGCGTTCGCGGGTAGCTTTCCTCCTCGTACTGCACGTCGCTCAATACCTCCGCCGGCATGTCCGCGACCTGGCGTGCCATTTCGTACGCCTTGTCGAACAGGCCCATGGGCGTCTCGTCCCAGTAAAAGCCGTGACCGGGGCGCGCGCTCTTTGCGCGAAGCGCCTTGATGCACTTTTCGATGTAGTTCCCGGCGTAGGTGGTGTGGCCGTAGCCCACGGTCATAAGCGGCGTTTCGATCGAGGGATCGACCTCGTCCACCGCCGCGCGCACGGCCGCGCAGTACCTCGCCAGCCGCTCGGCCCCGTAGGATGACCATTTTCTGCGCAGCGCGCCGTTTTGGGGCTCGTTGAGTGCCGCGACCAGGCTTTCCCTGTCCCGGAAGCGCCCGTTCTCGAAGCCCCGCACGCAGCGCGGGCAGAAGCAGGGGTATTCCACGCCGCCCAGATGCGTAAAGCGGCAGTCGTCGTCCACCCAGACGAAATCGCAGCCCGCGGCGGCAAACAGCCTGTAGCGCTGCCGCGTATATTCCAGAAATTCCGGCGAGACGGGGCAGGCGATGCGGTCGGACACGCGCCCGTCAAAGCCGACCATGCCCTGATAGGGCAAAGCCGGCTGTCCCTGCCCTGCGCGGTAGCTCTCCCCCGCGCCGAAGGTCGGCCAGGGATTGATGCCCACGCGGATGCCCGCCGCGCGCGCAAGGGCTGCGGGCGTCTTGTACGCTTCGCACTTTCGCGCGATCTCCTCAAGCGGTTCGTAGCCGTTGGACGTTGGCTCTTCGATGAACAGCCACATCTCGTCCGCCGTCTTCCCGCCTTCGTTCATCATGCGAAGGAGCCCGGAAAACTCCTTCGGGTCGGCCGCGTCCTGCGTGGCCATGCGCCAGGAAAGCTTGTATCTCATTGCCCGCCTCTCCTTTCGGAACGGATCCTTCGTCCGCCGTCCTTCGTGCCCGGCCGCGCCGGGTACAGGTTCAGATCAGTATCCCGTCGCAGTGATCGATCTCGTGCTGTATGATCTGCGCGGTGTAGCCTTCGAACGTGCCCTTTCTTTTGACGAAGGAACGGTCGAGGTATTCGACGCGTATCCTCCTGTGGCGCTTGGTTTTTCTGACCCCGATCAGGGAAAGGCAGCCCTCTTCGGTTTCGTAGGCGCCGTCTTTTTCCGTGATCACGGGATTGATCATCGTGTTCAGCGCAAAGCCGTTGCTGAATACGATGATTCTCTTGTTTTCGCCGATCATGTTCGCCGCCATGCCGACGCAGCGGTCCAGATGAAAGCGCAGCGTGTCCATCAGGTCGTCTGCGATCTGCCCGTCCGCCTTCGTCGCAGGTTCGGATACCCGCGCAAGAAGAAGCGGGTCGCGTACGATCGTCCTTACCATTGTGTTCCTCCCCGGCCGCAGGCTCTTTTGCGTCCTGCGCGCCGTCAAGCTTCGATGCTCTATTATAGCATGCCGTTTCGCTTTCGTCCATATGCTTTTTGCACGGAAAACATCCCGCGCACCTGCGTCCCTGCGGCATTTGCGGCGAAAGAGCCCTTGCGGGTTTTTCCCAAATCGTGTATAATGAAGAGCAAATCGGAAAGCGATCGCTGACGCGATCATATCGAAGGAGGAAACGCATGGAACTGTGTGCCCGCAGGGATGTGCCCGTCGAACAGACATGGGACCTGTCCCTGATTTTTGCGGAAGAAAAGCAGATGTGGGAGGAGCTTGACAAAACGAAGGCGGCGGTCGGGCGGCTGGTCGAAGCCTATGCCGGACAGCTGAAGACTGCGGAAAAGATCGTCGGGTGTTTAAACGATCTGGAAGCGATAAAGCAGTCGATCGACCGCATCTGGAGTTACAGCGGCCTTGCGGTGGAGACGGACTATACCGACACGAAGCTGCGCGAGACCGACGAAAAGATCAGCGATGAGATCACGCACATGCAAAAGGATCTTTCCTTCGTCGACAGCGAGATCCTTCTGGCGCCGGAAAGCGAGCTGAAAGCGGCGGTCGAAATCGCGAAAGGCTGCCGCGTCTACCTGCAGGACCTGATCCGCAAAAAGGCTCACATGCTTTCGCCCGAGACCGAAAAGGCGCTGGCAGCGCTCGGCCGTTCGCTGGAAGTGCCCTACGACGTGTACAACACGATGAAGCTCGCGGACATCTCCTTCGACCCCTTCACGGTAAGCGGGAAGGAGTATCCGCTGGGCTATTCCCTGTACGAGGACGACTACGAATTGGAGGCGGACACCGAAGTGCGCCGCGCCGCGTTCAGGGCGTTCTACGATACGCTCAAAAAGTACAAGAACACGACCGCGACGGCCTACAACGCCTGCGTCACGCAGGAAAAGACGATGTCCGAGCTGCGCGGTTTCAGCGACGTGTTCGAATACCTGCTGTTTGAACAGAAGGTGACGCGGGAGATGTACGAGCGCCAGATCGACCTGATCACACAGCGCCTGGCCCCGCACATGCAAAGGTACGCAAGGCTGCTTCAGAAGCTGCACAAGCTGGACAAAATGACCTTTGCGGACCTCAAGATCGCGGTTGACCCCGCCTACGACCCGAAGGTCACGATCGAAGAATCTCACAAGTACGTACGGGAGGCGCTGAGCATCCTCGGCGAAGACTACCGGCAGATGGTCGACCGGGCTTACAGCGAGCGCTGGATCGACTTTGCGCGCAACGTCGGCAAGAGCACCGGCGGCTTCTGCTCGAGCCTGTACCGCCAGAATTCGTTCATACTGCTCAACTGGAACGACCGCATGGCGGACGTGTTCACCGTCGCGCACGAGTTGGGGCACGCAGGCCAGTCCATGTACGGCGACAGAGCGCAGTCCCTGTACGATACCGACCCCTCGATGTACCTTGTCGAAGCACCGTCAACGATGAACGAATTGCTGCTTTCGCATTACCTTACGCGCACGAGCGCGGACAAGCGCTTCCGCCGCTGGGTGCTTTCGAGCCTGATCAGCAACACGTACTACCACAACTTCGTGACGCACCTGCGGGAAGCCTGGTATCAGCGCGAGGTGTACCGCATCGTCGACCAGGGCGGCAGCGTGAACGTGGACATTCTGAGCGAACTGTTCCGCAAAAATCTGGAATCGTTCTGGGGAGACGCCGTCGAGATCCCGGAGGGCGCGGAGCTGACCTGGATGCGGCAGCCGCACTACTACATGGGCCTTTACTCCTACACCTACAGCGCGGGGCTCACGCTGGCCACGCAGGCGATGCTGCGCATAGAGAAGGAGGGGGAAGGCGCCGTAAAGGACTGGAAAAACTTCCTCTCCGCCGGCGGCACGCTGGACCCGGCGGGCCTTGCAAAGCTTGCCGGCGTCGACATTACGACCGACGCGCCCCTGAAGGGGACGATCGACTACATCGGCTCGCTGATAGACGAGATCTGCCGTCTGAGCGAAGAGATCGACGGGATAAGCGCATGAGCGCCGCAGCCCGAGGATATCGAAATCTTCGGCGGTTCGGAAGAAGAGAACTGATTCTTCGGCAAATCGCGCATCTGTGCTTGCACGGCGCAGCCGCGCAGATCAACCGCAGCTGCGGCGCGCTGGAGGCGACGCCGGCGACGTATCTGAGCGCCGCGCGCGAGGGAAAGATCGACGAGGAAGCGCTGGACGAGCTGATCGAAGCGCTGTCTGAACTGGACGGCTGCGCGCAGGCCGGAAAGCTGGTGATCGCAGGCGAAAACGAACTGATCGCGATTCGCCGGAGCCTTACGGACTATACGGCGGCCATCGCGCATAGCAGAGCGTCTCAGCCGCTTAAAAGCCCGCAAACGTCCGGCGCAAGCGAATTCAGCCTGATCCGGGATCAGCTTTTGCAGCAAAAAGAATTGCTTGCGTTGCAGCCCGGTGTCAGACAGACGAGGAGCGACTGAATTGGACGAAGCAGAGCTCTACAGGGCACTTGGGCAGCTTACGAAAAGCAAGGATAATTGGCAGCAGAATGCCGCGTTCGTCATTTCGCTCCTTTGTCACGATTCCGTGAAAATCCGGGCAAAAGCGCTGTGGCTGCTGGGCGAGATCGGGCTTGCGCATCCCCGATCCGTAAAAGACGCGGTTCCCGAAATCGCTGCCTTCCTCGAAAGCGATGAGCCGCTACTTCGGGAGCGCGCGCTGAACGCGCTGGGCCGGATCGGGCGGGGCAGCTTTTCCGCGATCGAAGCCCATTGGGAGGCGCTTTTCCGCTTTGCGTCGGATACGGACGCGAAGGTCAGGCTGAGCTTCATCTGGGCGTCGGAAAACATCGCGGTGAACGCGCCGGACGTCTGCAAAAGCTGCATGGAGGTCTTTGAAAAGCTGCTGTGCGACGCAGACGACCGCGTGCGCATGGAAGCGCCTGAAATCTTCCGCGTCCTCGGAAAGCGCAGGCCGGACTTCGTAAAGCCCTATGTGGAAAAGCTGCGGCTTCTTGCCGGGACAGACGAAAACCGGGTCGTGCGGATCCACTGCCTCGGCGCACTGAGAGCGGCGGGACTCGGCGAAGCCGTCCCGGCTCCTTTGGGCTGCGCGGAGGATGGAAGACAGAAAATGAAAGGTCACCGGGTTTCATAACCCCCTTCGGTATCTTTCGCAGAAAGGCGGAGCAGAACGATGACGGCAGAAGAGTTATGGAGAAAGGCCGGATTAACCGGACAGTATGAAGCGTGGTCGTTTGACGACACGTCGGACAAGCTGGCAGCTTTAGTCAAAAGCGGTGTGAAGACTGCCACATGTTCAGCCTATGAGCTGTATCAGCCTGAAGACGAACCCATCCCCAAAGCAGGAGATTACAGCGTTATTCTCGATTCCAGGGGAGAGGCTGTATGCATCGTGAAGACGACGAAAGTGTATGTGACCGCATTCGATCAGGTATCACGGGAACATGCCTATAAAGAAGGAGAAGGCGACAGATCGTTGGAGTATTGGAGAAGGGTTCACAGAGACTTTTTGACCTTTGAGCTTGCACAGATCCATAAAACATTTTCCGAACACACGCCGGTCGTGTGCGAAGAATTCGAATTGGTATACGCATGATTCCGCTCTGCCGCGCTCCCGACGATATGTCAAAAGCGAAGCCCGGTTGAGGACAAATCGGTATTTGTCAATGAGCAGATATTTCTGGAATCATTTTCGATGGAGTGATGGGAATGATAATCAGCCAACTCGATTACAGAGAGTACAAGGGGAGAAGATACAGCGCTGAGATCCATTCGGATCGGTATTTGTCTATTGAGCCCGGGGATAATGGATTTGAAATGTATTGGGTTGATGCTGGGACTGATTTGAGAATGTCGATTCAGGACAGTATGCTTTCAGACTGGCTGGAAGACCCGATTGCCTATGGCGCATTCGAAGACGGCAGGATGGTGGGATTTGTCGAGGGTTTTCTTGAGAAGTGGAATAACCGCTTTCGAATCACCAATATCTGTGTTTTTGACGAATCAGACCGTAAGTGCGGGGTAGGAACGCTGCTTCTGAACAGGATCATGGTTGATGCCGTAAGTTGCGGTGCGAGGATGGCGGTGCTTGAAACGCAGAGCTTTAATTTCAAGGCTGTCTCGTTTTATCAAAAAAACGGGTTTGCGATCATCGGCTTTGACCGGTACGCATATTCCAACAATGGTCCTGAGGAACACAATATGCGGATCGAGATGGGAAGAAAAATCTCTTGAATGATAAACCGGCAATCGATCAAACAATTCCGGTTTACCGGAAATAACCGAGCAAGCATCGCATTATTGTGTGGTGCTTTTATTGTGCCCCGAAAGCGAGGTGAAGCAATACGATCTGCATCCATCCCGCCCGATGACGTTGGTTGAATCCGCATCGCAGGAAACGCTTTTCGGGTTTTTGCCTTCACGGATCTGTAAATCCGTGTCTTCGCCGACGCGTTCCGCAATATACATCAAAAGAAAAACCCCCGGATTCCTTGACGAAACGCGCGCGTCCGTGTACAATACATACACGATGAAACAAATACCGCACCGGAGGTGTTTTTCCATGTCCAGACGTCTCATTTGCCTGCTTCTTGCATTGATCCTGACGGCTGTTTCGGCTGCCGCGCTGTGCGAAGCGCCCGGCTTCGAATTTGCCGACGCGCTCCCGAACGGATGCTACACCGCGCCCAAAAACTGCGGAAAGGTGGAGAAGATCTCCTACCCCAGCCGCGACTATGCCGGGGACGGCGCGGAGATAACCAAATACGCCCTCGTCTACCTGCCCTACGGCTACAACGCCGACAAAAGGTACGACGTGCTCGTGCTCTGCCACGGCATCGGCGGCACCGAAAACGAATGGGGCTTCCGCAACCGGTACTGCATCGGCCGGAACGTCGTGGACAGGCTGATCGACGAAGGCGCGGTAAAGCCGCTGATCGTGGTCTGCCCCAACGGCCGCTCTACGGCGGACTGCTACAACACGAGCATGGCCAATGCCGCTTCCTTCTACGCCTTCGGTCAGGAGCTCCGGAACGATCTTTTGCCCTACCTCGACGCCAATTACGCGACCTACGGCAGCGATACGCCGGGCGATCTTTCCGCTTCCCGCGATCACCGCGCGATGGCCGGCCTTTCGATGGGCGGCATGCAGACGATCAACATCGGCCTTTGCGAATGCCCCGACCTGTTCTCGGCCTTCGGCGCTTTTTCCGCAGCGCCGACGAGCTATACCGCGTCCCAGATCGCTTCGAAGCTCGAAGCCTTCCCGGGCTTACGCATACGCTATTTCTACAGCATCTGCGGGACCGAGGACGGCACGGCCTACCTGCCCGCAAAGCTCGCCGCGGCCGATCTGCCCGAAAAGAGCGATCTGTTTGACGAAAGCAACTGGCACTGGCACGAAAGGAAGGGCGTACACAATTTCGACGTATGGAACACAGGCCTGTACAATTTCCTGCGCCTGCTGGGTTCGCTTGAATGATCCGGATATAAAAAGCGACGCGTCCGAACGGGAGGTCAGCCTCTCCGCCGGGCGCGTTTTTTCAGCGCGCGAAAGAATCCTCAAGCTCGTTGTTGAACAGATACATTTTGTAGTCGTCGAGACGGAAGGCCCTTTCGGAGGCGAAATCGCCGTACTTCGACACCAAAAGCGCCCAGCTGCACTGCGCGGCCCTTCTGAGCGCAAAAGTGTCGCCCTCCTTTATGCGCCTTGCGAGCTCGCCGGGCGCGTCCGTTTTCAGGTTGCCGACGATCCACGGCGGGCACATGTGGGTGAAGTTGTAGTACACGTCGAAGCGGTTGGAAATGTTGAGCGTGATCGTGTCCCCGATGGGAAAAGACGGAGAGGAGTCGTCGGATTTCAGCATCTCACAGCATTCCCTTTCGCTCAGCAGTTCGCCGGGGTCGAGATACACCTCTTTTAACTCTTCGGGGATGTCCTGTTTCCTTATCCGTATCGGATAAAGCTTTCGGTTTTCGCCGTCGCAGCTGCCCTCGTGCACGAAAAACTCGAGCCCGGGGCATTCGTTTTGCCTGATCTCTTTTGCAAGCGCAAAGACGCGCACGATCTCGTCCTTGTTTTCCTCGTTGATGAAGCACTGCCAGCGCGGGATCACGCCGTTTTTAATCAGAAGGCGGCTCGCTGAAAGCACTTCCTCAAACGCGCCTTTTCGCCCCACGTACCTGTCCTGCGTGGCCTTCAGGCCGAAAAACGTGAGCTGCACCTTCTTTACGCCCACCGATTTCAGGAAGGGGATGTAGTTTTCGTCCCGCACGATCCGGTAAAAGCTTGCAAGCTCGAAGCGCTCGGGCTGCGCGTTTTTCGAAAGCGCGATGTCCCTTTGCCACCTTTGGGCGTAGTCGTCGCAAAAGTCCGGCTCGCGCAGCCAGCTGTAAAACGCGATCCTGTCAAAATAGGGCGCGAAATAATCCACGATGAAACGATCCGCGCCGTTTTCCATCGTGACGTTGGGCATGTGCCCGAGCCAGCAGTGTCTGCAGCGGTTCGGGCAGCCATGCAGATCGACCACGAGATTGAGAAGAGTGTCCGACATTTCTGTTCTCCCGATCATTTCTCTTTCCGCTGCGTCTGAGAAAGATACTCCGTGAGCGCCGTGTACTCGCGCAGATACGAGCCGCGCTTTTCCTCGCTGGTGTCGGCATAGTCCCGGTGGCGCGAGAATATCTCCACGGCTTCGTCCAGGCCGAGCCATTCCGGCCTTGCCCCGCGCCTTATCTCCGCGGGGGTCAGGCGCATCTGCCCACGGCCGACCGGCTCACATGCGAAATAAGCGCTGACGTAGCGCATGTCCTCGTAGTATTCGTTCAGGATCAGAAAGCAGCTTATCGGGCGCACGATCAGCCCGGTCTCCTCCTCGACCTCCCGGACGCAGCAAGCTTCCGGCGTCTCCCCCGCCTCCTGCCCTCCGCCAGGGATCAGGTACCAGCCGGAATTGACCTCGTGCGAAAGCAGTATTTTTCCGTCCCGCACGACGACGGCGCGGCTGCCGAAACGGGTGCCGGTAAAGGTCTCAAAGCGATTGTCCCCCAGGATGTCGATCTGTTTCGGGCTGTCAAAACGGTCCATTGCGCTTACCTCTCCTTTACGCTTTCGGACGCGCGGCCGCTTCCCACGGACCGCGGCCACGGCATCCGCATACCCCATTATACACCGTTTTTCCCCTCTGCCGGGCAACAAATTCCCGCTTTTTGCCCGTAAAATTTTCATTAATTTTTCAGAATGTTAAGTCGATCCCCGGAAAGTGCCTTAAAACGGCCCTGAAACGGCCTTCTCAATTATTGTGAAAAAGTTAAAACTACAGACCGGCCGAAGCGATATGATATAATTTGGATGATATGCTGCTTGACAAGTATATTCTAAGCCAAGAAAGGAAATGGAACATGCGCAGATTCTTAAGCACATTGCTCGCAGTAGTCCTGCTGCTGGGCAGCCTGTCGCTGGACGTCTTCGCGGAAGACGCAGCCGGCGGCGATCCCACGCCCGTCGTGGCGGAAATCGTCCCGGACGACGTTCAGGACGACGCAGAAGAAGCAACGGAGCAGACGGACGGCGACGAGCCGGACGGCCTGCCCATAGCGGAAGAAGACGAATCGGCTCCCGAGGACGAAGCGGCGGAGGAAGACGCCGACGAATCCGAAGAGACCGAGGAAGTCGAAGAAACCGAAGAGACCGAAGAAGCCGAAGAAGCGGTCGAAGAAGCGGCCACGGAAGAGGCGCTCTTCGTCTCCGGCTACGTGCGCGTCGCCGCAAAGACCGCCGTGTACGAGTCGATGAACGAAGGCACGGTCTATGCGACCTTCGCCAAGGACAGCGTCGTCTTCGCCGAGATCTCGATGAGAAGCGGCGAATATGCGAACAGCTGGCTCGCGCTCACGCTGGACACCGCGCGCGCAAGGAACAGCGAAGAAGACTTCGTGACCGTCTACGTTCGCTTAAAGAACGTAACGCCCCTGAGCGCCGAGGAGACCGAGGCGTTCAAGGCCGAGCTTTTGCAAAGCGAAGGCGCGCGCCTGTACAGGAAGCTTCCCCTGGACGTCACGGTTCTCAAGCTTGTATCTCAGCCGGAAGCAAGCGAACAGACGACCGTCTATGAAGAGCTCGAGGCAGAGGAAACGCTGAAGACCGAGTCTGCCCCTGCAGACGAGTCCGCAAACGCGGCTGCCCTCGCCATCACGACGCAGCCTTCCAATCAGAAGGCGGCCCTCGGCGGAACGGCTGTGTTCACGGTCGCGGCAAGCGGCGCCACCACCTATCAGTGGCAGGTCGACCGCAAGGACGACAAGGGCTTCGTGAACCTTTCCAGCACCGCCAGCTACAAGGGCACCGCGACCGCGACGCTCGAAGTCAAGGCCACGGCCTCGACCGTGCAGTACGACTTCCGCGCCGTCGTCGGCAACGGTTCCGATCAGGTCATCTCCAAGAACGTGCACCTCACCATCGTGGAGAAGCCGGAGATCACAAAGCAGCCCGTGAACGCGTCCGGCGCAGCAGGCGCCGTCGTGACCTTCACCGTCACTGCGACCGACGCAGACAGCTATCAGTGGCAGGTCGACCGCGCGGACGGCAACGAATTCGTAAATCTGGGCAACACCGCCAAGAAGCTGTTTGAATCCTATAAATACCGCGTCGTGCTCAGCAACGTCGCGGGCGAAACGGTTTCCGACGAAGTCACCCTGACCATCGTCGAAAAGCCGGTCATCACCGAGCAGCCCGCAAATCAGTCCGGCGCTGGCGGTTCTACCGTGGTCTTCACCGTCAAGGCGACCGACGCGGAGAACTATTAGTGGCAGGTCGACCGCGGAAACGGCGAAGGCTTCGTCAACCTGAACAACACCGCAAGCTACAGCGGCGTCACCACCGACAAGCTCTCCGTCGTCGCCAAGGAGCTGTTCCTCACCTACAAGTACCGCGTCGTCGTAAGCAACGCGGCCGGTTCCGTGAATTCCGAGAATGCACAGATTTCGCTCATTCAGTTGCCGGTCATCACCGAGCAGCCCGCCGATCAGACCGCGCCCGTCGGTACGACCGCCGTCTTCACCGTGAAGGCGACCGGCGCCGACAAATACCAGTGGCAGGTCAACCGCGGCGAAGGCTACGTCGATCTGAGCAACTCCCCCAGCTACAGCGGCGTGAAGACCGATACGCTCTCCGTCGTCAGCAAGGAGCTGTTCGCCACCTACAAGTACCGCGTGGTCGTAAGCAACGCGGCGGGCGAGGTCAAGTCTTCCTATGCGAAGCTCATCCCCATCCTCCCGCCCGTGATCACGCAGCAGCCCGAAAATCAGACCGTGGGCGAGGGCAGCTACGCATCCTTCACCGTCAAGCAGAATAATGCCAAGACGATCCAGTGGCAGGTAGACCGCGGCGACGACAAAGGCTTCGTCGACCTGGGCGAAACCGCCACGTACAAGAACGTCAAGAGCGAGACCCTCTCGGTCAAAGGCACCACGAGCACCGCGAACTACAAGTTCCGGGTCGTGCTCGCCAACGAAGCGGGGCAGGTCGTTTCCGACACTGTCAGGCTCAACGTCGTCTTTAAGCCCGTCATCACGAAGCAGCCCACCAACCAGACCGTCGGCGAGGGCAGCTTTGCGAAGTTCACCGTGAAGTACGACAGCGCCGATTCGATCCGCTGGCAGGTGGACCGCGGCGAAGGCTACGTGGACCTGCTGAGCGACACGCCCACCTATAAGGACGTCGCTACCGCGACGCTCTCCGTCAAGGGCACCGAAAGCACCGCGAAGTACAAGTTCAAGGCGGTGCTGACGAACCTGGCCGGCGAGACGAAATCCAATCCCGTAACGCTCACCGTGGTGCCCAAGGTCGTCATAACGACCCAGCCCACGAACCAGCCCGGCGCGAAGGACGCGTACTCCACCTTCACCGTGGAAGCCGAGAACGCCGACGTCATCCACTGGCAGGTGGACCGCGGCGACGGCTTCGTGAACCTCACCGAGACCGCCACCTACAAGGGCACTTCCACCAAGGCCCTGACCGTCAAGGGCAGCGACAGCACCGCGAACTACAAGTTCCGCGCAGTGCTGAGCAACCTGGCGGGCGAGGTCGTTTCCAATACCGTTCGGATCAACCCCTACATCCTCCCGCCCGTCATCAAGACCCAACCCGTCGATCAGGACGCGCTGGTCGGCAGCTATGCCGTGTTCACCGCGTCCGTCACCGATGCGGACAGCCTGCAGTGGCAGGTCAACCGCAACGACGGAAAAGGCTACGTGGACCTTGGCGAAACGGCGACCTATAAGAACGCGACGACCGACGCGCTCTCCGTAAAGGCCACCGCGAGCACGGCCACCTATTCCTTCCGCCTCGTTGCGACGAACCTCGCGGGCGAAACCAAATCGAACGTCGTCAAGCTGACCGCGTGGTCCCCCATCGTCATCACCTCTCAGCCGGAGAACCAGCAGGGCGTCATCGGCGCGACCGTGCAGTTTACCGTGACCGCCAAGAACGCCACGAGCGTACAGTGGCAGGTGAACAGGAACGACGGCAACGGCTTCGTCGACCTCGGCGAGACCCCGACCTTCCAGAACGCGAAGACCTACACCCTCTCCGTCAAGGTCACCGAAAACACCGCGACCTACACCTTCCGCGCCGTGCTCAAAAACAAGGTGCAGACCGTGGAGAGCGGAACAGCCACG
>JAFPWH010000010.1 GCA_017395065.1 Clostridia bacterium | reverse complement strand
GCAGGACCGGCTTTGCCGGTTCGAGGAGAATTTTTGCGAAGGGCAGCTTGCCGCCCGGGAGCAAAAATTCATACCTTTCAGTTTGAGGTCGATTTGCCTTTGGCAAATCGATCCCGCCTGTGGCGGGACGCACTGGTTCAAATCAAAGATTTGAAGCAGCGCGCCTTGCGCCCGGAAAAATCCGCAGATTTTTCAGCAAAAACTGCAAGCTTATTGCATAAGCATCGCAAATTTGTCGTTTGTACAAAACCCCCGCTTACCGCATCCAAAACCCAAAAAACCAAATGAAATGAATCTTCGATTCATTTCATTTGAAGGCATCGGAGGCGTCAATTATGCAGCCCTCTCTCGAGCTGAAAAACATCACCAAGCGCTTCGGCAGCGTGACCGCAAACAACAACGTGAGCCTCGAGGTCTATCCGGGCCAGGTGCTCGCGATCCTTGGCGAAAACGGCTGCGGAAAGACCACGCTGATGAACATGGTCTCGGGCATCTATTACCCCGACGAAGGGCAGATCTTCATCGGCGGCAAGGAAGCCGTCATCTCCTCGCCTAGAGACGCCTACCGCTACAAGATCGGCATGATCCACCAGCACTTCAAGCTCGTGGACATCTTCACCGCCGCCGAAAACATCGTTTTGGGCGTGCACGACGAAAAGAAATTCAACATCAAGGAAGTAAACGCCCGTGTGAGCGACATCGCGCGCAAATACGGTTTCAATATAGATCCCAAAAAGAAGATATACGAAATGTCGGTCAGCGAAAAGCAGACCGTCGAGATCATAAAGGTGCTCTACCGCGGCGCCGAGATACTGATACTGGACGAGCCCACGGCGGTCCTCACCCTGCAGGAGATCGACCGCCTGTTCAAGGTGCTGCGCCTGATGGTCGAGGACGGAAAGAGCGTCATCATCATCACCCATAAGTTAAACGAGGTCATGGAGGTCAGCGACCGCGTGGCCGTTATGCGGAAGGGCGAGCACGTCGCGACGCTCGAAACGAAAAATACGAACGAAAACGAGCTCACCGACCTGATCGTGGGCCGCAAAATGAGCTTGAACATCGCCCGCACCGAGCCCGTCGACCCCAAACCGCGCATAGAGGCCCGCCATATAAGCCTCACCGACCGCGAGGGCGTTCAGCTTTTGAAGGACGTGTCCTTTACCGCAAACGGCGGCGAGATCCTGGGCATCGCGGGCATCGCCGGCAGCGGCCAGAAGGAACTGCTCGACGTGATCGCCGGGCTCGTAAAGCCCCAGCAGGGCGAGATCATCTTCACCAATCCCAAAAAGGACAAGCCCGTCACCTTCTTTCACAAAAAGCTGCGCGAGATACGCCGCCTTGCAAGACAGGGCAAGTTCCACTACCCCGACGGCACCCCCGTGGACGGCGCGCACCTGGGCCTGAGGCAGACCAAAAAGCTGGTGGATCAGGAGCAGCTTCTGTTCTACGAGGACGAGATCATGAGTCTGAAGGACAAAACGCCCCTGGAGATCAGGGAGCTGGGCGTAAAGCTGTCCTTCGTTCCGGAGGACAGGCTGGGCATGGGCCTCGTCGGTTCGATGGGCATCAGCGAAAACATGCTGCTTCGCAGCTACCGCAAGGGCCGCTCGGTCTTCACCAACCGAAGAAAGCCGAAGGCCCTCGGCGAAAAGATCATCGCAGACCTGAACGTCGTGACCCCGTCGATCAAGACGCCGGTAAGGCGTCTGTCGGGCGGCAACGTGCAAAAGGTGCTGGTGGGCAGGGAGATCTCCTCCTCGCCCAAGGTGCTGATGGCCGCCTACCCCGTGCGGGGACTGGACATCAATTCGTCCTACACGATCTACAACCTTCTGAACAGGCAGAAGCAGACCGGCACCGCCGTGATCTACGTGGGCGAGGATCTGGACGTGCTGATCGAATTGTGCGACAGGATCCTCGTGATGAACTCCGGCACGGTGACCGGCGTCGTCGACGCGCGGAGCATCAAAAAGGAGGAGCTGGGCGCGCTGATGGTGTCCTCCCGCCCCGCCGCAGTCAAAGAAAACGCGCAGACCGAAGAGACAGAAAAAACCGAAGAGACCGAACAGGCCGGACAAGCCGGCAAAGACGCAAATAAGCAGCATAAAGGGGGCAAAGTCCAATGAGCGCGCCTTCCTCCCACAGGGAACCCTGGATCCATCTGTCCAGAAAGCAGGCACTCAGCCCCGTCTGGTCGATCCTGATCCGCGTACTCGGCCTGGTGCTGGGGCTTGCGGCCTGCAGCGCGCTGGCGTTTTTGCTGATCGAACCGCTCAGGGACGACCCCTCCCGCATCGGCGAATTCTATAAGTGCTTCTGGGACGGCTCTTTCTCGATGGAGAGCTATATCTGGGAATTTATAATGAACAGCGCGGTGCTGCTTTGCATCGCCCTTGCGCTCACCCCGGTTTTCCGCATGCGCTACTGGAACACGGGCGCGGAGGGCCAGGTGCTGATGGGCGTGCTGGCCGCGATCGCCGTAAACTTTTATCTGGGCGGACGCTACGACGCAAGCATTAAGCTCCCCTGGGATCAGGTGACGCTGCTCATGCTCGCGGCCTCGCTGATCGCGGGCACCGTGTGGGCGCTGATCCCTGCGCTTTTCAAGGTCAAGTGGAACACGAACGAGACGCTGTTTACGCTGATGATGAACTACGTGGCCATGCACGCCGTGGACTACTGCCGCGCCGTGTGGGTGCCCAACGGCTCCATGGTCTTAAGCAAGCTGACCGACCGCGAGCGCTTGAGAAGCGGCATCCTCTACAAGCTCCACGGAATCTTCCCGTCGCTCGGCAAATACAACGACCATCTTCTGATCGCGCTGATCGTTCTGTTCGTGACCGCGCTGATGTTCGTGTACTTAAAGTACACAAAGCACGGCTACGAGATCAACGTCGTGGGCGAAAGCCACAACACCGCAAGATACGCGGGCATCAACGTAAAGAAGGCGATTTTGCGGACGGTGGCGCTCAGCGGCCTGATCTGCGGCCTTGCCGGCTGGCTTCTCGGCGCAGGCATCGACAGGACGGTCTCCCCCGAATCCGCAAAGGGCTGGGGCTTTACGGCGATACTGGTCGCGTGGCTTGCCAAGTTCAACCCGGTCATGATGATCGTGACCAGCGCGCTGATTACTTTCCTCAGCGCCGGCAAGGATCAGATCACGCAGGTCTTCAACGTAAAGGGCGCGCTGCCGGACGTGTTCATCGGCGTGGTGCTTCTGTTCGTCATCGGCAGCGAATTCTTCGTCAACTACAGCGTACACTTCAAAAAACCCGGCAAAGGAGCGCACCTCCATGTTTGATTCCTTACTGAATTACCTGATCGGCGCCCTTGGCTTCAGCGCGACGCTGGTGTACGGCGCGACCGGCGAGATCCTCTCCGAAAAGGCCGGCCATCTGAATCTGGGCATCCCGGGCGTCATGTGCATGGGCGGCGCGGGCGGCTGCATCATGCTGACATTGGTCGGGCAAAGCGAGCTTCCGCACTTTCTGATCGTGCTGCTGGGGATCCTCGGCGCTTTTACGATGGCGGCGCTGATGGGGCTGATCTACAGCTTTCTGACCGTGACCCTGCGCGCCAACCAGAACGTGACGGGCCTTACCCTGACGACCCTCGGCATGGGGCTTTCCAAGGTGCTGTTCACGGACGTGCGCTTCATCGACCAGAACGTCTACATCGACCTGCCCAAGCACTACTTCCGCTTCCCCTTCGACGCGATCGAGGGCCTGAAATACCCGAACCTCCTGACGCTGGGCGTCATGTTCTTTCTGGCCCTGATCGTCGCGGGCGCGAGCAGCTTTATCCTCTACAAGACCCGCGTCGGGCTGAACCTTCGCGCCGTGGGCGAAAACCCCGCGACCGCGGACGCCGCCGGCATCAACGTCGTGCGCTGCAAATACGCGGCCACCTGCATCGGCTGCGGCATCGCGGGCCTCGGCGGCCTGTACTACATCATCGACTTTTCGGCCAGCATCGAGGCCTACAAGGGCATAGACACCTTCGGCTGGCTCTCCGTCGCGCTGGTCATCTTCGCGCTGTGGAAGCCGCACATGACGCTGCCCTGCGCGTTCATTTTCGGCGTGCTGTACACCTGCTCCTCCCAGATCCCCAAGATCGTGAAGGACACGATGCCGGGCGTCGTGCTGCCTTTGTCGCTGACCCCGATTCTGAGGATGCTGCCGTATTTGTTTACGATCCTGATGCTGATACTGTCCTCCGTAAGGAACAAGCGGGAAAACCAGCCGCCCGCGTCGCTGGGGCTGTCGTATTTCAGGGAGGACAGGTAAACGGGCGAACGCTCGAATGAAATGAATCTTTGATTCATTTCATTCGGTTTTTGGGGGGTTTGGATGCGGGGGGAACGCGATTTTGGGACAAACGACCGGTTATTGATCGTTGAGCGACAGGTTTGCAGTTTTTGCTGAGCTCGTATGCCATGATCTTGCTTCCATATCGAGCTCTTCCAATAACGATATGGATCTTTGAAAATATAACTTTTGATGAGTTGATTTATGGCTCTGCGACACAGATGATGTCGGACAGCGCGCGGCCTTTGCCGGATGGATCGTTTACCATAGCGCCAAGGAAAGCCATTTGGGAAGAATCGCCTCCGTCAAGATTATAGGCCACCCTGCAGCCTTCGCCCAGCATGAGCTCCGCAAGCTCCTTGTATGTAAATCCCTTGGCAGAATTGCTCCTGCCTTCGCATACGAGGAACACGTAGTGCCCCGGTTCCACCATGCCTATGCAGGTGCGGGGATCGCGTCCGACATCCTCGTAGTCTGAAAGTTTGCTGCCGTTTCTGAGCAGGATCGGCCCGAAGCAGAACGTATGCATCGCCCCGCTTTTCAAAAGCGCGTAGCCGTCAGGGCTTTTACCCTTCTCGTATACGTCCATCGTGCCGTCAAAGTTGATCACGCAAAGATCGTATTCGTCGCTAACCTCCGAGCCGTACAGTAAGCCGTTTCGGATCAGCATGCTCTTGGGATGCCTGCCGAAGTTGTAAAAGTCCGTATTGATGGCAGCGAGCGCGCCTGTGCGTTCGACCATGGACATAAAGTCCTCGTTGATGCCTTGGCCGAAAGTGTCCTTTGCAAACACACTTTTCAGGCAGCTTATGTCCCTTATGCAGATGTGCATCACATAATATCTCTGTCTGTAGCCCTTGTATTCGCTCCTGTAGCTGCGCTCGGTCAAAGTGATGTTCAGGTTCGCCGAGCGGTAGCTGTTCTCTGTGATCTCTACCTCGCCGTCAGTGAACATCCCCGGGAAAGTAAACAGCCCAAGCGCTTCCTCTGTCGTCTGCCCGACCGCGTCTGCTGTCTGCGTCTCATTGGATACAGCGCCGGACGCCGCCCCGGCGTCTAAACTCGTTTCGCTTTGACTGTCCGCCGCGTCATTGGCAAAGGGGACGGGTGTCTCGTTGGATGTCTGCCTGCGGTTTTGCAGTTCAAACGCGTAGGGACTGACCGCCTCGGCAGCTTCCTCTGGCGAACCGTAGCTTTGAGGCAGTACATGATCGAACAGCGCGAACACGCACAGCGCCGCGCCGGCGATGAGCGCGTCTATGAACAGCACGAGGAAAATGTTCATCGGCCTGCGCGCGCCGTTCCTGCGTAACCGTGAGACATACCCTTTTTTGCCGTGTCGGCGTAAGGTCGGGCCGTTTTTCTTCCCGTTAGCGTCTTTCTTATCGTTAATCCGGCTCATTCTGTATCCTTATTGTCTGACGATTACGATTTTTGCGCTTTTCCTCCAAGCGTATCTGCCGCCGGTTCCGGCTTATCACCATCCCAGATTCGCTTATGACCGTAAGGCACAAAAAGAGCGTTAGCCACTTGTGGAATTCGTTCTTCATAAAGCCTATGTGGTGATTGACACGGTCGATCGAAAAGAAGACCAGCAGCATAAGGCACATGATCAGACAAAGGTGGGGCAGCGCGCTTTTGACCGGCTTAAGGAGTCCAACGATTGCGTTTGATTTGTTCGATTTCAAACGTGCGATTGAAGATCCTGTACGTGAAGCTTTTGAGCGCGCCGCCAATTTCTGCTTATCTGTGTTTGTCATCTGTATCTGAAAGTACTGTTATTCACAATGAATTGCTTAACTTAAGGTGTCAATACTTATACGCGGTTCCTGTGTCTATGATGTTTCCGTCGCCATCATACACATGACCAACTACATAGGTTCGGGTAGCATAACTGCCGGACGGTATGATCTTTCCCGAAGCGCTTGCGGAACCACCACTTATCCTTAAGCCCGCCGTGATAGCCATGATATATGAGTATCTCATGGATAGTTCTTCTGCAAACGCACTGAATAGCATTAAGGATATCACCGGTGCAAGAGCAACTAATGCGATCATTTTCCGACTGTTTTTCATAATCGTTCCCTCCCTAAAATAGTTTTATTATCGTGAAACCTCAATCAATTTTCGATACGCTGTTGGCCATTCTGGTAGCTTCTTCCAATGATAATTTCCCACCGATGAAAAGCATATGATTACCATCCTTCCAAACCATCCTGATTTCTCCATTCTCCTCTGAAACCAGCGCAGTCGTATCCCTTATAGTAACAAAGTATATCTTTGCATCTTCGCTATCAATGTTCAACTGATAGCTTTCATCAAGATCATCAAAGTATAACAAATTTCCACTGCTGTCACAGAATAGGGCTGTTGGGCTAAAAGTTGACATACTCATATACTGATACCCATTAGGTATATACCCAGGATAATACTCACCCAGCCATCCTTCGGGCACATCGTCTCTGTCGGTTTTTGTCAATTCGATCTCAATATGATCATTCTTGACATTAATCAGCATTCTAAGAACATATTCCCTGATAGGACTTATACTTGCGACGGCTACAGGAGTCGCAATTGCCAATAGAACAATGATACATGCCAGAATGCGAATAGTCCTCCGGAAATATCTTTTACGGCGTTGGCGGCACTTTTCTTTATGCTCTTGCTGTGCCTTTTCCCTGAGTTTTGTCTGGAACAATACAAAGGTTTCCTGCATTTCGCTTTCAGATACGGGTTCTTCATTGACAGGCTCGTCATTCAGCAATCCTTCCGCTTCGGCTTGCTTTAGAGCGAGCTTAATCATTGTATCAAGGTGTTCTTCAATAATCTCCTCATATATATTATCTTTATTGCTCATCGGCTCTCTCCTTCTTTGACGGCATACATGATTCTCAGATGTGTTCTTGCCCTTTTTATGTATTGCGGAATGCTGTTCACGGATAAACCGGTGATTGCTGCGATCTCTTCATTGTTCCTGTTTTGGAGATATCTGAGCTGTAAGCATCGGCGTTCATTGTCCGGCAACTGCATAATAGTACGTATCACCATTTCAAGTTCACTGGAAAGCAGGATCATATCTTCTGTGTTTCCCGTTTTTGTATCAGCGGTTTGTCCGCCTAATGAATCTATTGATATTTCTTTGTTGTGTTTTGCTCTGCATTTTCTTAAGAAACTGATTGAGGTTGCAATAACTGCCCTGGCTATATACGATTTCTGATTTTCATAAGATAATGCTTGCAGGGTTTGCGTATTGTTCATGAGAGCCATTAACGTTGTTGAAACAACATCCTCCAGATTCATCCTTTCTTTTGTAAACCGTCTTGCTACAGTAAACATCAGTTTGCCGAATTCATTATAAAGATACTCGATAAAACAGGCATCTTCCTCATACAATTTGACAATGTCTCTCATCTTTCAATAGTACTCCCCCCGCATTTTTGGGGCTATAACGAAAAACCATTTTCTATTATAACGGCACCCTATATATATATAAACGCAACAAACACATAATTCCTGACAAATCGTGCGTTAATTATTTGTTAATTCATCAGTGGTATGCAAAAGTACCAGCAACGTTTGTGAATTAACGATAATTTAACCAATTTTTTGTCAGAAGATGAGGCTATGATGCGTTTATTATAGTGAAAGGAAAAAAGCGGTGACAAATTACAGCAAGAAAGAAACGCCTGCTCCGTAGCGGCGGCACCGTGTCCCTTGCGAAATTGTATATCGTATACGCATCGCTCATGGCGGCAGATTGCCGCCGCTACGGGGTGGGCGCGTTGTCGTTGCTGAAAATGCTGTTTTCTGCGTATACGCATCGATTATGGCGGCAATCTGCCGCCGCTGCGGCGTATGCGCTTCTTTCTTGCTGTGATGCGCTGTTTTCTGAGTATCCGTTCCTCCCCCTCCCCCCATTTTAAATATTTAAAAAAGTATTGCGGAAGTATTTCATTTGCGGTATAATACACTTTGGCGAAAGATGCATCGGGGGGAGGGAACGGCGTGTATCGCAGGTATATCAAGCGGCTGCTGGACGTTATTTTGTCGCTTGTCATGATCGTTACGCTGTTTCCGCTGATGCTCGTGATCGCTTTTGCGATCAAGCTGGACTCGAAGGGCCCCGTGTTGTTTACGCAGACACGGCTGGGCAAGGACGAAAAGCCCTTCCGCATCCTCAAATTCCGCACGATGCGCGTGGACGCGCCGAGCGAGATGGCCACGAGCCTCATGCCCAAAAGCGGCGCGTACATCACCCGCGCGGGCAGGTTTTTGCGGATGACGAGCCTGGACGAGCTTCCCCAGCTGTTCAACATACTGATCGGCGACATGAGCTTCGTGGGCTTTCGGCCGTGCCTCTGGAACGAATACGAGCTGGACGACGAGAGGCGCAAGACCGGCGCCTACCGCGTGCGCCCGGGCATCACGGGCATCGCGCAGATCCGCGGCCGGGACGAGCTTCGCCCCGCCGAGAAGGCCCGGCTGGACGGCGTGTACGCGCGCCACGTTGGCTTCGATTACGACTTGAGGATCGTCACGAAGACCATCCTCTACGTGTTTTATAAGGAAGGGTACAGGGAAGGAGGCTTCGCGGATGAATAGACCCCTGCCGCCGTATACGGTCCTAATCAGCGTGTACGCGGGCGAAGACGCGGAAAACCTGAGACAGAGCCTTGAAAGCATACTTACGCAGACGTATCCGCCGGACGAAGTCGTTCTGGTAAAGGACGGGCCTTTGACGCGGGAGCTGGACGGCGCCATCGAAGACGCCGTAAACAGGGCGCCCGAAAAGCTGTTCGTGGCGGAGCTCAGCGAAAACGGCGGCCTTGCCAAAGCGCTGAACGAAGGGCTGGAATACTGCAAAAACGAGTACGTCGCGCGCGCGGATTCCGACGACGTGTGTCTGCCGGAGCGCATGCTGAAGCAGATGGAATATCTGGCGGAGCACCCGGAGATCGACATCCTTTCCGCCGCGATCGACGAATTCGAGGGCGACGTGAAAAACGTCGTCTCCCGAAGGAGCGTGCCGCTCAAAGACGAAGACATCTGGGAATTCGCAAAGACGCGCTGCCCCTTCAACCACAACTGCGTCGTGTACAAAAAGTCCGGAGTGCTTAAGGCCGGCGGCTACGACCCGCAGTATAGAAGGGCCGAGGACCACGAGCTGTGGATGCGCATGCACGCGCTGGGCGCAAAGGGCGCAAACCTCGAACAGGCGCTGGTCCTCGCGCGGCTGGGGCAGGGCGCGCACAAGCGCAGCCACGGCAGGCAGAACGCCGAAGCGCTCAGAAAATTCTACAAAAAGCTGTACGACGAAAAGCAGATCAGCTTCCCCAGGTATATTTACGACGTCTTCTGCGCCTGCACGCTGCAGATGCTGCCGCCGAAGATGAGCCGCTTTTGCTATAAGCTCATCCGCCTCAAAAAGAAGCCCTACCGCGCAAAAAAGACGCCGACCTTCGAAAGTCTGGGCCTCAGGGAACTGAACGAAGAAGAAAAGAAGCAGGCGCAGGCGGGCATCCTCGAAATCTACAGGGACGTAAAAAAGCTCTGCGACGAGCACGGGCTGAGCCTCATCCTCTCCGGCGGAAGCTGTCTCGGCGCGGTGCGCTGCCGGGGCTTCATCCCCTGGGACGACGACATGGACGCCGTCATGCCCCGCGCCGACTACGAAAAACTGAAGCTCGTCTTCGACAGCGCGCTGGGCGACAAATACGCCCTGCAGGCGCCCGGCCTTTCGGGGCACAGAGCGAGCAACCTCTTCATGAAGATCGTAAAGAGGGACGGCCCGGAATTCATCCAGCCCATGCAGACCGCGGACGAGGGCGAAAAGGGCCTGTGGCTCGACGTCGTGCCGATGGAGTACGCGCCCGAAGGCCTGTTCAAACGCTTCGTCAAAGGCGTAAGCTGCGACGTGCTGGCGTTTTCGGCGGTGTCGGTGTACCTGTACAAGCACTTAAACCCCGTGTACGCGGCGTACATGAAGCGCTCGGCGAAGGGGAAAATAAAGTATTGGCTAAGGAACGCGCTGGGCTTTGCGCTGAGCTTTCGGAGTTATGAAAAGTGGTACGCGCTGTTCGATCGCTTTTCGAGGGGCAGGGAGGCAAGCGCCATGGTCACCTTCCCGGCCGGGATAAAGCATTACCTCGGCGAATGCCTGCCCTTAAGCGTGTTCCTTCCCCCGATCGAGGCCGAATTCGAGGGAGAAAAGGCGCTTTTGCCCGCCAAGGCGCACACGTACCTGCGCAGCCTCTACGGCGCGGACTACCTGACGCCGCCGAACGAAGAAAGGCGCAGAGGCCATCTGTACGTGCGGGACGAAAAAAATGGGCCCGATTAAGCTGTTTGCGTCGTATGTGTTCAGTCTCGCGGCGAGGGGAATCCTTTCGCCGCTTAAACTCCTGCCCGTAAACAAAAGGCGCGTTTTGTTCGTGAGCTTTCGCGGAAAGCAGTATTCCTGCAGCCCGAAGGCGATCAGCGAGGAGCTGGAAAAGGCAGACAAGGGTCTTGAGCTTGTCTGGGCGTTCCACGAGCCGGAGAGATTCGCTTTTTTGAAGGAGCGCGGCATAAAGGTCGTGGGCGACAGGTCGCTCAAATTCCTGTATTACGCGCTGACCAGCCGCGTCGTTTGCACGAACGCGTATTACAAGCCGTTCCTGCCGAGGCGCAAAAGCCAGTTTTACCTTCGCACCTGGCACGGCGGCGGCGCGTACAAGCGCGTAAATTACCCCAAGGGGCTTTACGGCGCGTACATAAAGCTTCAGCAGCAGGGCGCGAGCGTTTACCTTTCCTCCTCGAAGGCGTTTACGCAGATGACGCTTCGGGACTCGTTCGGTTTTTCGGGCGAAGTCATCGAAAAGGGCCTTCCCCGAAACGATCTGCTGGTAAGCGGCAAATGGCTGAAAAAGGGCGAGGACGTCAAAAAAGAATTGGGCTTTGCGGGCAAAAAGCTCTGCCTCTACGCGCCCACGTACCGCGACGGCGGCAGGCCCTTTCCCGCGCCGGACGCGGACAGGCTGCGTGCGGCGCTCGAAAAGCGCTTCGGCGGTCAGTGGGTTTTGTGCTGCCGCGGGCACCACGTGAACAACGCTTCCAATGCCTTCCGGGCGGATAAGGACTTAAGCGCCTACGGCGACATGCAGCCGCTGCTCATGGCCGCGGACGTGTTGGTCACGGACTATTCCTCCTCGGTCTGGGACATGTCCCTGACCGGAAAGCCCGCGTTTCTGTACTGCCCCGACCTGAAGGAATACAAAAGCGAGCGCGATTTCTACACGGACATCCATTCCTGGCCGTTCCCGCTTTCGCAAAGCGACGAAGAGCTGGAAAAAAACGTCCTCTCCTTCGACGCGGAAAAATACGCCGAAGACGTAAAGCGCCACCACGAAAAACTGGGCAGCGCCGAAAGCGGAAACGCCGCCGGCTTTGCCGCGCAAAGGATACTCAAAGAATGCGGTTTGGAATAAAACCGCTCTTTTTATAAGGAGAACGGATATGGACAAGTATGAACGGACCGTCGGCTTCGATTTTTCCTCCGAAGAGACCGTGTCGCCCCTTCTGTTCGGCACGAACCTGGAGCACACGCGCTCCTGCCTGTACAAGGGGCTGAGCACCCAGATGCTCAGGAACCGGAAATTCGCGGGCAAGCCGGTCTTTCTCGGCGGATACGCCAAGGAGTGGTACCCGATCGGGGAAGACGCGCTGTTCGTCTTCGACGAAAGCTACACGCGCCACCACGAGATCTACCGCATGCAGCGCAGCAACGAGAGAAATTCCCAGCGCGTCGTAAACGCCGTCCCCGGCAATGAATGCGGGATCGGGCAGCACGAAATCGCGCTCGAAAAGGGAAAAAGCTACGTTTTCGCCGCCGTCGCGAAGGTAAGCGCGCCCGTAGAGCTGGATATTTCGCTGACTTCGCGGGACGGTAAGACCGTCTACGCCCGCGCGTGCCTCCCCGTTTCGGGAGACGAGTGGAAGCGGTACGAAACGGTGCTTCCCTGCCCCGAAACCGACCCCTGCGCGGACATACGGATCAGCTTCACCGAACAGAGCTCCGTGTGCCTTGGCGCGCTGTCGCTTTTGCCCGAAGACAATTTCCTGGGCATGCGGCGGGACGTGATCGGGCTTTTGAAGCAGCTCGGCGTAAAGCTCGTCCGCTGGCCGGGCGGCAACTTCGCGGGCGAATACAACTGGTTCGACGGGCTTTTGCCCATCGATATGCGCTCGCCCCTCAAGTCCTTTCTGGACATAGAGACGCAGCCGGAGAACATGGGCTACGACATGAGCGAGATCGGAATCGACGAGTTTATCGCCCTGTGCCGCGAGATCGGCGCGGAGCCCTTCGTCACGATCAACCCCTGCTGGAACACCCCGGAGGACAACGCCGCCTTCGTAGAGTACTGTAACGGCGGAAAGGACACGAAATACGGCGCGCTGAGAATAAGCCGCGGCCACACAGAGCCCTACGGCGTAAAAAAATGGTCGCTCGGCAACGAGTTCGGCTACGGCCACATGGAGGGCGAGAACACGCCGGAGGGCTATCAAAAGATCGCGCGCAGGAACGCCGAAAGCATGCTGTCCGCCTGCCCCGGGCTCGATCTTTGCTCCTCCGGCCCGTACCCGAACGAGGACTGGATGGACAAGTGCGGCATCGCCCTCAAGGACTTAGCGCCCACGATCTCCCAGCATTTCTACGCGCACAATCCCCTCTATCCCGCGGCGGACGATTTCCGGGCAGAATACGAAAAATGCGTGTGCGACGTGTACACCCTGCGGGACATACTGCTGCGCGACCGAAAGCACCTGCCGGAAGATATCTCCATCTCGATGGACGAATGGAACGTCTGGTACGCCTGGAACAGAAAGTCCAACGTGACCGACGGCATCTTCTGCGCGCTGAATCTGCAGATGCTCTTGAGCCTTGCCAAAGAAGCCGGCATCAGCCGCGCCTGCCAGTTCGAGGCGGTCAACGAGGGCCTGATCGAGGTGAGCCCCTCCGGCGCGAAGCTGACCGCGCAGGGCGAAATGTTCCGCCTGATGGGCGCGCACATGGGCGGCCGCGTATTGGCAAAAAGCGAGAAATACGAGTACCTTGCGACCGAAAAAGACGGAATAATAACCCTGACCGCGATAAACCCCGCCTACGAAAGCGAAATGGCGATAGCGGTCCCGGACTTCGGAAAACTGAAGGAAGCGAAACTGTACACCTCCGAAAAAGTGATCCCGCCGTCCGATTTCGAGATAAAGGAAATCAGTCCGCGCAGGGAAGAAGGAAAGTACATTTTCGACGTCCCGCCCCACAGCGTGATTTCGGTGAAAATCGAGGCGGAGTAACAGGGAAAAACCGTAGCGGCGGCAATCTGCCGCCACAGCCATTGCGTATACGGAAAAAATCTGTTTTGGTGCAACAGCATCGCGCTTACCCCGTAGCGGCGGCAATCTGCCGCCATATTTGGTGCGTGTACGCGAATAGATTCGTTTTGAGGCAACAGCATTGCGCTTACTCCGTAGCGGCGGCCTTCAAGGCCGCCATGGGGCGAGGCGGATACGCAGGAAATTGCGTTTTACGCCGTGCCGGTTCGTATACGCGATGTTTATGGCGGCAGATTGCCGCCGCTACGGATGGGCGGAGTGTTGGTGCTTCAAAACGGGATTATCTCCATATACGGAACAAATATGGCGGCGTGGACGCCGCCGCTACGGAGAAAGCGCTATGCTGTTCGATTGATGCGTGGTAAATGCGTATCCGCTTCGCCCTGTGGCGGCAGGTTGCCGCCGCTACGGAGTGGGCGCGATTTTGGGGTTTTTGGATGGGGTTGGACGCGTATACGCAATAAAGATGGCGGCCTTGAAGGCCGCCGCTACGGTGTATGTGCAATGTTTTGCCGGAATACGCCGTTCTTCGCGTATACGCTATGCCCTGTGGCGGCAGGTTGCCGCCGCTACGAATGGGCGCGATTTTGGGGCTTTTGGATGGGGTTGGACGCGTATACGCAATGAAAATGGCGGCCTTGAAGGCCGCCGCTACGGATTGATTCGGATGCTGTTTTTGATCCGTGTGAACGCTCCTCTTACGCGAAATACGCTACGCCGCCTTCGAAGAGGGGTTGGAATTTGTCGCCGGGGATGTTTTTGTAGAGGTTTTTGCCGCTGCGTTCGGTGTGGGCCATTTTGCCCAGGATCCGGCCGTCGGGGCTGGTGATGCCCTCCACGGCGAGGGTGGAGGCGTTGGGGTTGTACAGGCTGTCCATCGAGGGCCTGCCCTCCGCGTCCACGTACTGCGTGGCGATCTGGCCGTTTTTGACGAGCGTGGAAAGCAGCTCGGGCGGGCACACGAAGCGGCCTTCGCCGTGGCTGATCGGGATCAGGTGCACCTGCCCCACCTCGCATTTGCTGAGCCACGGGCTAAGATTCGAGCTTACGCGCGTGCGCACGATCATCGACTGGTGGCGGCCGATCTCGTTGTAGGTGAGGGTCGGGCAATTTGCGTCGGTATCGACGATCTTTCCGAAGGGCACGAGGCCCAGCTTGATCAGCGCCTGGAAGCCGTTGCAGATGCCCAGCATCAGGCCCCCGCGAACCTCCATCAAATCGCTCACCGCGTCCTTCATTTCGGGATTTTTGAAGAACGCCGCGATCATCTTCGCGCTGCCGTCGGGCTCGTCGCCGCCGGAGAAGCCGCCGGGCAGTATGACCATCTGGCTTTCGCGGATGCGCCGCGCCGCCTCGTGCAGGCTTTCGGTGATGTTTTCGGGGCTTAAATTGTTGACGACCATGATGTCCGCGCTGCCGCCGGCCCTTTCGAGGGCGCGCGCGGTGTCGTATTCGCAGTTGGTGCCCGGAAATACCGGGATGAAGGCGCGGGGACGGGCGAATTTTCCTTTGGATTTTACGCGGTTTTCGGCGCGGAAGCTGATTTCTTCGGTCGTTTCGCCCTTTCTCAGGTGCCGCGGGAACACGCCTTCGAGCTTTTCGTCCCAGGCGGGGAGCAGATCGTTCAGGTCGATTTTCTCGTTTCCGACTTCCAGCGCGAAATCCCCGAGCACGCTTCCCAGCGGTACGCCGAGGCCTACGCCTTCTTCGCACTCGAAAACGACGCTGCCGATCAGGGGCTTAAACAGCTCGTTCTTCCATTCGTCCGAAACGCACGCGCCCAGGTGGTTTCCGACGCAGAGCTTGAACAGCGCTTCGCTTATGCCGCCCAGCGACACGGCGCGGGCGGAGAGGACTTTGCCGCTCCTTGCGGCTTCATAGAACGTTTTGTAGGCGTTTTTCATGCCTTCGGCGTCAAAGGGATCGACCTTGAGGAGCCTGATTTGGCTGCCCGCGCGTTTGAATTCGGCGGTCAGCACCTCTTCGGCCGTGCCGGGGGCGATCGCGAAGGAACAGAGCGTGGGCGGTACGTCCAGCTTTTCGAAGCTTCCGCTCATGGAGTCCTTGCCGCCGATGGCCGCGACGTTCAGGTTCAGCTGCGCGTCCAGCGCGCCCAGCAGCGCGGAGAAGGGCTTACCCCACCTCTCGGGCTGAGAGCCGAGCTTTTCGAAGTATTCCTGCAGCGTGAGGTAGCATTTCGTGTAGTCGAAGCCGCCCGCGACGAGCTTTGAAACGCTCTCGACGACGGCGAGGTAGCTGCCGGTGTAGGGGTCGGGCAGCTCGAACTCCGGGTGGAACGCGTAGCTCATGCCGCTGACGGTTTCGGTGTCGCCCTTGAGGACCGGGATTTTGGCGACCATGATCGGCTCGGGCGCGCACATGGTCTTTCCGCCGAAGGGCATGAGCACCGTGCCCGCGCCGATGGTGGAATCGAAGCGCTCGCTCAGGCCCTGCTTGGAGCAGAGGTTCAGCGTCGAGAGGGCTTCTTTGAGTTTTTCCCCGACGTTTGCGGGTTTTTCGGCTGTCTTGGTTTCTTCGCTTTGTTTGACGTGCACGCGGGTCGTTTTGCGCGCGCCGTTGCTGGAGAGGAAGTCGCGGCCGATGTCCACGACGGTATTGCCCTTCCAGTGCATTTTGAGGCGCTTTTCCTCTGTTACGCGGGCGACCGGCGTCGCCTCGAGGTTTTCGCGCTTTGCGGCCTCGAGGAAGGCGCCCACGTCCTTTTCGTCCAGTACGACCGCCATGCGCTCCTGGCTTTCGGAGATCGCGATCTCGGTGCCGTCCAGGCCCTCGTACTTGCGGGGCACGGCGTCCAGGTCGATCGTGAGGCCGTCGGCGAGCTCGCCGATTGCGACGCTGACGCCGCCCGCGCCGAAATCGTTGCAGCGCTTGATCAGGCGGGTCACGTTACCGTCCCGGAACAGCCTTTGCAGCTTTCTTTCGGTGGGCGCGTTGCCCTTTTGCACCTCCGCGCCGCAGGTCTCGATCGAGGTCAGCTTGTGGCTTTTGCTGGAGCCGGTCGCGCCGCCGATGCCGTCGCGGCCCGTTCTGCCGCCGAGCAGCACGACGACGTCGCCGGGTTTCGGTTCTTCGCGGCGCACGTTGCTAAGCGGCGCAGCGCCGACCACCGCGCCGATCTCGAGGCGCTTTGCGGCGTAGCCCGGGTGGTAGATCTCGTCGACCAGCCCGGTGGCAAGGCCGATCTGGTTTCCGTAGGAGGAATAGCCCGCCGCGGCCGTCGTGACCAGCTTTCTTTGCGGCAGCTTTCCGGGCAGCGTGTCTTCGACCGGCACCGTGGGATCGGCTGCGCCCGTCACGCGCATGGCCTGATAGACGTACGCCCTGCCCGAGAGCGGGTCGCGGATGGCGCCGCCGATGCAGGTCGCCGCGCCGCCGAAGGGCTCGATCTCGGTGGGATGGTTGTGGGTCTCGTTTTTGAACATCAGGAGCCACTTTTGCGTTTCGCCGTCCACGTCCGCGTCGATCACGATCGAGCAGGCGTTGATCTCGTCCGAAACGTCGATGTTGGGCGTAAGGCCGCGCTTTCTTAAGACCTTCGCGCCGATGGTCGCGATGTCCATCAGCGTCACGGGGCGGCTTTCGGCCTTTTCGCCGTAGACTTCCCTGCGCGCGGCGAGGTAGCGCCCGAAGGCGGCCTGCACCTTTTCGGGGTCGATCTTCGCGTCCCCGATCTCGGTCAGGAACGTCGTGTGGCGGCAGTGATCCGACCAGTAGGTGTCGATCATTCGAAGCTCCGTGATCGTGGGGTCGCGCTTTTCGGAAAGGAAATAGTCGCGGCAGAACCTTAGGTCGTCCGCGTCCATCGCGAGGCCGTATTTTGCCACGAAGCCGCTCAAATCCTCTTCTTTGAGTTCCCTAAAGCCCGTCAGCGTCTCCACTTTGTCCACGACGGGGTATTCTTCGGTGAGCGAGGTCTTTTCGTCAAGCGACGCCTCCCTCGCCTCCACGGGGTTGATCAGGTATTTTTTGATGCGCGCCGTGTCTTCGGCGCTCACGTTTCCTTCGAGGATGTAGACGCGCGCGGTCCTGACCGTCGGGCGGGGGCAGCGGCACTTGAGCTGTATGCATTCCTCGCACGAGGCCGCCCGCTGGTCGTACTGGCCGGGCAGGTACTCGACGGCGAAGACGTTTTGGGCCTTGGGCAGTTCGAAGTACGTTTCGTCCAGCTGCGGCTCCGCGTAGACGGTGCTAAGGCAGCTTTCGTAATCCTCGCGGGACAGGTTTTCGGTGTCGTAGCGGTTCAGCACCCGGACGCCCGTGACCGAGGGGATGCGCAGCACCTCGTTGATCTCCCTGAGCAGCCCGCCCGCCTCGACGGCGAAGGCGCTGCGTTTTTCGACGTATACGCGGTAAACGCTCATCTTTTTATGCTTCCTTTCGGTATTCGAGCGCCCTTTTGCCGATGTCGCGGCGCATAAAGGCGTCGGTAAAGCTGATTTTTTCGGCGGCGGCGTAGGCCTTTTCGACGGCGCCTTCGAGCGTTTGGCTTGTCGCCGTCACGCCCAGCACCCGTCCGCCGCTCGTTACGCACTTTCCGCCTTCGAGCTTCGTGCCCGCGTGGAACACGCGCGCGGTCTTTTCGGCCTCTTCTATTCCATCGATTTCATAGCCCTTTTTGTAGGACACGGGATAGCCGCCCGAGGCCAAAATCACGCAGCAGGCGCTGCCGGAGGAAAATTCGACGGGCGTTTTATCCAGCGTCCCGTTCGTCGTGGACAGCATGACGGTGAGTAAGTCGCTCTTCATAAGCGGAAGCACGACCTGCGTTTCGGGGTCGCCGAAGCGGCAGTTGTACTCGATGACCTTGGGGCCGTCCTTCGTGATCATGAGGCCGAAGTACAGGCAGCCCGTGAACGGGCAGTTTTCCGCCCGCATGGCTTCGATCGTGGGCAGGAAGATCTCGTTCATCGCCCTTTGGGCGACCTCTTCGGTATAATACGGGTTCGGGGCCACGGTGCCCATGCCGCCGGTGTTCAGGCCCCTGTCGCCGTCCAGCGCCCTCTTGTGGTCCATGCTGGAAACCATGGGCTTTACGGTCTTTCCGTCGGTAAAGGACAGTACGCTGACCTCCGGCCCGGTCAGGAATTCCTCGATGACGACCCTTTTTCCGGAAGAGCCGAACTTTTCGTCGACCATCATGCTCTTGAGGGCGCTTATCGCCTCGTCCGCGCTTTCGCAGATGACGACGCCCTTGCCCAGGGCCAGCCCGTCCGCCTTTACGACGATGGGCAAAAAGCCCGCGCTTTGGACGTAGGCGGACGCGGAAGCGAAGTCGTCGAAGACCTCGTACTTCGCGGTGGGGATGCCATATTTTTTCATCAGCTGCTTTGCGAAGACCTTGCTGCCCTCGATGCGGGCGGCGGCCTTCGTGGGCCCGAAGCACTTTACGCCGATCTTGTTCAGTTCGTCCACCATGCCAAGGCACAGCGGGTCGTCCTGCGCGACGATCGCGTAGTCGATCCTGTTTTCGGCGCAAAAGCGCGTGACGCCGCCGACGTCGGTCGCCTTGATGTCGATATTTTCGCAGAAGGCGGCGGTGCCGCCGTTGCCGGGGGCGACGAAGATTTTTTCGACGGTCTTGTTTTCGGCGATTTTGGAAGCGATGGCGTGTTCGCGCCCGCCTCCGCCCACGATGAGTACACGCATGGCAGGATGCTCCTTTTTTGGGGGTGGTTGGGTGGTGAGGGTCGGTTGGGGGGACGTGGCGGCGTGGACGCCGACCGTGCGGAGGCGCGGGTTTGGTGCGTTGCAGCGGGTTTTGTACGATATTGCGGTTTGTCCGTAGCGGCGCCAATCTGGCGCCATGGGAGGTGCGTATACGCAGTACGGTCGCGTTTTACATGGTTATTTGCCGTTGCGGGGTTACGTGGCGGCAGGTTGCCGCCGCTACGGAGGAGGCGTTGCGTATACGAAGTACGGTCGCGTTTTACGCGGTTATTTGCCGTTGCGGGGGTTACGTGGCGGCAGGTTGCCGCCGCTACGGAGGAGGCGTTGCGTATACGCGGTACGGTCGCGTTTTGCGCGGTTATTTTCCGTTGCGGGGGTACGTGGCGGCAGGTTGCCGCCGCTACGGAGGGGCGGGGGTTTGTGCGCTGTATGGTTTTTTGCGCGGTTCGCCGTTGTTCTCCGTGAATGTTTTTAATGGTGGAACAGCCTCAGGCCCGTAAAGCACATCACCATGTCCCTTTCGTCGCAGGCGTCGATGACGTCCTGATCGCGCAGGGAGCCGCCGGGCTGGGCGACGTACTTCGCGCCGCTTTTGTAGGCGCGCTCGATGTTGTCGCCGAAGGGGAAGAACGCGTCGCTGCCGAGGGAAACGCCGGTCTGCTTGCCGAGCCATTCGCGCTTTTCCTCCCCGGTCAGCGGGACGGGCTTTTCGGTAAAGAGGCTTTGCCACTTGCCTTCGCCGGTTACGTCCTCAAAGTCCTCGCTTATGAACACGTCGATCGCGTTGTCCCTTTCGGGGCGGCCGAGGCCCTTTATGAACGGAAGCTCCAGTACCCTGGGATGCTGCCTGAGCAGCCAGTTGTCCGCCTTGGAGCCCGCAAGGCGCGTGCAGTGGATGCGGCTCTGCTGGCCCGCGCCGATGCCGATGGCCTGCCCGTCCTTGACGTAGCAGACGGAGTTGGACTGGGTGTATTTGAGGGTGATGAGCGAAATGACGAGGTCGCGCTTTGCGCCGGGGGTCAGCTCCTTGTTTTTCGTCACGACGTTTTCGAGCAGCTTTTCGTTTATCTCGACGTTGTTGTGGCCCTGCTCGAAGTACACGCCGAAGACCTGCTTGATCTCGGTCGCTTCGGGCTCGTAGGAGGGGTCGATTTTGATGACGTTGTAGGCGCCCTTGTGCTTTGCGCGCAGGATCTCGAGCGCCTCGGGCTCGTAGTCCGGCGCGATGATGCCGTCGCTCATCTCGGGCTTGATCAGAAGCGCGGTGGACACGTCGCACTTGTCGCTGAGCGAAATGAAGTCGCCGAAGGAGCTCATCCTGTCCGCGCCGCGGGCCCTTGCGTAGGCCGAGGCGAGGGGGCTGAGCTGCCCCGCGCTCCTGGGGATAAAGTAGATTTTGCGCATCACGTCGTCGAGCTCCACGCCGACGGCCGCGCCGGCGGGGCTTACGTGCTTGAAGGAGGCGGCCGAGGGCAGGCCCGTGGCCTTTTTGAGCTCGCGCACCAGCTGCCAGCCGTTGAGCGCGTCGAGGAAGTTGATGTAGCCGGGACGGCCGTTCAGGACCGTGACGGGCAGTTCACCCTGCTTCATAAAGATTTTCGCGGGTTTCTGGTTGGGGTTGCAGCCGTATTTGAGTTCGAGCTCGGTGGACATGGTATGTTTCCTCCTTGTTGGGTGGTTGGGGGTGGATGGAGCGGGTCGGTGCGACGTGGGCGCGGATTGGTACATTAAAACGGGTTTTGCACGGTATTGCGGATTGTCCGTAGCGGCGCCAATCTGGCGCCATGGGCGAGGCGTATACGCGATGCGGATGCGTTTTGCGCGGTTTCACGTCGTTTTGGGGGGACGTGGCGGCAGGTTGCCGCCGCTACGGAGTGGGCGCGTATTGGTACCGTCATACGGTTTTTTGCATTGAACCGGTATGGGGTCGGCACATATCCCCTTTGCGCTTACTTCTCGTTCTTGTTGATGATCCTTGTCTTTACCGCTTCGCCGGTGCGGACGTCGATCAGGGCGGTGAAGAGGGAGACCTTGTTGTCCTCGTTCAGGCTTTGCCAGATCTCGTCGGTCTGGGCGTCGAAATCCTCGCCCAGCACGATCCTTTCCGGCTCGCCCTCGAAGGACGGGATCGGGTTTCCGTCGCATTTGTAGGTGTGCAGGAAGCGCCCCTCGCCCGGGATGGGCTGTGGGTATTCCCAGGTGAACCTTTCAAGGCTCTCGCCCGCGGGGTCGCCGCTCTTGAGGATGTTCAATTTGTACTGCGCGCCGTCTTCGCCAACGGTCAGAAGGCCGCTGATGCGGGGCGTCCAGTTGGGCAGGTCCGGCTCGAAGGTGCGGGTCCTGACCGCGTCGTCGAAGCTTAAGCCCTTGTCTATGAATTCCGCGATCGTGTCGGTCTGGTCGCCGTTGGTGACGATCCAGGTGCCCTTGGACGGCACGCGCACGGGCGCGTAGATGATCAGCGACGGGTCGCTCATCTTGCTTTCGTCGAAGGCCTTCGTGATGATGCCGCCGTCCGGCTGCGGGACGAAGACGCGGTTTCTGCTGTTGACGCTGCGGCCCATGATGAAGTACGCGATGAAGGCGTATTTGCCCGACGGCGTCGTTCCCAGCGCGATGCCGCGCCCGGGGTAGGTGTTGGCGGAAAGAAGCGTGGAAATGGATGTGGTCTGCATGGTTTTTTCTGCCTTTCTGTCGGTGTGGTCAAAATATCGGAAGAGCCTTAGGGCTACTGATTGCGCGTTGATCCTTCTGCGACCTGTTCGATCGCCCTCGGGAAGATGACCCATTCCGCCTGCTCCATGATGCGCCTTTGCAGGATTTCGGGCGTGTCTCCTTCAAGCACCTCCACGGCCTTCTGGGCGATGATCTCGCCGCCGTCGGGGATCTCGTTTACGAAGTGCACGGTCGCGCCGCTGATCTTTACGCCGCGCTTCAATGCCTCCTCGTGGACCCTGAGGCCGTAATAGCCCTTGCCCGAAAACGCGGGGATGAGGCTGGGGTGGATGTTCAAAATCCTGTGGTCGTAGGCCGAGACGACGTTCGGGGGCAGTATCGTAAGAAAGCCGGCCAGCGCGATCAGCTCGATGCTATTTTCCTTCAGGCACTTTAAGAGCCTTTCGCCGTAGGACGGCGCGTCCTCTTCCCTGCGCCTGTGCACGACGGCCGTGGGGATGCCGTTTGTTTTCGCCCTTTCCAGCGCGTAGGCGCTTTTGTTGGAGGAAAGCACGAGCGCTATCTCCGTGTTCGGCATTTCGCCGCGGGCCTTCGCGTCGATGATCGCCTGCAGGTTTGTGCCCCCTCCGGACACGAGTACGGCGGTCTTCATAGCAGGTTTACTCCTTTTTCGCCCTCTTCGAGCACGCCCAGCAGGTACGCGCCGAAGGGCTTGAGGAGATCGAGCGCCGCCTGTGCGTCCCTTTCGGACACGACGACCGTCATGCCGACGCCCATGTTGAAGGTGTTGAACATGTCGCGCTCGTCGATATTGCCTTCCTTTTGGATGATTTTGAAGATCGGCGGCGTCTGAACGGTCTTCTTTTCGATGCGCATGCGCAGGCCGTCCTTTAAGGAACGGGGCATGTTTTCGTAAAAGCCGCCGCCGGTGATGTGGCTTATGCCCTTGACGTTCACGGTTTTGAGAAGCGAGAGGATCGGCTTTACGTAGATCTTCGTCGGGGTGAGCAGGGTCTCCCAAAGGGGCCCGCCGAGCTCGTCGTAAGTCTTGTTTTTTCCGCCCGCGCCGATACCGAAGACCTTTCTCACCAGCGAAAAGCCATTGGAGTGCACGCCCGAGGAGGGCAGCGCCAGCACGACGTCGCCGGCGAGCTGGGTGTTTTTGTCGACGATCTTGCTCCTGTCCACGATGCCCACGCTGAAGCCCGCCAGGTCGTATTCGTCCTCGGGGTAGAAGCCGGGCATTTCGGCGGTCTCTCCGCCGACCAGCGCCGCGCCGCTTTCGACGCAGCCCGCGCACACGCCCTTTACGATGTCCGCCACCTTTTCGGGAACGTTCTTGCCCAGCGCGACGTAGTCCAGGAAAAACAGCGGGCGCGCGCCGCAGCAGACGATGTCGTTTACGCACATGGCCACGCAGTCGATGCCCACGCTGTCGTGCTTGTCCAGAAGGAAGGCGAGCTTGAGCTTGGTGCCGACGCCGTCGGTGCCGCTGACCAGCACGGGCTGTTCCATGCCCGCAAGGGACGGCATGAACAGGCCGCCGAAGCCGCCGATGTCGTCCAGCGCGCCGTCCGTTTTCGTAAGCGCGATGTGTTTTTTCATCAGCTCCACGGCCCTGTAGCCGGCGGTGATATCCACGCCCGAGGCCTTGTAGCTGTCGGAATGGCTGTTCATAAGAGGTGTGTCTCCTTTCGGTGTGGGGGCGGTCGTTTGGGGAACGTGGCGGCAGGTTGCCGCCGCTACGGAGAGAACGCGGGTTTGTACGATATTGCAGTTTGTACGCTGCAACTGGTTTTGCACAATATTGCGGTTTGTCCGTAGCGGCGGCCTCAAGGCCGCCATGGGCGTTGCGTGTACGTTGTAAGGGGTTTTTTTGTACGATATCGCGGTTTGTCCGTAGCGGCGCCAATCCGGCGCCATGGGAGGTGCGTATACGCGGTACAGATGCGTTTTACGCGATTACACGTCGTTTCGGGGGAACGTGGCGGCAGGTTGCCGCCGCTACGGAGAGAACGCGGGTTTGAACGCTGCAACGGGTTTTGCTTTTGTCCGTAGCGGCGGCCTCAAGGCCGCCATGGGTGTTGCGTGTACGTTGTAAGGGGTTTTTTTGTACGATATCGCGGTTTGTCCATAGCGGCGCCAATCCGGCGCCATGGGAGGTGCATATAATACGCGGTACAGATGCGTTTTACGCGATTACACGTCGTTTTGGGGGAACGTGGCGGCAGGTTGCCGCCGCTACGGAGAGAACGCGGGTTTGGTGCGCAGTGGCGGGAGATGCGTCGTATACGCGATGCCCTATGGCGGCAGGTTGCCGCCGCTACGGAGTGGGCGCGGGTTTGGTGCGCAGTGGCGGGAGATGCGTCGTATACGCGATGCCCTATGGCGGCGCGGGTTTGGTGCGCGGTGGCGGGTTTTGCGCGATTGCACGCCGGTCCGATGCTTTGCGCCCTTCTCTCCCCTACTTCCTCAACGGGATCTCGAACGTGTACTTCGCCTGCGACTCGGGGGGCCGGACGGGATAGAAGCCGGAAAAGCAGCCGTCGCACAGGGGGAGGTCCTTGTCACCGGTCAGCTTTTTGAGGTCCTTGATGTCGAGGAAGCCTATGCTGTCCGCGCCGATGATTTTGCCGATCTCCTCCTCGGAGTGGTGGTTTGCGATCAGCACGTCCTCGTTGTCGATGTCGGTGCCGAACCAGCACACGTGGCGGAACGGCGGCGCGGAGAACATCACGTGCACTTCCTTTGCGCCCGCGTCCCGAAGCAGGCGAACCACGCGCGCCGAGGTCGTGCCGCGCACGATGGAATCGTCCACCATGACGACGCGCTTGCCCTTTACGGTCGCGGAGACGGCGTTTAGTTTGATGCGCACGCCGCTGCTCCTTTGGGACTGCTCCGGCTGTATGAACGTGCGGCCGATGTATTTGTTTTTGACCAGGCCTATGCCGTAGGGAATGCCGCTTTCGCGCGCGTAGCCAAGCGCCGCGTCGAGCCCGCTGTCCGGCGCGCCGATGACGACGTCGGCCTCTACGGGATGCGCCTTGGCCAAAAGCGCGCCGGCGCGCAGACGCGCCTCGTGCACGCTCACGCCGTCGATCACCGAATCCGGCCGGGCGAAGTAGATGAACTCGAACACGCACAGGCCCTTGTTTTCGGAGTAGATGGGCGGATAGCTCTTTACGCCGTTTTTGCTGACGACGATCATTTCGCCGGGCAGCACGTCCCTTTCGAACGCGGCGCCGACCGCGTCCAGCGCGCAGCTTTCGGAGGCGAAGACCGTGTCGTTTCCGATCTTGCCCATGCACAGGGGGCGGAAACCGTGCGGGTCCCTGACCGCGATGAGCTTGGTCGCGCTCATGATGACCAGCGAGTAGGCGCCCTCGATGATGTTCATCGTGGCGCGCACGGCCTCCTCGATCGAGCCGGAGCGCAGGCGCTGCTGGGTGATCGTGTAGGCGATGACCTCGCTGTCGCTGGTGGCGTGAAAGATCGCGCCCTGCAGTTCGTACTGGCGGCGAAGGTAGGCGGCGTTGGTCAGGTTTCCGTTGTGGCAAAGCGCCATCGCGCCCTTCAGATGGTTTACCAGAAGGGGCTGCGCGTTTTCACTGTTTTGCGCGCCGGTGGTGCCGTAGCGGCAGTGGGCCACGGCGATGCTGCCGTCCTCGATCTTGCTCAGGCGCTCGCCCGTAAAGACCTCGCTTACCAGACCCACGTCCTTGTGGCAGCGGATGACGCCGTCCTTGTTGACCGCCATGCCGCAGCTTTCCTGGCCGCGGTGCTGCAGTATGTACAGCGCGTGGTAGGTCTCGTTCTTTACGCCGCCCTCGCCCTCGCGGTAGATGCCGAAGACGCCGCATTCCTCATGGAGCTTGTCGGATAAAACCATAATCGCGTCCTTTGTATTTATTTGCCTTCGATCCTTCTCATCATTTCCCGGTAGGCGTCTTCCACGCCGCCCAGGTCTCTGCGGAAGCGGTCCTTGTCCAGCTTTTCGTGCGTGCTGCTGTCCCAGAAACGGCAGGTGTCGGGGCTGATCTCGTCGGCCAGGACGAGCTGCCCGTCTGAGGTGATACCGAACTCGAGCTTAAAGTCGATCAGGTCGATGTTCAGGCCCTTGAAGTAAGCCTTCAGGATGTCGTTGATCCTGAGCGCGTACTCGGCGATCTTTCTGAGGGTCTCTTCGCTGGTCCAGCCCATCGCGAGGATGTGGTATTCGTTTACCATCGGGTCGCCCAGCGCGTCGTCCTTATAGCAGTATTCGAGAACCGTGCGCTTTAGCGTTATGCCCTCTTCGACGCCCAGGCGCTTTGCCAGCGAGCCCGCGGTCACGTTCCGTACGATGACCTCGAGGGGCACGATCGAGACCTTCCTGACCAGCGTTTCGCGGGAAGAAAGCTCCTTAACGAAGTGGGTCGGTATGCCCTGCTTTTCCAGCATCGTCATGAGCATGTTGCTCATGCGGTTGTTCACCTCGCCCTTGCCCGCGATGGTGCCCTTTTTGAGGCCGTTGAAGGCGGTCGCGTCGTCCTTGTAGGAGACGATGACGTAATTGGGGTCGCTTGTCGCAAAGACCTTCTTGGCCTTGCCTTCGTAGAGCTGATTCAACTTTTCCATGACGTTTCCTCCGATGATTGATATGGGTCAGACGGTAAGTTCGCTGTCTTTTTTGAGCACTTCTTCGGTTTGCCTGAGGCGCAGCGAATTCAGCTTCGCCGCGATTTCTTCGTCCGTTACCGCCAGGATCTGCGCGGCCAGAAGCGCCGCGTTTTTGCTGCCGTCGATCGCCACGGTGGCGACGGGCATCCCGCCCGGCATCTGCACGGTGCTGAGCAATGCGTCCAGCCCGTCCAGCGTCGAAGATTTGATCGGTATGCCGATGACCGGCAGGGTGGTTCTGGCTGCCAGGGCGCCGGCCAGATGCGCGGCCTTGCCCGCCGCGGCGATCAAAACGCCGAAGCCGTTTTCGCGCGCGCGCAAGGCGAACGCCGCCGCCGCCTCCGGCGTACGGTGGGCGGAATAGATGTGCGCCTCGAAGGGGATGTCCAATTCCCTGAGCTGTTCAAAGCAGGGTCCCAGCGTCTTCAGATCGCTGTCCGAACCCATGATCACGCCGACTTTTTTCATACTTTCCCTTTCCGCGTAAGCTGACTGTCCGCGCCCGAAAAAACATACAGAGCATGACACAGCTGTCACACTCTGCTATCTTCTCGCGCCGAAAGACGAAACCGGGTATTTGCAACGCATAAACGCACTCCGCCTTTTTACGAACATTTGCCCTTATTATACCGTAGCGCGCCGCGCCTGTCAACCCACGCAAACAAAAGTTAAAAAAGCCGCGAAAGTGCCGAAAAACGGCGCGTTCGATGCGTGAAGGCGCGCATTTGGTTACACGTAACATAAGCACAAAACTAAAACAATAAACTGTTTTCATAATAGAATGTTCGGGTTTTTGGAGGGCGCGGGGAGGCGAAGAGAAAACGCTTGACAGCGGGCTTCGCGGGCGGTATATTTTTGTCTGAAAATACGAACGGCATTCTGCGGGGATTTGAAATGGAAAACGAAATCGTATTGAGAAACGCCCGGGAGGGCGACGTAAAGCAGATCGCCGAAATCTGCGTCGAGGACTGGCAAAAGGCGTACCGCGGCATCATGGACGGCGAATATCTGGATTCCTTAAGCGTCGATGTGCGCTGCGAAATCGAAAGGAAAAGGTATCAAAAGTTCGTGGTCGCTGCCCGCGGGGACGAAATCCTGGGCTACGCCTGGCCCGAAGAAACCGCGGACGAGGACGCGGACTGCGAGCTCGTGGCGCTGTACGTAAGATACGGCCTGCGAAAAAACGGCATCGGAAAGCGCCTGCTCGCCTGCGCCATGGAGCGCTTTAAGGCGCTGGGCAAAAAGAAAATGATCCTTTGGTGCTTAAAGGACAATAAGGAAGCCCGCGCCTTCTACGAAAAAACCGGCGGCAAGCAAGGCAAAACCGCCCTGCACAACTGGGGCGGAAAGGATTACGCGATCGTTTCGTATTTGTATGATCTGACGTGAGGCGGGGAAAGGCTTTGGCGGCGCAGACGCCGCCGCTAACGGAGACGAAAGCAGCTTCTACCGCCGTAGCGGCGGCCTCCAGGCCGCCATAAAACCCGCGTATACGAAAAAAACCTCGTTCCGAGCCAACAACCCCGCGCCCAATCCGTAGCGGCGGCAATCTGCCGCCATAAAACCCGCGTATACGAAAAAACCTCGTTCCGAGGCAACAACCCCGCGCCCAATCCGTAGCGGCGGCAACCTGCCGCCATAAACCCCGCGTATACGAAAAAACCCCGTCCCAAGCCATCAACCCTGCGTCCAATCCGTAGCGGCGGCAATCTGCCGCCATGGGCGTTGCGTATACGCAGAATATTGAACCAAACAGTTTTTGTACGGGAAACGACCTCATCCGTCACGGCTGCGCCGTGCCACCGTCTCGCCTGCGGGCTCGGTCCCGGTTCGGCTCTGAAAGCCCACCGGGCTTTCATTCACTGCCGAACCGCGCTTCGCGCCCCAAAGGGGAAGGCTGATGGCGGCGTAGACGCCGCTACGGAGTTACAACCTATGCCGTACCACTATAGCCGTAACAAACGCAGCGCTGTATTCCGTTTGGGGGAACGTGGCGGCAGATTGCCGCCGCTACGGAGGTATGACCGCGCTGCAGCGCTTTGGCGGCGTTCTCCGGGTCTCATGGGAAACGGATACGCGAAAAACTGTGCTTTCCGCTGCGGCGGTACGTATACGCAATGCCCATGGCGGCAGATTGCCGCCGCTACGAATATGACCGCGCTGCAGCGCTTTGGCGATGATCTCCGGGCTGCCGGGGCGTTTCCTGTACGCAGAAAGTTCCGCCTTCTGTTATTCTTCCATCTTCCCCGCAAAAACCCTTCTCCCCGCTTTCCGTTATTTTTCCTCCTTCCCTGCAAAAACCCCTCTTCCCGCCTTGCAGTTGATCCGTTTTTGTGGTAAACTTTTACCGTATACTAAAATGGGGCGGTAGCGCGATCTATGTCGGAAAGGACGTTTGAGGAGCTGCTTGCGAAGGACGGGCGCATCGTGTACACGACGCGCGGCGCGAGCATGCGTCCGATGCTTACGCAGAGCAAGAGCGTCGTGGTGATCGAAAGGCCGAAGGGGCCTTTGAAAAAGTACGACGTCGCGCTGTACAGGCGCGGGGACAAGTACGTTCTGCACAGGGTGCTGGCCGTGCGGGACGGCTGGTACGTAATCCGCGGCGACAACACCTTCGCGCTCGAAAGAGTGCCGTTTAAGGCGGTGGTCGGCGTGCTTACGCAGTTCACGCGCAAAGGCAGGACCGTTTCCTGCGCCGACCCCAATTATCTGCGCTACGCGCGCTTCTGGCACGCGATCTATCCCCTGCGGCTGTTCAAAAACCGCGCGCGCCGCTTCGTTTACGTTACCCTCAAGCGCCTCGGGCTGCTCGGGCCGCTCAAAAAGCTGCTCGGGCGGCGCTGATTCGACCATAAAGCAAAGGAGCGTTTATCCATGAGCGAGACCCAAAGCTACGTCAATCCCCTCTGCGCCCGGTACGCGGGCAAAAAGATGCAGTTCATCTTTTCGGACGACCACAAGTTTTCCACCTGGCGCAGGCTCTGGGTGTACCTGGCCGAGGCGCAAAAGGAGCTGGGGCTGGACATTACGGACGAGCAGATCGATCAGATGCGCGCGCACGTAAACGACATCGACTACGAAGTCGCCCGAAAGCGCGAAAGCGAGGTGCGCCACGACGTGATGGCGCACATCTACGAGTTCGGCCTCAAGTGCCCAAAAGCCAAGGCGATCATCCATCTGGGAGCGACGAGCTGCTTCGTGGGCGACAACACGGACGTGATCCTTATGAAGGAAGCTCTGGAGCTCGTCCGCGTGCGGCTGCTGCAGACGATGAAGGCCGTGTGCGATTTCGCCTGCGAGCACAAGGCGCTCGTGACGCTGGCCTACACGCACTTTCAGGCCGCACAGCCCACGACCCTGGGCAAGCGCGCCTGCCTCTGGCTTCAGGACCTGATGATGGATCTGGAGACGCTGGACTTTACGCTGGGGCGCTTAAAGCTTTTGGGCTGCAAGGGCACGACGGGCACAGGCGCGAGCTTTCTGAGCCTTTTCGAGGGCGACGAGGAGAAGGTCATAAAGCTGGAACAGCTCATCTGCGAAAAGTGCGGCTTCGAAAGCGCCTTCGAGGTGAGCGGCCAGACCTACACGAGAAAGCTCGACTATCTGGTACTGAGCGCCCTGAGCTCCATCGCGCAGAGCGCCATGAAGTTCGCGACCGACATCCGCCTGCTCTCGCACATGAAGGAAGTCGACGAGCCGTTCGAGGCGGGCCAGGTCGGCTCCTCGGCGATGGCCTACAAGCGAAACCCGATGCGCAGCGAGCGCATCTGTTCTCTCAGCCGCTACATCCTCTGCGACGCGCTCAACCCCGCCGTGACCGCCGGCACGCAGTGGATGGAGAGGACGCTGGACGATTCCGCGAACCGCAGGATCAGCGTGCCGGAGGCGTTTCTGGCCGCGGACGGCGTGCTCAGGCTATACAAAAACGTGATCAGCGGCCTGACCGTCTACCCGAAAGTCATCGAAAAGCACCTGAGCGAAGAGCTTCCCTTCATGCTGACCGAGAACATACTGATGTACTGCGTTAAGAAAGGCGGCGACAGGCAGGCGCTGCACGAGCGCATCCGCCTGCATTCCGTGGCCGCGGGCAAGGCCGTAAAGGCCGAGGGCGCGGACAACGACCTGCTGAGCAGGATATTGGGCGACCCCGCGTTCGATCTGACCCGCGAGGACATCGACAGGATCATTTCCGAAGGCCGCATCAGCGGCATGGCCGAAGCGCAGACCGAAAGATACACGGCGCGCGTAAAAGAAGTGCTCCAAAAGAACGCGGACGCCCTTTCGCAGGAGGCGGACGAAGCGATCAGCGTGTGAGGATGTTTCACGTGAAACATTGAAGCGCGGGGCGGCGCACGAAAAACGCATATAAGTACCACCGCTGCGCCAATCCGTAGCGGCGGCAACCTGCCGCCACAGGGCATTGCGTATACGCAGAAAACAGCGCATTAAGGCACCAACAAAGCGCCGATCCGTAGCGGCGGCAACCTGCCGCCATGGGCATTGCGTATACGCAGGAAACAGCGCATTAAAGCACCAACAATGTGCCAATCCGTAGCGGCGGCAACCTGCCGCCATGGACATTGCGTATACGCAGAAAAAACCGCATTAAAGCACCAACGCCGCGCCAAGCCATGGCCCATACGGGTACGCGGGAAATTGCGTTTTACGTCGCGTTTGTACGTATTTGAAATGTTTGTGGCGGCAGGTTGCCGCCGCTACGGAGAGATACGGGGCTTGGCGGCACTATTGCGGCGTCGTTTTGTACGCAGGGATTGTGGCGGCAGATTGCCGCCGCTACGGAGAAATACGAGGCTTGAATCCACTGTTGCGGCGGCATTTTATGCGCAGGGATTATGGCGGCAGATTGCCGCGAAGGTAACGCAAAGCGGCGGCAGATTGCCGCCGCCTGCTGTTTGTGCCGTTTATTCCTCTTCCACCGTCTCGCTGTCGGCGGCGTTCTTTTTTACGGATTCCACGCCGTTTACGCAGCTCTTCATGCTCTTGTAGCCTTCGCTGGTGGCGATGATCTCGCCGTTGGTGGCCTTGAGGCGGAAGCGGATTTCGCCGGACTTGTCGGTGTAGATTTCGAACTTGGGATGCTTGACCTTCGCAAAATCGGGCTGGGTCTGATCCTCTACGCCCGCGATCGGCGCGTTTTTCTTTACGCTGGCGACGCCGTTTAAGCAATTGGCCTTGGTCTTGTAGACTTCGCTGGTCGCGATGACTTCGCCGTTGGTGGCCTTGAGATCGAACTTTATGCCGCTGGGAACCGTTCTGATGACAAATTTGCCCATGAGTGAATCCTCCTTTTATTCTGTTAAGCCACGATGATTATACCATGAACGAAAGCGCTTTTCAATCCCCGCCGCGAAAAAAAGCGGATTGACAAGCGCCGGAATACGGCATACAATGAGAAAAAACGTTCGGGAGGAAAGCATGATCGCCACGACCCTGATCTACGTCGAAAAGGACGGCTGCTACCTGATGCTCCACCGCGTCAAGAAGGAAAAGGACGTAAACAAAGGAAAATGGATCGGCGTGGGCGGAAAGCTGGAAAAAGGCGAAACGCCCGCCGAATGTGCCGCGCGGGAGATGCGCGAGGAGACGGGGCTTTATGCCCAAAGCCTCGAATACCGCGGGATCGTGCTGTTCGGGATCAACGGCCCCTTCGAGGACGAGCTCATGCACCTGTTCACCTGCAAAAGCTTTGCCGGAGAGATGCACGAGTGCGACGAGGGCGAACTGAAATGGGTGCCGAAAAACGAGATCACGCGGCTGAACCTCTGGGAGGGCGACGCGATCTTTCTTGAAAAGCTGTCCCGCGACGACGATTTTTTCCGGCTGCAGCTGCATTATGACGGCGACAAGCTGGTAAAAAGCGCGTTTCTGAGCGAAGAGGAATTTGCGAAGGCCTGCGAAGGCAGGGAAGCCTGAAAGAGGAAAAAGGCGGCAAATGCGCCGCCTTTTGAAATAATTCCCTTACTCCCCTTCCTTTGCGCTTTCGATCAGCGCGGCGTATTTGCCTTTCAGGCGCATGAGCTCTTCGTGCGTGCCGCTTTCGGCGATCGAGCCGTTTTCGAGGTAGTAGATGCGGTCGCAGAAGCGGATCGTGCCGAGGCGGTGGGCGATGAACACGGCGGTCTTGCCGCGGGAGATGTCGTCGATCGAGGCCTGGATGAGCCGCTCGGTCTCGCTGTCGATGTTCGCGGTGGCTTCGTCCAGCACCAAAATCGCGGGCTTGTGCGCGATCGCGCGGGCAAAGGAGATCAGCTGCCTTTCGCCGGTCGAAAACGCCGCGCCGCGCTCGGAGACCATGTGGTTAAGGCCCCCGTCCAGGCGGCTTACGAAGGTGTCCGCGCGGCTGAGTCTCAGCGCTTCGAGCACCTCTTCGTCGCTGATGTCCGCGTGGATGCGCACGTTGTCGGCGACGCTCCCCACGAAAAGGAACACGTCCTGCAGTACGACGCCGATGCCGCTTCGGAGCGCGGAGAGCTTCCAGTCGTTCACGTTCACGCCGTCGATCAGAATTTCGCCCTTCTGCACCGTGTAAAAGCGCGACAAAAGCGAAATGATCGTGGTTTTGCCGGCGCCCGTCGCGCCGACGAAGGCGACGCGCTGGCCATGTTTCACGTGAAACGTAAGATTCTTGAGCACCCAGTCTTCGTCGTTGTAGGCGAACCACACGTCCTTAAATTCGATGTCGCCGACGATGGGCATCGCGTAGCCGTTTTCGTCGTCCTTTTCGAGCTGATCGTCGCTCAGAAGCAGGCTTCGGATACGGTCGGCCGAGACGAGGGACGACTGCACGGTGTTGTATTTTTCCGCGAGGTCGTTGATCGGCTCGAAAAACTGGCGGATATAGGTCGTCATGGCGACCAGCACGCCGGCCTCGGCGATCGAGGCGTCCCCGCCCGCGAGGCTGTAGCCCACCAGCAGCACCGCGACGGTCGCCGCGGAGTTCACGACCTCCATCACGGGGCGCAATATTCCGTTTATGAACACCTGAAACATCGTGGTTTTGCGGTAATCCCTGTCCAGCTTGTACAGCTGGGCGCATTTTTCTTTCGCGCGGGAAAAGCTCTTGATGACGCGGATGCCGCTCAGGCTTTCGGCGATAAAGCCGTTGATTTTGCCGATGATCGCCTTCATTTTTACGAAGTTGCGCTTGAGCGCGCCGCGGCAAAGCACCGTGATCAGCACGATGACCGGCACGGCGGCAAAGCCCGTCAGCGCGAGTTTTACGTTCATCGAAAGCATCATGGCCACGATGCCGATCAGCAAAAACACGTCGCGGATCAGCCCGCCCAGCACGTCGCCGTAGAATTCGTCCAGCGCCTCGACGTCGTTGGTGGCGCGGGTCAGAAGCCGTCCGCTGCCCTGCGCGTCCAGGTCCTGAAGCTTCATCCGGTGGATGTGGTCGAACAGCTTCATGCGCGTCTCGTGCAGAATCTTCTGGCAAACGGACGTCACCATGCGCGTGTGCAGCAGCGAAGAGAACGCGGAAACGAAGATCACCGCGAAATAGCTGATGCCCAGCCCCTCGATCGTACCGATCAGAAAGCTCCCGGCGGCGGCCATCTTCTGTCCGCCCGCGGCGGCGGGCAGAAAATCGTCGATGATGACGGCGTAGATGCGCGGTTTGATGAGCTCTGCGAGGTTTGCGAGCAGCATCAGAAACACGGCGATCAGGAGTCTGAGCGCGTAGGGGCGCATGAGGCTCATAAGCCACAGAGCGTTCGAATGCTTTTGGGGTTTTTGTACGGTCATTTTCTTTTCCTTGCTTTATCTGTCGGGCGCGTCACAGTACGGTTTTTCAGGCGGATTTGTCGCCCTTTTGCTGGAGGCGGTACATTTTCGCGTACAGGCCGTTTATTTTGAGCAGCTCCTCGTGCGTTCCCCGTTCGACGCACGCGCTGTCGTCCAGCACGATGATCTCGTCGGCGTGCTCTACGGCGCTCAGGCGGTGGGAGATGACGATGCAGCTTAAGTTGCGCAGCCTGTCTTTCAAGTTTTCGAGGATCTGCTTTTCCGTCACGTTGTCCACGGCGGAGAGCGTGTCGTCGAGCAGCAGTATGTCGGGCTTTCGCACGAGGGCTCTCGCGAGGGCGACGCGCTGGCGCTGCCCGCCGGACAAGTGATTTCCCCTTTCGCCGCAGCGCGTTTCGAGCCCCTCGGGCATGCGCTCGAGGTCGCCCTTCATGCCGGCGGTTTCGAGGGCGCTTCTGACCTCGTCCGTGTCCGCGTTCGAGAAAAAGCGCACGTTTTCCTCTATGCTCTCGTCGAACAGAAAGCCGTCCTGCGGGACGTAGCCGACGCACTTGCGTATGCGCTCGGCGGGCACGTCGTTTATGTCCTGTCCGCCGATAAACAGCATGCCGCGCTGGGTCCGAAACAGCTTGAGCAAAAGCGACAGCACCGTGCTCTTTCCCGAGCCCGTGGGGCCGACGATGCCGAGCATTTTGCCGGGCTTGAGCGTAAAGCTTATGTTTCTCAGCGCGTCGCGGGTGCCGATAGCGTAGCGGAAGGTCAGGTCTTTTACCTCGATGTCCTTCCCCAGCGGCCCGCCGTCGTCGTTTAAGTCGAATTCGCTCTCGGTGGGCTCGTCCATCAGAAGCTTTAAGCGCCTGTAGCTGGCCAGCCCCTTTTGCAGGTTGTTGTTGACGCGGCCGATCGTGATGATCGGCGTCGTGACCATCGTGAGGTAGGAGTTGAAGGCGATGTAGTCCCGAAGGGCGATGACGCCGTCCATCACCAGCCGCCCGCCGTAGATCAGCCCGACGGCGTAGCTTACGCCGAAGACCGTCTTGATCAGCGGGTCCATCCACGCGGCGGCGTAGTACCAGCGCTTGTTGGCGCCGAGCTTTTCGAGGCTCTCTTTTTCGTATTCCTTATACTGCGGCTTTTCCTGCGCGAAGGCCTTGAGCACGCGCATGCCGTTTATGTTTTCCTGGACGTGGCCGGAGAGCAGCGAGAACATTTCCTGCGCTTTCTTTGCGCGAAGGCGCACGATGCGGCCGAGCAAAAGCACGATCACGAGCGCTGCGGGCAGGGGCAAAAGCGCAAAGAGCGTCAGGCGCGGATGGATGCCCGCGCTCATTTCGCTGACGGAAAAGATGAGGGAAGAGACGGAATTTACGAACTGCGCGAACACCATGCCGAACAGCATCCTGACCGAGCCCACGTCGTTGATCGCGTAGGCCATGAGGTCGCCGCTGCGGGCCGTGGAATAAAAGCCCACGGGCAGGTTGATCAGGTGCGTGTAGAGCCGGTCGCGCAGGAAGACCTCCATTTCGCGCGAGGTGCGCACGACGAACCAGCGCCAGCCGAAGCGCGTCACGAACACGCCAAGCGCGATGTACAGTATGCTAAGCGCCGCCGGAAAAAACGCGTCCGCGTCCCTTTGCACGGCGAGCTCCACCGCCTTGCCCAGCGCAAGCGGCGCGCGCGTCTGTATCCAGGAGCAGACGATCATCAGCGCGAAGCCGGGTATGTAGTTCCAGCCGAATTTTTTAAGAAAATCTTTGATCATGGCGCTTTTGTTTTTTAGCTGCGGGAGATGTGTTTCACAGGGGGTCGGTCGGCGTATTTGCTCGTCTTTGGGGATGTATTCCAAAATGTTTCACGTGAAACATTATATCTTAAATCTAAACCTTGCGCCTGAGCGTGATGAGGTAGGCGCTCGGGCGCGTGCCGAGACGGATCGGCAGGCCCTCGGTGCCTATTCCTTCGCTCAGAAGCATCCGTATGCCGCTTCCGTCGGCGTAGAGGCCGTATTCGTTCGCCTTCGCGCCGAAATCGCGGTCGTACTCCGGGTATTTCAGACAGAAGGAGCCGATCTTCACCTGTCCGCCCAGCGCGTGGCCGCTCAGGAAAAGATAGCTGTCCGCCTCGGAATTGCGCTCGCTGGCCTTGAGCGCGGCGGTCTTGTAGATCGCGGGATCGTGAAACAGGAAGAGCATCGCGCCGATGCCGGTGCTACTCAGATCGATCTGCGGGGTGCGCGCGCCGTAGACGGGCAGTATGCCGCCGTTTATGTTGATCAGCGCGGCCTCGTCGTTCAGAAAGCGAAAGTTCGCGCGGCGGGATTCGGCGGCGGTGAGCGCCGGGTCTCCGTCGCCCGCGACCGCGTAGACGCCGTATTTTACGTTTATTTCGTCGAGTCCCAGCAGAAAATTGTCCAGCGCGGCGCGCTTTTCGTTTTCGAGGCCCTCGTCGTCCGCGAGGCCCAGCAGCTTCTTTACGCCGCTTAGATACCCGTCGCCGGTCAGGTCGCCGCCGAGCAGGATCAGGTCCGGTCCGAGCTCGTTTAAGCGCTTTACGAGCTTTACGGCGTTTTTCGCGTCGGTTACGGAGCTCATTTTGAGGTCGCTAAGGTACAGGATCTTCACGCCGTCCAGCCGGTAGTCCAGATTTTTGAGCTTCGCTTCGCCGTAGCGGACGCGCACGGTGCGGGCGTTGACGACGCCGACGAGCAGGATGGCGCTGAGCAGTATCAAAAGCAGCAAAAACGCGGCGGCGCCCCGGTGGGGGGCACGTGCGCGCCTTGCCGCGGGTCTTGCGGGCGGCCTTTTGCCGCCGCGCGCCGCGGGCCGCTTCGCCTGCTGTCTTGCTGCCTTCATGCGCACCTCGATGCATATTTGTAAATTTAGTGTTAATGTCTGCCCCGCCGCGGGGCAATGACGCAAAGCGTTACGTCAAATTTCCGTTTTTGTGTTGCATAGTTCGGGTTTATCTATTATAATATGATAAAACCACTTGGGGCACAAGAGCGAAATTGTAAAACCGCCTTATCCCCCTTGTTCGGAGGACATGGATGAGGTTCGACCTTTTGAAGCCGCTGGGAAGGCTTCAAGCCATACTGCTGTCGTTTCTTTGCTGCCTCGTCGCGTTTCTGGCGGGCCTGATCGCGGTCTCCTCGCGCACGACGCCTTTGGAGGATGCCGTAAGGCTCAGCGCCACCAACGTAAGCGACGTGCAGGTCTCGGGCGAATACATCTACTATCTCGAGGCGGGCTCGCTGCACTGCGTGGACACCTCGGGGCGCTTCGTGTGGAACACGGGCGTGGACGCGCAGTCGTCCTTCCGCGTGACGCAGGGCGGCATCGCCTGCTGGCGCGGCACGAGGCTGCAGATCATCGACATCAAAAACGGCGTGGTCGTTGGCAACGTAAACGCCGGCAAAAACATACTGACCGCCGTCGTGGGCGACGTGTACACCGCCGTGGTCGTGGGTCCGGAGCATTTGAGCACCGTGCTGCTTACCGACACCTTCGGAAACGTCGTGGACACGCTGACCGACTTTGACGGCGTCACCGTGCTGGACTGCGGCTTTTTCCAGGGGCGCGAGCTTTTCTGGATCATGACGCTGGACTCGTCCGGCTCCACGCCGACCTGCAGGATCTCCACCTACAAGCCCGGCCGCCGCGAGACCGGCAGCATAACCGACATGGAGCAGGTCATCTACAAGGTCATGTTCCGCGCCAGCAACATCTGCGCCGTCGGCACCAAAAACCTGAACGTGTACGACTATACGGGCAGCGAAAAGACCGGCGAGCGCGTGACCGTGTACGGCTGGCACCTTGAGAGCGTGGACGAAAACAGCGACGATCCGCTCATGCTCTTTACGCCCAACACCCAGGTCGGCGAAAACATCGCGATCAAGGACATCCGCTGCATCCGCGGAAAGAGCGAAAATTACCTGCATTTCCCGGTCGCCTGCTCTCAGCTGATCGCCTTCGGCGACAGCGTGTACGGCTTTGCGGGCGCGTATCTGGCGGTGGGCAGCTACGGCTCGGGCACGTCGAAGCTGTATCAGATGCCGGTCAACGTCACGCAGGTCATGGGCATCACCGACGAAAGGTACGCCGTCGTAAAGAGCGGAAGCAGCGTGTACGTGGTCAAGCTCCCGGAGAACTGAGCAAAATCCAAACGGTCTTAAACGATCAAGAGACTTTTTGAGAGACTACTTTCACAAACAGTGCATATTTCCAAGGAGGCACAAAATGGGCATTATCGACGTCGTATTTCTGGTCATACTTTTCATCGCGTTCATTTCCGGCATGCAGAAGGGGCTGATCACCTCGTTTCTGGCCTGCGCGGCCATGGTGGGCGCGCTTCTGATCGCCAAAGGGCTGGAGGGCACGCTGGCGGAATCCTTCGAGGGCACGAGCTTTTCGTCCTGGCTGTATTCCAACTTCGGCGAGGCGCAGGGCGCTTCTCAGGTGGACTGGAACAACTGGTTCCACGTGCTTTCCTTCGTGATCGTGTTTATCCTGGCGTACGCGGCGCTGATGCTGGTCATCAACCTGATCAACAACGTCTTCCGCATCCCGAAGCTCAAGGCCGTGGACGGGCTGCTGGGCGGCGTGCTGGGCCTTGCGCGCGGATACGCGGTCATCTGCCTGATCGTGAGCGCCTCGCTGATTCTGTTCAGGCCCCTCGCCAGCGAAGGCAACAACTTCGTGGAGGAGCTGTTCCAGGGCTCCGCGCTCGGGCGCTTCTTCACCTCGGGCAAGACGATCAGCGACCTGTTCGGCGTAGGAAAGCTGATCACGAACCTCAAATAAGCGTTCGGACTGTTCGGAAGGTTTTATGCGAAGCGGCGCCCCGCGGCGAATGTTTCACGTGAAACCTTCTTTTGTGCAGGCGGCGTTTGATTTTACGGGCGGCGGCATGTGTCGCCGCTGCGTTCGTATACGTAAAAAGGGGAGGCAAAGCCATGTTCGGAAAACCGAAGCAGGAATACAAATACGAATTGAACGACGGCGGCGCGTCGCTTTTGCGCTACCAGGGCAAGGAGGAAAACGTCGTACTGCCCGATTCCTTCGAAGGTAAACCGCTGACCGCGCTGGCGGACAACGCGTTTTACGACTGCAAAAAGCTGGTTTCCGTCACGATTCCGGAAAGCGTCGCAAGCGTCGGCAACGGCTGCTTCAAAAACTGCGTCTCGCTGAAAAGCGTGCGCCTTCCCGAAAAGCTCGCTTCCCTCGGCGACTACGCGTTTGCGCTGTGCAAGGAGCTGGAGGACGTATCGCTTCCGGAAACGCTGACAAACGTTCCGCAGGGCTGCTTTCTCAAGTGCAAAAGCCTGACCCGCGTGAACGTGGGCGGCAGCGTGACCTCCCTGGGCGAGGAGGCGTTTTCGGGCTGCACGCAGCTGAAATACCTGTCGCTCGGCGAAAACGTGCGCGAGATCGGCGAAAACGCGCTGAAGGGCTTAAGCGACAAGCTCTGCCTCGTACTGCCCGAGGGCCTGAAAAACTTCGATAAAAAGCTCGCCGAGGGCTGCGACCGGCTGTACCGCCGCAGAAAAGAGGGGCTCGAGCTCATGCTCTACGCGGGGCACGAGACCGACCTTATATTGGATGACGAGGTCAACGGTGAGCCCGTCACCGCCGTCGGAGACCGGGTGTTTGCGATGTTTGCGTATCTGGAGAAGCTCAAACTGCCCAAAAACCTGATCTCGATCGGCGACGGCGCGTTTGCAGGCTGCTCGTCGCTGACGGAGCTTTTGCTGCCGCCGACGCTCAGGCACATCGGCCGCGGCGCGTTCGCCGGCTGCGGGCAGGCCGAGGGCGTGCCGGGCTACGTCAGGATGCGCGGCGGCGATCTCGCTTCCTACAGCGGCCTTACGTCGCTTACGCTGCCCGAGGGCCTCGAAGACGTCGGCGAAAAGGCGTTCGCGGGCTGCGCTGCGCTCAAAAACGTCGAGATCAAAGGAAAGGACACCTACCTCGGCGCGGGCTGCTTTTCCCTGACCGCGATCGAGGAATTCACTTTCCCGGCGCACGCGGCCGAGATCCAGAGCGAATTGCTTCGCGGCTGCGTGAATCTTAAAAAGGTGAACATCCCTTCCGGCGTCGAAAGCGTCTGGGACAGGGCGTTCGAGGGCTGCGCCGCTTTGGAGAGCGTGGAATTGCCCGAAAGCCTCGAAGTGATCGGCGAGGGCGCGTTCTCGTCGATGGAGAAGCTCAAAAGGATCGATCTGCCCGCAAAAGTCAGGCAGATCGGCGACGAGGCGTTCTCCTTCGATCCCGCGCTCGAAACCGTGGGCATCAGCCCCGAAAACGAATACTTCCGCCTGGAGGACGGCTGCCTCATAGACAGAAACGAAAACGCGCTGATCTGGGTGCCTGCCGGCAAAACGGGCGAGTTTACCGTGCCGGACGACGTCGAAGCCGTCCGCGCCTGCGCGTTCAGCCTGAGCGCCTTCACAAAGGTCAGTTTAGGTCAAAACGTGAAAAAGATCGGCCCCTGGGCCTTCCGCGGAAGCGAAATAAAAGAGCTGAAGATACAAAATCCCGACGCCGTGATCGAAAACGGCATCCTGCTGGACACCGAAGACGTAGAGATCGACGCGCCCGAGGCGGTTTTGAAAAGGATCGGGGAAGAGGCGTAAGCGGACGCGTTTAATGCGTATAAGCAGGTAAATCCGTGTTGAAACGACACATCACGCGGAAAATGTAGCGGCGGCAATCTGCCGCCACATATGCCGCGTATACGCAGATAAATCCGTATTAAGGCAACACATCGCGCGTCCCAGTAGCGGCGGCAACCTGCCGCCACATATGCTGCGTATACGCAGGTAAATCCGTGTAGAGGTACTGCATCGCGCGGTCACTGTAGCGGCGGCAATCTGCCGCCATATTTTATTGCATATACGCAGATAAATCCGTGTTCAGGTAATTACATCGCGCGGTTCCCGCAGCGGCGGCCTCAAGGCCGCCATAGCCGCTGCGAATACGCGGTGAAATCGCGCTTTACGCCGCGTCGGTTCGTATTAGCGATGCCCATGGCGGCAGATTGCCGCCGCTACGGAGGAACGGCATGTTTGTCACCTGAATGGCGGGGTGCACTGTGTTGGCGCAAAGAGAACGACCTCATCCGTCACGGCTCCGCCGTGCCACCGTCTCGCCTGCGGGCTCGGTCCCGGTTCGGCTCTGAAAGCCCACCGGGCTTTCATTCACTGCCGAACCGCGCTTCGCGCCCCAGAGGGGAAGGCTTTTGGCGGCAGATTGCCGCCGCTGCGGACATGCTTTGCCGCTGCGGCGAGGTCTCCTGTCCTTCTTCCCGCCTTCCGCTTAATCCGCCTTCTCCGCGTACCTCCGGAAATCCTTTATCCTGTAAAACACGCTGTAATTGGCGTCGTGGAAGTTGTGGGCGTTGTTGGCGGCGGTTCGCACGAGGCACAGGATGTCACCTTCGTCGAAACAGAAATCGGGGTACTGAAAGCCGGTGGTCCTGGGGTCCTTGTCGGTTTCGTCGATGAGGTCCAGGGCCAAATGCCAGTGCACGGCGTCGCGGCTGACCATGAGGCTCACAAGATTCCGGTCGTATTTGTTTTCGCTTGCGCGGATGCGGTCGACGATCGAGTACCAGCAGCGGCTTACTTCGTCGTAGCGGATCTCGAACTTGGAATGGTTTCCGCTGAGCGCTACGGGGAAGGCGTATTGAAGCGGCGCCTCGGGGTCGCTTTCGTTTACCCGGTAGGCCAGCGCGCGTCCGAAATCCGGCTCGCACTTCGTCATGTCATAGCGCATGACGTTGTACAGTTTCCCGTCCGGAAACACGGTCAGCGCGCCCTCGATGGTGCCGCTGCTGGGTCCCTTCGCGGTGCCCGGCCAGGCGGGGTCGTAGGGGACGGGCTCGGAAAACAGCCAGCTTTCGGGATCGAGCAGGTCGGCGCCCTCCGGGCAGGAGAACACCATCGCCGCGTGGCCGCCGCGGTGCCAGCTGCCCCATTCCATGCTGAACCACAGCCGTCCCGCGTGGCAGACGGGGTTTTGCGGGTTCTTGTGCACGCCGTTTTCGCGGCTGGAGCACGCGCCCCGAAAGAGCACCGAGGGCGGGCCGAAGGATTTGCCGCCGTCATGGGAGGCGCCGATCAGAAGGTCGCCGTATTCGGTGGACACGGCGATCATGTACAGCGTCCCCCGGTGCAAAAACAGCTTTCCCCAGAAGCAGGGAAACAGCTCGCACAGGTGACGCCAGGTCCTGCCCTCGTCGCGGCTTTCGAAAAGGAGGGTGAGGTTTTGCGGCGCGTTCGCCTCGAAAACGTCCATCGAGGCCAAAAGATGCCCGTCCGGCGCGCGCAAAATGGAGGGCGAACACAGATAGCGCCCCGAGAACGCGTAGGCGTCGTCCCCGGGGTGCAGGTAGTTTACGGTCACGCCGTCCGTGGAATCCCTTTTGCCGGTGCGGGCCAGGCGCACGCGGCTCTCGCCCCGGGCGCAGACGACCTTGAAAAAGTAGTCCGTGTCGGTCTTGAGGCCCGTAAAATCGTGCTCAAATCCGCTCTTGACGGCGGAAAGCCGCCAATGCTCCCCGTCTAAGGAAAAATACAGCTCGTATTCGCTTATTCCTTCCAGCGGCTTCCACTCGACGTGCACGCTGCTTTCATACGGCACGACGCGGCAGACGTAAGGCCTCCCCGCGTCCCTCAGAGGCGGCGAATACACGGGATAGGACCAGGCAGTGTGGGGTTTCATGCGGGATACCTCCGAATCTGTTGAGTATTTGCGGCTATTCTGTCATAAAAGAAACGGACAGTAAATCGCTTCGTTCGCGCTTTGGCTGATTTACGCCGGATTTTTCGGGCGTCATTCCTTCTTGCCGCGGCCTCGGCGATTTCTCCGCTTCTCCGGCAGAAACCCGCGCAGGGTCAGAAGGATCAGGGCGTTCAGGGCTACGTAGTAGAGGGGGACCGTGAAGCTCCAGGAGCTTTTGGGCAGCACCATGCGGATGACGTTGCCAAGGAGCACGTCGTAGATGAAGAGCTCGTCCGCGTCGATCGCGTATTTTTTGAGCAGCAGCGAGCGCACGGAGACGATCAGCAGGCACAGCATCGTCTTTGCGCGGTCGCGGTCGCTTACGCGGTTTTTGCGCAGGACGAGCAGACCGTTTACGTAGAGCGTGCCGTGGCAGAAATAGGAGATGTACACGTCGTAGGGCGGCGCGTCGGCGTAGAGGCGGTTTGCGGCGGCGATCATCGTAAGGAAGTACAAAAGCCCCGCGATCAGCCCGTAGAGCGCCGGCCAGACGACGTGGCCCTTTTTGTTCCAGAGCATCATCGCGGGCACGAGGAAATACGCCACGGTCGAATACTCGATCGGGATGTGCACTTCCCCGACGATCACGGGGTAGACAAAGACGTAGCGGATCAGATTGCCGAAGAGCAGCACGATCCACAATACCTTCAGAAGGCCTTTTGCCCTTTCCTCGCGGCAGCGGCCAAGGCCGTGGACCAGCAGGTTCAGCGCGCTGAACACGACCAGCGACATCGCGTTTATGCCCATGCCGCCCTCCTATACAAACCAGTTCCACGCGCGCCAGATGAGCAGGCTCTTTACCTCCAGCGCGGCCGAAAAGTAGCCCGTCACGAGACACAGCGCGAAAAACGCCAGGGACAGGTAGCACGCGCTCCTGAGCTTCCTGTTCGCGCGGCGGGAAATATCCGGATTGAGGCTGAGCGGCGGCTGCAGCACGCCGCCCTTTTTCGCGCTCAAGAGGTTCTCGATGAAGCGCCGAAAACAGGCAAGCGACTGCCTGACCAGCGCGAGATAGTACGCGCCGCCAGCGGCCGTCAGGGCGCTTAATGAAATCAGGGAAAGCCCGATCAGCGCGCCGCTCCAGTAGTCGCGGAAAACCGGCGCAAAATGCCGGAACATGAAGAAGGGGTTCAGCCCCAGCAAAAAGCCCGCGCCCGCGTACAGGAGCGAGAGCACGACGGAAATAATCAGCATGCCCGTAAGCAGCATGACCAAAAGCAAAAAGCCCATCAGCGCGCGCAAAAGCAGCACGGTCAGCTTGAGATACGCCTTCTCGGCGCGGCTCAAACGCTTCGGGGAGGCGCTGCCCGCGATCGTCTCGGGCACCTGCAATAGCGCGCAGACCTCGCTTTCGCTGTAGCCGTCGCTTACCTTCTGGGCAAAGTAGGCCTCGTAACCGTGAAGCAGGCGGTTTTTGTCGCCGTATCGGTTCTTGTCCAGCGCCGTGGAGAGGCGCGCAAGGAATTCTCTTTTCGTCATAAACATAAACTATTCGACGCGCCGAAGGGAAACTCTTGCCTGTTTCGGATCGTTACTTAAATTTTACATACGGGCGGGACGGTCCGCGCCCCGGGCGGCCCGTACGGGGAGATTTTGCCCCTGCGTTTCCACCGGGGCCGTTTTTTGCGCGCTTTTTTTGGGCTTTTTCCCCACCTGACGCGGCCATAACGCCAAAAAGCTTGACATTTTGAGCAATTACTGCTATCATTAGCGTGAAGAAGCATGCGATTTTGATCGGAGTAAAAAAGTGAGAGCGAACACACAAAACCAGGACGGTCCCCGCGATTTCGACGCGCTGCCCCTCGTGAAGAAAAAGGGCAGGGTTAAAGTGAACGTGGGCACGCTGATCACGCTTTTGCTTTGCCTGGCCATCATCGTGGCGCTCGTGTTCATCATAAAGGACATCGTGCGCAAGCGCAACATGGAGCCGCGCATCATAAACGGCGCGGATTACGAAAAATACGTGGAATCGCTGCCGACGCCGACGCCCACGCCCGAGCCGCTCAGGCCCACCGCCGAAACCGAAGGGTGTCTGCCCGTGTTCAACAGGGCAAACACCGATACGAACAAAATCGCCGTCACGATCGGCGGGAGCCTGAGCGAAAGCAAGCTTTCGGACATCCTCGACTGCGCGCAGGAGGCGGGCGCGCGCCTGACCTTCTTCCCGCTGGGCAAGGACGTGGAGAACAACCGCGAGATCTGGAACCGCGCGGTGCTGATGGGCCACGAGATCGAGAGCGCCGGCTACAGCGGAAAGCGCTTTCTCGAGATGGAAGACGACAGCGAGCGCGCGCAGGAGGTCGACAAGGCCATCGGCGTACTGAAGGACTACATCGACCAGAACTACGAGCTTCATTTTCTCAGGACACGGGACATGTACGACTACGATTACCCGGCGCTGCACAGGATCCTGGCGTCCAGGAAGGTTCTGGGCATCGCGTCGCAGAAGCTGATACTGGACCCTGTGACGCTGCCGGAGGAAGTGGAAAGCGGCATGGTGATCTATATGGAGATCGGCAACAATTTCGGCGTGAACGAGATCTGCACGCGCATACGGGCGCTGAGCGCGATGGGGTTCGAGCTGGTCACGATGAACGAGCTTTTCGAGTACGGCCCCAACGCGCCCTCCACCGCGGAAAGCGACTGAAAGCCCAAAAACTTGACAATACAGGCCAATCGTTATATAATTACACAGTTATAAAGTCAGGAAACGGAGAAATACATGTTTACCTACAAGACGCAGGGCACCTGCTCCACCGCCATCAACATCGAAACCGAAGGCGACGTGATCACGCACGTGGAGATCGTGGACGGCTGCAAGGGCAACACGCAGGGCGTAAGCCGCCTTGCCGAGGGCCGCAAAATCGACGAAGTGATCGGCCTGCTCGAGGGCATCCAGTGCCGAAACGGCACCTCCTGTCCCGATCAGCTCGCCAGGGCGCTCAAGCACCTCAAGGCGCAAAACTGACATGGCAGGCAAAAAGCAGCAGTTCGACAGCTTCACCCGGGGCGAAAAGCGTCAGGGCGCGCGGCGGCACGGCACCTATACCAAAAACGTAAGCCGCAACGCCGCCAAAAAGGGCAAAGCGATGCTCAACCAGAGCATCGTGGACATCCTGTTTTGCGTACTGCTTCCCCCATACGGAATCTATCGCGTATGGACGCAGGAAAAGAACCTGCCTCTGTTCAAGATCGCCTGCACGCTGGGCGCGGCGCTGATACTGTTTCTGTGGTTTCTGCTCATCATTCCCGAGGGCAGACCGCAGCCCGTCAGCGTGACGCACATCCGCTCCACGGCGATCGAGTAGCGCTGCTGCACATCAGGAGGACGAATCGATATGTTCTGCTCCAATTGCGGAAAGAGCCTCAAAAGCGAACACACGGTGTGTCCGTTCTGCGGAATGACCGTGGGTGAAAGCCGTTTTGACTCCAACCGCGGCTACACGGGCGCGCAGACCAGGCTGCGCCCGGGTCAGGCAGTGAGGGTAAACAATTCCTACGGCAACCACTATTCCACGAGCTTCAACGTGGAAAGCAGCCGCGCCAAAGCCGATCTGCCCTCCGACGAGGACAGCAGCTACAGGGCGGCCCGCGGCGCGTCGGTCACGGGCTACGGCGAAAACGACAACAGGGAGCCGCTGTTCAACAGCGAGGAAGACTACGGCCCGGAAGAAGCCGAAGCCCCCGAAGAGGAAAGGGAGGAAAGGGAGCCCGCCCGCGAGGAAAAGCGCTCCTTCCGCTCTCTGTTCTTAAGAAGGGACGAAAAGGAAGAGCCTGCCGAGGAGGATCAGGCGCCTTCCGATCAGGACGCGGACGACTACGAGCTGACCGAGGAAGAGAAAAACGCGATCCGCTTAAGCGAAACGCCTTCCCAGCCCAACGCCGGCATCTCCGAGGACGTGCGCCGCTTCATGAGCGGACTCAGGGACGAATACGACCGCAAGACCCGCGAGCAGGAAAAGAAGCTCGCCCGCAAGAACTTAAAAAAGCAGCAGGACGAAAAAAAGGACAAAGAGCTCGGCTACGAGGCCTACGGCGAGGAGACCCGCGCCGACAGAAAGAAGCGCCGCGCCGCCTACGACGAGGACTACGAGAGCGACGGGACCGAAGCGGAGGAAGAGGACTTCGCGCCGGAGGACGAGCCCGAAAAGCCCAAAAAAGCCGAAAAACAGAAAAAGGCCAGCCGCAAGCAGATCCGCGTGGCAAAGGAGTTTTTCAAGCGCACCCGCCCGGAGGAGGACTTCGACGACTTCGATCCCGAGGAAATCGACGAAAACGAAGAGGAATTCGAGGACGAGAGCGGAAACGAATACCTGGACGAATACGACGACGACACGATCGACGAGGAGCTGCGCCGCGCAAACCGCTTAAAGATCCTTAGGATGGGGCTTGCGATCCTGACGGGCCTTCTGCTGATCGTGGGCGGCATACTGCTTTTCAAGACCATCAGCGGAAAACAGAAGGACACGGCGCCCGTGCCGGACGTGTCGCTGGAGCTGTGGAACAAGGGAACGGAGCTGATGATGAGCCGCGTCAGCGACGAATACATCTCCGAAAAGATGGCCCTGTACAACGCGTCCGATCCCTCCGCGGCCTGGGGACGCTTCAGCGCGTCGTTCACCGACGATCTGGACAAGCTGAACGACCTGCTGCCCCCGAGCGACACACGGCAGCTGAACGACCAGCTGTTCGTGGACGCGCTAAAGAGCATCCAGACCAACATCAACAACTGCCTGAGCAACGACTGGCTGTTCATGATGAACACCTCGATGACCGAGACGCAAAAGCGCGCCGAGAGCGAGCAAAGGTGGCAGGTCGTGCGAAACCAGGTCACGATGCTCATCAACGCAAAGAGCAAGGGCGAGCTCGACGCGGTAAGAAAGAGCGAGGTCGTTACCTACACCGCCCAGGAGGACAAAAAGGAAGAGACCGAGACCCAGAAGGTCGAAGAGGTCGTCTACACGAGCCTTCAGAAGGGTTCGAGCGGCGAAGAGGTCATAAAGCTGCAGACGCGGCTTACGAACCTTGGCTACTTAAACGATACCGTGGACGGCAAGTACGGCAACAAGACCGTGACCGCCGTGCAGCTGTTCCAGAAGGCCGTTGGCTTAAAGCAGAGCGGCATCGCGGACGAAGAGACCCAGCGCCTGCTCTACGCCGCCGACGCGCCGATGAATTCCAACTGAAAAAGCGTTGCGCAAGCAATCAAACCGATCGGGGAGGCAAGGCCGTTTCGCGGCAGCATCCCCGTTTTTGACCGAAAAACCCCGGCGGCGGGCGTGGCGTAAAAGAAGAGCAACCCCGCAGGAAACGCAAAATCCCGCGTATACGAAACATAACTCCGCAAGAAACGCAAAACCGCGCCCGTCGTAGCGGCGGCAACCTGCCGCCACAGGGCATTGCGTATACGAACTACAGCCTCGCAAGCAGCAGCGAACCGCGCCCTCACCGTAGCGGCGGCAACCTGCCGCCACAGGGTCCCGCGTATACGACATACAACCCCTCAAAACGCACTATCGACTCGAATACGCATCATGGCGGCCTGGAGGCCGCCGCTACGGCGAACACGATATTTCACGCGTTTACCGACGTCCACGCCGAACCGCGACCCCGCACGACGGCCATCTGCCGAGGGCATCGCGCGTCCGCTTCGCCCATGGCGGCAGATTGCCGCCGCTACGGCGAATACGCTGTTTCACGTGTTTACCGCTGCCTTACATCGAACCCCCATCCAACCCTTTCCTAACCTCCGCCCGCCCGACCACAAAGAAAGGAGCCCGAGCAATGCCTTCCTCTGAACGGCCCATTGCGGCACTGATCTACGATTTCGACAAAACGCTCTGCCCGAAGGACCAGCAGGAGTACAGCTTCATTCCCGGCATCAAAATGCAGCCGGAGGCGTTCTGGGATTCGTGCAGGGAGCAGCAGCTAAAAAACGGCATGGACAGCGTGCTCGCCTACATGATGCAGATGCTCACGCAGAGCCGCGGCACGCGCCTTCTGACCCGCGACAGCCTGGAAAAGCTGGGGCAGGCCGTGGAATTTTTTCCGGGCGTCGAGGGCTGGTTTTCGCGCATAAACAGGATCGGCGCGGAAAACGGCGTCACGGTAGAGCACTACATCATCTCCTCGGGCTTAAAGGAGATCATCGGCGGAAGCCGCATCGCCGGCGAATTCAAGGCGGTCTTCGCGGCGAGCTTCGTCTACGGCGAGGACGGCCTTGCGATGTGGCCGGCGACCTCGGTCAACTACACCGAAAAGACGCAGCACCTCTTCCGCATCAACAAGGGCATCCTCGACATGACCAACGACCGGGACCTCAACGGCTTTACCCCCGAATACAAGCGCCGCGTGCCCTTCGCCAACATGATCTACATAGGCGACGGCCTTACCGACGTTCCCTGCATGAAGATGACGCGGGAAAGGGGCGGCGCGAGCGTGTGCGTGTACCCGGGCGAGGACAGCTCGCTTGCGGACAACATGCTCCTGCAGAACCGCTGCGACTACGCCGTGCCCGCCGACTACCGCGCGGGCAGCCCGATCGAAAACACGGTCACGCTGCTTTTCAGGCGCATCGCCGCGACCCACGCCTGCCGCGCCCTCCACGCAAGCCAGATGGACACCGCCACCAAACGAGGCGGCATCCCCGAATGGCAATTGCAGCTCAACAAGGACAATACGGATCTGGAGTCGTAAAAAGAACAGAAAAAACGCAATACCGCCACCCGTAGCGGCGGCAACCTGCCGCCACAGGGCATCGCGTATACGAACCGACACAGCGGAAAACGTAACGAATGCCAACATCTCCGTAGCGGCGGCAATCTGCCGCCATAAACATTGCGTAAACGCACCGCAACCCCGCAAGAAACGCACAATTCCACCCGTCGTAGCGGCGGCAATCTGCCGCCATAAACATTTCATATACGCACCCGCGCACCATAAAACGCAATTTCCCACCAATCCGCAATTCCCATGGCGGCAGATTGCCGCCGCTACGGTGATGTGCAATTATGTCGCCTCTGAACGGTTTTCCTGCGTATCCGCTTCGCCCATGGCGGCAGGTTGCCGCCGCTACGGTGATGTGCGGTTTTGTCGCCTCTGAACGGGTTTTTCTGCGTATACGCTTCGCCCATGGCGGCAGATTGCCGCCGCTACGGATGCTTGCGGTATTTCTTCTTTTTTCCGTTTTTCATTATCCACTGTTCACTGCCCACTGCCCACTCTCTTCCCTTCCTTTACCCCTTCCCCCCCTTGAATTTTTGCGCCTGTTGTGTATAATACACAATGGAAATAACTTTTCGGAGGCGCGATATGGATTTGGACGCTGCGATCACTACCGTTTTGGTCGTGATCCTGATCATCACCCCCATCATCACCGCGGTGCTGCTGTTTTTTACGCTGAGGCAGCGCAGGAAACTGGACGAGCTCATGATCAAAATGGACGAAACGGCCCGGAGAATCGAGGAACTGAACAGGGAAAACCGCTCGGCCATAAGCGAAGAGCTGGCGCGTCAAAGGCGCATGCTCACGGAGTCGCTGAGCGACTTAAACGACAACCTGACCCGCGGCGTCGTGAACATGAGCAAAAACCGGCAGTAACCGCATACCCATTCCTTTCGGAGGCAAAGCTTGGAAAACGAAAACATCACTTTTGAAAGCGAAAACGTGACCCGGACCCTCGAGGTCAGCGATTCGGACAGCTTCATCACCCTCTTCGGCATCAACGACGAAAACATTGAGCTCATCAAAAAGGAGCTCGGCATCAAGATCTTCGCGCACGGGAGCGAGCTGAGCCTCGTGGGCGAAAAAAAGAGCGTGGACACCGCGGCGGACACGATCGAGCGCCTGCTCGAGATCATAAAGCGCGGCGACGCGATCGACAAGACCCGCATCCGCTACGCGATCGACCTTGCGAGCGAGGGCAACGCGGATCGCATCAGCGAGATCATGCGCGACGTCATCGCCATCACCTACCGCGGGCGGCAGGTCAAGTGCAAAACGCTGGGCCAGAAACGGTACGTGGACGCGATCAAGCAGCACACCTGTACCTTCGGCATCGGCCCCGCCGGCACGGGCAAGACATACCTGGCCGTGGCGATGGCCGTGGTCGCGCTCAAAAACAAGGACGCGGAGCGCATCATTTTGACCCGCCCCGCCGTGGAAGCCGGCGAAAAGCTGGGCTTTTTGCCGGGCGACCTTCAGCAGAAGGTCGATCCGTACCTGCGCCCGCTCTACGACGCGATCAACGAGATGATGGGCGCCGAGGCGTATCTGAGGCTGGTGGAAAGAAACGCCGTCGAGGTCGCGCCGCTTGCCTACATGCGCGGAAGGACGTTAAACGACGCCTTCATAATCCTCGACGAAGCGCAGAACACGACCAGCGAACAGATGAAAATGTTCCTGACCCGCATGGGCATGAATTCCAAAATGGTCATCACCGGCGACATCACGCAGATCGACCTGCCCGCGGGCAAGAAAAGCGGCCTCGTGGAGGCCGTGGAGGTGCTGCGGGGCGTGGACGACATCGCCATCGTGAACCTTACGCACAAGGACGTCGTGCGCCACGAGCTGGTGCAGGCGATCGTAAAGGCGTACGAAAAGCATTACGCCAGAAAGTAATTCCGGGGGAGGCAAAACATGATCAGCTGCAAGGATCCCGTGACCGGCTACACCGTCACCCGCTACACCGAGGGCGGCATGCGCAACGCCAAGCTCTATTTTACGACCGAAAACTTTTCGCTGGACGACCGGTATTTTTACTTCAATTCCACCGACCCCGAACAAAAGCAGAAGGGCGGCACGTACCGCTGCGAATGGAAGACGGGCAAGATCACACAGGTCGTGGGCGCGGACTGCCGCGGCTTTGCGCTGGACAGGCAGAAAAACGCGGCCTACGTCTGCAAAAACGACACCGAGGTCTGGAAGGTGAACCTGGACGACGACAGCATAGAAAAGCTCGGAAACCTGCCAAAGGGCGGAAACGTGACGGGGCATCTGACCAGCGCCGACAGCGGCCGCGTCGCCTGCAGCTATCACCTCGGCAACAAGATCTACGCGCTCGTGATCCTGGACCCCGGCAAGGACGAAGCCGAGATCGTTCACAGGAGCGATTATCCGCTGGGCCACGCGCAGATCTGCCCCACGGACGAAAACCTGATCTTCTACATCCACGAGACCGGCGGCGACGCGTTCCAGCGCACCTGGATGTGCGACGTGAAGGAGCGCTACACCCGCCCCTACTACGTCGAGCATCCGAACGAATGGATCACTCACGAGGTCTGGAGCGCGGACGGACAGGAAATGGCGCTTATGAAGCTGACTCCGCCGGGCTTCGTCGACGGCGAAAAAGGCGAAGTGCACAAGGGCAACATCATCATCGGTGACAAGGACGGCCGCCATTTTGACGTGGAGGCGAGCGAGGACCAGCTTCTGCACCCCTGCATCAGCCGCGACCGCAAGTGGCTGTGCGCCGACAGGATCAGCTACCTCGGCACGAAAATTCAGGAGGGCGTCGTACTGATCGAGCGCTCGAGCGGAAAAGCGAAGCTGATCGCCACGACCGGCTCCTGCAAGACGGGCGCGGATCACCAGCACCCCTCCTTCAACCGCGCGGGCGACATGATCCTTTTCTCCTGCCCGGACGAAAACGGCATCGCGCAGGTGTGCACGATAGACCTTAAGCAGGTTTTCAAAGACTGGTAAAATGACGGCGAGCCTGAACGTTTCCGGCCTCGTGCTGCGCAGGGCCGAGTGGCGCGACTACGACCGGATGATCACGCTCCTGACCTCGGAGCAGGGCAAGCTCGAAGCGGTCGTTCGCGGCTGCCGGCGGCCCAAAAGCGAGCTCATCAACGCCTCGGAACCCTTCGTGTGCGGCCAGTTTCAGCTGTATTTCGCCCACGAGCGCTACAGCGTGACGCAGATGAAGCTGACCGACGGTTTTTTTCCGCTGCGCGAAAACCTGGACAGGCTGACCGTCGGCGCCGGCTGGCTTCGCCTGCTCGAAAAGGTCTCGCCCGAAAACGAGCCGGCCGGGGAGCTGCTGAGCATGAGCCTCGAGGCGCTGAGCTTCCTCAGTTATACGGACGTCGACGAAAAGCTGCTGAACCTTATGTTTCAGCTCAAGCTGCTGCGCCTTACGGGCTTTTCCCCCGCGACGGAGGTCTGCGCCGTGTGCGGAAAAAAGCTGGACGAAAACGACCTGTACTTCGACGCGCAAAAGGGCGGGTGCGTTTGCCGCAGCTGCTCGGTCAGCGCGAGAAAGCTCAGCTATGGCGCGGGCCGTATTTTAAAAAAGGCCCCAAAAGCCCCGTTCAAAAACGTGGAAATGCTGATCCCGCATCCCGACTGGCCCGAAGCCGCCGAAAAAACGGCGCAGTTCGTGAGATACGCGGTCGGGGACGGGGAGTGAAAGCCGGGAAACGGGAGGATTTTGGCAGAAAAGAAAGCGGAATCGACAGCAACGCGGCGGCCCGAAAGGCCGCCGCGTTATGGTACAGCATTGGAATACTCCGTAGCGGCGGCGTCAACGCCGCCACAGGACATTGCGCACAATATCATAACTCCGCAAGGAGCAAGCGATCCCGCCTCGCCGTAGCGGCGGCAATCTGCCGCCACAGGGCATTGCGTACAAGAGCATAACTCTGCAAGGAGCAAGCGATCCCGCCTCTCCGTAGCGGCGGCAACCTGCCGCCACAGGGCATCGCGTACAAGAGCATAACTCCGCAAGGAGCAAGCGATCCCGCCTCGCCGTAGCGGCGGCAATCTGCCGCCACAGGGCATTG
>JAFPWH010000001.1 GCA_017395065.1 Clostridia bacterium | reverse complement strand
CGTCTTACCCGCGCAAGGTCCGCCGGTTATTACGAGCTTGAATATTTCTTTCTTCACCGCTTCTTCCGCCAGCAGCTCATCCACCGTTACATTCAATATATCCGCCAGCTGCCGCACAATGTCGAGCCCGGGCATTGCTTTACCGTTTTCCCACTTGGAAACAGCCTTATTGGTTACATGCAGGCGTGCGCCTAATTGAGTCTGCGAAAGCCCTGCAGCTTTTCGCAAGTTGCAAAGCTTGTTTCCAAATTCGAAATTCTGCATTATTCCCACCTCCTGTGATTATTATAGCAACACAACATTCTTTACGCAATAGGGAAGTATCTACGATTGGTAGACATTTAAAACAAAAGGGCAAACGCTGCATTATAGCCTACATTAAGGGTGATCAGGGTGGGGAGATCAGAGGGTGCAAAAATGGGTTCGAACGCCGGGTTGTGGCCCCGGAGGTCAGCGGTTCGAGCCCGCCCCAGCACCCTGTTTCGCCTATAAATGATCATGAGCGTGATTTTAAATAGGCAAATCCGCACCCGCAGACAGATACGTGTTGCGGGTGTTTTTTTCAAAGATACCCTGGGACGCACCAGTGTTGGCTTTGTCAATACAGCTGTGGGAGGAATCGTTGTAGGACAGATAAACCCATTCAGCACAAGGTTACACGTAGTTGCGGATGCCGAAAACCGGCCTCCAACTGCTGGAACCGAGAAAAGACTTAAAGTGTGCAGTAGAATAATTAAAAAGTACCCCTCCATCTTCCAAAACTTACCCTCCCCCCTTCATCGAAGAGGGGAGCGTTAAATTGTATCAAATTAGCAGTTTACATGTCCATGTAAACGTCTAAAATGATACAATCCGAAAAGTGCCAAAACGGGCAAAAAACGCCTCAAAACAGCCAAAAATAATGACATTTGCAGCGTTTTCGGCGGTTTTCGCCGTTTTCCGCAAATGCCCCAAATCGTTCAGTTTTATCTACTTTCTCTTTTTTCCTGATGTATATTTGACCCCCCCTCCTCTTTGCCAATATGAATAATTAAATTGTTCGAGAATAATTAAATTGTTTGGGGAAAAATTGAAAAGTATCGGGAGGGGGGGTCGTTTTGGCTTCCGAAGCTTTAGTTACCTGTCATTGAAACGTTGCATCCACAGGCGTTTTGTTGAGAATTCAGCTGTTCCTGTCATGCTTTTGCTCCTGAATCTGAAGCTGCTTCAATTTGGCGTGGAGCCATCGTATAAGCTGCATTTGCCGGAAAACGGTTTCTGACCATGGGCATGCATTTCAATCTGCTGTGATCCGGATCCTGTAGGGCATTTGGAAATCCGTGCGTTCGTCTTCATCCCAGGCATTCGGAACCACCCGGTCGGCGGCGCCGACGACCACGAACATCACGCGGGCAGCGCCTTCGGGCACGGTGGCCCGGACGACGTCCTGCCGATTGCGGTGCATTTCACCGTATCGGACGGAGCCGTCGTCCATCAGGATCACGATGCCGTAGCGCCAGCCGGGATCGACGTCGGAGGGATTGTAGACATCTGTCCGCCCTGCAGCGGCCGGCACACCGGCTTCGTCTCCCGCCGCGTACCATACGCCGGGATCATCCGGCGCCAGCGGGCTGTCTGGCGCCAGGCCCGCAAAGGCCACGGCGATCTCTGCGCCCGGCGCTGCGTCGATCTCTACCACATTGAAGCCGCCCTCCTGGGGACAGGAGGCATAACCGACCTGCAACCAGCCGTCGCCTGCGTCGTAGAGGACCGTGCGGTAAGTGCCGATTCCCGTTTGCCGCCAGGGCCGAAGCGAAGGGAAGTCATAGGTCGCCATGTGCGCGGCATAGCCGTACAGCATTTCGTTCAACCGATCCACGTCACCGCCGCAGAAGAGGCGCAGGTATGCGCCGAGGGCGTCCTCCGGCCAGCGGCTCTCCAGCCACAGCCGTGACACCGTGTCCTCATCGCAAAGGTCTGTCCAGTACAGTGGCAGCCAATAACTCTGGTAGCGCGTCCATTCGTGCTCAAAGGCGCGGTGGGCGTTCTCTGGCCATCCGGTGAAATCCACGCCTGTCAGCGCTTCATGAGGATAGGCCTCGAAGGCTGCCCACTGGGCGCATTGCTCCCAGAAGCCGTTCCCGATCCCGTGACCGTAACGAAAGCCGTGCCGGCCGTCGTCCGTCATGCCGCTGAGCAGCTGATCACAATAGACCTGATATTGGAAGCAGTGGCCGATCTCGTGGGCGATCACACTGCCGATGGGGCGGCAGGCCGCGGGGCTGACCCACAGCGCGCCGATCATATTGTCATAGCCCGAACCGGCGGCGACCCACTCTTCGGTATAGAGCAGGTAAATCTGCATCTTATAGCTGTCCAGCCGGGAAGGCCGGGTCAGCATGCCCAGCGTCCGGGCGTTGAGCTGCCACAGGGGCTCGACAGCCTCGACCAGCGCTCCCATATCGACACGCATGGCTTCTGGCACCGACGCATCGGCGGGATCCTCGCCGAAGCCGGCCTCCCAGAAGATGAAGAAGTGATCCGTCTCAACCGATCGCTGCCAGCACCATCGGGAGGCCGCATCCTCCAGATCCATGCCGGCAAATTCCTCCGGCTTATAGAAGGCCGCAGGCTCAGCGGCTGCAGCCACAGCCCACAGAAGGGCCAGAACAAGGCCGAGCAGCAAGGATTTCATTTTCATATCGGACGCCTCCGGGGACACGATTCGTAGAGGGTGAGGATGGTTTGGTATTCCGACGGATCAGCGCTTACAGGGTAATGGTTTCCAGATCGTCCGGGATCCACAGGGCCCCATGATAGTACTGCGAACCTTCCCGTAGATACATTGCTTTCCGCTGCGGAAGATTCCGGTCTTCCGTATGGTAAATGAGCAGGTTCCTGATTCATGCTGCCTCACCGCCTCTGTGGTTGCTAAAACTGGGGTCAAATTCGCCACGTGTTTGCCTCGGATACCTGATTTTATATTATACTCAAAGTTCTGATTCTGCACAAGCGCAGGCATGAAAAAAGGCATCCAACCGGACGCCATTTTTCATATTGCCTTCAAGCCGTTACTTCTATGTCCCCCACGAAGGTGAAAACAATCCTGTCCTTCGAATAAACTGTCACGTACTCAACGATCCCGCCCCAGAGCTGCTCGTCAAACATCGGAGCCTCTTTCAAAGGAGCGGCATTTGGAAACGAAAGATTATCTGGCATATATCGTGAACGAAATCCATACGACCATCATCAAGTCGGTTTTCTGATAACTCTGAGTCAAATACGTGATTCAGGATGAGCTTCTTTGTCTTAAGGTACAAGTTTTGATGCCGTGGAGTGGAAGGGCTTCAACTACGGCTGCGTGAGGACTGCAGTGAAGGGTCGCGGCTGGCTGAACTGGTACAAGCTGCCTTTCATCGATTACGGCGACGCGGACACCGGCGTTCACGCTCCGGATGTCGTGGAGCACATCACCCTAGGCAGCCGCCTGCTGAAGAACGGCAGCACCGGCACGGATGTGAAAACCCTGCAGGAGCTTCTGAACCAGCTGGGTGCGTCCCTGACTGTGGACGGAATCTTCGGCAACAAGACCGAGGCTGCTGTGATCGCTTTCCAGAAGAAGGCCGGGATCAAGCAGGACGGGAAGTATGGCGACCAGAGTCATGCTGCGTTCATGGCGGCCATCGCCGAGAAGGATGCGCCGCTGCAGACCGATCCGGCTCCCGCAGAACCTGTGCAGGATGAGCCTGTGACCAATGAGAGGAAGGTCGTGATCACCTGCGATGGAGGTACGGTGAACATCCGTGTCGGCAACGATACGAAGTATGCACGGATCACCGTCGCCGAGGGTGGCACCGTCCTGCTCTATGTGGCGACTGCCGAAAATGGCTGGCACGCCGTGATCGTGGGCGACAGGGTCGGATGGGTGTCCGGCAAGTACAGTAAAATCGAATAAGCGGTAATAACACATACCCGGTGGCATTGCCCTACTTGATGGGGAGCAGTACCACCGGGTCGTTTTTTTATAGAAGTATTTTTAAATTGAAGAGTTCAAAGGGTATTCATGAAAGTGAAACTGTGCTATAATATAGTTAATTCGGTTTGTGAGAAGGTGATTTAAGTGTCGCAAGAAAAGCCTTACGCCATAACAAGTATTAAACGCGTTTCAGGCTCAAAAGGAACAGCCCTGGAAATCTGGCTTAAGCTTAACGATGATTCAAAGCACACAAAATGTACCTTAAGAGGTGTTACTATCGACAATATGGATAGTGGCGTTAGTGGATTGCGCTTTCCAGGCGGGTCATCTGAAGTAATCAGATGGATAGGGGGTACTAAGAGGCCCAAAGAATATTGCTTTGCGATTGATGTTGATAATAGTACTTTTCAAAAGCTTAAAGGCTCTCATTCAGTAAGATTTGATATTATCATCGATAATGTACGATATAGTGAGGATAGGCACATCGACAACATATGATGACATACCAATCGTGATAATCAAAGAAATGGAAAATAAATGCCCGGTGGCGTTGTTCCTCTTGTTAGGAGCAGTGCCACCGGGCTTTTTTACGTTTTGGGAGGAGAATAGTATCAGACCGGTTCTCCGAAAGTATCCGGGGCATTGGGATTAAAGATTTCATTTGCCCACATGACGGTCACAAGGTTTTCAGTGTCAGACAGGTTGATGATGTTGTGCGTGTAGCCCGGCAGCATGTGCACGGCCTGAATGCTGTCGCCGCTTACTTCGAATTCCAGCGTCTCGTCCGTGCCGATCTTTCGCTCCTGTATCAGTGCGTGCCCGCTCACGACGATGAAAAACTCCCACTTGCTGTTGTGCCAGTGCTGGCCCTTGGTGATGCCGGGCTTTGAGATGTTCACGGAAAACTGCCCGCAGTCGAGCGTTTTTATGAGCTCAGTAAACGAGCCGCGCGCGTCGACGTTCATTTTGAGCGGAAAAGCGACCTTTTCTTTCGGCAGGTAGCTCAGATACATCGAATACAGCTTCTTTTCAAAGGAGCCGTTCGGGATCGCGGGCATGATGAGCGTCTCAGGTTGATCGTGGAAGGTGTGCAGCAGCTCCACGATCCTGCCGAGCGTCGCCTTGTGCGTGATGGGCGCGTAGCAGAATTTGCCGCTTTCGCAGGGTTTCGGCGTAAGGCCGTCGAAACCGTCCTCGCCCGGGGCGGGATAGTCCGCCCTGTGCGGATGCCCCTCGAGACAGTCGTACATTTCCTCGATCAGGTCGTCGATGAACAGCATTTCGAGCTCTACCGTGGGGTCGTTCACGGTGATGGGCAGATCGTTTGCAATGTTGTTGCAGAACGTGCCCACGGCACTGTTGTAGTTGGGGCGCACCCACTTGCCGACGAGGTTCGGGAAACGGTAGACGTACACCTTTACGCTCGTCCGCGCGGCATAATCGAAAAACAGGTTTTCGCCGTCGCGCTTGCTGATGCCGTATTCGCTTTTGCCGAAGCGCCCCGCGAGCGTCGCCTGAAGCGACGAAGACAGCATGACGGGCGCCCTGCTGCCCTTTTCTTCGAGCGTTTTGAGCAGCTTGGAAGCAAAACCGAAGCTGTTCTGTTTAAATTCCTCGGGGTCCTTGGGGCGGTTCACGCCCGCAAGGTTGAACACGAAGTCGCTTTTTGCGCAGAACGCTTCCAGTTCCGCCGGCGTGTTTTCGATGTCGTATTCGTAGATCTCTCCGATTTGTATCGCGGGCCGCGTCCGGTTTTTGCCGTCCCGGATCGTCTTCAGGTTCTCGACCAGGTTTTTGCCGACAAAGCCCTTTGCGCCGGTCACGAGGATGTTCATATCTCTTTTCTCCAAACCATTCTGTTTACGATGTTCGTGTAGCTCTGGATGAGCTTTACCACCTTGTCGGAAACGTTTTCGTCGGTATAGTCCGGCACGGGGATGCCGTTGTCGCCGTTTTTGACCATTTCGACAGCCGTGTCCACCGCCTGCAGAAGCCCCTTCGTGTCGATGCCGCTGATGATGAAGCAGCCCTTGTCCAGCGCTTCCGGGCGCTCGGTGGAGGTCCTTATGCAAACGGCGGGGAAGGGTTTGCCGACCGAGGTAAAGAAGCTGGATTCCTCCGGGAGCGTTCCGCTGTCGGATACGACGGCGAAGGCGTTCATCTGAAGGCAGTTATAATCGTGAAAGCCCAAAGGCTCGTGGCGGATGACCCGCTTGTCGAGTTCGAAGCCGCTCGTCTCCAGCCGCTTCCTCGAGCGCGGATGGCAGGAATAGAGGATCGGCATATCGTACTTTTCCGCCATGCGGTTGATCGCGGTAAAGAGGCTCACGAAATTCTTTTCGGTGTCGATGTTCTCCTCTCGGTGCGCGGAGAGCAGTATGTATTTGCCTTTTTCAAGACCGAGTCTTGCATGGATGTCGCTTTTTTGTATTTTGTCAAGGTTCGTCCTGAGCACCTCGGCCATGGGCGAGCCGGTCACGTAGGTGCGCTCTTTGGGCAGGCCGCAGTCTGCAAGATAGCGCCGCGCGTGCTCGCTGTAGGCGAGGTTCACGTCGGAGATGATGTCCACGATCCTGCGGTTGGTCTCCTCCGGCAGGCATTCGTCCTTGCAGCGGTTGCCGGCCTCCATGTGGAAGATGGGGATGTGCAGCCGCTTTGCGCCGATCACGGACAGGCAGCTGTTTGTGTCGCCCAGCACCAGCACGGCTTCGGGCTTCATCTCGTTCATCAGTTTGTAAGATTTTGCGATGATGTTGCCCATCGTTTCGCCCAGGTCCGCGCCCACCGCGTCCAGATAGACCTCCGGCGCCGCCAGTTCGAGGTCGTCAAAGAACACGCCGTTCAAATTGTAGTCATAGTTCTGACCCGTGTGCGCGAGGATGGTATCGAAGTATTTGCGGCACTTTTTGATCACCGCCGCAAGCCGTATGATCTCCGGTCTCGTGCCGACGATGATCATGAGCTTGAGCCGCCCGTCATTTTTCCACTCAGCCATGCTTCTCTCCGTTTGTTTATTCCTTTATTTTGCCGCGAGCTGCTCCTGTACGTAGTCGGTGGTCAGTATCTTTCTGACCACGCCGTCCACGTCCAGCAGCTTCGTGTTGTGGGAGGTATAGCTGTCCTCCGCCTCAGTCAGCACCTGCCCTTTGACGAAATACTTATCGTAGTTCAGGTCCCTGTTGTCGGCAGCCACGCGGAAATAGTTGCCCATGTCCTCGCTCCTTAAGCGTTCCTCGCGGGTCATGAGCGTCTCGTACAGCTTTTCGCCGTGGCGCGTGCCGATGATGTTGGTGCCCGTGTCGCCGAAGAGCTTCTGCACGCCCTTGGCAAGGTCGCCGATGGTGCTGGCGTCCGCTTTCTGGATGAACAGGTCGCCGGGGTTTGCGTTGTTGAATGCAAAGCGCACCAGCTCCACCGCCTCGTCCAGGTTCATAAGGAAGCGTGTCATATCGGGGTTGGTAATGGTGATCGGGCTGCCCGCCCTGATCTGGTCGATGAACAGCGGGATCACCGAGCCGCGGGAGCACATGACGTTTCCGTACCTTGTGCAGCAGATCACCGTGCCGCCGCGTTCCGCGGCCACGCGGGCGTTTGCGTAGATCACGTGCTCCATCATGGCTTTGGAAATGCCCATCGCGTTGATGGGGTAGGCCGCCTTGTCCGTAGACAGGCACACGACGCGCTTTACGCCGGCGTCGATCGCCGCGTGCAGCACGTTGTCCGTGCCCTCGACGTTGGTCTTGACCGCCTGCATCGGGAAAAACTCGCAGGAGGGCACCTGCTTCAGCGCCGCGGCGTGAAAGATGTAGTCCACGCCCGGCATCGCGTCCGCGACGCTCCTCGGGTCGCGCACGTCGCCGATATAGAACTTGACCTTGCCGGCCGTTTCCGGATGCTTCGCCTGCAATTCGTGCCGCATATCGTCCTGCTTTTTCTCGTCGCGGCTGAAGATGCGGATCTGCGCGATGTCCGTATCCAGAAAGTGTTTTAGCACGGTAGAGCCGAACGAGCCGGTCCCTCCGGTGATGAGCAGTGTCGCTCCGTTGAATTCACTCATGACGCATTTACTCCTGTTTTACTGATTTCAGAACCTGAAGGTCTGCTTGATCCCCGGCCATTTCTGATCCTTGTCCGAAAGGGTCAGCGCCGTTCCGTCCACGCTGTAGCCTTCTGCGAGCGGGGTGCCCGTGTACGTCCCCGTAAGGCGCGGCCAGAGAACACCGATGTCCGGGTCGTTCCAGGCCAGGCCGCCTTCGTCGTTTGCGTGATAGAAATCGTCGCACTTATAGCAGAATTCGGCCGTGTCGCTGAGCACCAGAAAGCCGTGGGCAAAGCCGCGGGGGATCAGGAACTGCTCTTTGTTTTCCTCGGTCAGAAGCTCGCCGTGCCATTTGCCGAAGGTCTCAGAGTTTTCTCTCAAATCCACGGCCACGTCGAACACTTCGCCCTTGATGACCCTGACCAGCTTGGTCTGGGGGTACTGTTTCTGAAAGTGCAGCCCGCGCAGCACGCCCTTTATGGACGAGGACTGATTGTCCTGCACGAAAACGTAATCAAAGCCCGCCTCCTCCATGTCCCTTTGGCTGTAGGTCTCCATGAAATAGCCGCGCGCGTCGCCGTGCACCGCTGGGGTGATCAGGCAAAGCCCTTTGATGCCGTCCAAATCCTTCCGTACCGTGATCTGTCCCATTAAAGCTGTGCCTCCTCAAGATATCGTCTGAGCGCGTCCCGCCAGTCCGGCAGGGGCTCGAAGCCGTTTTCCCTGAGCTTGGATTTATCCAGCCTGCTGTTGAACGGGCGCGCCGCCTTCGACAGGCCGTACTCGGCCGTGCTGACCGGCGTGACCTTCGTGTTCAGGCCGTACTGCCTGTAGATCTCCCGGCAGAAATCGTACCAGCTGATGTAGCCGCCCTCGTTGGTGGCGTGATAGCAGCCGTATTTGTCCGTTTCGACGATGTCCGCGAGCAGCCGGCTCAAGTCCTTCGTGTAGGTGGGAGTGCCGATCTGGTCGTTCACCACGCGCACGCCGTCGTGCGTCTTGCCCACGGAGATCATCGTTCTGATGAAATTTTTGCCGTTTAAGCCGAACACCCAGGCGATGCGCACGATGAAGTAGCGTTCGAGGTTCTTTCGCACCGCGTTTTCGCCCATGAGCTTGCTTTCGCCGTAGACGTTGAGCGGCTTAAAGCAGGTGTCATCCGGCTTCCGGGGGGTCTCCCCGTTTCCGTCGAACACGTAGTCGGTGGAAATATACAAAAGCTTCGCGTCCGCTTTTTTGGCCGCGAGCGCCATGTTTTCGGTGCCGCCCGCGTTGATCGCGAACACCTTTTCGCGGTTTGCCTCGTCTTCGGCGCCGTCCACGTTCGTCCAGGCGGCGCAGTGGATGACGGCGTCCGGCTTTATGTTTAAGATCGTTTTTTCGACCGCTTCGCCGTCTGTTATGTCGAGCGGCACGTAGGTGAAATCGCAGCCCCCGGGAGCGTTCACGATCTCAGGCTGGATATCGGAGCCCACGACTTCGTGCCCGCGCACGGACAGCGCACGGATCATGTCGTGCCCCAGCTGGCCGTTTACGCCCGTTACAAAGACTTTCATCGTCCGGCTCCCCCTGCTTCAGCGGTTTTTGTACATTTCGGCGTAGTAGCTCTGGTACGCGCCCGAGGTCACGCGGCTTAGCCAGTCCTCGTGCTCCAGATACCAGTCGATCGTCTTCACGATGCCGACCTCGAACGCCGTCTCGGGATACCAGCCGAGGTCCGCCTTGATCTTGCTGGGGTCGATGCCGTACCGCCTGTCGTGGCCCAGCCTGTCTTCGACGTGCTTTATGAGCGCTTCGCTGATGCCCTCGTCCTTGAGCCTGTCGTGCAGCTGGGAGATGATGGTCTTTACGATGAAGATGTTGGGGCGCTCGTTGTGGCCGCCCACGTTGTAGACCTCGCCGCTCCTGCCGCCGGAGCACACCATGTCGATGGCCTTGCAGTGGTCCTCCACGTACAGCCAGTCGCGGATCTGCATGCCGTCGCCGTAGACGGGCAGCTGCTTGTGCTGCTTTACGTTGTTGATCATCAGCGGGATCAGCTTCTCGGGGAACTGATAC
>JAFPWH010000009.1 GCA_017395065.1 Clostridia bacterium | reverse complement strand
GCTTCCCGCAGCAACCGTCAGGGCGTAGGCATCAACGTGCGCTACACCGACAACTCCGGCACCCACATCATCAAGAGAGAGATCTACACCGACAGCCCCCTGACCATCGGCCGCGCCTCCTCCAACAAGGTCGTTCTCAGCGACGGCCGCGCCTCCGACACCCATGCGCAGATCCTCTATGACAGCCTGAACGGCATGGTCGTCGAAGACCTCGGCTCCACCAACGGCGTACAGGTCAACGGCGAGACCATCATGCGCAAGAGCAAGATCACCAAGGACGACACCGTCCGCATCGGCGACAGCAAGCTGTCCTTCGAAGTCACCGGCACGCTGGACGAGACCGGCGGAGAAAAGACCATCGCCGCGGGCAGCCGCTATCACGCGCCCCTGCGCATGGTGCTCACCTTCACTGACGACGGCGGCCCCCGCAAGGAGAACGTAGTGCTCAAGGAAAGCGCCATGATCGGCAAGGACCGCGACTGCGACGTGTCCGTCGTATCTCCCACCGTGTCCCGCAAGCACGCGCAGCTGGTGAACCTGGGCGGCGGCAAGGCCGGCATCAAGGACTACAACTCCACCAACTACACCTACGTAAACGGCGTGATGGCCTCCGAGACCGTAGAGCTCAAGGAAGGCGACGTCATCAAGCTGGGCAACGTGGAGATGCGCGTTTCTTACAGGTAAGAAGGCGAATGAAATGAATCTTTGATTCATTTCATTCGGGTAGGGTTTTTGCTGCGGTCAGCGTATTCTGTCCAAACGACGGATTACTGATCGTTATGCAACAGGACAGCAGTTTTTGCTGAAAAATCTGCGGATTTTTCCGGGCGCAAAAACTGAGATGAATGAATTTTTGCTCCCGGGCGGCAAGCTGCCCTTCGCAAAAATTCTCCTCGAACCGGCGAAGCCGGTCCTGCGGATTGAGGTTGGAGGGGCTGCGGCCCCTCCAAGCCTCCCCGGGGTTTTGCACTTTTGCAACAGCTCCTGCTGCGGGGTTTACGGCTTTGCGAAGATTTACTTATTTCGGCCCTCAGCCATGTCGGAGGATTAGACGCAGATGGTCAACGCAGTCAACGAGATGGGCATACTGATTCGCGTGCGCTACACGGACGACGGCGGTACGCACATCATCCGCCGCGTGATCTTTGTGGACAGGCCCGTCACCATCGGCCGCAGCGACGGCGTGGGGATCGTGCTGGACGACATGCTGGTCAGCAACTTTCACGCGCGCCTTACCTACGACAGCCTGAACGGCCTCGTCATCGAGGACGACGATTCCTCCAACGGCGTCTACGTAAACAACGTCCGAATCTACAAATGGTGCCGCGTCGAAAAGACGGACTCGGTGCGCCTCGGCAACACCGTGATGCGCTTTACGGTGCTGGGCGTGTACCGCCCGTCCGACAGGGAGATCACCGCCCGCAGCAGGGCGCTTCGCAAAAAGCCGATCAAGATTGAACTGGAAATACAGGACGACACCATTCCCCGCACGGAGCACTACGTCCTCAGGAACGATCTGACCGTCGGGCGCGACCCGTCCTGCGACGTTTGCGTCAATTCTCAGACGGTCTCCAAGACCCACGCGCGCATCATCAACTGCGGCAGCGACGGCGTGGGGATCGTGGACGTACATTCCTCCAACGGAATACAGCTTGGCGGCCTCGACATACAAGGTCTTACATTGCTCAAAAGCGGCGACAGCGTCACGCTGGGAAACGCCACGGTGACCGTGCGTTACTGAGGCGTCCGCCCCGAAGCGGAATAAGCGGTACGGCGTTAATTTGACAGCGAATGAGATTGCCCGTATCGGGCAATCTCATTTGCGGTCAGAACGGCACGTTCCGAAAATGGGGGAAACGAAAATGAAGGAAAAGAAAGACGGCAGACACAGCCGGAAGCAGATCAGGCAAAGAAAGAGAAGGCGCATGACGATCCTTGCGCTGGCGGCGCTTTTGCTGGTGGCTTCTCTGGCACTTATCATCGCGCTGCCCGGCACGAAGGCGGCCGGGGGCAGGGACGGCGCCGCCGCGCCCGAAACGGCCGGCACCGACAAAACCGATACAGCCGCGGCGGAAAGCGGAACGGGCGATAAATCCGTTCCCTCACAAACGGAAAGCCCGTTTCCTGCCGGGGCAAGCGCCGCGCCCGGCGCGGGGGAAGCAAGCTCCGAAACGGACGAAACAAACGAGACGAACGAAGAACCCGAAGCGGACGAAAACGGCGAAGAAAACGACGATAAAAACGCCGAAGAAAACGACGAAGAAAACAGCGAAGAGAACGGCGATAAAATCAATGAAGCGAACGCCGCAAAAACGCTGGACTTCACGGTCAACGGCCTGTTAAGCGGCGCGGAATTTTTCCGGGACACCGAGTATCTGATCTTCGCCTGGCAGTGCGGAACGCAGGCGGACGGCTACACGCTCACGGTCACCGATTCCGAGGGAAAAGAAGCCGTGAACCTGAGCCTTGCGCCCGAAGAAACGAGCGCGCGCGTAGCGCTTTCCTCCCTCGGGCAGGACTGCTATACCGCGCGTATTTCGGCGCTGCTTACGGGCGGGGAGACGCTGAAAAGCGAACTGGAATTTTCCGTCTTCAAGCAGCACGAGACCGTATACAAAAAAGTGGACACGAGCCTGAACCTGGCGGTCTGCGTGAACGCATACGGCGGCGTGGAGGTGCTCCGCGCGACGCCGGATAAGGACAGCGCCCTCAAGACCCTTTCGGACGAACGATACAAGAGCTGGACGGACGTAGCACAGGTGAGCGTCGGTGCGGACTTCCTGGCGGCGCTGACCGAAGAGGGCAGGGTGCTGTTTGCGGGCGACAGGGCTTACGGCGTTTCCGCCTGCGAAGGGCTCGTAAACGTGCGCAGCGTCTGCGCGGGCAGCAACAATCTGGTCTGCGTCACGGACGACGGAAGGCTGCGCCTCTTCGGCGCCTTCGGCGGCATGCAGACGGAGCTTGCGCATTTAAGGGGCGTCGTGGACGTAAGCCTCGTCGGCGTGGACCACGCGGCGGTGCTTTTCCGAAACGGCACCGTGCGCCTGATCGGTTTGAGCGAGCACGCGCAGCGCTTCGCCCGCGAAGTAAGCGCCTGGACGGACGTCGTAAAGGTGTCTTCGTCCCTCAGCTACACGCTGGGCCTTAAAAAGGACGGAAGCGTCGTCTATGCCGGCGAAACGACCTTTGACCTCGGCGCCTGCGCTTCGTGGACAGACATCAAAGACATTTCCGCCGGCATCGGCTACGCGATGGGCCTGAAACAGGACGGCAGCGTCGTAAACGTCAAAAAGAACACTTTGAAATTCGTGGATACCGAAGCCTGGCGGGACGTCGAACAGATCTCCGCGGGCTACTACGCCTGCGCCGGCGTCGGCGCGGACGGCGTACTCACGCTCAGCGTTCAGCAAGGAGGAAAACAACCATGAAGAAGCTTTTCACCGTCGTCATCTGTCTCGTGCTGAGCATGACGTTCGCGGCGCTGGCCGATCAGGGGCTGCGTCTGGCGGACGTACAGCAGACGGGAGCGGACGTCAAACTGTTCATCAGCACGGACGTGGCTCCGACCGACGACAACCTGCTGGTGTATCTGAACGACACGCAGCTCGATAAGCCCCTCGAGATCAAAGCGGCCTCGCAGGGCAGACCCGGCACGGTGTACGTTTTCTGCGTGGACATTTCCGGCACGATCGACATACGCCAGTTCAATTCGATAAAGACCTGGCTGACCTCCTTCTGCCGCGAGCTCAATGAAAACGACCTGATGCGCGTCTACACTATCGGCCGCGGCGCAAAGGCGGTCACGGACTACACCAACAACGCGGACGAACTCAAAACAAAGCTCGATCGCGTCAATTTCTATGCGGACAGGACCTACCTCTGGGAGTGCATTACCCTGGCCGCGAACGACCTTAACGACAACAAAAACGCGCTGCCGCCGCTTTCGCAGATCACCGTGCTCAGCGACGGCGTGAACGTTTCGGACAACAAAGGCTCCGCCCTGCAGGCGTACGAGGCACTGGATACGTCCGGGGCCGCCTTCCGGCTGGTGCTGATGAAGTCGCAGGGCGACGACCCCCGTGTGGACACGAGCGAGATCGAGACGCTGTGCGAAAAGAGCGGCGGCGTGATGATCGACGGCCGCAGAAGCTTTACCGATTCCCTGACCAGGCTGCACGACGCCTCCGGCAACGTCTACGAGGTAAAGGTAAAGGACGTCGAATACGAATATCTGAACCCCGGCAGCGTGATCCGCGTGGACCAGATCACAGAGCGCGGGCGCATAAGCAGCGGAAACGTATCGGTGGACCTCAGCAACGAGGGCGTGATCAGGCCCATCAAGCGCTTCACCGCTTCGCTGAACGGCACGCCCTCCGACGGCAGTACGCTGCTTGTCGAGCGCGAGCAGGACGCGGTCATCGCCTGGGAGACCGACGGCGAAGCCGAATCCTTCCGCGTGATCGTCAAAAAGGACGGCGCGGAGATTCTGAGCGCGGACACCGAGGGACACGACTTCACGCTGCCCCGCGATCAGATGGAGTACGCGGTCAATTACGAAGCCGTGATCACCGCCGTGCCGAAGAGCGCCGAAAGAAATCAGGCGCTTGAGACTTCCGTTTCCTTTGCCCTGCGGCCCGAGACCATCGGAAACGTGACCGTCAGCGTGGACGGCGCCCAAAGCGCCGCGGGCGGCGTCATGCTCGCCCAAAAGGACAGCGCGGTCACCGTCACCGTGGACGTGAGCGGCGACGTGAAACAGTACGAAATGACGCTCCTCGGCGAAAAGCGCGTGGGCAGCGAAAACAGCTTCGTCATCTCCACCGCGAACTGGCAGGTCGGCGAGATCTACCCCTGCACCGTGACCGTGGTGCCCTTCGAGGGCGGCCGGATCGAAGAGGGCAGCGAGATCAGTAAGGTCTTCATGTTCACCCTGCAGCCGGACGCCGTGGAGCAATTGAGCCTGAACGTAAACGGGCAGGCCGCCGAAGACGGTGCCATCCTCGTGGACAGGGATCAGCCCATCCGCCTGAGCTGGAGCGCCGAGGGCGACGTAAAGAGCTACAATTACAAGTTGACCAGAAACGGCTCGGTCGTCCTGCAGGACGCAAACAGCCGGGACAGCGAAGTTGAAATATCCTTGGACGACCTTTGGGCCGCGGACGAATTCGTTTTCGAGCTCAGGGCCGTGCCCTACGCCTATGCCGCGGACGAAAACACCGTCGAAAAGATCGCGTCCTTCGGCGTCACGCCCCTGCCGATCGGCGAGGCAAGCGCGTACCTCGAGCCCGCCGAAGCGCGCGAAGACGTGTACCTTCTGCCCAAGGAGGGCGACGTCAGCCTGCGCTTTGGCTGCACGGGCGACGTACGGCAGACGCTGATCGCCCTGCCGGACGGCGACGTGATCACACTGTCCTCCGCTTCGGGCACCGTTTTGCTGCCCGAGGACTGCAGGGCGGCACTCGGAGAAACCAGGGAGCTCACCGTAAAATATACTGCCTTCATCGGGAGCGACGCCTCCGTGAAGCTCAAATACACCGTCAAGCCCGACGACGTCGAGGCCTTCAGGGTCGACATACCCGGCGCGGAGACGGCCGAAGACGGCGTGATCCTGCTTTCCCGCACGGAAAACATGACCGCCGAATTCCACGCCGAGGGCGACCTTATGCAGGTGCTGGCCTCAAGCGGCGCGGGCGAACCCTTCGTTCAGGTCGGCACGCAGGGCATACTCTTGGCAAACGCCGGCTGGCAGCCGGGCGTGCTCTACACCGCGTCCTACAGGGCCGTGCCCTACGAGTACGCCGAAAACCGCGCGGAGGACGTGCTTTTGACCATGGCGGTCAAGCCCGACACCGTGCACGATTTCACGCTTGAAATCGAGGACGCCGAAACGGACGAAAACGGCACGTATACGGTCGACCGCGAGCGTCCCCTGGTGCTCACCTGGAGCGCACAGGGCGACGTGAAGGAATACGCCGTGACGCTGCCGGGCGGCGAAACCGTCGTGACAGGCGAAAATCGCTTCGAATACCCGACGGACGGAATGGCGCTGGGCAGGGAATACGCATTCACAGTGGAATGCGTGCCGTACCCCTACGGCGAGACCGAGGGCGAAACGGCTTTGACGCTTTCCGCCGCGCTGAAACTGATCCCCGTAAGCGAAGTGAACGTAAATATCGAAGCGCCCGAGGGCGCCGATGAACCCGCCGCCGTAGCGCAGGGCACGAACGCCCGCGTTTCCTGGACGGCGCAGGGCGACGTGCGCTACTACAAAATACATATCGTCAGGGACGGCAGGACGCTGCGCGCCTTCACGGGCGCTGAGAGCCCCTTTGAAATTTCCGACAGATACATGCGCCTCGGCGAAGCGACAACCGTGGAAGTGGAAGCCGTGCCGTGGAGCGATGAGGAAGGGCAGGCGCTTACCTCCTCCGTCGAATTTACGCTCCTGCCCGTGCCGGTGAGCGGCGTGACGATTTCTTCCTCCGCGGACGAAGACGGCTTCGTGGAGCAAAACAGCGAAGTGAACGTCTCCTGGACGGCGCAGGGCGACGTGCGCGGCTATATCGTGCGCCGCAGCGCAAACGGCAGACCCGTCGACGAAATTCAGACGCAGGAAACGGCCTACGCCTTCGATTCCGCCGGAATGGCGCTGGGCGAAACGACCGAAATCGAAATCGAAGCCGTGCCGTGGAGCGAAGAGGAAGGGCAGGACACCGTTTCCTCGCTCGCGCTTAAGCTGAGGCCCATCCCCGTGACGGGCGTGGCGCTTGAGGTGAACGGCGAAGAAGCGGGTCAGGACGTCATCGAAATCGAACAGAACGAAAGCGCGCTCCTTACCTGGCGCGCCGAGGGCGACGTGAAAAACTACGTCGCGCGCCGTTTCCTGAACGGCGAACCCGTCTTGGAAGAGGAAATTAACGCGAACGAATACATTTTCGACGCCGGCGAGCTTTCGCTGGGCGACACGGCGACGGTCGAGATCGAAGCCGTGCCGTGGAGCGACGAAGAGGGGCAGAGCACGCTGGCGAGCGCTTCCCTGTCGCTCAAACCCGTTCCCGTAAGTGCGATCACGGCCGATTTCGGCGAAGCCGGCGAGGACGGCACGATCCGCATCGCGCAGGGCGAAAGCGCCGAAATAAGCTGGACCGCGGACGGCGACGTGAAAAACTACGTCGTGCGCCGCGTGCAAAACGGTGAAATCGCCGAAGAAACTCAGACCGAAGAGGGCGCGTACACCGTGTCCTCCGAAGACATGCGCGTGGGCGAGACGACCGAGGTTCAGATCGAGGCCGTGCCGTGGAGCGCCGAAGAGGGCCAGCAGACGACGCTGAGCGCTTCCTACACCCTCGAGCCGAAGCCCGTTCGCAATTGGAACGTCACGCTGGACGGGGAAGCGGTTTCGGAAGAATTCAACAGCGTTTTGCCGGACAGCGAGGTCGAGATCGTTTGGGAGACCGACGGCGACGTAAAGCGCTACATGGTCGAAAGGACGGTCGGCGGCGAAACCCTCTCCGCGGACGAGGTCACGGAAGGAAGCTATCTGTTTAACTCCGCCGGCATGAATTACGGCGAGGACACGAAGCTGATCCTGACGGCCGAACCCTGGAGCGACGACGAAGACCAGACGCTGACGCAGAAGATCACGTTCCGGCTCGAGCCCAGGCCCATCACGCAGGTCAACCTGTACGTGGACGGCGCGCCGGCGGGCACGGAAGAAAGAGAGCTTTCCGGCGAAAACAGCCTCGCGATAAGCTGGGACACCGACGGCGAGGCCGAAGGATACCGCTTCGGCGTGCGCAAAAACGGAGACCTCGTTTACGAGGAAGAGACGACCGAAACCGAATATGCGCTGGACGTGAGCGGCCTGCAAAAGGGCGACCGGGTGAGCTTCTCCCTTACAGCCGTGCCCAAAAACGAAAGGCAGGACGCGCCCGAAGCCGTTTCCGCAAGCTTCCTGCGCCCCTACACGCCGGTCACTACGGCCGGCTGGACGCTGGACGGCGAACCCTTCGAGCCGGCGGAAACGTTCAAATTCAAAAACGACGCCTACACCGTGGGCGTACAGACCGACGGCGACGTAAGAAAGCTGACCCTGACCATGGTCGACGCCGACGGAAACGAGCAGGCGCTGCCGCTGGGCGAAGACGGCCTGTCCGCCGAGGTCGCCAGGAAAGACTGGAAGCTCGGCAAGGAATACACCCTGAAGGCGCACGTCGAGCCCGCAAATCCGCGCAGCGCGGAACAGGATCTGTCCATGCAGATCGTGCCCAAACCCATCCCCTGGCTTCTGATCGGCCTGATCGCGGGCGGCGTGCTGCTCGCAGTGCTCGCGGTGCTTTTGATCGTGCTTCTGAAAAAGCGCAAAAAGAACGGGCAGGGCACGAGCACGAGCATTCAGCCGGGAGGCGGGGACGGCGGCTTTGATCTGCCCGACGAGGAATCCCAAAAGAAGGTCGCCGTGGTCACGCGCCTCAGATACGTGCAGACCGTCGCGGGCTTCGAGGAAGCGGGCAGCCAGAACGGTACGCAGGTCATCACCAACGAAGCGACCATCGGCCGCTCCTCCGAGAGCGACATCCTCTTCAGCGAGTTCGAGCCCGGCGGAAGGACGGTCTCCCGCAGGCAGGCGCGCCTGAGCGTGGACAGCGAAGGCGGACTGTACATTTCTCCCGCCCCGGGCACCACGAACCCGACCTACGTCAACGACAGGGAGATCAGCGGAATGACGCTGCTGGAAGTGGGCAACAGCATAAAGATGGGCGACATCATCTGGACGATCACCGGCATAGAGAAAGTAAGTAAGTAAACGGAGGATTGGCAATGAGACAATCTGTCGTAAAAGCGCTGGGCATCATCATCGCACTGATCCTGATCCTCGCAGCCTCGGTAGCAGGCTGCGAGGGGACGGAGACGCTCGTTTTCAGGGCAGAAAAAGGCAAAACGGGATGGGGAGCGTGGCAAGAGACGCGCCTGGATTTCGTAGTGGACGGAGAAGAAAAACCGGACGCGGCGCTGCTGCATATCCTTCTGACTTTTGACGGGCAGCCAGAAGAAGTGGAGAATGTCTACGGCAAAGACGGCGCGACTTTGAAAAATTTACTGCAGGAAACAGCGCAAGCCGATGGGTATACGGACAGATATCCGGAGTATCTGGCGCTGCGCCTGTCGCAGTATGAATACGGTGAAGAAAAGAAATTGCCGGACGGCGTCGCGGAAGCGCTGACAACATTGCCGGATAAAATGACGCTGGAAACGAAAAAAGGCCGCCCTTCGGTCTATGACATAAAGAGTGAACAGAATAGAGAAAACGGTAAAAAGTATGAATTGAATGTCTACGGAACGAACTGCAAGTACAAAGGCGAGGATTATACGGCTTTCCTTTGCGATCTTACATACAATTTAAGCGGAACGCAGCATACGTTTTGCTATATCGTATTGAAGCCCGCGTCTGAAAAGGGCGAAGCGGAAAAAATAGGCGTAAAGGTCTATGACGGCGAAACAGAAATACAGAAGGACGCAGAAAAAAACAGATGGATAGTATCCGGTCAGAATGAAATCAAAATCGAATGGACCGGGGCATCGGGCGAAAGCTGGTCAAATGAAAATTACGAGGTAACCGAAGGGGACGGCGGCGTATTTTCCATTCTCGTTCCCGAAGTGACCGGCTGGAGCAACAGCACCACAAAAACGATAAAGCTGATAAATAAAACCGACTGGGTAAGCTATACTTATCCGGTAAAGATCACAGTCGAAAAAACCGACGATGGAACGGAACCGCCCGCGCTTTTGCTGATCGAAGGCTTCGACGTGACGCTCGAGGGCGCGAAACAGGTCGAAGGCGCACAGGACGAATGGTTCGTCGAGGGCGCGCAGGACGTGACCGTGCTGGTAACGGCCGTTGGCGAAGGCAAATTCGGCGAAATCAAATTTGCGCCGGAGGAGACCGTGGCGGAAGGCGGTCTGCTTTCCACGAAAGACTGGGAGATCAACGAGACCCGCTCGATCACCGTGACCGCGACGCCGGAGAACGGCGCAGAATTCGATGAGGGCGTGGAAGGCGTCAGGACCGTAAAGCTGACCCGGAGGCCCATCCCGATCACGGCATTCGTCGTAACGCCCGAAGCCGAGCCCGAGGCCGGCAAATACCACGTCGGCAAAGACGGAAGCCTCGTTTTCACCTGGACCGTCACCGGGGAAGTGAAGGGCTTTGAAGTAAAACTCGGCGAAAAGACGCTCGATTACAAGCCAGAAGAAAACACATACAGCTGCACCGTAACGGGCGGCGACATGATGCCGGGACAGGAGCTCACGCTCGGCATATCGCCCTTCCTCTATGAAAACGGCAAATTCGGCGGAGGGGTCGAGACCCGCTGCGAGTTCATCATCGTCCGCGACACGGAGCCGCTCGGCGATTTAACGGCGGTGATCACCAGTGCGGAAGACTTTGAAGGCACCTATATCCTTCAAAACAACACGAAATATACGCTGAAGCTCGAATATGAGGGAGAGATCGAGGGAGAGCCCGAACTGAGGTGTGACAGAGTAGGCGCGATCAGCTGGGAGAAAATCAATAATAAAGAATTCGAGCTCACACCCGTGGCGCTCGGGCTCGAAAAGGTAAAGATCACGGTTGAAATCAGGGGCTACGCTCAGAACGAGCCCACCCGGACGGCGGAGGTTTCCGTCATCCGGTGGGCGGAGACGATCAAGGAGCTCACGGTCAAAGTAAACGGCGCAGAGGCCGGCGAAGAAGTGTCCTACGTCGGCAGCGAAACCAAGACGCTCGAAATCGAATGGAGCGCGACGGGCGACGTGAAGGGCTACACCGTGACCTGCAGCGTGGACGGGGAAGAGCTGGAAGGCTACTGCATAAAGGAAGCTTTGGACCAGAAGATGACCGTTCCTGCGGACATCGTCGAAGCCGGCAAAACGCTTTGCGTGAAAGTCGAAGCGGTGCCCTATCCGCACGGCAAAGTAGCCGACGACAAGGGCAGCAGGGAAATAGCGATCCACCGTAAATATGAAAAAGTGGAGGGCTTGTACATCAAGGACGCCGACGGAAAGGAAGTTAAAGGCGTCCTGACGGTCAAAAAGGACGCGGACGTCGTCCTCAGCTGGGGGGCGCAGGGCAGTGTCGATAAGTACGTGACCACGTGCGACGTGGACGGCGTGCGCCTTGAGGATTTCAGCAAGGAGACGAAAGAAACAGGATATACCATCCCCGCGGAAAAACTTCCCGTGGGGCAGACGCTCAACTTCTCGGTGAAGGCCGTGCCGTTCGAAGGCGACGATATAATAGAAGAGAAAATCACCGTAAAGAGGGAAGTTGACAAGGTCTCGAAAGTGACCGTCACCGTAAACGGCGAAACGGTCGGGCAAGACAAATACGTGCGCGTCGAAAAGGGCACGGACATTGAGATCGAATGGAGCGCGGACGGCGAGGTAGCAGGTTTCCGGACGAAGATGATCGTCGACGGCAAGGAAATAAGCAAATACAGCGAAGAAAGCACGCAGGAAACGGGCTATACGATCCCCGCGGACAAGCTGCCCCTTGGGAAGACGATGACCTTCCGCGTGACGGCCGACGCCGTCGAGGCCGCGGAAAAGGCGGTTCTGGACGTCGAAGTCTATGTGCGGCGCGATACCATACCGGTGAACAACAGCATCGCCGCGCAGCTCGAGTGCGTGGAAAAGATCCCAAATCTGTACCTCGTGCGGGGCGACAGCATAAAGCTTACCTGGGATTACACGGGCGACGCGAATGAAGTAAAAATAAACGGTCAGCCTTGGGACCCCGAGGCGAAGGAATACTCGATCAACATAAGCGACATGAAGATCGGCGATCCTTCAAGGACCGTAAACTTTGAGTTCTGCGACTATGACGGCACCGTCTACCATATGCAGTTTGTGTACGCTCTCAAGCCCGAAGACGTCGACGTGACGGAACCGTTGTACATCGACGGCCACAAAGGCAAAAGCGGCGTGATCACCGTGGAACCGGACAGGGACGTAACGGTCATTTTCGGCTTTGAAGGCGACGTGCAGAGCTATACGTACCGCCTGAAGATGGGAGAGGACACGGTCGATCAGAGCAGTCTGCCTTCCGAAAGCACTTATTACAAAATCCCAGCCGATACACTGAAGGAAAAGACGGAATATACCGTCGAGATCGAGGCCGTACCCTATGACCGGGGCAACGTGGTCTGTGTAAACCCGCAGACGGTCAAATTCCGCGTGGACACGAGCGAGATCGAAAACTCTGCGCTGGAGATCGAAGGCGCGCAAAAGGAAGGCGACGTGTACCTGCTTGACAGGGACGAAAGCTATCTGCTTACCTGGAAAGCGGACGGCACGATCAAAAAGGTCGCCTACAAGCTCGGGCACAACGGAGAAGAGGGCGAAGCGGACGGGGACGATTACAACGGCTTTGAAATAGACGCTTCCCTGCTCACGCTCGGTCAGCCCTACGAGGCCACCGTCAGGCTTACCTCGTACAGGGCAGAGGATTCCGTCGACCTCACGGTGAACTACATCGTGAAGCCCGCCCCCGTCGAAAGCTTCACGGTAAAAGGCATCGACGAAATCGACGGCGAGTGGCGCGTCGAAAGGGACACGGAATACACCCTGACCTTCGACGCCGTGGGCGACGTGGAGGAATACGAGATCGTCTGGAACGGCAAAACGCAAACCGTCAAAGCCGGGGAAAGCCTCACATTGAACACTTCCGGCATGGGCGAAGAGGAAATCCGAACGCTCGGCGTCGAAGCGAAGAGCTATCAGTACGGTGAAGTCAATGCGGATAAGCAGTCCGTGCGCGTAAAGCTCAGCCACGTTTCTCCCGAAATAACGGACGTCGAAGTAATCAACGCGCTCAAGGGCCCGGACGGCGTTTACACCATCGAGGAAGGCGCCGCGAGCGTCGTTATAAAACCCGACTTCACTGGCGATGCGAAGAACTTTACGCTCTACATGGACGATTCCGTCTACATGGACGGTTCGGACAAGTCCTTCGAGCTGCCCTTCGACGAGTGGAATGAAGAGATCGAGCATACCTTTAAGATCGAAGCCGAGGCCTACGACGGCGGAACAGGCGCCGAAAAGACGGTCACGATCCGCCGCCGGGAGCGGGAAATTCAAGTGACGAAGATCGATGTCCCAAACACCGAATACGACGAGGAAACAGGCGTTTGGCTGATCGGCAACCGCGACGAGAGCTACAACCTCCACTGGAAGATCGAAGGCGATTTCGACAAAGTGAAAGTGGACGGCGTAATCAAGGGAGAAAAGAAAGACAGAGAAAAAAATGTCAGTCTGGACCACACCGAATTGCTGAAACCCGGTGAGATCTATGACAAGAATATCCGCATCCTGGACGAGGACGGCAACGTACAGTACGAAGATACGGTACGATACGCGCTGAGGCCCTACGCGATCACGAACTTCACAATTGTTATCGAGGGAGCGGAACCGCCTGAAAACGTCGTACTCGACAAGCAAAGCGAAAAGAAGATAGGGTTCTCTGCCGGCGGCGACGTGAAGGAATACTCGCTGACGCTCAGCCTCGGCGAAGACGTAAAGACGGTCGCCGTGGGTCCGAAAGAAGAGATCTTTTTGCGGCACGAGGGAAGCGAAATCAAACTCGTCTCGAAAAACGGCGAAGGCGAAACCGAAAAGTACGCCGCCGCCTTCGGCCTCGGGCAGACGCTCGTGATCGAGGGAAAGCCGGTGGCCTACGAATACGGCGTTAACGACGCCGCGCCCGTGACGGTGAACGTCAGCCTGAAGGCCGACCCGATCACGGCGTTCGACGTGACCATACTGCCCGTCGTGACGAACACGGACGGAGAAGTGTTCCTGCTCGAAAGGGACTATACCGGCTACACCTTCAAGCTGCACTTCGTGGGCGACCTGAAGGAAGGCACGCTGAACGCGGGCGCAAAGACCTGGAGCATTCCTTCGGACCTTGCGCCCGGGAGCGTGACGCTGAGGACCGGCGCGGGCGAAACGATGACGGCGACCTGCTCCGAAACGAACGACGGCGGGCGCGAGCTCGTCTTCACGCTGCCGCTTGACGATCTCACGCCCGGACAGGACAGGACGGTCAGCGTACAGCTTAAATCTTACACGGGAGAAACGCAGACAAAAGCCCTGACCTACGCGATCGACCCCGGCCGTCTGTCGGGCGATCTCGTCATCAGCGCGGATGGCGGAAATCCCGTGCAGGGACAGGACGGCGAGCTGCTCTTCAGAAAGGCCTCGGGCGCCAGCATCAAGTGGAACGAAATCGAAAACGCGTCTGAGTACAGGGTGTACGTCGACGGAAGGCTGCTTGATGGCACGCGGCTGACCGCTTATTCGCTCAGAGATCTCACGACCGACGAAATGCACGTCGTAAAGGTCGAGGCCGTGCCCTACCCGCACGGCGGAACGGCGGTTTCGGATACGATAAAGCTGAGGCTCAAGAGCGCTTCCACGGGCCTTTTCGGCACGGAGAGCGTCGCGCTGTCGGTGATACTGCTCCTGCTCTCGGTGGGCGGCTTCGTGACATGCCTTGTGCTGCTTTTGAAGAAGGCCAAAAAGACGGCTGCCAACGTGGAGCTGTTCGGACACGAGTCCATCAAATCCATACACGGCACGGACGAACCCAAGCACCGCGGCGAAAGCACGATACGCAGATAGCTTACAGCAGATAAAGAAAGGATCGTTCTATGGCAGGCAGTAAGATCAAGGCGGCCGTTTGCTGCAACATGGGCAAGGTGCGCCGCAACAACGAGGACAACTTCTATCTGGCCGGCAAATACATGCCCCTCAAGCAAATGGACGCGGGCGGCACGTTTACCTTCGAGGGCACCGGCTCCCAGATTTTCGCCGTGTGCGACGGCATGGGCGGCGGGGAAGCGGGCGAAGAAGCCTCCTTCATGGTGGCGGACGCGCTCAACGACGCCATCGTAAACGGCGGCATCACCTCGGCCAAACAGATCTGCGACATCATGCAGAGGACCAGCAACAAGATCCACAAGCGGCACAGCTCGGTTTGCGGCAGTACGCTTGCGCTGCTGGCGCTGGACAACGGCCACGTGCTCATCATGAACATCGGCGACAGCCGCATCTACCGCTTGAGAAACGGAAAGCTCAAGCAGGTCTCGGTGGATCACGTGGGCCTGCAGGCGCACTCCATCACCCAGTACATCGGCATGGACGAGGACGAGCCGCTGGCGCCGCACATGCGCATGGACGACATGGGCGAGTGGACCGTCAGCGCCGACACCGACAACGTGTACCTGCTCTGCAGCGACGGCCTGACCGACCTGGTCGCCGACGCGGACATCAAAAAGGTGCTTCTGGAGCTGCGCGATCCCAAGGCCGCGGCCGAAAAGCTCGTGGACATGGCGCTTATGCGCGGCGGCAAGGACAACACGACCGTCATGGTCGTGCGCGTCCCGCAGGACATGATGGCCATGAGCAGCAAGCGCAAAATAAGCGTGGGCCTATTGCTCGGCGCGATCGGCTGCGGCGTCGTGATGCTGCTTGCGCTGATCGACCTGTTTATGCATTTGATTTAGTCTATCGGAGGGAGAGCCATGGAAATTTCGCTCAAAATGCTGCAAAAGATCGGGCTTCCGTTCAAGGACTGGCGGCCCGTAAAGGAGCTGGGCGTGGGCACCTACGGCAGCGTCTTCAGGATCGAGAGCAAATACGGCGACGTGTGCGCGCTCAAGGTCATACCGATCCCGACCAGCGACGCCGACCTCTACGACGCGCTCAACGGCTGCGGAAACGATCCCGTGAAGGCGCGCGCCTCCTTCGACTACCAGCTCAACATGGTGCGCGACCGCGAGATCGCCGAGGCCAAGCAGTGCGGCGACTGTCCCAACATCTACAAAATCTACGAGGACGCGGTCGTGGAAGACCCGGGCAATGCCGCGCAAAGGTACATCATGGTGCGCATGGAGCTGCTCAACGACCTCAAAACCTACCTGAGCAGGCCCGGCACGTCGCAAAAAGAAGTGATGAAGATGATGCGCGACATCGCTTCGGCGCTGGTCTACATGGAAAGAAAGCGCATCCTCCACAGAGACATAAAGACCGCCAACATCATGGTGGACGGCAGGGGCGTCTACAAGCTTACGGACTTCGGCGAGGCGCGCACGATGCAGATGAACGGCAGCCACACGTCCTTCCGCGGCACGCCCTACTATATGGCGCCCGAGGTGCAGCGCGGAAAATACGACAACCGCGCCGACATCTACTCGCTGGGCATCGTGACCTATTATTTCTTAAACGGCAGAAAGTACCCCTTCGTCGGCGGCAGCATCCGCGCAAACGACGGGTACGAAATGCGCATGAGGGGGCAAAGGTGCCCCGCGATCCCCGGCGTCGACCGCGAGGTGAACCGGATCGTGCTGCGCTGCGTCGCCTACGACATGAACGAAAGGTATTCGACCGCTGCCGAGCTTCTGAGCGACATAAACAACGTGCTCAAGCACATGAAGGGCGGCGAACCCGTCCGCCGGGACGAACATCCCTCGAACGAGCCGACGCCCAGCCCCACGCCCACGCCCAGGACTTCGGGCGGAGGGCTTTCGCCCGCCGCGATCGTATCGATCGTGCTGGGAAGCGTGGCGCTGCTTACGCTGATCATCGTGCTGATCATCGTTTCGAGCTCCCCGGGGCCCGATATCCCCGACCGGCCCGACATCGATTGGAGAAATATCATCAACTGGCAAAACCGATAATACAGTAAAACCTCTGTTTGGGAGACGGACATGGGCATAGAGAACATCGATCGGGAATACGCGCAGAGGCTGATCGACACCTCCGCGAAGATGCGCGGCTGGAAGTGCACGCGCGTAATAGGAAAGGGCAGCTTCGGCACCGTTTGCGAGATCCGCAAAGGGGGCGAGAGCTGTGCGCTCAAAATCATCTCCATTCCCGTCTCCGACAACGAGCTGTACGAAAAGCAGCTCGAAATGGGCGACAATCCGGCCATGCTGCGCGCCGAATTCCAGCGCCAGATCGACAAGGTCATCGAAAAGGAGATCAGCGTTCTGGACCTGTGCCGCGGCCAGCAGAACATCGTGCAGCTGTACGACTGGGAGGTCATCACGAACCCCGACAACAACGTGTGCTTCTACGTGCTGGTGCGCATGGAGCTGCTGACCGACCTGATGAGCTATCTGAAGGGCAAAAAGCACAAGGACGTGCTGCGCATGTTCTACGACGTGACGCAGGCGCTGGTGTTCCTGGAGAGCCGCCGCATGCTGCACAGAGACATAAAGCGCGCAAACATCATGGTGAGCAGCAAGGGCACCTACAAGCTGACCGATTTTGGCGAGGCCAGGGACATCCTCAGGCGAAACGCCGCCAGCACCATGGCCGGAACGCCGTTTTTCATGGCACCCGAGGTCGCCCATCATCAGCTCTACGACAACCGCGCCGACCTGTACTCCCTTGCGATGACGGTCTATTACTGCCTGAACCGCAACCGCTATCCCTTCCAGAACGACAATATCTCCGCGCAGGAAGCCTACAACATGCGCGTGGACGAGGCGCGGCAGATCCCCCCGATCGAGGGCGTGGACGACGCGTTCAACGCCGTGCTGCTCAAGTGCCTGGAGTACGACCCGAACAACCGCTACGCCAGCGCCCTCATGCTGCTGGAGGAGATCAAGCGCGTGATGGAGAGCCGCTCCTTCCGCGACGGCACGCTCACGATCACCTACGTAAAGGAAGTACCCACGGGCGGGTCCGTGGGCAGAGGCGGCACGGTGAGGCCGGCGAAATCCTCTTCGAAGAAGGGACTTATCATAGGTCTCAGCGCGGGCCTCGGCGCGGTGCTGATCGCGGTCATACTGATCCTCGTGCTCACGGGCAAAAAGGCCGGGCAGGGGACGGAGACGGCGAGCTTTACGGCTTCGCCGCCCGTCACGACCGCCCGCGCGCAGGACGACACGTACCTGATCGACCGCAACGGCCGCGTCAGCGTCAGCATGAGCACGAACATCGCCGTCAGCGGCTACAGGGTGACCGTCGGAAACAAAGCGCCCATCACCGTAAACGACAGAAGCTTCGAGATCCGCTACGACGATCTGAAGGACGATCCCTCTTCGCCCGCCGAGCGCGTGCTGATCGAGGCCGTGCCCGCCAGCGGCGACGTGACGCCGCCCGAGCCCGTGGTATTGTACTTCGCCCGCAGGCCGGACAGCGTCAAAAATCTGCACATAAAGATCGACGGCAGGGACGCGGGCGCGAGCACGCTCGAGATCAACTCCTTCGCCGGCGCAAAGATAGAGTGGAGCGCCGAGGGCGGCGTAAGGGGCTACAGCGTGCTCATCACGCGGGGCCAGACCGCCGAAATATGGAAGCGCGAGGAGACCCCGCAGTCAAATTACACGATCCCCAAAGGCGACCTGAACTTAAACGAGACCTATTACGTCAGCGTAAAGCCGCTGGCGCAGACCTACGGCACAGTGGACGCGTCCGCGCGGGAAAAGCGGGCGGGCTTCATGCCCACGGCAGATACTTTCGAATTTGCCGAAAGCGGCGTGCGCGAGGAGCGCGGCGTCTGTCTGCTGGACGCTTCCGGCGCCTACGTCACCTGGCCCGCGAGCGACATGATCGAGCGGGTGGAATACACAATAGACAACGGCCGGAAAATGACCCTTCCGGCGGGGGCGGACAGGCTGCCCTTCAATACAGACGGCATGGGCTTTGACGACGTGCGCTCGTTGAACGTGTCCGTCGTATTCAAAGACAACGTTCTGAACACCGAGACCAAAACCTACAAATACAAGCTCAGACCCGCGCCGATCAGGAGCTTCGGCGTGGACGTGCCCTCGGCGACGAGTGCCGGGCAGGACGCCTGGAACATCATGGGCGACGAGATAAAGCTGCGCGTGACGGTGGACGGCGACTACAAGGAGGCCCGCTTCACGATGGAGGGCCGCAGCCTGGGTACGACAAACAGCGCGCAGGGCGGCGTGTTTACCGTGCCTTACGGCGAGTGGAACGTGGGCGACAAGAAAGAGATCATCGTCGAGATCGTAAAATACGCGCAGGGCGAAAGCAGCGTATCCCTCATGAAGACTGTGTCCGTCACCCGCTACGCGGACGCGCTGGACATCGTGACTATAAACGGAGAGCACTGCGAGCACGAGGGAAGCGTGTGGCTGCTTCCGGCCGACGTAGCGCTGAAAGGCCGTTGCGTCGTCGCGGGCAGCGACAAGAAATACAATATAGACGACTCTGTTATCAATTGGCAGATTGAGAACGACGAAATCTCGCTCAACACGGTCGGCTGGAAGCTGGGCGAGGAGCATACACTTGTACTTATAATCGACGGCGTCCGGTACAATTACTCGCTGTTCCTGAAGCCCGAAGAGATTACGGGCGCTTATCTGCGCGTCAACGATCGGTACGTCTCGTCCGGCAGCGTCACCGTCGGAAAGAACGGCAACATTGATTTTCAGTGGGGCGCCGCGGGCAGCGTAAAGGAATACAGGACAGAACTGAAAATAAACGGCGTCACCCAAACCCAATACACCGGAACCACGCAAGAGACCGTCTACATCATTCCTGCAGACGCGCTTTCGCTGGGAGAGGAGCTCGTCTTTTCCGTGGAGGCGGTGCCCTACGCGCACGGCAAGGCCGAAAACAACTTACTGACCGTCAGCGTAAAGCGGCAGGTGATCCCGGTGAAGACCGTGACCGTCAAGGTGGACGGCGCCGAAGCGGAAGAAGGCAAAAACGCGCTCACAGACAAGAACACGGACGTTCTGATCGAATGGAGCGCGGACGGCGACGTGATCGGTTATTCGACGGAGCTGATCGTGGACGGAAACAAAAAAGCCGAATACAGCGAAGTAAGCACGCAGAAAACGAGCTACACGATCCCCGCGGACATGCTGGGCCTTGGGCAGACGATGACCTTCCGCGTGACGGCGGACGTCTACGAGGTCGCAAGCGGCGCATCCCTCGAAAGAGAAATCACCGTAAAGCGCAAAACCCAGGCCGTGAACGACATCGCGGCGAAATTGGAGCACGTGGACAAAGCTTCCAATGTTTACCTCGTACAGGGCGACAGCGTAAAGCTTACCTGGGATTACACGGGCGACGCGAAGAGCGTACTCATCAACGGAAATAAATGCGATCCCGAGGCGAGGGAATACTCGATCAACATAAGCGACATGCAGCCCGGCGACGCTCCGAGGAGCGTGACCTTCGATTTTTGGCCCTATGACGGCAACGAATACCATTACAGATATGAGTACGCCGTAAAGCCCGAAGACATCGACGTAAAAGAATTTTATATCGAGGGCCACGAAAACGAAGGCGGCGTCGTGCCGGTCGAGCAGGACAGGGACGTCGTGATCCGCTTCGGCTTTTCGGGCGACGTGAAGGGGTACGAGTACCGCCTGCTCAAGGGCGGCAGCGTGGTTTCGAATGACGAAATCCCCGTCGGCGACTCGACGATCCCCTTCCCCGTCGCGGAGCTGGAAAAGGAAACGGAATACACCTTCGAGCTCAGGGCGCTGTCGTACCGATACGGCGAGGTCCTTTGCGAGAATCCGCAGACGATCCGATTCCGCGTGGACACGAGCGAGATCGGTACTTTCGAATTGAGCATCCCGGACGCGGAGGAGCTGCGCGGCGACGTGTACCTGCTCAGCCGGGGCGAAACCTATACGCTCCAATGGAGCGCGGACGGCACGATCAGGGACGCAGAATACACCGTTGGAAACAGCAAGAAGACTTTGACCGGCGACGACCTCGGCCACGGCGAAATACCGATCGGCACGAACAGGATTTCCCTCGGCGAAGTCTACGAGGCGTCCGTCACGCTGACCTCCTACAAGGAAGGCGACACGAGGACCAAAAAGATAAAATACGCGCTTTTGCCTTCTCCCGTCGAAAGCTTCACGGTAAACGGAATCGACGCGGAAGACGGCGTCTGGCGCGTCGAAAAGGACAAGTATTATGAGCTTTCCTTTGACGCCGCAGGCGACGTTAAGGAATACACCGTGCGCCTGGGCAATGAAACCAAAACCGTCGCCCCGGACGAAAGCTACCGCTTCTCCACCTCCGGCATGACGCTGGAGGAGCGCAGGGTGCTAACCGTCGAAGCGGTTCCCTACACCTACGGCGAAGTCAACGCGGACAGCCAAAGCTGGACGCTCAGCCTCATTCCCGACGAGGTAACGGACTTTGAGATCTCCGCGCTTGAGGACGAGGACAAGCACCCGCTCGAAAAAGACGGCGACGTCTGGGTCATCGAAAGCGGCAAAAACTACACGCTGACCTGGAAATACGAGGGCGACGCGCGCGGCGTGCGCGCCTATGTCGAGGGCGTGAGCGGAGATCTGTTCGCGCTGGGCGCTTCGAACGGCGCCGCCGCGAAGAGCCGCATGATCACCGCCGACAGCCTGCGTCTGGAGCCGGGCAAGGTAAAGACGCTGACCCTCGCGCTCACGCCCTGCGAGGGCGAAACGCTCTACAGGGAAGCGAAGTTCGCCCTAAGGCCGGAGAGCGTCAAAAACCTCGTCATCACCGTGGACGGCAATGAGGCGGCAAACGGCGAAACCGTGACGCTGCCCAAAAACGCGTCCGTCAACATCGGCTGGCGCGCGGACAACGCGAAAAGCCTGAACTATACGACCGACCTTCCCCAAAACGCGCAGAGCATAGAGGCCGACGGCTCGCTGACCGTCGACACCGGAAGGCTGACGCCGGGCAAGGTGTACAGCCTGACCGTGCAGCCCGAAAGCTACGACTACGGCGCAATAGACGAAGCGGCCTCCTCCTGGACCGTAAAGCTCACGCTGAAACCCGACGAGATCGCGTCCTTTGAAGTGAGCATGCCCCAAAGCGCCATAAAGTCGGGCAATACATGGTATCTGAACGCGGAGGACGCGACGATGCGCATAAGCGCCACGGGCGACGTGGAAAGTTATACGCTGAATATCGAAGGAAGGCGTCAGCAGACCCTGGCGGCGGACGCAGGCGAATTCGATCCGGAAATCGCGTCCCTCGCGCCGGGCGAAAAATTGCGCCTCACCGTCACGGTCAATCCCATGGAATACGGCGACTTCAAGCGCGGCGTCAGCAGGACGCAGAGCTTCACCGTGGCACGCAGACCCAATGCGATTGCGGACTTTACGCTTACGCCGCACGGCGTGGAAGAGCAGCCCGATGGCGTTTATACCGTCGACTCGAACCTGTACTTCATATATTCCTACAACGGCGAAGCGCAGAGTATAGAGCTCCTTGTCGACGATGTGCCGGTGGACGACGACGCGGACGGCCGTCTGACGATCAATACAAGCAGCTGGGTGCTTGGTCAGAATTACACCGTACGGGCGGTCGCGCACGCCTATGAAATGGGCGGAGACGATGCCGATTCTCAGACCTTCACGCTCACGCTGAAGCCCGCGGCGATCACGAAATTCGACCTCACCGTGAACAACAAAACGATCTCGGGTGACATGTACGACGTTTCCAAGGGGAAAAATGTGGTCCTCCGCGCCAGCAAGACGGGCGATATCAGGGATTACACCATCAGCTACGATGCGGCTACGCGGCAAAGGCCGGTGACCTGGTACGGTACCGCCTTTACGCTCAATTCCGCCGACTGGCAGCTGGGCCGGGAATACACCGTCACAGTGACGGCGAACCCCTACCCCTACGCCGATGTGGAAACGGAGCTTACGAAGACCTACAAATTCAGGGTCACACCGGCAACGGTCACGAAGTTCGACGTAAAACAGAACCTCACCCGCAACGAAGGAAATATCACCGTCGACTTAAGCGGCGACATAGAGCTGCTCACCGTGACGCTGGATGGCTCGACCGTCTACAGCGCTAAGCCCGCCTCCTTCCCGGTGTCCGTCAGCATACCTGACTATGACCGCTGGGATTTCGAAACCGAACACAAGGTCAAAGCCGTCATCGAGCTTTACGAAAACGGCAAGATCAGCCGCGGCGTTCAGAGCAGCGTGACCCTGACGCTCGTAAGGCCCGCAGACAAAGTAAAAATCTCTTCGGTCAACGTAAGCGGCGCGACGAGCAAAAACGGCGTTTACCTGATCGACAAAAACGCCTCGAATCCCACCCTCAGATGGACGGTCGAAGGCGACGATAAGAGCGTTGAAGTAAACGGCCAAAGGCAAACAAGCTCTTCCAAAACCTACACCTACACCCTTTCTAAGAGTGACTTGACGCCGGGTCAGGAAAAGCGAGTGACGATCAAGGTGATCGGCTACGGCACGCCCCAAGACAGCGAGACCGTCACCTACGCGCTCAAACCAGACAAGCTCACGAGCTTCAGCCTGGCCGTGGACAATCGGAACGCGACAAACGGCGTATGGAACGTCTACAAGGACGAGGCCGTCGCGGTCAAGTGGGATTATACGGGCGACGTCGAAAGCGTCGTCGTCAAGCTGGACGGAAAGACGCAGAAAGACGTGACCGGAAATCAGCTTTCGCTCGATACCTCCAATTGGAGCTTCAACGAAAAGCACACCGTGACCGTGGAGCTCAAGCTCTATAAACACGGCGAAAGCAGCGTCCAAAAGACGAAGAACATCACCGTGCAGCTCGCCCCGAGAGAAGTGACGGGTGCGAAGCTCTACGTAAACGGCGTGGAGAAGACCGGAAACGCGATGACCGTGCCCAAGGACAAAAACGTGACCCTCACCTGGTCCGTCACGGGCGATCCCAGGAGCATCAAGCTCACCGTGGACGGAAAGACCGAGGACGTCACCGACAAACCCAACTTCTCGATAAGCAAGACCAAGTTTTCGGACGTAAAGAGCACGGTCCGGGTGACCCTGACGACCACGTCGTACACGGGCAAAGTGCTGACCGCCACCGTGAACCTCAGCCGTGAAAAGATCGGCATAACCAAAATAAGCTCGCTCACGCTGGGCGGCTATACTACGAAGGACAACGACGTGTACGTCTTCGACAAAAACGCCGACATCGTCTTCTTCTGGACCTGCGACGGCGACGTGAAAAAGGCGGTCATCGGCGACGGCGTGACGACCGAGACGGTCAGCGAAGGCGGCATTTCCTCCGCCCGGCACACGCTTACCGGCCTTACGGACAGGCGGCCCGGCAAGTTCTACACCTACACGCTCAGCCTTACGGACTACAGCGGCAATGTGGAGAACGCCCGCGTAAAGCTCGCCTTCAAGCCCCGGACCGTCACCGGCTTTACCTTCAAAATGGACCGTACGAACTACGCAAACGGCGCCGAGATCCACGTGCCCAAGGGCACAAACAAGATCTTAAGCTGGAGCGTAAGCGGCGAAGCGAACCACTACAAGGTCAAAATCGACGGAACGCAGGTGCAAAACAGCGCCTCCACGGAGTACACGCTGCCGATCAAGAATTGGACGGCCAAATCGAGCCACGAAGTCGAGATCGAGATCGTGCCCTACATCTACGGGGACGTGAAGGACGTCAGCAGCACGCAGAAGCTGCGCGTGATCGTTGATCCCGATGCGATCAGCGGCTTTAAGGTGAAGCTGAACAACGCCGACGTGCCCAGCACGATAGAACTCTCAAAGAGCGACAAGCGCAATCTCAGCTTCAGCGTGACGAAGGGCGACGTCAGCAAGGTCACCGTGACGCTCAAGCAGGGGTCGAGCACGACCGACAGCAAGGCAAGCCTCGGCATCGGGGACAGCTACACGCTGGAAGGCTCGAAGCTTTCCTACGGCAAGAAGTACACGCTCACCGTGACCGCAAAGGGCCTGGGCGGCGACGAGAAAAGCGTAAGCTGCGCGGTGGTTCTGAAGCCCGAACCACTCAGCAGCCTGAAGATCAAAATCGGCAACAGTTCCTATGCAGACGGGCAGGAGACGCAGATCACCAAGCCCGACAAGCCGACGCTGGACTATTCGGTCAGCGGCACGGGCGCAAACGAGGCCTACCGCTTCGAATTCAAGCTGAGCGGCAGCAACAAGACCTATAAGCCCGGCGACAAGCTGGACACGTCCTCGATCGACATGAACCGCTACCAGCTGACCCTCACGGCCACGCCCGTCATACGCACCTCGGGCGACAAGGTGTACACATGCAAAGTGAACCTCGTCATCGTCGACAGATTCGAGGTCTCGTACGACACAAGGCAGAAGATCGAGGCCTCGGGCTCCCAGCTCTCGATAAAGGGTTTAAGCATCACGAAGGGCGGCGCGAAGCTTTCCGACGACGAGCAAAAGAACGTGAGCGTCGTGCTTTGGGACGTGACGGCGAAGAAGGAATACAAGAAGTTCGCCGCGAAGGACATCAAATGGAGCAGGAGCATCGACATCCGCCTGGACGACCCGAAGAGCAGCCATTCCTTCCGCTTCGACGTGTACTACAACGGAATCAAGGTCGGAAGCACGGGCGAATTCAAGATCGAGACGAAAAAACCCGCGCCGAGCTACACGTTCGACAGGAAGCAAAGCTGGAATCTGAACAGCGCTCCGTCGAACGCCTGGGTCATCATCAAGGTGGACGCCAAGTACAGCGCCGACCAGATAGAAACGATCGAGCTGTTCATTTCGAGCAAGGAAAAGGCGTTCACGTCCGTAAACGTCAAGAGCGTCGAGGTAAAGGACAAGGACAGCGGCAAGTACGAAAAGGCGCTGCTTTGGAACGTCAAATCCGAGTGGTCGGATATACAGAAAAAATTCGGAAAATCGACGGCTTCCATCAGCTTGAGCTGCAAAACCAAGGACGGGAAGAATTACGGCGTGTACACGCTGATCGTCGGCGTGACCGAGCAGGAGCTCAGGGACGCAGGCGTCATCAAGTGATTCAATAATACGAATATATAAACACCAAAGGAGGAAACCCCATGAAGACCTGTCCGTTCTGCGGAAAAAAGTACACCGAGGGGCACGACGTTTGCCCTTACTGCCAGGGCAAGCCCGCTTTTTCCGCGCCCGCGCAAAAGCCGGCCTCTGAAAAAACCTCGCCCAAAAACAACATACTGATCGTCGGCATCGTCATCGGCGTCCTGGTCGGCGCCGCGCTGGCCGCGCTGCTGATCACGCTGCTGGGCAACAACGCCGCCCCGAGCGACCCCGTTACCGTACCCGTCGTTACCCCCGTTCCCGAGGGCACCGGCAGCCTGTCCGGCCTGATCGTCGAGGCCAGCGACCGCACGACGGCCGTCGGCGAAGCGACCGTGAACATCTACGCCGCGCAGGGCCTTACCGACACGACCTCCTCCAACGACGACGGCCGCTACAGCGCCACGCTCGATTCCGGCCGGTATTCGATGGTGGTCTCCAAGCCCGAATACATCGACTACCTCGTCAACACCACCGTCATCGGCGGCGAAAACAACTCCATGGAGACGATCCTTCTGATCAAGGGCCAGCCCGGCGAGGTCGGCTCCGCCGCAGGTACCGTCTTCGATTCCACGACGGGCAAGGGCGTGCCGGAAGCCGATCTGGACTTCTTAAAGGGCGCAAACAGCTACGTCGAAGGCGTGACCGACCTTGCGGCCGAATCCCTCGCGCACACCAAGACGGACGCAAACGGCAAATACACGATCGATCTGCCGCTGGGCAACTACACCGTCGTCATGCAGAAGGAAAACTTCATGACCCACACCTTCAACCTCATCGTGCAGAAGATCGTCACCGAAAACCAGAACGGCACGATCACTCCGGAGCAGGTCGAAGAGCACGCAGGGGACTATCTGATCACCCTGACCTGGGGCGTAAGCCCCAGAGACGTGGACTCCCACATGAGCGGCGCCACCGCGGCGGGCAACACCTTCCACGTCTACTGGAACAACAAGCGCTTCTCCCGCACGGACGACCCGGTCTTCTGTGAATTAGACGTGGACGACGTGACCAGCTACGGCCCCGAGCACATCACGCTGGTGAGCGACGGCGGCACCTATTACTACTACCTGCACCGCTACTCCAGCGATTCGACGCTCGCCGCGAGCGAATCCAAGGTCACCATCGAGCAGGGCAACCAGCTGATCAGGACCTTCTACGTGCCCACCGATCAGATCGCGGACAGATACTGGAACATCTTCGCGATCAAGAACGGCCAGCTGATCGTCAAAAACACGATGACGCCCGACGCGCCGGACCTGACGTACGCAAACGACTGACGAACCGGAAATGAAATAAGAAGGGGCTGTGAGGATGGCCGTTCAAGACGGGCTGTCCTCACAGCCCCCGTTTTTGGCGGCGCAGACGCCGCCGCATTTATTGCGAATACGAACCCGGATTCGTCCCGTGAACAAACATCGCGCCGACCCCGTAGCGGCGGCAATCTGCCGCCACATATATTGCGAAAACGAACCCGGATTCATTCTGCGAACAGCATCGCGCCTCCACCGTAGCGGCGGCAATCTGCCGCCATGGGCATCGCATATACGCAGAAAAACAACATCGAAGGAAAAAACGCGGCACACCAAAAGGCTTCCCCCCTGGGGAAGCTGTCAGCCGAAGGCTGACTGATAAGGTCAAGCGGGGGCAGCGGTCAGCTCTGTAATTCCGCAAGAAACGGAATATTATGTAAGGAAAACGACCTCATCCGTCACGGCTTGCGCCGTGCCACCGTCTCGCCTGCGGGCTCGGTCACGGTTCGGCTCTGAAAGCCCACCGGGCTTTCATTCACTGCCGAACCGCACTTCGCGCCCCGGAGGGGAAAGGATTTTGGCACACGGGATTCAGCGTTTCTTATGGAAATACACTTTATATACGCATCGCTCATGGCGGCAGGTTGCCGCCGCTACGAATGGGCGGGGTTTAGCGTTTCTTGCGGCATTACACTTACTTTCCGCAACGCTCATGGCGGCGTAGACGCCGCCGATACGGAGAAATCCATATGCCGTACCCCGTAGCGGCGGCAATCTGCCGCCATCAGCATCACATATACGCAAAAAACCTGCGCCGGTCATTCTTTGCAACCCCCAAAACCAAAAAAATAACACACCGCGCGGCCTCGGTTTACGCTGAAATAATGCAAAACGGTTTGATTTGTGCTACAATATACGCTGATTATTTGTGATTTAAAGGAGATACCATCCATGAGCTGCACCTATGAAAAGCTTTCTTCCAACAAAGCCAAGCTGTCCTTCACCGTCAGCGCGGAGGATTTTGAAAGCGCCGTCGCCAAGGCGTATAAAAAGAACGTATCCCGCATCCGCATCCCGGGCTTCCGCCCCGGCAAGGCGCCGCGCCACGTGATCGAAATGCAGTACGGCAAGGGCGTGTTCTACGAGGACGCGCTGGACGAGCTGTTCCCGGCGCTCTATTCCGAGGCCGTGAAGGAAAACAAGCTCGAGCCCGTCGACCGTCCGGAGCTGGACGTCGAGCAGATGGAGAGCGGCAAGGAACTCAAGTTCTCCGTCGAAGTGTTCGTAAAGCCCGACGTGGAACTGGGCGACTACAGCAAGATCGACGTCAAGAAGGAAGTGGCCGAGGTCACCGACGACGACGTCGAGGCCGAGATCGAGCGCGCCCGCGAGCGCAACGCCCGCTTTATCGACATCACCGACCGTCCCGCCAAGCTCGACGACGAGATCAACCTGGACTACGCCGGCTTTGACGGCGACAACCAGTTCGCGGGCGGCACCGCGAAGGGCCAGAATCTGGTGCTGGGCAGCGGCAGCTTCATCCCCGGCTTCGAAGAGCAGCTGGTGGGCAAGAGCATCGGCGAAGACGTGGACGTGAACGTCACCTTCCCCGAGGACTATCACGAAAAGAGCCTCGCCGGCCACGCCGTCGTGTTCAAGTGCAAGATCAACTCCATCAAGGAAAAAGAGCTGCCCGCGCTGGACGACGATTTCGCCAACGACCTGAGCTTCGACACGCTGGACGAGTACAAGGCGGACGTGAGGAAGAACCTCGAAAAGGACGCGCAGCAGAAGGCCGACACCCAGTTTGAAAACGACGTGATCGAAAAGGTCGTCGAGGACAGCAAGGTGGACATTCCCGACGCGATGATCGCTTCCCAGACCGACGACATGCTGCGCGACATGGAGATGCGCCTGAGCATGCAGGGCCTCAAAATGAGCGACTACCTGATGTACACCGGCCAGACCGAGGAGCAGCTGCGCGCTTCCTACAAGGATCAGGCGACCGACCGCGTAAAGGGTCAGCTGGTTCTTGAGGCCGTGAGGGACAAGGAAAACATCGAAGCCACCGAAGAAGAGGTGGACGCCGAGATCGCCAAGACCGCCGAGCAGCGCAAAAAGAGCCTGGAAGACTACAAGGCCCAGATGAGCGACAGCTCCAAGGAATACTTCAAGAGCATGACCACGATGAAGAAGGTCATCGACTTCTTAAAGAGCAAGGCGGACAACTAAACCCACCGCCCCAAAAACCCGGCAACAACAACCATGGCGCGGCAAAGTCCGCGCCAATGGTTGATAAAAGGAAAAAAACACACTTTGCTGCACGCGCCCAAAAAAGCGCCGCAGGCGCAAAACCCCCGGATGGCTTGGAGGGGCCGCAGCCCCTCCAACCTCAATCCGCAGCGGCGGCATGTACGCCGCGAGGATGGATTTTTACGGAGCGGAGCTTGCCCCGCGGGAGTAAAAATCCTTTCCTTACAGTTTGAGGTCGATTTGCCTTTGGCAAATCGATCCCGCCTGTGGCGGGACGCACTGGTTCAAATCAAAGATTTGAAGCAGCGCGCCTTGCGCCCGAAAAACGCCGCAGCGTTTTTAGCAAAAACCGTAAACCTGCTGCGCAGAGATCAATAATCCGCCGTTTTCCAAAAAACGCGCTTACCCGCAGCAAAAACCCCACCGAATGAAATGAATCGAAGATTCATTTCATTCGACCGACCTAAGGAGGCTTCTATGAAGAATTATCTTATTCCGACAGTCATCGAAAAAAACGAAATGGGCGAGCGCGCCTACGACATCTATTCGCGCCTGCTCAAGGACAGGATCATCTTTCTGGGCGGCCCCATCGACGACGGCGTGGCCAACACGGTCGTCGCGCAGATGCTGTTTCTTGAGATGGAGGACCCGGACAAGGACATCATGCTCTACATCAACTCCCCCGGCGGCTCCATCAGCGCGGGCATGGCGATCTACGACACGATGAAGTATCTCAAGTGCGAGGTCAGCACGCTGTGCATCGGCATGGCGGCGTCCATGGCGGCGTTTCTGCTGGCCGCGGGCGCGAAGGGCAAAAGAAAGGCGCTGCCCAACAGCGAGGTCATGATCCATCAGCCCCTTGGCGGCACCGAGGGACAGGCGACCGACATACTCATCCACGCCGAGCACATCCGCCGCATCAAGCAGAAGATGAACGAGGAAATGAGCAAAAACACCGGCAAGCCTCTGGAGACCATACAGCTGGACACCGAGCGGGACAATTTCATGACCGCCGAAGAGGCGAAGGAATACGGCATCGTCGACGAGATCATCCCGCCGCGCCGCTGAAAATGAATCCAAAGTAACTTTCCATTCAGGAGGACATCCATGGCCAATCCCAACGAACCCAAATGCTCGTTTTGCGGCAAACCCGGCTCTCAGGTGCGAAGGCTGATCACCGGCCCCGGCGTGTACATCTGCGACGAGTGCGTGTTTCTGTGCCAGGAGCTGATGAGCGAAGACGTGATCGCGCCCGCGGGCGGCGAGGTGGAAGTAAAGACCCCCGCCGAGATCAAAGAGGTGCTCGACCAGTACGTGGTGGGGCAGGACAAAGCCAAAAAAGCGCTGGCCGTCGCCGTGTACAACCACTATAAGCGCATCAATTACCGCGGCAAAAAGAACGACGTGGAGCTGCAAAAGAGCAACATCGTCATGCTCGGCCCCACCGGCTGCGGCAAGACCTACCTTGCCCAGACGCTGGCGAAGATACTCAACGTGCCCTTCGCCATCGGCGACGCGACCTCCATCACCGAGGCCGGCTACGTCGGCGAGGACGTGGAAAACGTGCTGCTCCGCCTGATCCAGAACGCGGACTGGGACATCGAAAAGGCGCAAAAGGGCATCATCTACATCGACGAGATCGACAAGATCGCCCGCAAGAGCGAAAACCGCTCCATCACCCGCGACGTCAGCGGCGAGGGCGTGCAGCAGGCGCTGCTCAAGATGCTCGAGGGCACCGTGGCCGCCGTTCCCCCGCAGGGCGGGCGCAAGCATCCCCAGCAGGAGTTCATCCACATCGACACCACGAACATCCTCTTCATCTGCGGCGGCGCGTTCGAGGGCATCGAGCGCATCGTGCAGAACAGGATCGGCGTGAAGTCCATGGGCTTCGGCGCGGAGATCAAGCAGGCCGACGAGCGGCTAAAAGACGACGTGCTCAAGTACCTTGAGCCCGAAGACCTGCTCAAGTTCGGCCTGATCCCGGAATTCATCGGGCGCCTGCCGCTGATCGTGACGCTCAGCCCCCTGGACGAGGAGGCGCTGGTCAACATACTGACGGTGCCCAAAAACGCGCTGTGCCGCCAGTACGCAAAGCTTCTGAGCATGGACAACGTGGAGCTCGTCTTCACCGACGAGGCGCTCAAGACCATCGCCCACAAGGCCATGGCCAGAAAGAGCGGCGCCAGAGGCCTGCGCGCCATCATCGAGGACGTGATGACCGAAACGATGTTCGAGCTGCCGGGCCTTAAAAACGTAAAAAAATGCACGATCACCAAGGAGGCCGTGGAAAAGACGAGCCCGCCGCTGATCGAATACGGCGAAAGCGCGCCCCTGCCCGCCCCGGAGGAAGAAAAACCCAAAGCCAAGCAGCTCAAAGAAAAACCCGCCCGCGCGGCAAAGAGCGCGGCGAAGGGCTGAAAAGCAGTAAACAGGAACCACCAAAACGGCGACCGAAACGGCCGCCGTTTTGTCGCCCATGCAGAAAAACCCCGTCCAAAAGTACAGCATCGCGCTCCATCCGCAGCGGCGGCAATCTGCCGCCATGGGCATCGCGTAAACGCAGAAAACAGCGTATAACAACAAATGATGCGCTTCCTCCGTAGCGGCGGCCTTCAAGGCCGCCATAACATCGCGAATTCAGG
>JAFPWH010000021.1 GCA_017395065.1 Clostridia bacterium | reverse complement strand
CGTCAACGCCGCCGCCGACGCCGGCAACGAAGACGCCAAGCTCGCCCTGGACATGTGGCAGTACGGCATCAAAAAGTACATCGGCGCCTACGCCGCGGCGATGGGCGGCCTTGACACGCTGATCTTCACCGCCGGCATCGGCGAAAACGACGGCCTCGGCCGCTGGAAGGTCTGTGAAGGCCTGGAGTTCCTGGGCATCAAGCTCGACCCCGAAGCCAACAAGGTGCGCGGCGAGGAAAAGCTGATCTCTGCGCCTGACAGCAAGGTCTCCGTCTGGGTCATCCCCACCAACGAAGAGCTCGCAATCGCCCTTGACACGCTGGCCCTCACGACCAAATAAGCCCCGGCCGGGAACGCAGGGCGGCCTTCGTGCCGCCGCTTTCCCGGCCGAAAGCGGTATAAACGCAAAATTATGGATTACATCGAACTGTTCCGCAGCATCTGCCCCGGCTTTTTCGACCGACCCGGCATCAAAAACCTGCCGGCGGAGCACGTCTTTGCAGAATTGGAAATGCCGCTTCAAAACGGCATGCCCGCCATGCCGCCCGTTCCCTGCCCGGAGGAGATCACCTTCGGCGAGTACGGCGGAGACGTTCAGCCGCTAAAGGAGGCCGTTTCGCTGGTCGACGGCGGGTGGGTCCAGTATTTCGGTGAGGGAGGGCGCTACTTCTGTGCCTTCGACGGCAAAAGGATCGTCGCCTTCTGCGCGCTGACGGATTTCGGCTGCTATCAGAACCTCCGCATTGGCGGCCCCGGCTGCGTGGGCACCGTGCCCGAGTACCGCAAAAGGGGCATCGGGCTGGAGATGGTAAGGCGCGCGACGCTGATTTTAAAGCAGGACGGCTACGATCTTTCCTGGATCCACTACACCCACATCGCCGACTGGTACGCAAAGCTCGGCTACAGGACGGTCGTTACTTGGAACTGCGGCGGCGTACTGTAAAAGCGGGGGCGGGAACGCAAAAAATGTGCCGGCAGCCGCGGTTTTCCCAAAAATCCCCGGCTGTACCATAAAAAATAACTTTACAAGCAAAAGAGAAACGGCTATAATATAAAAGCTAACGGAGGACGAACGATGACAGACGTTTCAGGCGCGCTGAAAAACCCCGGCAGCAGCTTTGCGTTCAGCGAGGCGTTGGAATTTGAGCCCTGCGAGATCATGGGCGACGTTCTGCGCTTTGAGGACGCGGCGCTAAGCGGGCTTTTGTTCGGTGCGGAGGAGACAGTCTCCATCGACGCCGAACTGAACGTGACGGTGCGCGCGCACTGCGCAAGGTGCCTGGAAGAGGTCGCCTGCCCCATGCGCGTTCAGGTCAAGGCGGATTTCAGCCGTGCGCCGGGCGAAGACGAATATCCCATCGCCGGTCATCTGATCGACGCGGGGAAGGCCGCCTTCGACGAGCTGCTCACCCAGCTGCCCATGCGCTTTCTGTGCAAGGAGGACTGTCTGGGGCTGTGTCCCGTCTGCGGAAGCAACCGAAACAAAAGCCTATGTACGTGCCTTGAGGGTGCGGTCAGGCCAAACCCGTTTTCGGCACTTAACGTATTACTTCACGATCAGAACAATAAGGAGGTGTGAACATGGCAACACCCAAAGGAAAGGTTTCAAAGGCCAGGAAGCATTCCCGCCGCTCCGCGCATTGGAAGCTGTCTATGCCCGGCATCGTAAAGTGCCCCAAGTGCGGCAAGATGAAGCTGGCGCACCGCGTGTGCAAGGCCTGCGGCTACTATGACGGTCAGGAAGTCATAAAGGTCGAGGAAGAAGCGAAGTAATTTCCGTCTTCCGCATACTCAGTTTAAAAACCGCCCGCGAGGATGATCGCACTCAACTGCCTTATCCGCGTGGGCGGTTTTTGTGATTTCAAAACGCGTTTCCGATGAAGGGACAATGAGCGTAATAAACGGTTTGGAGGAACGAATATGAAGAGAATGCTTTCGCTGCTTGCGCTTTTCGTCTGTGCCGCCCTGCTGTGCGCATCCCCGATCGGGGATGCGGCGTCCGCAGAGGAAGCGGAAGCGGCCTACGGGGAAGATGTCGCTTACGGCACGAGCACTTACACAGACGCGCCCGAGTTTATCTTGGCGGAGGCGGTGCTTTCGCTGGGTACATGGGTAAGGATCACAAATTACGGCAGTTCCCCAATGGCCGATTTGTCGGACGATTTTCGCTTTTTGCCGGGCGGCGAAATGATCGACTGCGAGTTTTATACGGGCGACGGAAGGTATGCCGCCCTCGTGACCTCCGCGGGAGAAGAAATGTACCTGACCTTCATCGCGTCCGATTCGTATGGGACAAAAGCCTGCACCTATAACCTGACGTTCAATTACGACAGGGACGGCTCGTACGTCTTCATGGTGCTGAGCCTTGGCAGCGAATCGCTCGTATACCGCCTCGAACGCTGAGCGCGATGCCGTACATCAGAGATACCGCCGCCTACGCTACCTGCTTTCAGGAGCGGGCAGACTATGACAGCGGCTTTGCGCCGAAGGCCGACCTCGCCCTGGTCTACGGCCTCGACGCCTCGTTGCCCGAAAGGCTTTGTCGGTACCGCGGCGCGGGCTACCGCTGCGCGGTCATGTTCGGCATTGCCTGGGGCGATTACGGGGACTACCTGCGCGGCGCCTGCGACGGGAAAGAGCACTCCGACGAGGGCCAGCGCGCCCGTGACGGCAGGGAAATCGTCCACAATCCGGGCGTACCGTATTTGGTGCCCACCGGGGCATTTTGCGACCATCTCGTTTCGCGCCTGAAAACGGCCGTGGACGCGGGCGCGGAGGGCGCGGTCATAGAGGAACCGGAGCTGTACGCCGAGGCGGGCTACGCCGGGGCGTTCCGGCGCGCCTTCGAAGCGGAATACGGGGAAGCTTTTTCGCCGCAGCACGAAAGCGAAGAGGCCATGCTCAAAAGCGGCTGCCTCAAAGCGAAGCTGTACGAAAGGGCCATCGCGCGCGTCGCGCGGGGCGTAAAGGCCTATGCCGCAAGCAAGGGGCACAGCTTCTTTATCTGGGTCGCAACGCACAGCGCGATCAATTATTCGCAGTGGCAGATCGTCTCTCCGGTCGGCCACGTGGGGCTACTAAAGGACGTGGACGGGCTGATCGGCCAGGTCTGGACGGGCACCGCGCGCACGGCGCAGGTGTACGGGGGCAGGGTCCGCGAGCGCGTTTTCGAGACGGCGCTTCTGGAATACGCTTCCCTCACCGCCGCCGCGGGCGCAAAACCGATCTGGCTTTTGACCGATCCCATCGAGGACAGCCCATCCCACAGCTGGGAAATGTACCGCAAAAGCTATGCGGACACGCTTCTTGCCTGCCTTATGCAGCCGGGCGCAAAGCGCTTCGAGCTCTGCCCCTGGCCGAGGCGCGTGTTTTTCGGCAAATACCCGCGTGTGCAGCCGAACATTGCAAATAAAGACGAAAGCAGCTTCGCGGCCGGCGGCGCAAAGCCCATTCCGGAGGACTACGCGAGCGTGCTGTGCGGCGTGTTCGAAATGCTCGGCAACATGCCCGAAGAGGAAGGTGCGTTCGAGGGCGCCGGGACGCCGCTTTGCCTTCTTTTGTCGGACAGCTGCCTCTGCGAGCGCCGCATGCCGGACAGCGTCCCCTGCGACAGGGCGCTGGAAGAAAGCTGGTTCAAACTCCTGTGCGATCTGCGAAACGAAAAGCCGATGGCTGCCGAAAAGTGCAGTGTGCTTTTGCAAACCAAGCTCAACAGAGGAGACGACGAAGCGCGCCTGAACGCCTTCCGGGAAAGCACGCTGTCGCCCGACCTGTTCGGCCTTACGCTGCCGCTCGTCAAATACGGCCTGCCGCTTCGCTTTCAATTTACCTCTCACATAACGGAAAACGGACGGATGGGCGGCGAGTTCAAAGCCGCGATCCTGAGCTACGACTTCATGAAGCCCGAATCGCCGAAATTCCACGAAGCCCTGCGCAAATGGATTTCAGAAGGCGGACGGCTGATCTTTGTCGGCGGCGGCTCGCCCTTTTCGAAAAACGCCGGCTGCTGGTGGAACGAACGCGGCTACGACGCGCCGGAAGAGCATCTGTTTGAGAGCATGGGGCTTGGCAGAGACCTGGCCGAAGGAGAATACGTTTTCGGCAAGGGAAGCCTTGCGCGGCTGTGTATGCCGCCCGCGCTGATCGGCTTAAGCGCCGATAACGCCGACCGGTGGCGAAACGCCGTCAAGGACGCACTTTCCAAAGCGGGCTGCACGGTAAATTGGCGCAACTACTTCCGCTTCGAGCGCGGCGAGTACGTCTTCTGCGCCGTGATGGACGAGAGCGTAAGCGACGAGCCCCTGCTCGTCGAGGGAAGCTATGCGGACATGCTTTCACCCATTTTCGAGATAAGGCGTGACATTAAGCTGCTCCCCGGCGAGCGGGCGATCCTGCGCAGAACGGATATAACCGCACAGGGCGCCGAGATCGTCGGCACTCAGGCGAGGATCGATAAAATGGACGTAACGCCGGACTACTGCCGCCTTACGCTGCATGCGCAAAAGGGCGTCCGCGCCCGCGTGCGGCTGAAGCTTGCGGGAAAAGTGCTCGGTGTAAACGCTGTCCGGGAAGACGGCGCGGACGTGCCCGTGAATTGGGAATGGGAACCGATCTGCGATACAGTCCTCGTCGAATACTGGAGCGCGGGGGAGCGCGTCACGCTGACGCTTGCGCTCGGTACATAAATGATGCTGAAAAACCGACGGCGCGGACGGACGCGCCGCCGATTTCATACTTTTATTTTCCTAATATTAACAATATCCCATTGACAAACGACCTTGGCACCGCTATAATTAGTTGTGTCAAATCGATTGAACAAAATCAAATTGGAGGCAAACAAATGGGCATTTACAATTACACGGTCAAAGCACAGGACGGCAGCGAAGTAGCGCTCAGCTCCTACAAGGGCAAGGTCCTTCTCATCGTCAACACGGCCACCGGCTGCGGCTTTACGCCCCAGTACACAGAGCTTCAGGAGCTCTACGACGCCCACAAGGCAGACGGCCTCGAGATCCTGGACTTCCCCTGCAACCAGTTCGCAAATCAGGCGCCCGGCAGCGACGAGGAGATCCACTCCTTCTGCACCGGCCGCTTCGGCATCACCTTCCCGCAGTTCGCCAAGGTCGACGTAAACGGCGAAAACGCGATCGATCTGTACAAATACATCACCGCGAACACGACCTTCGCCGGCTTCAGCGGCCCGATGGGGCTGATGCTCAAAATGGTGGTAAAGAAAGCGGATCCCGACTACAAAAACAACGGCAACATCAAGTGGAACTTCACCAAGATCCTCGTTGACCGCGAGGGCAACATCGTAAAGCGTTTCGAGCCCACCGAGAAGATGGAAGAAGTCAAAAAGCAGGTGGAGGCGATACTGTGACGTACAATTACCTGACCGAGAACGTCTGCTCGCAGATGATCACCTTCGACCTGAACGGGGACAAGGTCAGCAACATAAGCTTTATGAACGGCTGCAACGGGAACCTCAAGGCCATCAGCAAGCTGGTCGACGGCTGGAGCGTCGAAAAGATCGAGGAGTACCTTCTCGGCAACGAATGCGGACGGCGCGGCACCTCCTGCGCCGATCAGCTGGCGAAGGCCGTGCGGCTGGCACTGGACGGAAAGCTGGAGGCTGCGGAAGATGAAGATTGAAGTAAGGTTTTTTTCCAAGGGCGGCAACACCTCGAAGCTGGCCCATGCCGTCGCCGAGGCCGTGGGCGCGGTCGCAAAGACCGTCGCAGACGACCTTACCGAGAAGTGCGATCTGCTGTTTCTGGGCGCGTCGGTGTACGCGGGCAGACCCGATAAGGAAGTCATAAGCTTTATTCAGCGCAACGCCAGGGACATCGGCTGCATCGCCGTCTTCGGTTCCTCCGCGAGCGGCAGAAGCACCTTCGGCCCCATAAAAGCCGCGGCGACGGACCTCGGCGTAAGCGTACTGGAGAGCGACTTCAGCTGCTACGGCTCGTTCATGTTCCTGCACAAAAAGCACCCGGACGAAAAGGATCTGAGCCGCGCGGCCGCCTTCGCCCTGGCGCGGAAAGAGGAACTGGAGCAAAATGGCGCAAACTGAATTTGACGTCCTCCGGCTCGAAAACCAGCTCTGCTTTCCGCTCTACGCCTGCGCGCGCGAGGTGGTCAGGGCGTACAAGCCCCTGCTGGACGAAATCGGCCTCACCTACACGCAGTACATCACGATGATGCTGCTTTGGGAAAAGCGCGAAACGACCTCGAAATACATCGGCGCGCGCCTGCATCTGGACAGCGGAACGCTGACGCCCGTGCTCAAAAAGCTGGAAGAAAAGGGGTTTTTGACGCGAAAGCGCCTGCCGGAGGATGAAAGAAACCTTCTGCTCACGCTGACCGAAAGCGGCGAAGAACTGAAAAAGGACGCGTCTTCCATCCCCGCGCGTCTCGCCGCGGGCTGCATAAGGCTGGATAAAGACGAGGCCGAAACGCTCTACCGCCTCCTGTACAAAATGATGAATCAGTTCGAAAAAGACGCCTGAGCCAAATTGTGTAATCGTAAACGCAGGCGCCCGCCCGGAAAACCGTCCGGCGCGGGCGCCTGCCTTACTTCTATATTTTATCCGCTTTGCGCTTGAAGGCGCGGCGCTTTTCTGCTATACTGGCAAAAACCAGCCAAACACGGAGAGAAACGATGTTCAACATACTCGTGGTCGACGACGACAAAAACACGCGCCTTTTGCTCAAAACGCTCTTCGAAGCGGAACGCTACACGGTGTTCACCGCCGAAAACGGGCTGGAGGCGCTCAAATTCATGGACGAGGAGCACGTCGATCTGGTCGTGCTGGACGTGATGATGCCCGAGATGAACGGCTACCAGTTCACCGAGGCGCTGCGGGCCGGGAACGAATCCGTGCCGATTCTGATGATCTCGGCCAGGCAGATGCCGGACGACAAGCGCAGGGGCTTTCTTGCGGGCACGGACGACTACATGACCAAGCCCTTCGACGAGGTCGAACTGATCCTGCGCGTTAAGGCGCTGCTCAGGCGCGCGAAGATCGCCTCCGACCGAAAGATCGTCATCGGCGACGTTGTGATCGACTACGACGGGCTGACCGTCACGAAGGGCGATGAGACGCAGGAACTGCCGCAGAAGGAGTTCATGCTCCTGTACAAGCTTTTGTCCTATCCCGGCAAGATCTTTACGCGCATACAGCTGATCGACGAGATCTGGGGCGCGGACAGCGAGACGGGCTGGGAGAGCGTGACCGTGCACGTGGGCAGGCTCAGGCGCCGTTTCGAGGGCTGGGAGGAATTCGAGATCGTGTCCGTGCGGGGACTGGGATATAAGGCGGTCAAAAAGATATGAAGAGACAGGCACGCAAAAACGGCATATCGCTGCTGCTCATCTTTACGCTGTTAGTGTTCACGGTGCTGCTCGCGGCGCTGGGCATCGCGGCGCTGGCGGTGGGGCTTATGATCAGGGCGGGCGTGATAAGCTCGTATTCCGATCTGTCCTCCAGCTATTCGGCGATCCTCGTGTACATGTTCCTGATCAGCCTGATTGCGGGCACGGCGCTCGCCTTTGCGCTGAGCAACATACCGCTTAAGCCCGTAAATCGCATTATAAGGGCGATGAACCGCCTGGCCGGCGGCGACTTCAACGTGCGGCTGCGCATCAAAAAGCCCTTCAGCAACCTCTCCGCGGTCGTGGAGCTTGCGGACAGCTTCAACAAGATGGCCGAGGAGCTGGAGCATACGGAAATGCTCAGGAGCGACTTCATCAACAATTTCTCCCACGAATTCAAAACGCCCATCGTTTCGATCGCGGGCTTTGCCAAGCTGCTCAGGCACGGAAAGCTCACGCAGGAGGAAAAGGAACAGTACATCGGCGTGATCGAGGAGGAATCGCTGCGACTTGCGGACATGGCCACCAATATGCTCAGCCTGAGCAAGGTCGAAAACCAGAGCCTGCTCAGCGACGTAAAGACCTACAACCTTTCCGAGCAATTGCGCGGCTGCGTGCTCTTGCTCGAAAGCAAATGGGAGAAAAAGCAGCTGGAGCTCGAAGTGGAGTTTGACGAATACGAGATCGAAGCCTGCGAGGAGCTTTTGAAGCAGGCCTGGATCAACCTGATCGACAACGCCGTCAAATTCAGCCCCGAAAAGGGCAAAATGAGCATAGTGATAAGCGAAAGCGACGGAACGATCACAGTAAAGATCAGCAACACCGGCAGCTCCATCGCACCCGAGAACCTAAAAAAAGTGTTCGGCAAATTCTATCAGGAGGACGAATCGCATGCCTCGAAGGGCAACGGCATCGGCCTTGCGGTGGTGCAGAAGGTGGTTTCCCTGCACGGCGGCAGCGTGGAGGCTTTGAGCGGCGGAAACGTGACCAGCTTCGTCGTGACGCTGCCCAAATACAGGAAAACGCGCGCAAAATAACAAGAACTGTCCCTTCAGTTTCGTTTCAGTTTAGCCTTTCGCGGTAAAATCAAAGTCGGCGTAAAACGCCGGCTTATTGATTTTTAGGTGATGCTATGAGTACGAAGACCATCGACGGCAACGGCTATGCGCGCATGCTCCGCGGCGGCGCGGCGGTGCTGTCTGAACATATCGAAGAACTGAACGCGCTCAACGTCTTCCCGGTTCAGGACGGCGACACGGGCACGAACATGTCCCGCACCATCGAGGGCGGGCTCGCACAGGCGTCCGATCAGACGGACGATCTGGGCGCGTTTTCAAAGAGCTTCAGCCGGGGCGTACTGCTTTCGGCGCGGGGAAACAGCGGGGTCATACTGTCCCAGATCTTCGCGGGGATCAACGAAAGTCTCGAAGAAAAGGACAGCGTGAACGCTTCCGCGCTGGCCGAGGCGTACAAAAACGGTATAACCAGGAGCTATGCCGCCGTGCAGAATCCCACCGAGGGCACGATACTGACGGTGTTTCGCGAAAGCACCGAGTACGCGGCGGAACACCTCGCCAAGGACGCACCGATCGAGGAATTCTATCGGCTGCTTTTGGACGAAGCCCGCAGGTCCCTTGCCGCAACGACGCAGCTTTTGCCCGTGCTGGCCGAGGCCGACGTGGTCGACAGCGGCGCGGCGGGGTATCTGTACATCGCGCAGGGCATGTACGACGCGCTGACGGGGGAGATCGCGCCCGACGTTCCGCTGAAGCCCGCAAAGGAAAAAGCGCAGGACGTCAACATCGACCTGTTCACCCGGGACAGCAAGCTGACCTTCGGCTACTGCACCGAGTTTTTGCTGCGCCTTACGACGGACAAGGTCGACCCGGATTCGTTTGAACTCGGCACCGTGCTGGACGCGCTTGGGCGCCTGAAAGGGCAAAGCGTCGTGGCCTACAAGACCGGCGATATCATAAAGGTGCACGTGCACACGTTCACTCCCGGGCTCATACTGGACAGCATGCAGCGCTACGGCGAGTTTTTGACCGTCAAGATCGAAAACATGCAGCTTGGGCACAGCGAAGAGGAGCCCGTCAGGAAAAAACCGACGAAGCCGTATTCGGTGGTCGCCGTCGCAAACGGCGCCGGGATGTGCGAGCTTTTCAAAAGCCTGGGCGCGGACGAGGTCATTTCCGGCGGGCAGAGCTTCAACCCCTCCACGCAGGATTTTTTGGGCGCCTTCGACCGCTGCGAGGGAAAGACCATCCTCGTCTTGCCCAACAACAAAAACATCTTCCTCGCGGCAAAGCAGGCCGCGGAAATGTACGAACGGGCCGACGTCCGCATCGTGGAGACCGAAAACCTGATGCAGGGCTACGGGGCGCTCAACCTGATCACGCCGGGCATAAGCGATATGGACGCGCTCACCGATAACCTGCGAAGGGGCGCAAAAACGGTACAGTGCTGCGAGGTCACGCGCGCGGTCAGAGACGCCCTCGTGGACGGGCACGACATAAAGACCGGTCAGTATCTGGCCATTTTAGACGGCCGCATCGCTTGCGTCGCAGATACCCCGGAGGACGCGGCGCTGGGCATGACGCAAAGCGCAGACCTGGATTTGAGCGAGATCATGACGGTGTTTACCGGCAGGGACGCAAGCGAAGAAAACAGCCGCACATTGTGCGACAGGCTTTCCGAAAGCTGCCCGGATCTCGAAATAAAGCGCTTAAGCGGCGGACAGGACATTTACGATTATCTCATCGCGATCGAATAGACGAACTGCTTTTCGCGGAAAGGACAGCGGATACATGAAGCTCATCATAGACACCAAGGGCTCGGACAAGGGCCCGACGACGGTCGTAAAGGGCGCGGGCATGGCGCTCGAAAAGTATAAGGATCTGAGCCTCGTGCTCGCGGGCACGAGGGCCGAGGTCGAGGAGGCCTGCGCACTCAACGCCCTGCCCATGGACAGGGTCGAAATCCTCGATGCGCCCGGCGAGATCACCAACTACGATCACCCCGCCGAGGCGATCTACAAAAAGGCCGATTCCTCGATGGTCGCGTCCCTTCGCGCGCTGGGGGAGAGGGAAGATTTGAGCGGCATGATCACCCACGGCAACACCGGCGCAGTGCTGGCCGGCTGCGTGCGCTTTCTGTCCGCGCCGGAAAGGACGCGCCCCGCGCTGGCGGCGCTCCTGCCCGCCGAAAACGGCACCGACACCTGCCTTGTGGACACCGGCGCCACGGTCGACTGCACGCCTTCCATGCTGCACCACTTCGCGCGCCTCGGCAGCGATTTCATGCAAAAGGCTTACCGCGTCGAAAGACCGAAGATCGGGCTGCTCTCAAACGGCGCGGAGGCGTCCAAGGGCAACAGGCTGGTCAAGGAGACGCACGCGCTTCTGGAAGCGGACGAAGAACTCAATTTCATCGGCAACGTCGAGGGCAACGTCGCCCTGAGCGGCATATGCGACGTGCTGGTCGCGGACGGCTTTGCCGGCAATCAGGTCATGAAGGTCACCGAGGGCACGTACCGCCGCATCATCACGGAGGTCATGAAATACGGCAAAAAGACCGGCAGCCGCGACGTGCTTTCGCTGGGGCAGTACCTGATCGACACCTACGATCTGGGTTCGCTCGGCGGTGGTTACATCCTGGGCATCCGAAAGCCCGTCATAAAGGCAAGGGGCAATTCGGGCGAAAAGGCCATCGTCTCGATCGCGGGCATGTTCTATAACCTCGCAAGCCACAGGACGTTTTACGAAAAGAACTGAAAATCACAGAAACAACGGAGGAAAAACACCGTGTCCAAGATAAAGATCATGTGCACCTCCACGGGGTGCATCGACTACGCGCCCGAGCGCTATAAGGCGCTGGACATCGACATCATCCGCGTCCACGTACTCTACGACGGCAAGGAGTACCGCGAAGGTCTGGATCTGGACCCTGTGGACTTTTACAGATACCTCGAAACCATCGAGGACCCCAAAAACCACCTGCCCTCCACCGCCATGCCGGACACCTCGGAGATACAGGCCTGCTTCGACAAGGCCGTCTCGGAGGGCTATGACGAAGCCATCGTGTACGTGCTCTCTTCCGCGCTGGGCGGAACGTACAACAAGATCAGCCTCGTCGCGCGGGATTACGAGGGCAAACTCAAAATCCACGTCGTCGACACGAAGATCACCTGCTTCGGCGAGGGGTATCTCGCGATCAAAGCGGCGCAGCTGGCCGCAGAAGGAAAAAGCAGCGAAGAGATCCTGAAGGAAACGGGCTGGATGATGCGCCATCAGGAATTCATCGGCGTGGACGGAAAGCTCGATTACCTGATCTACAATGGGCGCTTAAAGGGCGGAAAGGCCTTCATGGCGCAAATGCTCAACATCTGCCCCGTGGTGCACTTTTCCAAAGAGGGCGAGATCGTCGCCCTGGAGAGCGTGCGCACGCCCAAGAAGGCGCTGATGCGCTCCTGCGAGCTCATCCGGGACATTATCGGTTCCAGAGACCCAAAGGACTATCTGCTCTGGCACGTGTACACGGGACCCAGTCTCATCAAAACGCTCGAGGAGATCGAGCCGAAATTCGGCGTCAAGACGAACCACGAATCCGTGATCATGTCTCCCGTGAGCGGCTGCCACAACGGGCCCTGGCTCGCGGGTTACGGCCTGGTCTTCCTGCGGCGCGAAGACGAGCCGCTGGACGAATAAAGGCGCGCCCGGCGTCCCATGCATTTTTCCGAAAGGTCGTTTGAAATGACTACGATCCGCAAGGTGACCACCCCTCGCGACATACGCGAGTTCATCCGCTTTCCCCTGCGCCTGTACAAGGGCAATCCCTGGTACGTGCCCGCGCTGTACGGCGACGAAAAGAAGCTGCTCAAAAACGGCGGCCGCACGCGGGACGCGGAGGCTGTGTTCTTTCTCGCCGTTCGGGACGGCAAAACCGTCGGCCGCATACAGGGCATAGAGCAGAAGGAGTACAACCGCGCCCACGGCACCAAAAAAGTGCGCTTTACCCGTTTCGACGCGATCGACGACGAGGAAGTGGCGCTCAAGCTCTTCGAGGCGGTGGAAAACTGGGCCCGCGAGCGGGGCCTGAACGAAGCGGTGGGCCCGCTGGGCTACAGCGATCTGGACAGGGAAGGGCTGCTCATCGAGGGCTTCGACCAGGAGCAGACCTTCGAAGAACAGTACAACTACGAGTATTATGCCCGCCTGATCGAAAAAGCGGGCTACGTCAAGGACGCGGACTGGCTGGAGTTTCAATTGCGAAAGCCCGAAAAGCGACCCGAAATGCTGGAGCGCCTGAGCAGGCGAACGCTCGAGCTCAACAGGCTGCACGTCGCGCCCACGGCGGGCATCAGCAAAAAGGCCTACGTGGAAAAGTACCGCGACGGCCTGTTCGACTGTCTGGACGAATGCTACCGGGAGCTCTACGGTACGGTCAAGCTCACGCGCGAAGCGCAGGACGAACTGATCGGCCAGTTCATGCTGATCGTGCGCAAGGAATTCGCGGTCTTCATCTGCGACGCAGACGAAAACGTGATCGCCTTCGGCCTGTGCTTCCCCGGCATCGGAAAAGCGGTCCAAAAAAGCGGCGGAAGGCTCACACCGATGGCGCTCCTTCGGATACTGAAAACCGTGCGGAAGCCGAAAACCATAGACCTGGGCCTCGTGGCCGTGCGCCCGCAGTACCAGAGCAAGGCGGTCAACGCGGTCATACTCAACTACATGCAGGACATGCTGGAAAATATGGGCGTGGAAAAATTCGAGACCAATCTGAACCTCGAGGACAACACGGCGGTCATGGCCCAGTGGAAGTATTTTGACGCCCGCCAGAACAAGCGCAGGCGTTCCTATATCAAAAAGTTAGGAGAATGAACATGCTGGACAAACTGAAAGAGATCCTTCTGAAGGTCCTGCCGGACGCGGACGTGAGCAACGTCACGATGGATACGCGCCTGATGGAGGACCTGGGCTTCGATTCCCTCGCGCTCATGATGATGTCGATGGAGATCGAAGAGGCCTTCCATTTCGAGTTCAAGGAATTCACGAAGTTCGAGACCGTGGGCGACGTGTGCGGCTACCTCGAAAGCCGCATCTGAAAAGGGCGGCGCTTTGGGCGGGGCAGGTTTTTTTCGCCCCGCCCAAAGCCGGCTGTCCGAAACCGACGGTCGGAAAGGCTTTAACCATATATTAACGCGCTTCGCTCTTTACAAATACGCCTTCGTGTTGTATAATATCTTTTGTTCGCGGGGCATTAGCGCAGTTGGTAGCGCACCACAATGGCATTGTGGGGGCCAGGAGTTCGAATCTCCTATGCTCCATGGGATACCTGAACGGGTATCCTTTTTTTGACAGTTTCCCTTAAAGGAGGTCACACATATGGATAAATTCAAGGAAATCATGGGCAAGGTGCTGGACGTGCTCAAGCGAGCGGGCGTCGTGCTGCTCGACGTCATCCGGCGCGCCTGGGAGCTCATCTGCAAGTACACGCCGATCCTTTGGGCAGCGCTGTGCAGGGGCGCAAAGAAGCTCTGGGGCATGCTCAGGACCTGGACAGCCAGGCTTTTGGGCGTGGACGAAAACCTCTACAGCCGCGCTGTGAACGTGACGCTTTGCCTGTTTGCCGTCATCATACTTCTGTTCATACTGACGCTCGCGACCTGACAGATCGCGCCATGACCGTATGCAGCCCGGACGATTTATGCCCGGGCTGCATTATTTCAGAAAAGAATACGAAACAATACTTAATGAAAAATGAACAATTAACACAGAGGTAAAGCTATTTGTTCTGCTTTGTGGTATAATGAACACTACATGCGAAAGCATGGAATGATAATATACAGGAGGCCTTTTCATGATCAAACGTTTGTTAGGCGTGCTCATAGCGATGATGCTCATCGCCGCAATGGTCGTGCCTGCCACGGCAGAAGTGAAGACGATGTACGTCCGCACGAACACGGGGATCAGTCTGAACGTCCGTTCCTCGCCCAATGTAACCAAGAACAACATCATCGGCAGCCTCAAGTACGGCGAAGCCGTGGGTGTGGATCATTACCTCGGAAACGGCTGGGCCGAGATCGTATACGGCGCCAAGAGGGGCTACGTAGCCACCCGCTATCTCGTAGCCACGAAGCCCACGTCCAAGCCGAGCGCCAAGACCGCGACCAAGACCGAAACCAAGACCGATGCGACCATCCTTGCCAACATGAACGCCGAGTTCAAGAGCGCCAGGAAGGTCAACGCCTACACCGTCTACGTCAACCCCACCCGCGTCACCACCTGGATCAACTTCCGCTGGGCGCCCAGCACCAGCGCCAGGGTCATTTCCACCTATAAGGCCGGCGACCGCTTCACTGTCATCAGTGAGCTGAATCACTGGCTGCAGGTGCAGGATCCCGCGACCGGCTTTGTGGGCTACATCTGGAAAGATATGACGCTCACTGCCGGCAACTGATAAGGAGGTATTGATGCCATGAAGAAACTCATTTCCCTCACGCTTTGCCTGATTATGGCGTTCAGCCTCGTTTCCTTTGCCGAGACCGCTGCGAAGGAAGAAGTCGGCAGCCTCGAAGTGAACGGCGCCTTTACCCTCAAGGCCAGGGTGCCCGAAGGCTACACCGTTTCCCTGTTCTACAGCGACAGCCTGATGAGCATCTGGAGCATCATGAGCGAGGACGAAACCAAGCCCATCATGTCCATGGTCATCGCCTATGACGAAGCCTATGCCGACGTCGAGCGCTTCAACGATCTGGACGACGAGGCGCTGGCCGAGATCGAAGCCACCTACTCGGAGTACGAGATGGAATTCGGCTACACCGAGACCAAGCTCGGCACCAAGCTCCTCATGGCCACCGAGGTCGGCGATTATCAGGATTACGTATCCTTCTTCTCGATCTACATGGGCTATTGCATCGAGTTCACGCTGATGAGCGGCGTCGACACCGAGGCGGCCCTCACCGCGGAGGATATCGAACTTGCCATCGACTTCCTGAGCGATCTCGATTTCGAACCCATCGAGGAAGCGGCCGAATAATCCGCGCGCAAGTCCTCAAACAAAAACCCGCCGGCGTCACGCCCGCGGGTTTTTGCGCGTTTTCCGGCGCAATCAGTCGACGCCGGCCAGCTTTCTTATGATCTCTCCCGCGATCAGAAGGCCCGCGGCGGAGGGTACGAAGCTGACGCTGCCCGGCGTGCGCGAGCCGGTCTTTATGGGCTCCTCCGTTGAAAAGAGCACCTGCACGTGTTCGATGCCGCGCTTTCTGAGCTCCCTTCGCATGACCCTGGCCAGCGGGCAGACGCTCGTTTCGGACAAGTCCGCTATGCGAAGCTTTTCGGGGTGCAGCTTGTTGCCCGTTCCCATGCTGGACAGGACGGGCGTGCCCAATGATACGCACCTTTCGACGATCAGAAGCTTGGAGGATACGGTGTCGATGCAGTCGGCGACGTAATCGAAGGAAGAAAAATCGATCTCGTCCGCGTTCGAGGCCTCGTAAAACAGCTGAAGCGCGGAAATGTCGAGCGAAGCGTTTATGCTGAGCGCGCGCTCCTTCGCGGCTTCGGCCTTGCTCTTGCCGAGGCTAAAGCGCGTCGCCAGCAGCTGGCGGTTCAGGTTCGTTTCGTCCACCGTGTCGCCGTCGACGGCGGTGATGTGTCCGACGCCGGCCCTGACCAGCGCCTCGAGCACGTAGCCGCCCACGCCGCCCAGGCCGAAGACCGCCACGCGACTGTTTGCGAGCCTGCCGAGCGCGTCCTCCCCCAGCAGCATCCGCGTCCTGTCTGTCCACGCCATATCGTTCGCCTCCGTTTCTCTGCTCATATTATGCGATATCTCGCAGAATTTGTCAATCAAACATTGACATAAAGCGCTTTAAGGTTTAGAATAAAAGCATAAAAGGATGGAGGTAACCCAATGGACAGGACTGAAGCGCGCCGTCTGGCGACCGAACTTGTTTCCAAAATGACGATCGAGGAGAAAGCCTCTCAGCTCAGGTATGACGCTCCGGCCATCGAGCGGCTGGGCATACCCGCCTACAACTGGTGGAACGAGGCGCTGCACGGCGTGGCCAGAGCAGGTACCGCCACCGTTTTTCCGCAGGCGATCGCACTGGCGGCCATCTTCGACGAGGACGTGATCGAAGACATCGCCGACGTCATCTCCACCGAGGCGAGGGCGAAATACAATTTCCAGTCCGCGCTGGGCGACAGAGACATTTACAAGGGCCTGACCTTCTGGTCCCCGAACATCAACATTTTCCGAGATCCGCGCTGGGGCAGGGGACAGGAGACCTACGGCGAAGACCCGTACCTCACCTCCCGCATGGGCGTGGGCTTCATCAAGGGCCTGCAGGGCAAGGGCGAATACATGAAGGTCGCCGCCTGCGCAAAGCACTTCGCGGTGCACTCCGGCCCCGAGAAGCTCAGGCACAGCTTTAACGCCCAGGTGAGCGACTACGACCTGTGGGACACCTACCTGCCCGCGTTCGAGGCCGCCGTAAAGGAAGCGGGCGTCGAAGCGGTCATGGGCGCGTACAACCGAACCAACGGCGAAGTGTGCTGCGGCCATCACATGATAAAGGAGATTCTCAGGAAGCAGTGGGGCTTCGAGGGCCACTTCGTCAGCGACTGCTGGGCCATCAGCGACTTCCATCAGTTCCACAAGGTCACCGACACGCCCGAGGAATCCGCGGCGCTGGCCATCAAGAGCGGCTGTGACATCAACTGCGGCAACACCTACGTGCACCTCATGGAGGCGTTGAACGAGGGCCTCGTCACCGAGGACGACATCACGCAAAGCTGCATCAGGGCCTTTACCTGCCGCTACCTCCTGGGCATGTTCGCAGACGACAACGAATACGACAACATTCCCTTTGCGGTCAACGACTGCGACAGGCACGACAAGGCGGCGCTCAAGGCCGCCGAGCGCAGCATGGTGCTTTTGAAAAACGACGGAATACTGCCCATCAATCTGAACGCCATCCGCTCCGTCGCCGTCATCGGCCCCAACGCCGATTCCACCGTCGCGCTCGAGGGCAATTACAACGGCACCTCCTCGCGCTACGTGACCTACCTCGAGGGCATCCGCGCCGCCTGCCGCAACGCGGGCGTGAGGGTGAACTATTCTCTGGGCTGCCCGCTGTACAAAAACGCGACCAGCAATCTGAGCAAGGACGACGACCGCATCGCCGAGGCCGTGCAAATGGCGAGCATGAGCGACGTGGCCATACTGGTCCTGGGTCTCGATTCCACGATCGAGGGCGAGGAGGGCGACGCAAGCAACGAATATTCCTCCGGCGACAAGGAATCGCTCGAGCTGCCCGCCTGCCAAAAGCGCCTGCTCAAGGCGGTGATCGACACCGGAAAGCCCGTCGTCACGCTGATCGCCGCGGGCAGCGCGCTCAGGGTCGAGGAGGGCAACGCCGTCCTTCAGGTCTGGTACGCGGGCCAGGCGGGCGGCACGGCCGCGGCCAACCTCCTCTTCGGCAAGGTCTGCCCCAGCGGCAGGCTGCCCGTCACCTTCTACAAGAGCGCATCCGATCTTCCTGATTTCACCGACTATTCGATGCAGGGCCGCACCTACCGCTACTTCAAGGGCGAGGCGCTGTACCCCTTCGGCTACGGCCTGAGCTATACGGCGTTCCGCTACTCGGAGCCGACGTTCGACCAGAACAAAAACGCGCTCACCGTAAAGATCAAAAACACAGGCCTCAGAGACGCCGAGGAGGTCGCGCAGGTCTACATCAAGCCCATGGAGTTCGAAAGCCACGGCCTCAACTATTCGCTCTGCGCCTTCGGAAGAGTGTCCCTTGCCAGCGGCGAGGAAAAGCGCGTCATGCTGCCCATTCCCGAAAGGGCCTTCGAGTGCGTCACCGACGACGGCAGGCGCATCCGCGCCGGCAGGCATTTCCGCCTGTACGTGGGCGGCAGCCAGCCCGACAACGTGAGCGTGAACAAGCTCGGCGCCGCGCCGCTGGAAATCGACGTGGTCATCTGATGCGGGCGTCTGCTATGGAAGAAAACAACGCGCTCGTCCCTCAAAAGCGCAGGTTTTGGCAGCATAGCGAGCGTCAGATCGTGCCGCCAAAACCCGTAAAATCGAACGTAGACACAGGCATGCTGAAGATCTTCGCATGCCTGCTGATGCTTTGCGACCACATGGGCAAGATGATCTTCCCGGACGCCTATGTGCTCACCTTCACCGGCGAAGTGCTTTCGTACCTGCCGCGCCTGAACATCTTAAGGGTCATCGGGCGGCTGGCGATGCCCATGTTCGCCTACGGCATCGCCGTGGGCTGCAACTACACGCACAACATCTGGAAATACGCCTTCAGGCTGCTTTTGATGGGCATCCTCGTGCACCCTCTGTATCAGGAGGCGATGGGGCACGTGGCGCTTGGCAAGTTCACCTGGAACGGCATCCTCCCGCTGGACATCTACCGCTACTATTTTCAGGGAAAGAACCTGAACATCCTGTTTACGCTGGGCCTCGGCACGCTGATCATCGGCGGCTACAGGCACCGGCGCTATATGCTGATGTGCTTTGCGATTTTACTCACCGTGGCCCTGCACAGCCGCATCGACTACGGCTACGAGGGCGTTTTCCTGATCATACTGTTCTATGCCTTTTTGGACAGGCCGCTGGTCTCCTTCGTCGCGGTGCTTCTGTTCTTTATCAACTGGTGCATGCCAAGGCTCATCACGGATTACGCCTTCGTGCTCACGAAACAGGGCACGAGCTACGCTCTCAAATTCAACGAAACGGCGTTCAAGCGGATTTCGAGCGAGATCTACGCCCTGCCGTCGCTTTTGCTGATCTATCTCCCGATCAGAAAGCGCTACGTGAAGCTCCCCAAGCGCATCTTCTACTTCTTCTATCCCGCGCACCTGCTTCTGATCTACATGCTGCTTCTGAAGGGCTGAAGCGCGGGGTACACTGCACGGCAATTATAAAAGAAAGGTGCTTTTGACATGGTAAACGGGCTTTTGAAATTTTTGTCCCTTTCCCGCAGCGCGTTTCACGCGGTGGACCAGATCAAGAAAATGCTCTCCGAAAGCGGCTTTTCGGAGCTCAAAGAGTGTGAGGCGTGGCAGCTGAAAAAGGGCGGAAAATACTTTGTGACCCGAAATCTTTCCTCGGTCATCGGCTTTATCGTGCCTGAGGACGAGCCGGAATGCTTCATGCTGACCGCGTCCCACGCGGATTCGCCCGTCTTCAAGATCAAGGAGAACGCGGAGCTCGAGGTCAAAAACCGCTACATCCAGCTGGACACCGAGCGATACGGCGGCGCGATACTGACCACCTGGCTGGACAGGCCGCTTTCTTTCGCCGGCCGCGTGCTGGTAAAGACCGATACGGGCGTCAAGACGGTGCTCGTCGATTCGGACAGGACGAGCCTCGTCATCCCCAACGTCGCCCCGCACATGAAGCGGGACATCAACGACGGCATGAAGTACAACCTTCAGACCGACATGGTGCCGCTCTACGGAAGCATCGACTGCAAAGGCGGGTTTAAGGCCGAGCTTGCGTCCCTTGCGGGCACGCAGGAGGAAAACATCCTCGGTCATGACCTGTACCTCTACAGCCGCGTTCAGCCCGCGCAGTGGGGCAAGGACGGCGAGTTCATTTCCGCCGGCAGGCTGGACGACCTCGAATGCGCCTATACCACGGCGAAGGCTTTCACGATGAGCGCGCCCCGCGGCGCCGTCGGCGTGATGGCCGTCTTCGACAACGAGGAAGTCGGCAGCACGACCAAGCAGGGCGCAGACTCGAGCTTCCTTACCGACGTGCTGGGCAGGATTGCGGCGGGCCTGAATATAAGCGCCGAGCGCTTCCAGCAGATGCGCGCCTCGTCTCTCATGCTCTCCTGCGACAACGCGCACGCGATGCATCCCAACCATCCCGAGTTCAGCGACAGCGCGAACACCGTCTACATGAACGAGGGCATCGTCATCAAGGAAAGCGCCAACCAGAAATACACCTCCGACGGCGTGAGCAAGGCGCTTTTCAGGCGTATACTGGACAGGGCGGGCGTGCCCGCGCAGTTCTTCTCCAACCGCTCAGACATGCCGGGCGGCGGGACCCTGGGCAACATCTCCAACAGCCACTTCTCCTTAAACACCGTGGACATAGGGCTTGCGCAACTTTCGATGCATTCGACCTACGAGACCGCGGGCGCAAGGGACGTGGAATACATGATAAACGGCGTCAAGGCATTCTTTGAATCGAGCGTGCTTGCGCAAAGCGACGGAGAGTACATCGTCAAATGAATTCGGGCATCAAATCCTTTGACAGGCGGCAGACCCACATACTGCTGATCTGCTTCATCGTGTATTTTTGCGCCTACATCGGCAGGCTCAACATGTCCGCGACGCTCGAAGACATCATGGCCGAGTTCACGAACCTGACCAAGGCCGCCTCGGGCCTTTTGCAGACGGTGTTCGCCGTCACCTACGCCGCGGGGCAGCTGGTCTTCGGCACGCTTTCGGACAGGATACGCCCAAAGCGCCTGATCGTGACCGGGCTTGCGGGCTCGGCCGCGTGCAACGTGCTGTTCTCGCTGATGAAGCATTACGAACTGATGGTCGCCATGTGGACGCTAAACGGCGTCTTCCAGTCCATGATCTGGACGCCCATCGTGCTCTATATGGCACATACCTTCCGCCCCGAACAACGAAAGAGCGCTTCCTTCGTCATGTCCTTTACGCTGGCGGCGGGACACTTCGCCGCGTGGGGCATCGCCATAAAGCTGAGTGAGCTTCTCTCCTGGCGCTACTCGTACCGCATCCCCGCGCTGGTTTTGCTCTTTGCGGCGGGCCTTGCGCTGGTCAGACTCCCGGGCGGCCTGAAGGGAAAGGACGGCGGCAGCCGGAACGTTTCGGACGAGCGCGCGCCGCTTGGAAAATTGCTCAAAACCGGACTCGTATTCATGCTGCTTTGCTGCCTCGCCAACGGCTTCGTGCGCGACGGCGTCATCACCTGGGCGCCCACGATCATCGGCGCGGATTCGCGCACGGCGGCGCTCATCATTCCCTGCATCAATCTCCTTGGCATCCTTCTGGGCGCGTTCCTGGTGCGCCGCGTGAAATTCAACATCCGCGCGCTGGTGGGCTTTATGATGCTCGCGGTCGGGGCGCTCAGCCTCGTGCTCAGCGTTTTTTCGGGCGCGACCGTGTTTTTGCTCGCGCTCCTGCTCGGCATGATCAGCGCGCTTTTGTACGGCTCAAACCCCCTGCTTACGACCCTCGTGCCCATGCAGTACGACAAAATGGGCAGGGTGGGTCTGGTCGCGGGGCTGATCGACAGCTTCATATACCTGGGCAGCGCACTGGCCGGCAGCGTAACGGGCTGGCTTGAGCAGCTTCACGGCACCTGGCGCACCGTGTACATTTTCTGGTGCCTTGCGGCGGCAGTCGGCTTTGTGATGGCCATGATCTCCGCAAAACAGAAGAGCCTGAGCGAAGTGAAACGGCAATGATCCGTACAGGGGCCGCCTATCGAAGCGGCCTTTGTTCTTTTCAAAGAAGACGGGAAGGGAAAACGATATGAAACCGTATAAAATCTACGAACCCGAGCGCAGCAGCTATACCGACCGCGTAAGCGGCGCGACCGTGCACATGCTGACGAACTACAAGGGGCACAGCGTGCATCCCTATTTTACCGAAAACGCGTGGTTCGACGGCGGACGCAAATTCATATTCACCTCTGACCGCGAAAACGTGACCAACCTGTTCTCGTTCGATCTCGAAAGCGGCGAGATCGCGCAGCTGACCGATTTTTCAAACGCGCGCCTTGGCCCCGTGCGCATCGTAAAGCACGTCAATAAGGAACGCAACGAGACCTATTACTGGCAAAACGGCTGTCTGTACGCGCTGAGCCTTGACGACCTCGGCGTGCGTCCCGTGTTCCTCGCGCCCAAGGACGAGCGCTTCTGCTCGGGCGGCGGCGTGCTCAACGCGGGCGGCGGCATCACCGGCGCGGGCGGAAAGCACATCTACGTCGGCCTAACCGAGGATCTGAGCCGCCGCATATTCACCCGCATGGGCGCAAACTACGTGGGCTTTGAGGAGACCTTCGAGGCCAAGCCGCTCTGCATCATCCTCGAGATCGATCTGGACACCGGCGCTGCGCGCAAGGTCTGGGAGGAAAAGTGCTGGGTCGGCCACATCAATCCCTCGCCTTCGCTCGAGGGCATTCTGACCTTCTGCCACGAAGGCCCGTGGGACAGGGTGGACAACCGCATGTGGGTGCTCGACGTAAAAACCGGCAAAGCGCGCATGCTCCGCCCGCGAAAACAGCCGGGCGAAATGATCGGCCACGAATACTGGCTTCAGGACGGTTTGACCGTGGGCTATCAGGTGCACGTGCCCACCGAGGGCAGCCCCGTGCGCACGACCTACACCGGCTTTATCCGCTGGGACGGTACGGGGGAGATCGAGGCACTGAACGGACCTATGCAGTCGCCCGACCACGTGTTTTCGCTGGACACCGAGCGCATCGTGACCGACGCAGGGCGTGCGATCAAGCTCATCCGCCGCGAGGGCGCGCGCTTCGATTCACCGCGCGTACTGTGCATGCACGATTCCAGCTTCTATTTCCAGAATTCCCATCCGCATCCGTGCTTCACGCCGGACGGAAAGCACGTGCTGTACGCCTCCGACATCGAAGGCTACATCAACCTGTACCTTGCAGACATCCCGGACTACGAATCCCTTCCGTACCTGGACAAAGTGAAATAAAGCGTTCCTGCGCTGCATCTGACGCGGTGTGCGCCTGACGGCGAAGCGCCGCGTTTTTGTATGCACAATTTCTTCATAATGTTAATACAGACCGTAGTTGCTTTTGGAACGCTTTTGTTGTATAATTAAAAAGACGAAATATGCATACGGAAGTTCCGGAGGAACAATGGCAACAGCAAGGAGTGTCCGCACTTCGCCGCCCCGCAAGGGACCCGCAAAACAGCGGCCCGCAGCGGCGAAGGGAAACAGGAAAAACAACGGCGCAGCGCAAAGAAGGCCGCAGTCCAACCCCAACGACGCGCGGGGCGTACTGCTGGCGCTGGGCGGCGCGCTGATCGCGATATTGCATTTCACCGGCGACAACGGCGGTTTCTTTTCGTTTCTGCACCGCCTCGCCGAGGGGCTCATGGGCAGCATGACGATCGCGCTGCCGATACTGCTTTTCTGGCTGTGCGTCAGGGCTTTTCGCGCTTCCAGGCGCGCTGACACGGGCGCAAAGTGGGTCTTTATGCCCCTTTGCGCGCTTATGAGCCTTCTGACCGTCGTTCAGAGCTTCAGCGTGGACGAGTTAAGAAGCCGACTCGGCATCGACGGCTACGTCAATTTCATCGGCAAGGCCTACTCTGCGCGGCAGGGCGGCGGCGCGCTGGGCTCCGTTCTGGCCTACCCGCTGACCGGCATCATCACCGAGTGGGGCGTTTTGATCGTCTTCACCGCGCTCATGGTGTACCTGCTTCACAAAGACGGGCTCATCAACGTATTCGGCATCGCCTCCTACGTCAGCGACAAGGGCAGGATCGCCTCGGAAAAGATCAGCGGCGCGGCGGGCGAAGTGGGAAAGAAGGTCTCCGACCGCGTAAAAACGATGTCCGAGGAGCGCAAAAAGGCCCGCGAGGAGATCTTCAACGAGCAGATCTTCAGCGGCGAAACGGACGAACCCGTCACGCCCTACGACCTCGAAAAGGGCGTGGGCAGAAAGCGCAAAGTGACGGGCCTTGGCAGCGTGGGCGACGAATTCGTGGTGCCGGATATCGCGTCCTCCCGCGGAAAAAAGCCTAAAAAGCAAGCGCCTGCAGATCCGTTCAAGTCCCGTGCGCAGAAGGAGTACGACGAGACGTTCGACCTGTTCGAGGTCATCAAAAACGAGGACCCGAAAAAGCGCAACGAGCGCTTTATCGACAACGCCCTGAAGGATCATTCGGCGTCGCCGCGGCCCGTGCTCACCTACGATTACGGCCCAAAACCGAAGGCCGAAGAAACGAAGACCGAAAGAAGCGCCCCGGCGGCGCATCCTACGACTGTAAGCGCGCAGCCCGCTAAACCCGCAAAGTCCGCGCAGGCAGAGCCGCCCAAAGACGTCAAACCCGCTTTTGAAGCAAAGCAGCCGCAGCAGCCCAAGCCTTCTTTCTTCGACGAACCCGTCAAAAACACCTCCGACGGAAAGAGCGTTAGGCAGAACACCGAGCAGGGCAAGCCCTCCGAGACGACCTACGTTAAACCGCCCAGAGCCGCGGGCGCTCCCGAAACCCACGCGCAGCCTTCCGACGCGCCGGAACCCAAAAGCGCGCCCAAGCCCGCGCCGGAAAAGGAGCCCGAGCGCGTCTACTACTATCCGCCCATGGACCTCATGGAAGCGGGCGAGCACGTGCCCGTGAGCAGCGGCGGCTACAGCGACATCGACAGGCAGCGCGCCGAGGTGCTGATCAAGACGCTGGAAAACTTCTCCATCCCCGTAAAACTGACCGGCATTTCGCACGGGCCTGCGGTCACGCGCTTCGAGATACTGCCCGCGCCCGGCATAAAGGTCAGCAAGATCGGCTCCTACGCGGACGACATCGCGATGGCGCTTGCCGCGGTCTCTGTCAGGATCGAAGCGCCCATCCCCGGCAAAAACGCCGTGGGCGTCGAGGTGCCCAACGTCAGCAAGGAGGTCGTGCACTTAAGAGATGTGCTCGAATCCAACGAGGCGCGCAGGAACACCAAGCGCCTGATGGTGGGCCTCGGCAAGGACAACAGCGGCAAATACATCGTCGCGGACCTTGCCGGCATGCCTCACGTGCTGATCGCGGGTCAGACCGGTTCGGGCAAGAGCGTGTGCATCAACGCGATCATCATTTCCATCCTCTACCGCGCGACGCCCGACGAGGTCAAAATGATCCTCGTCGACCCCAAGATGGTGGAGCTCAACGTATACAACACGATCCCGCACCTGCTGGTGCCCGTGGTCACCGACCCCAAGAAGGCGGCCGGCGCGCTGGAATGGGCGGTGGGGGAGATGCAGCGCCGCTACAAGGTATTCTCCGAGACCGGCGCAAAGAACATAGAAACCTACAACGCGCGCCTCGGCCCGGACGAAAAGAAGATGCCGCAGATCGTCATCATCATAGACGAGCTCGCCGACCTGATGATGACTTCGCCCCGTGACGTGGAGGACGCGATCAACCGCCTGGCGCAATTGGCAAGAGCCGCGGGCATGCACTTGGTCATCGCGACGCAGCGCCCGTCCGTCGACGTCATCACGGGCCTGATCAAGGCCAACATCCCCACGCGCATCGCCTTTACCGTCTCCAGCGGCGTGGACTCCCGCACGATCCTGGACGCCTACGGCGCGGAAAAGCTGCTTGGCCGGGGCGACATGCTCTATCTTCCCTCCGACCGCAACAAGCCCATACGCCTGCAGGGCGCCTGGGTCAGCGAGCAGGAGGTGCAGGCCGTCGTGGATCACGTAAGCGGCGGCGAAGCCATCACCTTCGACGAGGACATGCTGGACCACATGGAAAACGCAGCCCTCTCCGCGGCCGAAAAGAAGGACAAGCAGGAGCAGGCGGCCGCCGACGACATCGACGAACTGTTCGAGGAGGCGGTGCGCTGCGTGGTCGAGGCCGGACAGGCTTCGATCAGCATGCTGCAAAGAAAGCTGCGCGTGGGCTACGCCCGGGCGGGCCGCCTGATCGACGAGATGGCGCAGCGCAACTACGTCTCCAGCTCCGAGGGCTCCAAGAGCCGCGAGGTGCTCATCACCCGCGACCAGCTGAACCAGATCTTCTCAAAGGACCAGTAAACGCAGTATCTTTTACGAAAGAAAGGCAACACAAATATGCCGCTCAAAATCGGAATGGTATCCTTAGGCTGCAGCAAAAACCTCGTGGACAGCGAGGTCATGCTGGGCATGCTGAGGGACGGCGGAATGCAGATCGTCTCCGACGCCGCCCAGGCGGACGTCATCATCGTAAACACCTGCGGCTTTATCGACAGCGCGAAGCAGGAATCCATCGACACGATCCTCGAAATGGCCGAGCTCAAAAAGACCGGAAAGCTCAAAAAGCTCTTGGTCACGGGCTGCCTCGTGCAGCGATATTTAAAGGAACTCAAAGAGCAGCTGCCCGAGGTGGACGGGTTCATGGGCGTCAGCGAATACGCGCGCTTGACGGAGGTCATAAACGAAATGCTGTCCGGCGAGCGCCCCGCGTGCGTCTCGCAGGGGCAAAGGTTCTTAAAGCAAAAGCGCGCGCTGATCACGCCGTCCTTCAGCGCCTACGTAAAAATCTCCGACGGCTGCGACAACCGATGCACCTACTGCGCAATCCCCCTCATCCGCGGAAGATACGTCTCCAGACCCTACGCGGACATCGTAAACGAGTGCAAAGCCCTGGCGGAGGAGGGCGTCAGCGAAATCACGCTGATCGCGCAGGACACCTCCCGCTACGGCAGCGACTTCGAGGGCGGTCAGCTGCTGCTGACCCGCCTCATGCACGAGATCAGCATGATCGAAGGCGTGCATTGGCTGCGCGTGCTGTACTGCTATCCGGACACCGTGAACGAGGAGTTGCTCACGGAGATACGCGACAATCCGAAAATCTGCAAATACCTCGACCTGCCGCTTCAGCACATCGACGACGAGCTGCTCAAAAGAATGAACCGCCGCGGCACGAGCGCACAGATCGAACAGCTGCTTTCCAAATGCAGGCAATACGGCATCACCACGCGCACCACGATGATCGTGGGCTTCCCGGGCGAAACGCAGGCGCAGTTCGAAAAGCTTTTGAGCTTCGTAAAGCGCGCGCGCTTCGACCGGCTGGGCGCCTTCACCTATTCGCCCGAGGAGAACACGCCCGCGGCCTCCATGCCGGATCAGATCGACGAGGAGACCAAAACCCGCCGCCTGGATCAGCTGATGCTGCTTCAGCAGGCGATCTCGCTCGAAAAAAACGAAGAGAGGATCGGCTCCGTCTGCGAGGTGCTCGTGGAAGGCTTCGAGGACGGCGCCTATACCGCAAGGAGCATGGCCGAGTCTCCGGAATCGGACGGCGTCATACGCCTTACGGCTGCCAAGCCGCTCACGCCGGGGCAGTATATCAAGGCAAAAATCACCGGCTGCGACGCTTACGACTTAAGCGCCGAAGCCGTGGAATAAACATCGCGTTCAAAAAGGCAATGACAGCCGACTGCGATACATAAACCGTTCGGGAGGAGAGGATTCTCTATGAAGCTTACCAGAATGAACCTGCCAAATAAACTGACGATGCTCCGGATCGGGCTGGTTCCCGTCTTCATGGTATTTTTTTCCATCAACAAGGCCTGGTGCCAGTGGACTGCGCTGGTGATCTTCGTGGCCGCTTCCGTCACCGACCTGCTCGACGGGCGCATCGCCCGCGCAAGGCATCTGGTCACGGATTTCGGCAAATTCATGGACCCGATCGCCGACAAGCTGCTGGTAATGAGCGCCCTCGTAGAACTGGTGGCGCAGCTGCGCATGCCCGCGTGGGTGTGCATCGTGATGCTCGCGCGCGAATTCATGGTCAGCGGCTTCCGACTCGTGGCCTCCGCCAAGGGCAAGGTCATCGCCGCCGGCATCTGGGGCAAGCTCAAAACCGTCTCGCAGATGATCTTTATCCCCATGGCCATCGTGCTTTTCCCGATGAAGGAGCTGCACCACGATTTCCACAACATCTGGCGCGTGCTGACCCACATCATCATGTACATCTCCGCCGCGCTCACGATCTGGAGCGGCTTTCTGTACATCTGGAACAACAGGGAATACCTGAGCGATATGTGACCGACAGACGAATGCGCTGTCTGTGATAAAAGCCTTCGCATCCGGGCGGAGGGCATCCGATAACGGTGCCCTCCGCTTTGTTTCAATGTTATTTTACGCTTCTCCCCATTGAAAATAACCGGGATCTGTTTTATAATGGTCTCACAATCGAATACGCAGTTCGGGTGTCCGGGGGCGTTCGCCGCCCGGGTGAAAAGGGAAGCCGGTGCGAATCCGGCGCAACAGCCATTACTGTATTTGGCGTAAGGTCTGCGCAGATGCCATTGAGCAAAAGCTTGAGAAGGCGCGCGGGCCGCGGGCAAAGCCGAGCCATAAGTCAGGAGACCTGCCCGAACTGTCCGAGGCATTGATTTCTTGGGCAAGGGAGAAGGACAGCCGCAAAAAACCGGATCCGGCAACAAAGCCGGAAACAGGTTTCTTGGCGCGTCCCATTCCGTACGGAATTGGGATTTTTCTTTGCCTTGCCCGGAAAAATATAAAATCCGGAGGCATCATTCATGAAACGTTTCCCGGCAATGCTCATTCTCGTTCTCGCGCTCGTTCTGACCTGCTTCCCCGCGACGGCGGAAGACACGGGCCTCACCGTCACCGGCTCCCTCGAACTGGAGTACGCGACGCAGTTCAGCGTGGACTTCTGTGAAGGCGGCTACAGCCTGATCACCAACGGCGACGGCGCGCGCTTCCTCACGATCCCCGAAGGCGCGGCGATCCCGGAAAATCTTCCCGAGGACATCGTGCCCCTGCAGCTGCCCCTCACCAACCTTCTGATCTCCTCGACGCCCACCGTTTCGCTGATCAACGCCATCGGCGCGCTGGACGCAGTCGCCACGACCACGCAGGAATACGACGGCTGGTACATCGACGAAGTGAAGGCCGCGATGGACGCGGGCAAGTTGAGCTACATCGGCAGCTACAAGGCGCCTGACTTTGAGATGCTTACGGCCGACAAGCCGCCCTTTGCCGTCTTCTCCACGATGCTCGACAGCGTGCCCGAGGTCGCCGAAAAGCTGACCGAGATCGGCATCCCCTACATGAGGGACTGCTCCACCTACGAAACCCATCCGCTGGGCCGCATGGAGTGGATCAAGCTCTACGGCGTGCTGCTTGGCAAAGAGGCCGAGGCGCAGGCGCACTACGACGCCCAGAAGGCCCTGATCGAAGCCATCCCCGAGGGCTCCACCGGAAAGACCGTCGCGATGTTCTACATCACCTCGAAGGGCGACCTGTACACCCGCCGCGCGGGCGACTACATGGTCAAGATGCTCGAGATCGCGGGCGGCGAATACGTACTGCCCGAGCTCGAACCCGAAAAGAGCGGCACCCAGAAGATCGAGGCCGAGGAATTCTACATCGGCGCGGGCGACGCGGACTACATCGTCTACATCTGGTCCATGGGCGGAAAGCCCGCCACGATGGAAGAGTTCCTCGCGCGCAGCCCCATCCTTGCCGATTTCAAGGCCGTCAAGGACGGAAACGTCTGGTTCACCACGCCCGACTACTTCCAGATTTCCGATACGCTCGGCGCGATGATCCTCGACTTCAGTAAAATGCTGACCAACGACGATCCCACAGTCACGGAGTTTACCTACCTGTTCAAGCTTTCATGACAAAAAGACTCACGGCTCTGCGCGCGCTGCTGGTATTTGCGCTGCTGGGCGTCGCGTTCTGTGCGATCTTCGTGCTGAACGTGAACACCGGCAGCGTGTCCATCGCGCCCAAAGAGATTTTGCGCATCGTGTTAAGCGGCGGCTCCGACGGAAGCCGCCTCGGCAACGTCATCTGGAAAATACGTCTGCCCCGGCTGCTGGCTGCGGCCGTACTGGGCGGGGCGCTTTCCGTGTCAGGCTTTCTGCTGCAGACGTTCTTCAGAAACCCCATCGCGGGGCCGTACGTTTTAGGCATTTCCTCGGGCGCGAAGCTGTTCGTGGGCATCATGATGGTCTACGTACTGAAATACGTGCCCAGCGTCCCCTTCTGGGCGGTGATGGCGGCGGCCTTCGGCGGTTCGATGCTGGTTACGCTGTTCGTTCTGCTGTTTGCGCACCGCGTAAGGAGCATGGCGGCGCTGCTGGTCATCGGCATCATGATCGGCAGCATCTGCACCTCCGTCACGGATTTCTTCGTCACCTTTGCCGACGAAGCAAACGTGGCAAACCTTCATCACTGGTCGATGGGCAGCTTTTCCGCGGTGGCCTGGCCGAACCTCAATGTGATCATGATCATCGTGCTGATCGCGCTGGGTCTTTCGTTCCTTCTGTCCAAGCCGATCTCCGCTTACCGTCTGGGCGAAAACTACGCGCGCAGCATGGGCGTGAACGTAAAACTGTTCCGCGTCGCGCTGATAAGCCTGTCCAGCGTGCTTTCCGCCTGCGTTACGGCGCTGTCCGGGCCGATCTCCTTTGTGGGTGTGGCCGTTCCGCACATGACGAAGCTGCTGTTTGGAACGTCCAGACCCTCGCTCATCATCCCCGGTTCGTTTCTGCTGGGCGGCGTGTTCTGCATGGGCTGCGACCTGATCGCCCGCACCGCCTTTTCGCCCTCCGAGCTCGCCATCAGCACCGTCACGGCGGTGTTCGGCGCGCCGGTCGTCATAGCGCTTATGATCGGCAGGCAAAGGAGGCGCAGCGATGGCTGACACGGTCGTGTTCGAGACCCAAAAGCTGAGCGTCGGCTACAGAGGAAAGGCACTGATCAGAGACATCGACATCCGCCTGAACAAGGGTCAGATCCTTTCGCTCATCGGCCCGAACGGCGCGGGAAAATCCACGATACTGAAAACCGTCACGGGGCAGCTTACGCCGATTGCAGGCAGAACGCTGATCGGCGGGCGCGATCTGGAGGCCTGGCCGCGCGCAGAGCTCGCGAAAAAGCTCGCCGTTGTCCTGACCGAGCGCGTGCAGCCGGAGATGATGACTTGCTTCGAGGTGGCCGCCATGGGCCGCTATCCCTACACGGGGCGCTTCGGCGCGCTCACGGCCAAAGACAAGGCCGTCGTGTGGGATACGCTAAGGCGCGTGCAGGCCGACGACATAGCGGACAGGGACTTTGGACACATCAGCGACGGGCAGCGCCAGCGCATCCTCCTTGCGCGCGCGCTTTGCCAGCAGCCCGAGGTGCTGGTGCTGGACGAGCCTACCTCCTTCCTCGACATCCACAACAAGATCGAACTGCTGGACATCTTACTTGAGACCGCGCGGGTCAGGCAGACCGCGGTGATCCTCTCCCTGCACGAGATCGACCTGGCCGAAAAGCTCTCCGACCTCATACTGTGCGTGCGGGGAGACAGGGCCGAAAAACCGGACAAGCCCGAGCGTGTCTTCACGGACGACCACATACGGGAGCTGTACGGGCTCACGCGCGGCAGCTACCTCGTCAGCCGCGGAAGCGTGGAGCTGGTAAAGCCGGAGGGGGAAGCGCGCGTGTTCGTCATCGGCGGAGCGGGCAGCGGCCTGCTTGCTTACCGCGAACTGCAAAGAAAGCGCATCCCTTTCGCCGCGGGCATCCTTTGGGAAAACGATATGGAATACGAGGTCGCAAAGGCCCTGGCCCAAACCGTGATCGGCTGCAGCGCGTTTCAAACGCCGTCGGACGAAACCAAAGAAGAGGCGGTCCGGACGATGCTTTCGTGCGGAACCGTACTGGTCGCAGGCGATCAAAAAGAACTGAACAACAAAACCAACGAATGGCTCGTCGGGATCGCCCGGCAAAACGGTATGCGCATCGTACTCTCCGCAGGAGTACTGCGATAAAAAAACACAGGAGGATCATTTCAATGAAGCGTACACTTACCATGCTGCTTACTCTCGTGCTTCTTTTCGTATGCGCCTTCGGCGCGTGGGCCGAGGAAGAGGACGAAGAAAACTACGAAACCGGCGACGCGAGCCTCGACCTCGTGCGCAACGAGGACGAAATCGGCGAAAAGGAACTGCTCGTCGTTTCCTTCGGCACCAGCTTCAACGACAGCCGCAGGCTGACCATCGGCGGCATCGAGAAGGCCATCGACGAAGCCGTGGAGGACTACAGCGTGCGCCGCGCCTTCACCGCGCAAATCATCATCGATCACGTCGAAAGGCGCGACGGCGTCCACATCGACAATGTGGAGGAAGCGCTGGAGCGCGCCGTCGCAAACGGCGTCAAAATCCTGGTCGTACAGCCCACGCACCTGATGCACGGCTTCGAGTACGACGAGCTCATCGAAGTGCTCGCGGGCTACGCCGACGCGTTCGAGCAGATCGTCGTCGCGGAACCCCTGCTGACGAGCGAGGACGATTTCGACCGCGTCGCGGACATCATGATCGACGTCGTGAAGGACTATGACGACGGCAAGACCGCCATCGTCTACATGGGCCACGGCACCGAGCACGAATACAACAAGGTCTACGCCCAAATGCAGGACGTGCTTTCCGCCAAGGGCGCCGAAAACTACTTTATCGGCACCGTGGAAGCAGAACCCAGCATCGACACCGTGCTCGAAGCCATCGCCGACAAGGGCTACACCCGCGTGGTGCTCAGGGACATGATGGTCGTCTGCGGCGATCATGCCAACAACGACATGGCCGGCGACGAAGAGGATTCCTGGAAATCCATCTTCACCGCGGCCGGTTACGAAGTGGAATGCGTGCTGGAGGGACTGGGCCAGGTGCCCGAAATCCAGCAGATCTACGTCGAGCACGCGCTCAGCGCGATCGCGCAGGCCGAATAGATTTCACTTTGAACGGAACTCATGCCGGTCCGTGCCGCTCGTGCCGAATCCGCAGAGCAAGCCCGGAGGGGCTTCGGCCTCTCCGGGCTACCCGAACGACGAGGATGCATTTCTATGAAAAGATTCATTTGCGTGACGCTGCTCGCGCTCCTGCTCTTGGGCGCATGCGCCGAAGGCACGACGATCGGCTCCGTGGCCACGGAGGACGAAATGACGGACGTGCTCGACGTCGCCTTGGACGGCGTTTCGCCCGTCACCGCCGAAATGCTCAGTGACGGCGTCTATACGGTGAACGTGGATTCCTCTTCCTCCATGTTCAAAATCGTGAGCTGCAGCCTCACGCTGGAAGGCGGCACAATGACCGCCCGCCTCTATATGAAGAGCAAGGCCTACAGCTACATGTTCGCGGGCAATGCCGGGGACGCCGCCAAAACGCCTGTGTCCGGGCTGATCCCGCTCAACGAGGACGAAACGGGCTTCTTTTTCGATTTGCCGATCGTCGCGCTGGACAGCGTGTACGCTTGCGCGGCGCTGAGCGAAAGAAAGCAGGCCTGGTATCCGCGCTCTCTCGTATTCCGCTCGGATTCGCTTCCGCCCGAAGCGTTCAAACCCGAATATCTGACCACGGCCGCGTCGCTTTTGCTGTCCGACGGCCTGTACGAATGCGCTGTCCTGCTCGAAGGCAAGGGCAAAACGAGCGTGCAGTCGCCATCGGCGATCACCGTCGAAAACGGCGCGTGTACGGCGCACATCGTGTTTTCCACCGCAAAGATCGACTACATACGCTATAACGACGAAAAATACATGCCGGTCTCCCTCGAAGGCGGCGCGGCATTTGACATACCGGTCCTCGTATTCGATCGGAAAACGTCTCTGATCGTCGATTCGACGGCCATCAAACCCGCGTCCGAGGTGGCCTACAGCCTCACTTTCTTCTCTCAGACGCTGTCGGCCGCAGCGGACGAGCCGTCCGGACAGTGAAGAGTTTCCGATCGCGATCGAAGGGGGACAGCGGATGAAAAAAACAGCTCTCGTTCTTTTGATCTCGGCGCTGCTCGTTTCGGCAGGCGCCCGGTTTGCGCTTTGCGAGCTTCCCGACGGCGCGTACGTGCCCGACGAGTTTTCATTTGCCGGCGGCACGGGCCGGGTGACCATCACCTGTCCGCAGGTGACGGTCAAAGACGGAAACGTGACCGCGAAGATCGTCTTTTCCAGCAAAAACTACACCAACGTAAGGATCGGCGAGGACAGCTACGCCCCCGAGTACACGGAAGAAGGCGCTGTCTTCACCGTTCCGGCGGTTTTGAACCGCGCTTTTCCGATTTACGCCACCACGGCCGCGATGAGCAGCCCCCACGAGATCGAATACAGCCTGTACATCGCCCTGGGCGGCGGCGCCCCGGCAGGGCTTGTTCGCACGGGAAGCATGGCGCTTCAATATGCCGAAGGCTTTCACGTGGAGTACTATGCGGGCGGCTACGCGCTGATCGACGTAGGGAATCTGGAAAGCTACCTCGTCGTGCCCGAGGGCATGGAGGCGCCGGAGGGCCTCAGCCCGTCCGTCGTCGTGCTCCAAAAACCGCTTGACAGAATCTACCTTGCCGCCACGTCCGCCATGTCGCTGATCGAAACCGTAGGCGCGCTGGAGCGCGTCCGCCTGTCCGGCACGCAGCAGGACGGCTGGTACGTGCAGGGCGCGATCGACGCGATGAAAAACGGGGACATACTGTTTGCGGGCAGGTACAGCAGTCCCGATTACGAGCTTTTGCTGCGCGAAAACTGTGATTTGGCTGTCGAATCGATGATGATACTGCACACGCCGCAGGTCAGGGAACTGATACAGCTGCTGGGCATTCCTGTATTCATCGACCGTTCCAGCAGCGAACCGCACCCGCTGGGGCGCCTTGAGTGGATAAAGCTCTACGGCCTGCTCACCGACAGCGAAGCCGAAGCGGAGGAGATATTCGCAGCCCAGATATCCGCGGTGGAACAGCTTCGGGAAACGCAAGGCAGCGGAAAGACCGTCGCGTTTTTCTCCCTGAAACCCGACGGCACGGTCACCGTGCGCGGCAGCGAAGATTACATCGTGCGCTCGATCGAACTGGCCGGGGGACGCTACGTGTTCGACGCGCTCAGCGGGCAGGAAACGAACGCCTCCGTAAGCATATCGATGGAGGACTTCTACCTGCAGGCGATGGACGCGGATTACCTCGTCTACAACGCCGCGATCGAAGCGCAGATCACGGACATCAATGAACTCGTTTCGCTTCAGCCCTTGCTCGGCGACTTCAAGGCCGTGCGGGATGGCAGCGTCTTTTGCACCGAACGCTCCCTGTATCAGTCCTCCGACAGCATCGGCACGTTCATCATGGACCTCAGAAAAATGCTTTCGGGCGAGACCGGGGGCATGCGCTTCCTATACCGGCTCAAGTAAAGGAACAGAATATGAATAAACTCTATGTGGTGGGCATCGGCCCCGGAAACGCCGAGGACATGACTCTCAGGGCCGCGAAAACCCTCGAATGGGCGGAAGTGATCGTGGGCTATCAGGTCTACAACGATCTGGTAAGGCCCCTGTTTCCAAACAAGGAATACCTGCAAACGCCCATGCGGCGGGAGACAGAGCGATGCCTTTTAGCGATAGAAACGGCCCGTTCCGGCAAAAAGACCGCCGTGATTTGCTCGGGAGACGCAGGCGTGTACGGCATGGCGTCGCTGATCCTGGAGCTCAGCGAAGGAATAAGCGATCTTGAGGTCGGGATCGTGCCCGGCGTGACCGCGGCGCTGAGCGGCGGAGCGCTCCTCGGCGCGCCGCTGGGTCACGATTTTGCGGTGCTCTCGCTCTCCGACGCGCTGACGCCCTGGCAGACCATCGAAAAGCGGCTGCGCCACTGCGCGCAGGCGGGGCTGTGCATGGCGATCTACAATCCCGCGAGCCATAAAAGGCCGGACCATTTGAAACGCGCCTGCGATATACTGCTTGCGTACCTTCCGCCCGAGACCGCCTGCGGCGTCGCCGCGGACATCGGGCGCGAAAACGAACGCGCGGAGACGATGACGCTGAAGGAGCTGCGCGATTATCCGGCCGATATGTTCACGACTGTCTTCGTCGGCACGGCGGACACGCGCTTCCTGGGAAAACGCCTCGTCACGCCGCGCGGCTACAAATCGACGGACGAAACCGGAAAGGGCGGCTCAGACGGCGCATGAGAAGACTCAATGTGATCGGCCTGGGTCCGGGAAGCAGAAAAATGCTGACGCAGGAAGCCCTGTGCGCGATCGAAAACGCCGATCTCGTCTGGTGCGCGGAGCGCAACGGCGATTTGGTGCCGCCCGAAAAAAGAAGGCCTCTAACGCCCTTTAAATCGGCGATGGACGGTATGGCGGCGGCGCTCGAAGAGGGCCTGAAGGCCTCCGTGCTGCTCTCGGGCGACACGGGGCTGTACAGCATGCTGCCGCTTCTCAAAAACCGCTTCGGGCAAGAGAAGCTGAACGTCGTCTGCGGTATAAGCAGCCTTCAGGCGCTCTGTGCGCGCCTTGCCGTAAGCTGGCAGGACGCCGCGATCCTCTCTGCGCATGGGCGCGCGCTCAGCGAAAACGCGCTGTGCCATTATGCCCGCACGAAGCCAAAAACCTTCGTGCTGCTGGACGATAAGCGCGATCCCAAATGGGTGCGCGACGCGCTTGAGCAAGGCGGACTGAACGCTCTTTCGCTCATGATCGGCGAAAGGCTGAGCTATGACGACGAGCGCGTGGGCCCCTACGAGGACAGGCCTTACGACGCGCTGAGCGCGGCGCTGATCATAAACGACGCGCCGCAAACGGCACAGAGAACGACGGCCTTAAGCGACGACAGCTTTATCCGCGGCAAAACGCCCATGACCAAGAGCGAGATCCGCGCGCAGGCGATTCTGAAAATGGAGCTTACGCCGGACGCCGTCGTGTGGGACGTCGGCGCGGGCACGGGCAGCGTGTCCGTGGAGTGCGCGCTGAACTGCCCGCTGGGGCAGGTGTACGCCGTCGAGCGCGATCGGGAAGCGACAGAGCTGATCAGGCTGAACAAAGAAAAGTTTCACGCGCTGAACATACAGGTAGTGGCGGGCAGCGCGCCGGAAATACTGGAAGGGCTGCCCGCGCCGGACTGCGTGTTTCTGGGCGGCACGGGCGGCGAAACGAAAGAGATACTCAAAAAGCTGGAGAGCTTCGGGAAAAGGATCCGCGTCTGTGCGACGGCGGTCACGATGGAGAGCATGTCGCTCCTGACGCAGGCGCTCTCCGGCTACGCCGACTTTTCCGCCGTTCAGATCGCGGTCTCGCGGCTCGAAAAGGTCGGCAGCTATCACATGTTCCGCGCGCAGAATCCGGTATGCGTATTCGCGGCGACTATGGAGGCAAAGCAATGATCTATTTTATCGGCGCGGGCCCCGGCGCGGTCGACCTGATCACCGTAAGGGGCATGGAGCTGCTCAAACGGGCGAATCTGGTGATCTACGCGGGCTCGCTCGTCAATCCGGCGCTTCTTTCCTGGTGCTCAAAAGAATGCGTGACGATGAACAGCGCGTCCATGACGCTCGAGCAGGTCGTCGAAAAAATGACCGCCTGCCCCAAAGAGCAGACCGTCGTGCGCCTGCATACGGGCGATCCGTCGATCTACGGCGCCGTTCGGGAGCAAATGGACGAGCTGGACAGGCTGGGCTACAGCTATGAAGTCGTGCCCGGCGTTAGCTCCCTGAACGCGGCGGCGGCCGTCCTCGGGGCCGAATACACGCTGCCGGGCGTAAGCCAGACGCTGATCGTCAGCCGCATGGCCGGGAAAACGCCCGTGCCGGACGGCGAAAGCATCCGTTCGCTGGCGACGCATGGCGCGAGCATGGCGCTTTTCTTAAGCGTCGGCATGCTGGAAAAGCTCTGCGCGGAGCTGATCCTGGGCGGCTATGCGCCCGAAACACCGGCCGCGGTGGTATACAAAGCCACCTGGCCGGACGAGGAGATCATAAAGGGCACGCTGCAAACCCTGCCTCAAAAGGCCGCGCACGTCTGCCGCACTGCGCTTGTGCTCGTGGGCGGCTTTCTGGGAAACGAATACGAAAGATCGAAGCTCTACGATCCCGCGTTTTCCCACATGTTCCGGGAGGCGTCAAAATGAACCTTCGTGCGATCGCCTTTACGGACAGGGGCCAAAGCTGGTCCGAAAAGATCGGCGTCCCGGTCGACCGCGGCGTGCCGGTCATGGAATGGACGAAGACGTACTTCCATCAGGCGGACGCGCTTTTGTTCATCGGCGCCGCGGGCATCGCCGTAAGGGCGATCGCTCCCTTCGTGAAAGACAAAACGACCGACCCTGCGGTCGTCGTCATGGACGAAGCGGGGCGGCACGTGATCCCGCTGCTCAGCGGCCACATCGGCGGCGCGAACGCGCTGGCCGAAAGGATCGCGTCTCTTACGGGTGCGGAAACCGTCATCACCACGGCGACCGACGTAAGGGGCGTGCCCGCCGTCGATTCATGGGCGGTAAAAAACGACATGGCCATCGAAAACCCGTCTGCGATCAAAGCGGTCTCGTCGCGGGCGCTGGCGGGGAAAACCGTGGGCGTCGCGATCACGGAAAGGGCCATAAAGCCGCCCTTCGGCGTGACGCTCTTTCTGCGACCACGCACGCTGGTCCTGGGGGCCGGCTGCAAAAGAGACACGGACGCGGACGCGTTTGAAAAAACCGCGCTTTCGTTCCTGCGCGAAAACGGCGTGTCGCTTCTGTCCGTCAGGGCGCTTGCCAGCATAGACGTCAAAAAGGACGAAGCGGCCTTCACGCGTTTTTGCGAAAAATATCATATGCCCCTTCTGACCTTCTCTGCGCAGGCGCTTAAGGACGTTCCGGGCGTATTTGCCCATTCGGATTACGTGGAAAAGACCGTGGGCGTCGGCAACGTCTGCGAGCGGGCCGCGGTCAAGGCCTCGGGCGGCGTGCTGCTCGTGGGCAAAACGATCTGCGAAGGCATGACCTTCGCGCTCGCGGGAGACAAAGATACATGACGACTCTCAGAGAGGGCTTCACGACCGGCTCGTGCGCGGCAGCCTGCGCGCTGGCCTCGTGCCTTTGGCAAAGGGACGGCGAATGCCCCGAAAAGGTGGAAATCGTCGTGCCCGAAGGCCGCGTCTACGCGCCGGACGTCCATGCGCTGGGACCGTATCGCTGCGCGGTTTGGAAGGACTCGGGCGACGACCCCGACATAACCGACGGCTCGGAGGTCTGGGCGGAGGTGCAGATCCTTCCGACAGCGGGAGAAATCGCCTTTCTCGCCGGCGAGGGCGTGGGAACGATCACGCTCCCGGGGCTCAAGCTGCCCGTGGGCGAAGCGGCGATCAATCCGGTGCCGAGGCGCATGATCACGGAAGCGGTGCGAAGCGTGTTTGCGAAAAACGCGGCAAACGTCACCGTGGGCATTACGGGCGGGCGCGAGAAGGCGGAAAAGACGTTCAATCCGCGCCTCGGTATCCTGGGCGGGCTGTCGATCCTCGGCACGACGGGCGTTGTAAGGCCGATGAGCGAGGAAGCGCTCACGGACACGATACGCCTTGAAATGAACATGCGCAGGGAAAACGGCGCAAAATCGCTCGCGCTCGTCTTCGGCAGTCAGGGCGAAACGGCGCTCGGCAGGCTGAGGCCGGAACTTCGGTGTGTGCAGATCAGCAACTTCGTGGGCTTTGCGCTGGATGCCGCCGTGGAGCTGGGCTTTGAAAAGGTCCTCCTCGCGGGGCAGCCGGGAAAGCTCGCCAAGGTCGCAGGCGGATGCATGCAGACGCACAGCAAATACGGCGACGGCCGGCGCGAACCCGTCGCGGCGCTTCTTGCGCTGATGGGCGCGCCGACGGAACTGATAAAGAAAGTAATGGAGAGCGTCACGCTGGACGGGGTCATACCCACGATCCGCGAGGCGGGATACGAAAAAGTATGGGATGCCCTCTGCGAAAGGGCGGCTGCCTATTGCCACGCGCGGACAAAAGGGGCGCTCAGAGTGGATACGATCATGCTGGACGGGCAGGGAAACCCGCTGGGGCATTATGAGGAGTGAGCAAAGCGTGAACAAACTGCACGTCTATACGGGCGAAGGCAAGGGCAAGACCACGGCGGCGATGGGCCTTGCGCTCAGGGCCGCCGGGCACCAAAAGCGCGTACTGGTCGCGCAATTCATGAAAAAGGGCAATTCGGGCGAACTGATCGCCTTCGGAAAATTTGAAAACGTCTGCGTGACGGCGGCAAAACCGATCAAAGGCTTTACCTCGCGCATGAACGAAGAGGAAAAGCGGCAGGCGCATGCCGAGCAGACGGCGTTTGCGCTGGAAACGTGCGAAAAGATACGCCTGTGGCGTCCCGAAATGATCGTGCTGGACGAACTGGGCATCGCGCTTACGACGGGCATGGCGGAAAAGGACTGCGCCGAAAAGCTGATCGGCTGCGCGCTGGAATCCGGCGAGACCGTCGTCACGGGGCGGACCGTACCGGACTGGCTTGCGGAGAAAGCGGATTACCTCAGCCGCATCGCCGCCGAAAAGCATCCCTATATCACGGAAAAACTGCCCGCGCGGAAGGGAGTGGAATGGTAAATGCTGCCGATGGAAATTGAAAACAGGAGCATGGAGATCATCGAAAGCGAGCTTCGGGTCGAACTGGACGAAGAAATAAAGCCCATCGTCAAGCGCGTCATCCACGCGACGGCGGACTTCTCCTTTGCCGAGACGATGCGCTTTACGCCGGGCATCGTCAATCTTATGCGAAACATGCTGAAAAACGGCGCGACCGTCGTGACCGACACCAACATGGCCCTTGCGGGCATCAGCAAAAGCGCGCTGAGCAAGCTGGGCGCAAAGGCGCTGTGCTTCGTGGCGGACGAGGACGTCGCGAAGGAAGCAAAGCAGCGCGGCGTCACCCGCTCGTACGTCAGCATGGAGCGCGCGCTGAAGATCCGCGGCCCGAAACTGCTGGTTTGCGGGAACGCGCCGACGTTCCTTTTGTCTCTTTTGGAAATCTCGCAAGAAAACGGACTGCCCGAAGACACGGCGGTCGTCGGCGTGCCGGTGGGCTTCGTAAACGTCGTGGAGGCCAAGGAAAAGCTCTGGCAAAGCGGCCTTCCCTGCATCGCGGCCATGGGCCGAAGGGGCGGAAGCAACGTCGCGGCGGCGATCGTGAACGCGCTTCTGTACGGCATCGAGGGGGTGCGCGCGTGAGACTGCTCGTCGCGGGCACGGGCAGCGGCTGCGGAAAAACGACCGCGTCGCTTTTGCTCATGGCCTGCCTGAAACGGCGCGGCCTTGACGTCGCACCCTACAAGGCCGGTCCCGACTACATCGACCCCGGCTTTCACAGGCGCGTGACCGGCCGGGCGTCCTACAATCTGGATACCTGGCTGATGCGCGAAAGCGAAATCAAACGCCTGCTCGGCCGGAAGGCCGACATTTCGGTGATCGAAGGCGTGATGGGCTACTATGACGGGCTCGACGCGCTCGAAATGCGTTCGTCCACTTGGGAGCTTGCCCGCATGACGAAGACGCCCGTTATTTTGGTCGCGGACGCATCGGGCGGCGCGGCGAGCGTCGCTGCGACGGTCAAGGGCTTTCAGACGCTCAGGGAAGACAGCGGCATCTGCGGCGTGCTCGTAAACCGCGCTTCGGGTGACAGGCACTACGCGCTCATCGAACGCGCGATCGGGGAATATACCGGCCTGGACTGCGTGGGCTGCCTTACGAAGCAGGCCGCGCTCACGCTCCGGTCGAGGCATCTCGGCCTCGTGACCGCGCGGGAGACCCCCGATCTTATGCAAAGAATCGACGAGGCCGCGCCGCTTGCCGAAAGCACGCTTCGGCTCGACAAGATCCTTTCGCTCGCGTCAAAGGCACCCGAAACAGAAAAAACAGCCGAAAACAAATCGCTTCGCCGGAGGGACGGCTACCGTCTGGGCGTCGCGCTGGACGAAGCGTTTCACTTCTACTACGACGCAAATCTGGAGGCGCTGAAGAACCTGGGCATGGAGCTTATATTCTTTTCGCCGCTAAGGGACGGTGCGCTGCCCGAAAACCTGAACGGGCTGTACATCGGCGGCGGTTATCCCGAGGTCTACGCCGAAACGCTCGAAAAAAACGCTTCGATGCGCAAAAGCGTCAAAACCGCGCTCGAAAACGGTCTGCGCTGCTACGCGGAGTGCGGGGGACTGATGTACCTTGGCCAAAGCATAGACGGGCGCCCGATGTGCGGCGCGCTGCCGCTAAAAAGCCGCATGACGGAAAAGCTGCAGCGCTTCGGCTACGTCACGGTCAGGGACAGAACGGGCCTTACCTTTCCGGCACACGAATTCCACCGCGCCGTAACGGAGGCGACGGAAGAGATCGGCTGCGCCTACGAAATCACCAAGGCCTCCGATCCGAACAGAAAATGGACGTGCGGCTACGAAAAGCACAATACGCTCGCTGCGTTCGCGCACGTGTATTTCGCCGGAAGGCCGGACGTCATAGAAAGGTTCTGGCCATGACGCACGGCGGAAACGTGTGGCAGGGATCATCTCCCGACGAATGGCTGGATTTCTCTGCCAACCTCCGTCCGGAGGGCACGCCGGCTTGGGTCGAAAAGCTGTTTCGCCGTGCCGCGGAGAACGTGCGCTACTATCCCGATCCGTCGATGCGGGAAGCGAAAAGAGGGCTGGCCGCCTACGCGAACGTGGACGAGGACCGCATACTGCCAACGGCGGGCGGCGCGTACGCGATCGACCTTATGCTTTCGCAGGGCCGGGGCCGCGTGCTGATCGACGAACCGACCTTCGGCGAATACGCGGCGCGGGCAAAAGCGCACGGGCGCCTCTGTGCTTCTGCGGACGATATGCAGATTGCGCCGGGCGATACGCGCGTGCTCTGCAACCCGAACAATCCCACGGGGGAGACGCTCAGCCGCGAACAGGTGCTTTCGGAGTACCGCCGCGTTATGTCTTTCGCCGGAGAGCTCGTCGTCGACGAAGCCTTTATCGATTACTGTCCCGAATGCAGCGTGCGAACGGACGTGACGAAGGGGCTGACGGTCGTGGGATCGCTCACCAAGATCCTGTGCGTCCCGGGGGTGCGGCTGGGTTATATCTGCGCGGACAGGGAAAAGATCGCGCTTCTTGGCGAAACGGCCCTGCCGTGGCAGCTCAACGCGTTTGCCGCACTGATCGCCGCGGAGCTTCCGATGCATCTGGACGACATTCGAAGGGACGCGGTCCTGAACGCCGCGCGGCGGGCAGAATTTGCAGCACAGCTCCGCGCGCTCGGCGCAAGCGTATTCCCGTCCGGGGCAAACTTTCTTCTTTGCGACTTCGGGCAGGACATGGAACAGGCCGTAAGGAGGCTTAAGGCAAGGCGCATCCTCGTTCGTTCCTGCGCTTCCTTCGGCCTCGGAAAGAGCTTTTTGCGCCTTGCGGTCAAAACGGAAGAGCAGAACGAACTTCTTGTCGAGGAACTGAAACAATGTCTGAAATCGTGATTTTCGGCGGCACCGTCGAGGGCAGGGAACTGGCCGTCCGGCTCAGGGAAAGCGGCGAAAACGTGACCGTGTGCGTCACGAGCGAATACGCGCGCGCCCTTTTGCCGAAGGATCTGCCCTGCCGCGTGGGCGCGCTGGACTTTAATGAAATGACGGCTTTTTTGAAGAACGAAAACCCCCAAAAGGTCGTCGACTGCACGCACCCCTACGCCGTGCGTGCGACCGCGAACATCAGGGCGTGCTGCGGGCAGCTGAACATTCCCTGCGAGCGCGTCGAACGCCAAGCGAGCGAGGGGGAGTGGGTGCGCTACGTCGAGCACGCGAGCGACACACTGCAGGCCGCAAGGGCGCTTTCGCGCACCGAAGGCAACGTCCTTCTGACGACGGGCAGCCATACGCTGAAGAGCTATACGGATGTGATCGACCCCGCCAGGATCTGGGTGCGCGTGCTGCCAAGCGCGGAGGCGCTCCGGCTCTGCGCGGAGGCGGGCGTTGCGCCTGCGCACATAATCGCCATGCAGGGGCCCTTCAGCGCGGCCTTCAACGCGGCGCTGTACGACATGCTGAACATACGCGTGATGGTCACGAAGGATTCCGGCGCGCAGGGCGGCGTAGCAGAAAAGGTCGTACCCGCGCTGGAAAGGGACATTCACGTAATACTGATCGAAAGACCGAAGGAGACGTAACATGCGCGGCAAATCACTGATGATCCAGGGAACGGCTTCCTCCGTCGGCAAAAGCGTGCTGTGCGCGGCGCTTTTGAGGATACTCAGGCAGGACGGACTGAAGGTCGCGCCGTTCAAGGCGCAGAACATGGCACTCAACTCCTACGTCACGCGCGACGGAAAGGAGATGGGGCGCGCGCAGGTCACGCAGGCGCAGGCGGCGGGCATGGAGCCCGACGTGCGCATGAACCCCGTGCTGCTAAAACCTACGGGCGACCGCCGCAGCCAGGTCATCGTGGACGGTAAGGCCATCGGAAGCATGACCGCGATGGAATACCACCGCTATAAGCCCGCCCTGCGCAAGAGCATCAAGGCGACCTACGACGCGCTGGAGAGCGAAGTGGACTGCGTGGTCATCGAAGGCGCGGGCAGCCCCGCCGAGATCAACCTGCGCGAGGGCGACATCGTGAACATGTCGATGGCCGAGGCCGCGGACGCGCCGGTTTTGCTGGTCGGCGACATAAACTTAGGCGGCGTGTTCGCTTCGCTCCTCGGCACCGTCATGCTTCTGACCGACGAAGAGCGCGCGCGGGTCAAAGGCGTCATCATCAACAAATTCCGCGGCGACGTCAAGATCCTCGAGCCCGGGCTCAGAATGCTGGAGGAGCGCATCCATATCCCCGTTCTGGGCGTGGTGCCTTGGATGGACGTGGAGCTCGAAGACGAGGACAGCGTGACGGAGCGCTTCCGCCGCGCGTCGGGGAAGGGCGATCTGGACGTCGTCGTCGTACGGCTCAAGCACATTTCGAACTTTACCGATTTTCAGGCGCTCACGCTGCAAAAGGGCGTGCGCGTGCACTACGCCGAAAAGGCCTCCGACCTCGAAAACGCCGACGTCGTCGTGCTGCCGGGCACGAAGAACACGATAGAGGACCTGATCGATCTCAGAAACCGCGGCATGGAGGCGCCGATCGTCCGCCACGCGCGAAAGGGCGGGATGCTGATCGGCATTTGCGGCGGCTATCAGATGCTCGGGCGCAAACTGTGCGACCCCGGGCATTCGGAATCGAACGTGCCGTCTTTGGCGGGCATGGACCTGCTCGACATGGAGGTCGTTTTCGAGCCCGAAAAAAAGACCGTTCAATCCACCGGCACCGTCTGCGCGAAGAGCGGGTGGCTAAGCGAACTGAACGGCACGCTGCTGGACGGCTACGAGATCCACGCAGGGCGCAGCGTCTTCGGAAAGGACTGCGCGCCGTGGCTTACGATCCGCGGCGAGACCGACGGCGTATGCAACGCCGAAGGGAACGTGCTGGGCACCTACCTGCACGGGCTGTTCGACGACGGCCGCTTTTTCAGCGCGCTGGCCGCTTTCGTCCGCAAAGGCAAGGGCGTGTGCGATCCCCAAAGCGCTTTTCTGACGATGGACGAATTCCGCGAGCGGGAATTCGACCGAATCGCGGACATCGTGCGCGCCAGCCTCGACATGGACGCGATCTACAGGATCATTCGCGGGGAGATGTGATATGCCGGACGTCATACTTGCCCTTCTCATGGGCTACGGGCTCGACCTCGTGCTCGGGGACCCCGAATGGCTGTACCATCCCGTGCGCCTGATCGGCCGTTTCATCTCTTATATGGAAAAAAAGCTCCGCGCAAGGGGCGGAAACCTGAGATGGAGCGCCGTTTTGCTGACTGCCTCCACTGTGCTCGTCTCCGCGCTCGCGGCCGGCGCGCTCATCGAGCTCAGCGGGCTGATCGGGCGCTGGCCGCGCATTATCTGCATGGCGCTGCTCGACTGGATGGGCATCGCCGTTACGAGCATGGTCAAAGAGGCGCGGGGCGTAAAGCGTGCCCTCGGCCGGGGGATCGAAGAAGGGCGAAGGCAGGTGAGCAGAATCGTCGGCCGCGATACCGATTCGCTAAGCGAAGAGGAGATCGTAAAGGCTGCCGTGGAGACTGTCGCCGAAAACACGACCGACGGCGTCGTTTCGCTCCTGATCTATGCCGCGCTGGGCGGGCCCGTGCTCCTGTGGGCGTTCAAGGCCGCAAGCACGCTGGATTCCATGGTCGGCTACATGGACGAAAAGTACCGGGACATCGGCTGGTCGAGCGCGAAGCTGGACGACGTGCTCAACTACGTCCCCGCGCGCGTGACCGCGCTGCTGATGTGCATTTCGGCGTTTTTCCTTGGCCTGGACGCGAAAAACGCTCTCAGGATCGTAAAGCGCGACCACGCCAATCACTTGAGCCCCAACTGCGCCTGGTCCGAGGCCGCGGCGGCGGGCAGCCTGCACATACAGCTGGGCGGCACGCATACCTACTTCGGAAAGACCGTCGTAAAACCCACCATCGGCGACGACGACCGCCCGGCCGAACCGGACGACATCACAAGGGCCAACCGGCTTTTGTACGTGACGAGCCTTGCGGCGGTCCTACTGATCGCCGCCGCGGCATTTATCGTAAATGCATTGTAAAGTGAGAAAAAACATGCTTTCCTATCAGATCAACCGACCGGACCGAAAATGCGAAGAAAGAGCGAAAGCGCGCTGGGACGCCGTGGCAAAACCGCTGCATTCGCTGGGGCTGCTCGAGGACATGATCTCGCGCGTCGCGGGGATCCAAAAAACGGACCGCGTATCCCTCTTCCCGCGCTGCATCCTCATCTTCTGCGCCGATCACGGCATCGTGGCCGAGGGCGTGTCGCAGACGGATCAAAGCGTGACCGCGCTGGTCGCGCGGGCGATCGCCCGGGGCACGTCCAACGTAAACCTCATGGCGGCCGTTTCGGATACGCCCGTCTACGCGGTGGACGTCGGCATGCTGACGGACGTAGACGAACCCGGGCTGATACGCAAAAAGACCATGTACGGCACAGACGACATGGCGCTCGGCCCGGCGATGACGAGAACGGCGGCAGAGGAAGCGATACAGGCCGGCATCGACACGGTGCGCGAAATGTGCCTAAAAGGCATAAAACTCGTCGCGCTGGGCGAGATGGGTATCGGCAACACCAGCGCGACGGCTGCCGTAAGCTGTGCGCTGCTCGGTATGCCCGTGGAGCAGGCGGTGGACAGGGGCGCGGGCCTGAGCGACGAGGGGCTTTTGCGAAAGAAACGCGCCGTGCAGCGCGCCCTGGACATAAACCGCCCGGACGCGTCCGACCCCGTCGACGTGCTTGGCAAGGTCGGCGGGCTCGAGCTGTGCGCGATGGCGGGCGCGTGTCTCGGCGCAATGACCTGCGGCGTTCCGGTCGTCCTGGACGGCGTGATCGTGGAGGCCGCGGCGCTTGCGGCCTGCAGGCTGTGCCCTGCCGCACGGGAATACATGCTGGCTTCACACATGGGGCTGGAAACGACAGCGCGGCGCATTTACGGGGAGCTGCGCCTCGAGCCCGTCATCCATGCGGGCCTTGCCCTCGGCGAGGGCACGGGCGCGGCGGCGGTCTTGCCGCTTTTGGACATGGCGCTTCGGGTCTATGACGGCGTGCACACGTTCAGCGGGCTCGGCATGCGCGCCTATACCGAGAAGGGAGGCGCGGTATGATCGCGCTGATCACCGGCGGCAGCGGCTGCGGTAAGTCCACCTACGCCGAAAAGCTCGTGTCTCTTCTGCAGCTAAAAAACCGCATCTACGTCGCCACGATGCGGGTGTACGACGAGGAAAGCGTAAAGCGCGTCGCGCGCCACCGCGCGCAGCGGGCGGACAAGGGCTTTATAACGCTCGAATGCCCCATGGACCTTGAGAAAGCCCAGATCGCGCCGGGAAGCACGGTACTTCTGGAGGACCTTCCGAACCTGCTCGCGAACGAAATGTTCGACGGCGGCGACTGGAAGCGCATTTATCCGGCGGTGGAGGCACTGTCGAAAAAGAGCGAAAACCTCGTGATCGTCACAAACGACGTATTCTGCGACGGCGTAACGTACCCGCCTTCCACGCAGGAATACATTCAAAATCTTGCTTTTCTGAACCGCAAGATTGCAAGCCTCAGCACTTACGCCGCGGAGGTGGTGTACTCCATCCCCGTCGCGCTGAAAGGAAATAACCCATGCGAATTCTAAGATCTGCCGTCATCGCGTTTTCCACCTATTCGCGCCTGCCCATGCCGCAGGTGGAATGGACGGAGGAAAACCGCAAATACGCCATGTGCTTTTTCCCGCTCGTGGGCGCCGTGATCGGAGCGCTGGTGTGGCTGTGGCTGGCCGTGTGTGCCCGGCTGAAGATAAGCGCGTTTCTTCAGGGCGCGCTCGGCGCGTGTCTTCCGCTCCTCGTGACCGGCGGCATCCACATGGACGGCTTCATGGACACGACGGACGCGCTGGCCTCCTGGCAGCCCAAAGAGAAAAAGCTGGAGATACTGAAGGACAGCCGCGTCGGCGCGTTCGCGGTAATGGGCTGCGCGGCCTATATGCTGCTTTCTGCGGCGCTTCTGTCCGAGGCAAAGCCCGTCCTCGGCGCGCAGATCGGCGCGTGCTTCGTGCTTTCCCGCGCGATGAGCGCCTGGGCGCTGACCGTGCTTCGTTCCGCGAGGCCCGAGGGCATGCTGGACAAGTTCGCCTCGGCTGCCCGCAGGCGCATGGTCGCTGTAAGCGGCGGCGTCTACGCGCTTTTGTGCCTTGGGGTATGGTGCGTCGGCGGTTTTTGGCTTGCGCTCCTTTGTGCCGCACTGACTGCGATTGTCACGCTTTACTACCGGCACATGGCCTATAAGCAATTCGGCGGCGTCACGGGCGACCTTGCGGGCTGGTATTCCCAGACGCTCGAATTATGCCTGATCGCCGCGGTCACGATGGGAGGAAAACTGATTTGAAGCTCTATATCGGCGGCGCGTACCAGGGGCAGGAGGAGCTCGCCGCCCTCGAAAACCCGGGCGCGGAGATCGTTTATGCCTTTCACGAGGAGGTGCGGCGCCAAACGGACGCCGGCCGGGACGCGCGCGCTTTCGCGGCACAGATCTGCGCCGAAAAGCCAAATGCCGTGATCGTCGCAAACGAGGTCGGCGCGGGGATCGTGCCGATCGACGCCCGCGACCGCGCCTTCCGGGAGGCCGTGGGCCGGGCGTTGTGCGTGATCGCGCAGGCCTGCGACGAAGTCGTGCGCGTCGTCTGCGGGATCGGGGTGCGAATCAAATGAAAGTGTACCTCGTCCGCCACGGGCTTACGCAGGGCAACCTCGAAGGGCGCTACATCGGCTGCAGAACGGACGAAAAGCTCTGTGAGCAAGGAGCGGAAAAGCTTCGCTTGCTCCGCCTGCCGCAGGTCAGGCGCGTCTATGCAAGCCCCATGGCGCGCTGCGTGCAGTCCGCCGAGCTCCTTTATCCGAGCGTAAAACCCGAGCTCGTTCCCGATTTCTGCGAATGCGATTTCGGAGACTTCGAAGGCAAAAACTACGCGGAGCTGAACGGGAACACAGCCTATCAGGCCTGGATCGATTCGGGCGGCGAGCTTCCCTTTCCAAACGGGGAGAGCCGCGAAAAATTCGCCGAAAGGTGCGTACACGCGTTCCGGGCGCTTTGTCTTTTTGACGCGGGGGAGGACTGCGCCGTCGTCGCCCACGGCGGAACGGTCATGGCGATCATGGCCGCCTTCGCAAAACCGGAGAGAAGCTATTTCGACTATCAGCCAAAGTGCGGCGAAGGCTACGTGCTTCATCCGGACGGAAGCTGGCAGCATCTTGAATGACAGTATGGGCCGCCGCGTGTTTTCGCAGCGGCCCTGCCTGCCTGTGCGGGAGGATTCTTACCTCCTGCTCGTTTTTCTGCTGTTAAAGTCCTTGTCGATGTTGTCCTTCCAGCCGTCGTCCAGCTTGCTCGTGCGGCGGTATTCCCGGATGTTGGACGCGAGCTCGCAGTAAACGGTATCCATGCCCTTCTTGTCGGCGTGGAAGTCCACGGCCCTCTCCGGCCTGATGCCGTAGCTGGCGGCGGTCTGTACCGAATCGATGTTCGCGCCGATGAACAAAAATTCCCAGCCGTACTTTTCCTTCTGACGCTCCACCATCTTTCTGACCTCGTCCGCGGTGTAGAGGTGACTGGCGTTTTCGTAGCCGTCGGTGGTGATCACGAACAGTGTCCTCTCGGGCACGTCTTCGGGGCGCGCGTACTTGTGCACGTTGCCGATGTGGTGGATCGCGCCGCCGATCGCGTCGATGAGCGCGGTGCTGCCGCGAACGAAGTACTCCTTTCTCGTCATGGGGCCGATCTCGTCCAGCGTCCTGCGGTCGTGCAGCACCTCGGAAACGTTGTCGAACAGCACCGTCGATACGTAGCACTTGCCGGGAACGTCCCTCTGCTTTTCGATCAGCGAATTGAAGCCGCCGATCGTGTCATCCTCCAGCCCGCCCATGGAGCCGCTGCGGTCGAGTATGAATACCAGTTCCGTGATTCCGTTTTTCATTTTCTTTTCCTCCTTGCTTGCCTCTGTTTGGCTTACGGTCACATTATAGGGGAGAAAGAGACGCCCGTGGTCGTTTGTCAAACGACAAATTCGGCTTGCATTTTTCTTTTCCCTGTCGTACAATGAATGCAGACGACTTGCCCGGAAGGAGAAAAACCGAGGATGCCCTGCGAAAAAACGGTGCCTTGCCTCGAAGTCTGGCTCTCGCGCCTGCCCGAAACGGTGCAGGCGCAGCCCGTCTACCCGCCCGAGCGGGCGATGGAGACGGAGCGCGTTCAAAACGACGCGCTCAGGCGGCGTAAAATTTGGGACTGGCGTGTGCTTGATCAGCTCGTCCGCGCCCGCCTCGGCAGGCGCATGGAGGATATGCGCTTTACAAAAAGCGCCGAAGGCAAATGGCTGTGCGACGACCTGTGCCTGTCGCTGTCCCACAGCGATAACTGGGTCGCCGCGGCGATCAGCGACAAAGCCGTCGGCGCGGACATCGAGGAAGTGTCCGCCGCGCAAAAACGGCGCTTTGAACGCATCGCCCATAGAATACTGAACGACGAAGAAAAGCTTCTTTTCGCGCAGGCGGACGCGCTTACGCTCCTTGGCGTATGGACGCGCAAGGAAAGCCTGTACAAGATGAACGGTTCGGGCGCATTCGCGCCTCAAAGCCTGTCCTCCCTTGACGAACACACAAAGACGTATCTTATCCTCGGCGAAGTGCTCCTCTCCGTTTCGGCTTTATCGAACGCGCCGCTTCGCGTCTGCCTGTGGGATGAGGATGGGATAAAGCCCACATCCTTGCGCGAGGCGGACGTCCTGCCCAAATTCAAAGAATAAGCGATAAAACAGGGGCCGCCGCATAAACCAATGCGGCGGCCCCAGCGTATAAGGATAGATCTATTCGTTCGTTTCCGTACTGTCCTCGCTGTCGATCAGTTCGCGGCCGGATTCGACAAAGTCCGGCTGCAGCAGGGGCGCGCTCTGACCCGTCTCGTGCTTGATCTCCACGCGGGTGCGCACCTTCATGCACAGATAGACCACGAGCCCGATGGCCAAAACGGAGTAGAAGCTCAGAAAACGCCACGCGAGCATGCCCGCGACCGTGAGGCTTCCCGGCATTACGCCCGCAAAGAACAGCGCGAAAACGCCCTCCTGCGCGCCGGAAGCGCCGGGCAGGGGCGTGTAGGCGGCGGCGCAGTACTGCATGACGCCCATCGTGAGCATCGCGCCGAACCCTGCGCCTCTGAGCCCGAGCCCAAGATAGACCCAGTACTGCACGCTGCACAAAAGCAGCAGGCGGGCGGCGGCGTAGATCAATTGCTGCACGAATTCGACGCGGTTGTTGTACAGGCGGTGCATGCCGTTATAAAAGCGGTCCGCTGTCTTCAGCATGCTTTGTTCCTTCGCGGCGATCTTTTTGAAATGCAGCTTTTTGCACAGCCACACGACGAATTTCAGTATCAGCCTTACGGGCTTTTTCGTAAAGCACAGCATGATGAACCCGAAGGTCATAAGGATATTCAGAACGTAGCCCAGGATCAGTATCCAAAGCCGGGAGCCCGTTTGCTCCGCGATGAACCTGCGGAACACGATGCCCAGGACGGTCGTGCACACGACGAGCATGATGTGAAAGCAAATGTGGGGCATCAGAAGCGAACTCGTCGAATCCCCGACGGGCAGGCCGCGCTTGTGCATCTGATAGACGGCCACCGGCTGGCCGCCGGTTGCGCCGGGCGTGATGCCGGAATAGAATTCGCTGATGACGGCGATGCCGAACATGTGGAGAAGCGAAATCTTGTGCCCCATTTGCTTGAGCGCCGACCACGCGCCCACGCCGTAGAGAAAGATGGACGCGAAGGTGCACACGAAGCCTATGCACACGTACAGCGGCTTCATCGAGGAAAGCGATTTGAGCGATTCGTTCAGATCGCCGTTTTTGAACGCCGTGTACAGCACGAAGCCCAGCGTCAGCGCGATGACCAACAGGTTCAGCAGTTTTTTTGCCAGATTTTTCATAAAACAGCCTCCCGCATTGCATGCAGGGATTTTAGCACAAAATACTTCGGACTGTCAAGAAATACGGGCGAAAACGCGCAAAAACGGCGCGCAAAAAATGTAAAGCTTTTGAAACACGGTTTTGCTTGAAAAAAAGCCCGCTCTGCGGTATGCTTAGTATCAATCGCCGCAAAATCTTAAGACCTCCCGGCGCGGCCCGCACCGGGGACGGAAGGATCTGATAAGCTTGAACCACGCGTACCGTTTTTTCAGCGCGGGCAGAAAGCGCATCTTCAGAAACAAACTGCAGGAATCCGCCGTATCGGTGCTGCCCATCGTGTTGGTGGTCGCGGCGCTTTGCCTGCTGGCCGTGCCCGCGCCCACAGACCTCATGCTCGCCTTTTTGATCGGCTCGATCATGGTGATCGTCGGCATGGCCCTGTTCACGCTGGGCAGCGAAAACTCTCTGACCAACATCGGAAGCCACATGAGCTCCGCTTTGACCAAAAGCAAAAAGCTGCCGCTGATCCTCTCGGTGAGCTTCGCCCTCGGCGTGTTCGTCACGGTCGCGGAGCCCGACCTCAAGGTGCTGGCTGAAACCGTGCCGCACATCAACACCGCGCTGCTCATCGCCGTCGTGGGCGTGGGAGTCGGCGCGTTTCTTGCGCTGGCGATGGCGCGAATGATCTTCGGCATAAAGCTGAGATACCTGCTTTTGATCGGCTACGCCGTCGTGTTCGGCCTGTCGCTTTTCGCGCCCGCTCAGCAGCTCGCCATGGCCTTCGATTCGGGCGGCGTAACGACCGGGCCCATGACCGTGCCCTTCGTACTGGCCTTCGGCGTGGGCGTTTCCTATATCCGCTCGGACCGCCGCGCCGAGAGCGACTCCTTCGGTCTCGTCGCGCTGTGCTCGATCGGGCCGGTGCTCGCGGTCATGCTGCTTAGCTGCTTTTTCCGCAAAGCGCCCGCGGGGGACGGGGCACAGGCCGTCGATACCTGGAAAACCACCACGCAGCTCGGGCATCATTATCTGCGCGCCATCCCCGGGTATATGCTCGAGATCGCACTGTCGCTGTCGCCCGTGCTGGCTGCCTTTGCGCTGTTTCAGATGATTTCGCTGCATCTGAAGCCCAGGGCGTGCGGCAGGATCCTTCTGGGACTTTGGATCACCTACGGCGGGCTGGTTTTGTTTCTGACCGGCGTGAACGTGGGCTTTTCGGCGCTTGGCCGGGTGCTCGGAAGCCTGATCGCCCAAAGCGCCTTCAAGTATCTGCTGATCCCGCTCTCCGCGATTCTGGGCTGGTTCATCATCTCCGCGGAGCCCGCGGTCTTCACGCTCGAAAAGCAGATCGAGAAGGTCAGCGCGGGCGCGATCCCCGGCAAGAGCGTAAGGCTCAGCCTCTCCGTCGCCATCAGCGCGGCGATGGCGCTGAGCATGACGCGGGTGCTCACGGGCGTGAGCATCATGTACTTTCTCGTGCCCGGCTATGCGCTGGCGCTGGCGCTCAGCTTTTTCGTGCCGGACCTTTACACAGCCATCGCGTTCGACTCCGGCGGCGTCGCCTCGGGGCCGATGACCGCGACGTTCATGCTGCAGTTCATGCTCGGCGCCAGCGAGGCTTCCGGCGGAAACCCGCTCTCGGACGCTTTCGGCGTGGTGGCGCTGGTGGCGATGATGCCGCTCATATCCGTTCAGCTGATGGGCGCGGCGGCAAAGCTCCTGGCAAAGCGCAGGAAGACGCCGGACGCTTCGGGAGACGAAGAGATCATAGAAATCATGGAGGCGCGGCGATGAATCTGATAATCACCGTTATCGAGCCCCTGCAGATGGAAAAGTATTTAAGCATACTGCGAAAGCTGGGCCTTCAGCTCAGCCTGGAGCTTCGCGGCAGGGGCACGGCCTCAAAGCGGCTGCTCGACAGGCTGGGGCTGGAAGACAATCCCAAATGTGCCGTGTTTTCCGCGGCGGGGGAAGAGAGCACCCAAAAGCTCATGCGGGCGGTAAAGCGCGAAATGTTCATCGACGCGCCCGGCAACGGCATTTCCGTCGCACTGCCCATCAAAAGCATAGGAGGCGCAAAGACCTTGGAATTCTTACAGGGAAACGATCCGTCCTACGTTACCCAAAGGCAGGACGAGTACGCATCGGAGATGATCCTTGTCATCGCCAACGAGGGCTTTTCCGAGCAGATCATGGACGCGGCCGTGGGCGCAGGCGCAAGGGGCGGCACGATCCTGCACGCGAAGGGCACCGCGAACAAGGCGTCCGAGCGCTTTTACAACCTGACGCTGTCGGACGAAAAGGAAATGATCCTCATCGTCGCCAAGGCGGAGGAAAAGACGGCGATCATGAAGGCTGTCCTCAAAAGCTGCGGCAAGGGCACGGAGGCCGGAGCGATCGCCTTCTCCCTGCCCGTCAGCGCGGCCATGGGCCTAAGAAGCGCGGAGGACGCGGAAAAAGAAGAGTAAAAAACGGTGCCGCGGGCGTGCAGCCTTCGCGGCATCGGTATCGAACGACGGAAACAGAGGCTCATCCGGCGGGGAACAGTATGCGTTCTATGGCCCGGGCGAGCTTTGTGAGCCCTGCTTCGTCTTCCGCCGTAAAGCGGCTGCGGACGGGGCTGTCTATGTCCAGCACGTATTTTACTTTGCCGGACGGATCGTTTAAGGGCAGCACGATCTCGGACGCGGAGGCGCTGTCGCAGGCGATGTGACCCGAAAACGCGTGTACGTCCGGCACGTTTACCACACTGCCCGTGCGTGCAGCTTCCGCGCACACGCCCCTGCTCAGGGGCAAAATCACGCAGGCGGGCTTTCCCTGAAAGCAGCTAAGCACCAGTTTATCGCCTTTGAGCTCATAAAACCCTGCCCAATTCACTTTTTCGAGTCCATCGAAAATCAACGCAGACAGGTTTGCGAGGTTGGCCGTCTCGTAGGGGATGTCCCGCGTGAGCTCGACGGCCTGCTCGATAAGCAATCCGTAATCGGTCATCCTGTCACCTCAGCCTTTTCAGCGCGCGCGTCAGCTGAGAAGCGGCAAGGTCGCTCAGTACGAGTTTGGCAAAATCGGGGATCATGAAGGGCAGCACGCACACGCTCAGCGCGTAGCCCACGCTGACCTGCGAACCCTTGAGACCCATAAGATACACGAACCACGCGGTACCCAGCGCGTAGCACAAAAGCAGCCCCGCGTACAGCACGGCGTCTTTCAAAAAGCGGTTTTCCAGCTTTTTCTCAAGCGCCCAGTACAGGCCGCTGATCAGGAAAAAGCCGACCAGATAGCCGCCTGTGGGGCCGATCAGCGCCGCCGGCCCGGACTTGAAGCCCGAAAACACGGGCAGTCCCACGAGCCCCAAAAGCATGTAGAGCATCAGTGCGACCGTGCCTTTTTTGCCGCCCAGCAGCCTTACCGCCAGGAACACCCCGAAGGTCTGCAGCGTAAAGGGCACCGTCATCGGAACGGAGATCCACGAGCACACGGCCATGACCGCGGCAAACAGCGCGATGTGCGTCAAATCGCTCAGATTGGTCTTTCGCATATTCATTAGAAAATAATCCCGTGCAGCCTAAGCTGCACTCAGCTTTCTTAAGATTTGGCGGCTGCGCCGGGCTATTCCTCCGCGCGGCTCTTGCCGAAGAAGAACAGCGCGACCGTGCCGGGGCCGGAGTGCGCGCCGATGACGGTGCCGATCTCGTTGATGAGCACCTTGCCCTTGAGCTTCGGGCAGGCCTGTTCGACCATGTCGCGCACGGCTTTGGCGTCTTCGAGGCAGTGGGAGTGGCTGATGAAGCACTTCTGATCGTAATCCGCGCCGCCGTCGCAGTAGGTCAGCATCTTCTGTACGGTCGCCTGCTCGACCTTTTTCTTGGTGCGGATCTTTTCCGTGGGGATCAGGCGGCCCTCCCTGTCCACGTGCAAAAGGGGGCAAATGCCCAGCATCCCGCCGAAGAAGCCCGCGGTCTTGCTCACGCGCCCGCCGCGGATGTAGTACTTGAGCGTGGTGGAGAAAAACCAGTGGTGCACGCGCAGCTTGTTGTCCTCGACCCATTTGGCCAGATCGTCGATGCCAAGCCCCTCGTCGCGCTTGTCGGCGACGACGTCCATCAGCAGCCCGTAGCCGGAGGAGGCGGCAAGGGAGTCGAGAACGATGAGCTTGCGCTCGGGGTACTTTTCTCTCATCTGTTCCGCGGCGATGCACGCGGAGTTGTACGAGCCGCTCAGACCGCTGGAAAAGGATACGTGCAGCACGTCCTTGCCCTCTTTGAGCAGCGAATCGAAGTATTCGAGGAATTCGTCGACGTTGACCTGGCTGGTCTTGGTGTCTGCGCCTTCCTCCATGGCCTTGTAGAACTCGCTCAGCGGGAGTGTTACGCCCAGGTCGTCCTTGTAGCTCTTGCCGCCCAGCTCGTAGCTGAAGCATACGTAGCGAATGTCGCGTTTTTTCATGTGCTCCGCGCTCAGGTCCATCGTGGAGCAGCAGGATATGATATAATCGCTCATGATCGTACCCTTTCTTCTGTATGTTAAGTTTGGGCTTGCTGCGTAAAAACAGCAAATCTGCGGTTGACTGTATCGCTTTAATGTGCTAAAATATGCCGTGTATCCAAGGATACAGCATGATATTACCACTTTGACAGGGGCTTGTCAAGCAGGTTCATGTTGTCTAAATGGGTACTATCGGATAACAAAGAGCGAGGTTTTTTATCCATGAAGCTGTTTAACGGCGCCGCCGCGTATCGCTTTTGGCGATTTACCTTTCCCTGCTTTTTCGGGAAGGGTTGATTTGCGGTGCGCAAAATGGCGAAATGGCTTAGAACCATTCGGATATTTCGGGCGGCGCGGATGAACCGGCGCCGCCCGATTTTTGAGCGGAGGCATGCATGATCGTTGAACTGAAACCCAATACGGCCAAACAGCGGCAGGACAGGCTCGTCGAGTGGCTGGAGGAGCTGGGCCTCGGCGTACACGTTTTTGAGGGCGAGAGCAAGACGGTGCTCGGCCTGATCGGCGATACGTCCAAGGTCGACATGGAGCTCATCAGCAGTCTCGAGATCGTCGAGCGTGTAAAGAAGGTGAACGAGACCTTCAAATGCTGCAACCGCCGCTTTCACCCGGACGACACGGTCATCGACGTGCGCGGGGTAAAGATCGGCGGGGGCAATTTCTGCGTCATGGCGGGGCCATGCTCGGTCGAGAGCGAGGAGCAGATCATGACGATCGCCCGCGCGGTCAAAAAGGCGGGCACGCACATGCTAAGAGGAGGCGCGTTCAAGCCGCGCACCTCGCCCTACGATTTTCAGGGTCTGAAGGCCGAGGGCATACGGCTTCTGATCGAGGCCAGGAAAGAGACGGGCTTGCCCATCGTGACCGAGATCATGTCGATCGCGGACCTGCCCCTGTTCGAGGACGTGGACGTATTGCAGGTCGGCGCGCGCAACATGCAGAATTTCGACCTGCTCAAGGTACTGGGGCAGACGGACAAGCCGATCCTGCTAAAGCGCGGCCTTGCCAACACCCTGAAGGAACTGCTCATGAGCGCCGAATACATCATGGCCAGCGGCAACGAGCGGGTCATACTGTGCGAAAGAGGCATACGCACGTATTCGGATTACATGCGGAACACCTTGGACCTTTCCGCCGTGCCGATGCTGCACGAATTGAGCCACCTTCCGGTGGTGGTCGATCCCAGCCACGCCACGGGCATCGCCCGGATGGTTCCGCCCATGACGCTGGCAGCGGTCGCGGCCGGCTGTGACGGGCTCGAAATAGAGGTGCACAACGACCCCAAAAACGCGCTCAGCGACAGCGCCCAGCAACTGACGCCCGAGGAATTCGAAAAGCTGAGCAAGCGAATCTTAGTCGTGCGCGACGCGGTGACGTGAACATGAAAAGCGAACTTTCAAACGAACCCATGCGCGTCGGCGTAAAAGCCTCGCGTGCATACGAGGTGCTCATCGGCCGGGGGCTGATCGATCAGGCGGGGCAGAGGATACGCGCTGTCTCTAACGCGAAAAAGGCCGTGATCGTCTCGGACGACGTCGTTTTCCCGCTTTACGGCGCGCTTCTCGAAAGCAGCCTCGGAAAAAGCGGCATCGAAAGCGCCGCGTACGTGTTTTACCACGGGGAAGACGGAAAGAGCCTGCAAAACTACGCCTCTTTATTGGAATTCATGAGCGACATGCGCCTGAACAGGGACGATCTGCTCCTTTCCCTGGGCGGCGGCGTCGCGGGGGATCTCGGCGGCTTTGCGGCCTCCACGTTCCTGCGCGGCATCGGCTTTGTGCAGGTACCCACCTCCCTTTTGGCGGACGTGGATTCCTCCGTCGGCGGCAAGACCGCCGTCAACCTGCCATCGGGCAAAAACCGCGCGGGCAGCTTCTATCAGCCGATGCTCGTACTGTGCGACACGGCAGCACTGGAAACGCTGCCGGAGCGCGAATACGCAAACGGCTGCGCCGAGATCGTCAAATACGGCATGATCGGGGACGAGGCGCTGTTTGATAAGATCGCCTCCCGCCCTGTGAAGGAAAACTACGCCAAGGTGATCCGCGCCTGCGTGGAAATGAAGAAAAGATTTGTGGAGCAGGACGAGCGCGACAGGGGCGTAAGGGCGCTGTTGAACTTCGGCCACACCGTGGGCCACGCCGTGGAAAAGCTGAGCGAATACCGCGTGCCCCACGGCCGGGCCGTCGCGATCGGCATGGCCTGCGTCACGCGCGCCGCGGTCAGAAAGGGACTGTGTGAAGAAAGCACCGCCGAAAGGCTGGAAGCGCTGCTCACATCCTACGGCCTGCCGTGCGAAACCGCTTGCGACAGCGCAAGCCTCGCCGAGGCCTGCTTAAGCGACAAAAAGGCCGTGAACGGGGGCGTCAATCTGATTATGCCCGAAAGGATCGGCGCCTGCCGCGCGCTGTACGTGCCCTCGAATGAAATGATCGACTGGATATCGGCGGGGCGGAAAAATGGATAAAACGATCGTCGGCGGCCCGAGGACGGGCGTCGTAAAGGTGCCTGCGTCCAAATCCCGGGCGCACCGGATGCTGATAAGCGCGGCGCTTTCCCTGCACGAAAGCGTGCTCGCCGTCGACGGCCTGTCGGACGACATCCGCGCCACGGCGGCGTGCCTGACCGCCCTCGGGGCAGGTATTTCGTTTCGCGGCGATACAATCACGGTGCGCCCCATAACGGAACTGCCGAAGGGGGAAGCCGTACTTCCCTGCGGCGAGAGCGGTTCGACCCTCCGCTTCCTTTTGCCGATCGTCGGCGCTTTGGGCGTAAAAGCGGCGTTTTCGCTGCGCGGACGGCTGCCCGAGCGGCCGCTGAGCCCCTTCAAGGAAGAACTGATCGCGCATGGAATGAGCATTGTCCAAACCGGCGACACGCTGCGCGTATCTGGCAGACTCGAAAGCGGTGCTTTCCGCCTTCCCGGCGACGTGAGCAGCCAGTTTATAAGCGGCCTTCTGTTTGCCCTCCCGATCCTCAAAGGCGACAGCCGCCTTCTGATCGAAGGCAGGATAGAATCCGAAGACTACGTGCGCATGACGGAAGAACAACTCCTTCAAAGCGGCGTGCTTGCGGAAAGGATGGACGGCGGCTGGCAAATAAAGGGCGCTCAGCGCTATAACGCGCCCGCGCACAGCACGGCGGAAGCCGACTGGTCCAACGCTGCGTTCTTCCTGTGCATGGGCGCGCTGTCCCGAAGAGGCGTATGCGTCACGGGCCTCGACCCTTCCTCTTCTCAGGGAGACAGGGCGATCCTCGAGATTCTGAAATGCGTCGGCGCGCACGTCGAAGTGGGCGAAGGCGCGGTCACCGTAAGGAGGGGAGAGCTTCTGCCCGTGACCGTGGACGCCTCCGCGATCCCCGACCTCGTGCCCGCACTGGGGGCGCTCCTTTCGGTCTGCGAGGGGGAAAGCCGCGTCGTAAACGCCGCGCGGCTGCGCATGAAGGAAAGCGATCGCCTGAAAACCACCCGCGAAATGCTCTGCGCGCTGGGCGCGGACGTAAACGAGACGCCGGACGGCCTCGTCATCCGCGGGCAGTCATTCCTCCCCGGCGGAGAAGCGGAATCGGCGAACGACCACCGCATCGCGATGGCATCTGCGGTCGCGGCCTGCCTATCCGGCGGGGCTATAATAAAAAACGCGGAGTGCGTAAGCAAATCCTACCCCGAATTCTGGACGCATTTTGACAGCCTGGAGGCGGATACATGAGCTCCTCTTACGGAAAAAACCTGCGCCTGACCATATTCGGCCAGAGCCACGGCGCCGCCGTGGGCATGACCCTGGAGGGCATACCCGCGGGCAGCGAGATCGATTTTCAAGAACTGAGCGCCTTCCTCGCAAGGCGCGCGCCCGGGCGCAATCCCTGGTCCACACCGAGGAAGGAGCCGGACGAACCCGAGTTTTTGAGCGGCTTCGTCGGCAACGTAAGCTGCGGCGCGCCGATCTGCGCGGTGATACGCAACAGCAACGCGCACCCGGACGATTACAGAGACCTTTCACTCGTTCCGAGGCCGGGCCACGCGGATTATACCGCCGAGATCAAGTATTTCGGCTTTCAGGACCGATCCGGCGGAGGACACTTTTCGGGCAGGCTGACCGCACCGCTTTGCATCGCGGGCGGCATCGCGAAACAGCTGCTCGAAAAAGAGGGGATACGCATCATGAGCCGTATCTATTCGATCGGGGAGATCCCGGACGAAGGCGAGCTCACGGACGATCTGTCCCGCAAAGCCTTTCCGACCGTGAGCGACGAAGCGGGCAAAAAAATGATCGATCTCATCGGCCGGGCAGCCGCCCAAGGCGACAGCGTCGGCGGCATAGCGGAGTGCGTGTGCACGGGCGTCCCGGCGGGGCTGGGCGACCCGATGTTCGACGGGATGGAGAACCGCATCTCCCAGATCGCCTTCGGCATCCCCGCCGTCAAGGGCATCGAGTTCGGCCTGGGCTTTGAAGCCTCGAAGCGCAGGGGCAGCCAAAATAACGATCCTTTTGAGATCATTGACGGTAAATTACAGACCAAAACGAACAACGCCGGCGGCATCCTGGGCGGCATCACGAACGGCATGCCCCTCGTGTTCCGCCTGGCGGTCAAGCCCACGCCCTCGATCGCCGTGGAGCAAGAGAGCGTAAGGCTCGATACCAAAACGAACGAAACCCTTACGGTGCGCGGCAGGCACGATCCCTGCATCGTGCCAAGGCTTCTGCCCTGCGCGGAGGCCGCCGCAGCCGTCGCCATACTGGACGCATACCTGCAAAGGAGGAGTGAGCTATATGGAAAACACGGACCTGAGAAGGCAGATTGACGAAATCGACGAGCAGATCGTGGAATTGTTTTCAAAGCGGATGGACATTTCTGCCGAAATCGCCGCCTACAAGCAGCGCAATTCCCTGCCGATCCGCGACCCGAAGCGCGAAAGGGAAAAGGTCGCCCACGTGCTTGAAAAGACCCCGGAGGCGTATAAGGATTACACCTATTCGCTGTTTTCGCTTTTGATGGAGTTAAGCCGCAGTTATCAGGGCCGCCTGAACGGCTTTGGGGGCGACGTCACGAACGCCGTCAAAAAGGCCGTCGAATCCACCGACAAGCTTTTCCCGTCCTACGCGACGGTGGCCTGTCAGGGCATCGAAGGCGCAAACAGCCAGATCGCCTGCGACAGGCTGTTCAAAAACGCCAACATCCTCTATTTCAAGGATTTCGACGCGGTTTTCAGCGCCATCGAAAAGGGTATGTGCACCTACGGCGTGGTGCCGGTAGAAAACTCCTCGGCGGGCACGGTCAACAAGGTGTACGACCTCATGACGCGCCACAACTTCTACATCGTCCGATCCGTCCGCACGAAGATCGAGCACAACCTGCTGGCCAAGCCCGGCGTGAAGATGGAGGACGTCCGGGAGATCTACTCCCACGAGCAGGCGATCAACCAGTGCTCCAAATTCCTCTCTTCGCTCAGGGGCGTGCGCGCCGTGCCCTGCGAAAACACGGCGATGGCTGCGCAAATGGTGGCCGAGTCCCCAAGAAACGACATCGCCGCCCTTGCGTCCCGCCCCTGCATAAAGCTCTACGGGCTCAACTGCCTCAGGGAGGACGTGCAGAACGTCGACAACAACTACACGCGCTTCATCTGCATTTCAAAGAACCTCGAGATCTATCCCGGCGCGGACAAGACCAGCGTCATGCTCACGCTGCCCCACGAGCAGGGTAGTCTTTACAAGCTGCTGAGCAAGCTCTACGCGCTGGGCATCAATCTGAACAAGCTCGAGAGCCGCCCGCTTCCGAACCGGGACTTCGAATTCATGTTCTACTTCGACCTCGATTCGCCCGTCTACGCGCCGAACCTCATGCAGTGCATCGGCGAAATGAAGGCAGCCTGCGACAGCTTCACGTACCTGGGCAGCTACAGCGAACTGATGTAAGGTGCAGATAAAAGCGAAAGGTACGTCTGTATGAAACTGAAATGCGGCCTGCTGGGCGAAAAGCTTTCCCATTCGTACTCGCCCCGGATCCACGCGGAGCTGGGCAATTACGAATACCTGCTCTGTGAAAAGGCGCCCGAAGAGGTGGAAGACTTCATAAGGCACGGGGACTACGCCGGCATGAACGTGACGATCCCGTACAAAAAGACCGTGCTTAAACTCGTGGACGAGCTAAGCCCCACCGCGCGCGCGACCGGCAGCGTGAACACCGTGATCCGAAGAAAAGACCAAAGTCTGTTTGGAGACAACACCGACGTGTACGGCTTCACCCGCCTGGTCGAAAAGAGCGGCGCAAATCTGAAGGACAAAAAAGTTCTCGTTCTCGGCAGCGGGGGCAGCTCTCTGTCGGTGGTGCACGCCCTGAATCAGATGGGCGCGCGGCCCGTGGTCATAAGCCGAAGCGGCGAAAACAACTACACGAACCTGTCCCTTCATGCCGACGCGCGCGCCGTCGTGAACACGACGCCCTTGGGCATGTACCCGGAAAACGGCCGTCAGGCGCTTTCGCTCAGACTTTTCCCGCATCTGGAGGCCGTGCTGGACCTGATCTACAATCCCGCCCGCACGGCACTTTTGCTCGAAGCGGACGAACTGGGCATCCCCGCCGAAAACGGGCTGTACATGCTCGTGATGCAGGCGAAAAAGTCGAGCGAGCTGTTCACGGGCATGAAAATCGATGACGCAAAGGCCGAAAAGGTCTACAGTACGCTCGAAAGCGAGATGAAAAACATCGCCCTGATCGGCATGCCCGGCTGCGGAAAGAGCAGCGTCGCCGAAAAGCTCGCCCTGCTCACGAACCGCGAGATACTGGACTGCGACGGTGAAGTCGAACACCGAAGCGGCTTGAGCGCAGAAAAATACATCCTCGGGCGCGGCGAAGCCGAATTCAGAAAGCTGGAGACGGAGATCCTGCGCGATTTCTCCAAGCGCTCCGGCTGCATCCTGTCCACGGGCGGCGGCTGCGTGACGGTGGAAGAGAACTACAGGCTCCTTAAGCAGAATTCATTCACGGTGTGGTTAAAGCGCGACCCGGCGCTTCTGCCGACCGACGGACGGCCGATCAGCCGCGCGGAGGGCGTAAAAGCGCTGTACGCAAAGCGCGCGCCGCTGTACCGCAGGTTTGCGGACGCCGAGATCGAAGTGGGGGAAAGCACCGAAGAAACGGCGCGGGCCGTGCTGAAAGCGATCGAGCGAAAGATCGACTCATAAAGGCGGGGAAACGAATATGAAGATACTGGTACTCAACGGCCCGAACCTGAACATGCTGGGCATCCGCGAGCCGGAAATATACGGGCGCAAAGACTATAAGGAGCTTGAGGACTTCATCGCCGAAGCCGCATCGGACCTGGGCGTCGGGGCCGACTGCTTCCAGTCCAATCACGAGGGCGCGCTGGTGGATAAAATCCAGCAGGCCCTCGGCGTCTACGACGGCATCGTCATCAATCCCGCTGCCTACACGCATACCTCGATCGCGATCCTGGACGCGCTGAAGGCGATCGCTCTGCCCGCGGTCGAGGTGCATTTGAGCGACATAAACGGGCGGGAAGCGTTCCGCCGCGTATCCTACGCGGGCATGGCCTGCGTAAAGACCTTTATGGGCCTCGGCTTTGAGGGTTACCGGCAGGCGCTTGCGTTCCTGAAGGAATACCTGAACGGAGCGAAGCGGTGAATACAAACGCCCGCAGCGCGTTACAAAAAGATAACACGCTGGCCCGCAAATAATGCCTTCAGACCCCTTGACATCCGTGCTTTAATGCGTTAAAATTTTTTCAACCGTTGAGAAAGAAGAGTACTTCTCACAACCGGCATTTCAGAGAGCCGCGGGCGGTGCGATCGCGGTATGTACGGCGGGAAGGAATGGTCTTTTGAGGGCAAACCGAACGGAGGCTGACGTACTCCAAGTAGGGGCGACGGAGTTCCCTCCGTTATCAAAGGCGGCCGTATGATGGTACGGTACAGAGCGGACGCATAGCGTCAAGCCGGGTGGCACCGCAGGGTCGAATTTATCCCCTGTCCCAGCAAACGAACTGGGGCAGGGTTTTTGTATGCCTTGTCCCGACAAAAGAACGGAGCCGTCCGATGAAACGGCAGATACGGAAAGGAGAAACCCATGAGTAAGATCGACGCCATCCCCTACAAAATCTATCTGAGCGAAAACGAGATGCCCAAGGCCTGGTACAACGTCCGTCACGCGATGAAAAACAAACCCGCTCCGCTGCTCAATCCCGGCACCGGCAAACCCATGACCGCCGAAGAGCTGGCCTCCGTATTCTGTGAGGAGCTCGTAAAGCAGGAGCTGGACAACGAGACCGAATACTTCCCGATCCCCGAGGAGATCTACAATTTCTACAAGATGTACCGCCCCTCCCCGCTGGTCAGGGCCTACTGCCTCGAAAAGGCGCTGGACACGCCCGCGCACATCTACTATAAGTTCGAGGGCAACAACACCAGCGGCTCCCACAAGCTGAACTCCTCCATCGCCCAGGCCTACTACGCCAAGAAGCAGGGCTTAAAGGGCGTGACCACCGAGACCGGCGCGGGGCAGTGGGGCACGGCGCTCTCCATGGCGTGCGCGTACATGGGCCTTGACTGCAAGGTGTTCATGGTCAAGGTCTCCTATGAGCAAAAGCCCTTCCGCCGCGAGGTCATGCGCACCTACGGCGCAGACGTGACGCCCTCTCCCAGCATGACCACCAACATCGGCAGAAAGATCCTTTCCGAATTCCCCGACACCACGGGCAGCCTCGGCTGCGCGATTTCCGAGGCCGTGGAAGTTGCCGTCTCCACGCCCGGCTACCGCTACGTGCTGGGCAGCGTGCTCAATCAGGTGCTCCTGCACCAGAGCGTGATCGGCCTTGAGACCGAGGCGGCCCTCAAAAAATACGACATCGTGCCCGATATCATCATCGGCTGCGCCGGCGGCGGCAGCAACCTGGGCGGCCTGATCTCCCCGTTCATGCGCGACAAGATCAACGGCAAGCTCAACGCCCGCATCATCGCGGTCGAACCCGCCTCCTGCCCCAGCCTGACCCGCGGCGTCTACGCCTACGACTTCTGCGACACGGGCATGGTGTGCCCCCTGGCCAAGATGTACACGCTGGGCAGCAGCTTCATGCCCGCGCCCAACCACGCCGGCGGCCTGAGGTATCACGGCATGAGCTCGATTTTGAGCCAGCTCTACGACGACGGCTACATGGAGGCCGTGAGCGCCGTGCAGACGGACGTGTTCAAAGCCGCCGAGCAGTTCGCCCGCGTCGAAGGCATCTTGCCCGCCCCCGAAAGCTCCCACGCGATCAAGGTCGCCATCGACGAAGCCCTCAAGTGCAAGCAGACCGGCGAAGCCAAGAACATCGTCTTCGGCCTGACCGGCACCGGCTACTTCGACCTCGTCGCCTACCAGAAGTACAATGACGGCCTGATGGACGACTACATCCCCACGGACGAAGACCTCAAAGCCAGCATCGCCAAGCTCCCGAAGATCGGCTAAGCAAAATCAAGCGCGGCACCCCGTCCATCGGCGGGGTGCCGCCGGCGTCTCAGAATAAGGCCAAAAGCGCTGTGCAGACAGGCACGCACGTAGCTTTACCTTATAAAGGTGATCCTCTGCCGAACGCAGTCGAAGCCGAAGACCGTCCCGGTGCCATGGTAGATATTGAATAGTTGGGATGCAAAGCATTCGGCGATAATATTTTTCAGACTAAAATTATGTTTATAAGAATATTTTTTAGACTAAAAATATTGACATAAGAATATTTTTTCGATAAAATATATCCGAAACGACATGCTTATGGAGGAAGGAAAGATGCTGAAGCGCAAGGCACTGGACGATCTCGGCCTTTGGAAAAGCAGGAGCGACCGAAACCCCCTGATCGTCGAGGGTGCGCGACAGGTGGGCAAGACCTATGCGGTGCGCGCTTTTGCGGAGGCGGCCTATGAAAGCGTATACGAACTGAACTTCCTGGAGCGGGATACTCTGAAAAGCATTTTTGACGGCGACCTGAGTGCCGACGCGATATTGACGGGAATACGGCTGAATTATCCGGAAAAGCGCTTTTCAGGAGGGCGGACGCTCCTCTTTCTGGACGAGATACAGGCTTGCCCGCGCGCGATCACGGCACTGAAATTCCTGAGCGGAGATGAGCGCTTTGACGTGATCTGTTCGGGTTCGGCGCTGGGTATGCTGCACGGTCAGGTCGATTCCTGGCCGGTGGGTCAGGTGGATTATCTGCACATGACGGCGCTTGACTTTGAAGAATTTCTGTGGGCTGCGGGCCTTGAAGAAGACATCGTCGAAACGGTGCGCGCGTTCGCGGACGGTGCCAAACAGATCCCCGAAGCGATCCATAAACCGATGATGCAGTATTTCCGCCAGTATCTTGCGATCGGGGGAATGCCGGATGTCGTAAAAACGTTTTTCCCGGATCGGGATTACGCCGCGGCGGACGCTGTGCAAAGACGCATCTACCGGGATTACGTTGCGGACATCGCCCACTATGCCGAGGCGGAAATCAGGCTGAAGGCACAAAAATGCTGGCAGTCGATCCCGCTGCAGCTTTCGAAGCAAAACCATAAATTCCAATATGCGACGGTGGAACATCGCGGCAACGCACACAAATTCGGCTCCTCCGTGGATTGGCTGCTGGCTTCCGAAATGGCCATGAAAGTGAACAACGTGTCCCAAATCGAGTATCCGCTCAGCGCTTTCGAAACAGAGGATCATTTCAGGATTTACCCGACGGATATCGGTTTGCTCATCTGCACCTACGATTTCAGCCTGAAGCGTGCACTGCTCGGACAGGAAGACGGCCTCAACCAAACGGAAAGCATCGTTCTGAAGACGGCAAAGGGCGGCATCTACGAAGCGCTTGCCGCGGATATCCTGTGGAAGCGCGGCATCGGTGATCTCCGATTTTATCGGAATACCCCGGGCACGGTGGAAATCGAGTTTCTCATCGAGGGCCCGGACGGCGTGACACCCATCGAAATAAAGGCGGGCAACAACAAGACCCGCTCGCTCGACACTGTCCTGCAGAATCCGGACATCGCCGCAGGCTATAAGTTTGCCGATCAAAACGCTGGTATATCCGGCAAAAAGATCACACTGCCGTTGTATATGCTGATGTTTTTTCCGATCGGACAACGAAAAGGCCTGAACTGAAACGCTTGCGTGCATCGTTCAAAGCAAGCAAGGCAACGTCCGGAAACCGCAATTAATGATGGGATTTAGCTATCATGTGATGCATATTTTATCGACTCAAAATACCTCGAACCGGGGATCCGGAGTGCATCGCCTCTCCTGATCCCCGGTCGGTTTATCCCTGAAACGCTTATTCCTGCATCCGCTTCAGTGCGCGGGCGGCTTGTTCGGGGGTCAGGTTGAGGCCGATGCGGTTGATGAATCCCGTGAGCTCGTCCGGGTCGATCAGGCTTAGGAGGCGGTCGACGTGCTCTGCACTTAGCCTGTCCTTCAGAACTTCGGCCAGCGCTTCCAATTCGTCTTCGTCGCAGTTTTCGATCATGTACAGAACGCCGTCCTCGTCCAGCTTCTCCTTGAGCGCCTTTGCGAGAGAGGGCATTTCTTCGCTGTCGCAGGCGTCGATCAGGCGAATGACGGCTTTGCCGCCGAGCGGGTTGCCCGTGAGCGCCGAGGCGAGATCGGGGATCCCGTCGCTGTCGCATGCGTCGACGAGCCGGTTTACGCTCCCGTCGTCCAAGCGGTCCGCGAGAATGTGCGCAAGGTCCGGGACGCCGTCGCTGTCGCAGGCGTCGATGAGCCGGCTGATGTTCTCGCTGTCCAGCCGATCCGCGAGTATGCGCGCAAGGTCGGGAACGTCGTCGCTGTCGCAGGCGTCGATGAGCCGGTTTATGCTCTCGCCGTCCAGCTTGTCCGCGAGTATGCGCGCAAGGCGCGGCACGTCCTCGCTGTCGCACGCGTCCGCAAGGTGCGCGATGACGTCTGCGTCCAGCCTGTCCGAAAGCGTCTCGGCGAGCCGGGGTATATCCTCGCTTTCGCAGCTGTCCGCAAGGTCGAGCATCTGCTGTTTGGTCAGCACGTCCCTGAAGCGCGAGGCGAGGCTCAACAACTCTTCGCCTTCACTGCCCTCGATCAGCGTGGAAAGCTCCTCTTCGCTCAGCTTGCTCTCCGTCGGCGCATCGGGCTTTCCGCCTTTGACGACCGTGACGAAGCTGCGCGCGCCGGAGGCGATTTTTCCAAACACGCCGCCCTTCATGAACGGCGAAAGCGCCTTGTACGCGGAAGCGTTCTCGTCCGCCCCGAGCCTTTGGGCAAGGCGGGCGACGGCGTCCTGCGATAGGAAGGGGGCAAGGGGCAAAAGCTTTCCGATGCTCAATTCTGCGCCCGAGCGACCAAGCAGCTCCTCCAGCGTATCGCTGCTCATAAACGGCGCGAGCGCCGTGAGCCTGCCCGTGCTCATGCTTTCACTGTCCGAAAGGGCCAGTTCTTTGAGCGCCTTTTCGCCCAGAAACGGCGCCAACTGCACGAGCTGCCCAAGATCGGGCTTCAATTCCAGTGCCAGCCTTTCCAGCTCTGCCTGTCCAAGAAACGGCGCGAGCGCGACCAGCCGCGAAAATTTGCGCCCTTCTTTTTCCGGCGCACGAGCTTCTTGGCTGCCCGGTTCGGCGTCTTTCTCTTCGGGAACGGCCTGCGGGGCGACGCTCTCTTCGTGCAAAGGAGCGTTCTTCTCTTCCGATACGGCGCCGCGCTTTCCGCCTTCGGGCTGCAAAGCGCTTTCGCAGGCGGCCTTGCTTTCTTCCCTGCCCAGAATGTAATCCACCGTCGTGCCGAGCGCGCTCGCCAGGTCGAGCAGCTTTCCGATGTCCGGCATGCTCGCGCCGCGTTCCCAGCTGGAAACGGCCTGATAGCTTATGCCGAGCTTTTCGGCCAGCTCCGCCTGGGTAAGCTGCGCCTGTTTCCGAAGGCGGCTGAGCCTCGCGCCGGTCTTTACCATATCGAATACGTTGGGCTGCATGTGTGTTTCCTCCTTACATTGCTTGCATTATATCTCATTTGCCCGCTTTGCGGCAAGCAAAATGTATTTTAAGGGGCTTGGAAAGCGGCGGCCTGATCTCACCGCAGCCTTCGGAAGCCCTTTCCCTTAAGTTTTCCAGTGCCCTGTCCCGCCTGAAAGCCATTTTCTCGCGGCGCACGTCAAGCGCGTCCGGGCTTTGCGATCTGCCAAGATCCATCGTTGCGGCCTCCTGCCTCGTGATGGCCGAAGTATACGCCCCGGACAGCGCGCCGGGCAAGAAAGCAGCGTTTGAAAACGCCCAAAGCAGCCTAAAACCGTGTTTTACGCGCGAACTCAAACGCCGCTTTAGTGCCCCACTGTGCGGCGTTTTTCGGCAATTGTAGATTTAAAGACCGAATTGCTTAACCCTGCGTTAAATATGGAGGAGTATAATTGCACCTTACAGGAAGGAAGGGAGAAACGTCAATGAGCGGCAGGTTTTCGATGCGCAGGCTTCCGGTGAGCTTCAATTCCCCGGTGGTGCTCAGCTTTACGGCGCTGTGCCTTGTTTCCCAGATCCTGCGGCTCGTTTTGACGCCGGAAGCGTATTATTCCGTGTTCTCTGCGTACCGCAGCAGGTTCGGCTTTCTGTTCGTGCTGCGCCTGTTCACCCACGTGTTCGGCCACGCGAGCTGGGAACACTTACTTGGCAACATGATGTATTTTCTGATCCTTGGCCCGATGCTCGAAGAAAAGTACGGCTCCGGGCGGCTCGTGCTCATCATCGCAATCGCCGCACTGATCACGGGGCTTGCGGACGTCATGCTCTTTTCTGACAGGCGGGTGCTCGGCGCAAGCGGTGTGGTGTTCGCCTTCATCCTCTTGTCGTCGATCACCATGCGCGACAGCGGAAAGATCCCCATGACCTTCCTGCTGGTCGCGGCGCTGTTTCTGGGCCAGCAGCTTTTGCAGATTTTCAAAGACGACAACGTATCTCAGCTCAGCCACATCATCGGCGGCGTCGTAGGCTCGATCACGGGCTTCGTGCTCAGCGGCAGGAAAACCGCGGCCGATGCAGGCAGGCGTTTTTAACATATATTCGGAGGAATAAAACCGATGGGTTTTCTTGTTTTTGCGGACGGAACCGCCAATTTGCCAAAGGACATGCTCGACGGGATCGGGCTGCTTCCGTGCACCTATACGCTCGACGGCAAGGAGCAGGTCTACACCGGCGACGTCGACAATTTCGACGCGCACGCGTTTTACGACGGCCTGCGCAACGGCCGCCGCGTCCGCACGAGCCTGCTCAACACCGACCTGTTTTTAGACAGGTTCGAGCCGCTGCTTCAGGGCGGAAACGACATCATCTATATCTCCATGAGCTCCGGCATCAGCGGCACCTGCGGCGCCGCGCGCCTTGCGGCGAAGGAACTGAACGAAAAGTACCCGTCCCGCTTCGTGCACGTGGTGGACTCCCTGGGCTGCGGCTTCGGAAACGGCCTGCTGGCGGTCAGGGCGGCGCGGCTTTCCCGCGAGGGCATGGACGCAAGGCAGGCGGCGCAGCTGCTCGACGCCGAGGTGCCGCACACCTGCCAGTATTTTACCGTGGACGACTTGAATTTTCTCAAGGACACGGGCAGGGTAAGCGGCGTGACCGCGAAGATCGCATCGCTTTTGAGCATAAAGCCCATTTTATACGGCGACAAGACCGGCCACATCGTGGCCTGCGCAAAGTGCATCGGCCGCAAAAAATCGATCGAGCAGCTCGCAAAGAAGTACGAGGAAAAGCACATCGATCAGCAGGGACAATTCGTTTGCATCTCGCACGGCGACTGCTTGAGCGACGCCGAGGAGCTGAAAAAGCTGGTCCTGCGCATAACGCCCGAGGTCACCGTTCGCATCTGCCAGCACGAGCCGTTTTCCGGTGCGCACGTCGGACCGGGCATGCTGGGGCTGTTCTTCCGGGGCAGGGAGAGATAGCAAAATAGGCAGCCGCTCTCTTAACCAAAGCTGCGCAGGCTTATGCTTGACGAAACGCGGTTTTGCGATTATACTATATAATAGCTAAATTTTGAAAAGGAGACGGCTGTTATGCGCAAATTCATACTTTCCGCGTTCGCGGACGAGGCGGACCCGAGTCTGGACATTCAGCTGGAAGCGCTTAAGCGCGCGAACATCCATACCGTGGAAATGCGCGGCGTGGACGGCAAAAACGTAAAGGACCTTACCGACGAAGAGGCCCTGCAGGCCAGGGCCAAGCTGGACGAAGCGGGCATCCGCGTCGCGTCCATGGGCTCTCCCTTCGGCAAAATCGGCGTAAACGACGACTTCGAACCCCATTTCGAGCAGTTTAAGCGCGCACTCGAGCTGTGCAAAATACTGGGCACGGATCGCATGCGCGTTTTCTCGTTCTACTATCCCAAGGGAGAAGACCCGTATAAATACAAGGACGTGGTCTTCGAACGCCTCGAAAAAATGCTTGACGCCGCCGAGAAGGCGGGCGTAACGCTGTGCCACGAAAACGAGAAGGGCATTTACGGCGACGTCGCGGCAAGGTGCCTCGAGCTCATTCAGCACTTCGGCGGGCGGCTCAAGTGCATCTTCGACCCGGCGAATTTCATACAGTGCGGCGAAAAGCCGATCGAAAACTACGCGCTGCTGAAGGATCACATCTTCTACATGCACATTAAGGACGCGCTGCTCGAAAACGGCGCGGTGGTGCCAAGCGGCAAGGGCGACGGCGACGTCGGCAGCATCCTGAGGGACTTAAGCGCAGGGGACGGCGAACTGGTACTCAGCGTCGAGCCCCACCTGACGGTGTTCAAGGGCCTTGGAAACCTGCAGGATGAAGAACTGAAGCACAAATACACTTATCCCGACAGCCTGACCGCATTCGCCGCCGCGGCGACGGCGCTCAAGCAGCTGCTCGTGGGCATAGGCTATAAGGAAAATAAAAACGGAGAGTGGACAAAGATGGAAAAAGTGCGCATGGGTATCATCGGCGTAGGCAACATGGGCTCCAGCCACGCCAAAAACATTCTGGGCGGCCGTGTGCCGGACATGGTGCTGACCGCGATCGCCGATCTCAAGGAAGAGAGAAGAAACTGGGCCAGGGAGAACCTGCCGGGCGTAGAGATCTTCGACGACGCCTCCAAAATGATGGACTCCGGCCTGATCGACGCCGTCATCGTCGCGACGCCGCACTACGATCACCCGCGCCTTGTAAAGGAAGCGCTGTCCAAGGGGCTGCACGCCATGTGCGAAAAACCCGCGGGCGTGTACACCAAAGCTGTCCGTGAAATCAACGAATTCGCCCAAAAGCAGGACAAGATCTACGCCATCATGTTCAACCAGCGCACGAACTGCGTCTACCGCAAGATGAAGGAGATCGTCGACAGCGGCGAAATGGGCGCCATCCGCCGCACGAACTGGATCATCACCAACTGGTTCCGCTCCCAGAGCTACTACGATTCCGGCGCCTGGCGCGCCACCTGGGACGGCGAGGGCGGCGGCGTGCTGCTCAACCAGTGCCCCCACAACCTCGACCTGTGGCAGTGGATCTGCGGCATGCCCTGCAAGGTGCGCGCCTTCTGCCACAACGGCAAATGGCACGACATCGAGGTCGAGGACGACGTGACCGCCTACGTGGAATACCCCAACGGCGCGACCGGCGTTTTCGTGACCACGACCTCCGACGCGCCCGGCACCAACCGCCTGGAGATCGACCTGGACGGCGGCCGGCTCGTATGCGACGGAAACAAGCTTTGGCAGTACAAGCTGGATACGCCGATCCCCGAATTCCACAAGACCTACAAGGGCGGCTTCGGTTCCCCCAAGGGCGAAGAGGTCGAGGTGGAGACCGACGGCGAAAATCCGCAGCACTGCGGCGTGCTCAAGGCGTTCGCCGAGAAGATCCTGGGCAAGGGCGAACTGGTCGCTTCCGGCGTGGAGGGCATAAACGGCCTTACCATCTCCAACGCCATGCACCTGTCCAGCTGGCTGGACAAGACCATCGAGCTCCCGCTGGACGAGGATCTGTTCCTCGAGGAGCTCAACAAGCGCCGCGCGACCTCCAGAGCCAAGAAGGTGAAGGAGACCACCTTCGACACCTCCGCCACCTACGCTGGCAACAAATAAGGAGGCCGCTATGATCAAGCTCGGCGTTTGCACAAACATCGGCAACATCAAAAAGGTCGCTTCGGCGGGCTTCGACTACATGGAAGCCGCGCTCAACGGCATCGCTCAGATGAGCGAGCAGGAATTCGAAAGCGCGCTCAGGGAGGCAAGCCAGGCCCCCATCAAGGTGGAAGCGTGCAACTGCCTTCTGCCCGGAAGCTTAAAGGTCACGGGCCCGGAGGTCAACGCGCAGGCGCTGCACGACTATCTTGAGCTCGCCTTCACGCGGGCGCAGAAGCTGGGCGTCAAGGTGGCCGTTTTCGGCTCCGGCGCGGCGCGCAGGGTGCCCGAGGGCTTCGACGTGCCCCAGGCATGGCGGCAGATCGCAAACTTCCTGCGCCTCGCCGAAAGGCACGCGGCCGATCACGACATCACCGTCGTCATCGAGCCCTTAAGAAGCGGCGAATGCAACATCATCAACTACGTCAGCGAAGCCACGATCCTCGCTTCGCTGGTTCAGATGCCGCACATCGGCGTGCTGGGCGACACGTATCACATGGCCTTCGGCCACGAGGGCTTTAACAGCCTGACGATGGCGGGCGAACTGCTGGGTCACATCCACGTGGCCAACGCCATCGGCAGAAAATATCCCAAGATCGGCGACGGCGAAAAATACAAAGAGCTGTTCGACACGCTCAAGGCCATGAACTATCAGGGCAGAGTCAGCGTCGAAGGCGGCTGCGACGATTTTGAAAAGGACGCGAAGGCGGCTTACGAATGCCTGAAGGCCGCCCGCGACGAGGAATAGGCGCGCATCGCGCTGAATCGGACTAAAAGCGCTTCTCCCTGCTGAGGACGCGCTTTCCCTGCTCCTTCCCCTGACAGGTCTTGCCCTGACGGGGAAGGGGCTTTGCTGCATAAGAAGTACATAAAAAACATCGGAAAGGGCTTGCATGGTCTTTTCATCCAACGCGTTTCTGTTCTTTTTTTTGCCCGCGGTACTGATCCTGTACTATATCGTGCGAAGGAACCGCACCGCGGCCAACGCCGTGCTCACTGTGATGAGCCTGCTTTTCTATGCCTGGGGCGAACCGAAGTTCGTACTGGTGATGCTTCTGAGCATCGCCGTCAACTGGGCGATGGCGCTTTTGATCGAAAAAAACGAACGCAAACAGCGCGTGAAGAAAGCCTGCCTGACCGTGGGAATCGTCGTAAACGTGCTGATTCTGGGCGTATTCAAGTACGCGTCCTTCGCAATCAGAAATCTGAACAGCGTATTTAAGCTCGGTATCGTCGACCCCGGGATCGCGCTGCCCATCGGCATCTCGTTTTTTACCTTTCAGGCGATGAGCTACATCATCGACGTGTACCGGGGCAAGGGGAAGGCGCAAAAGCACTTCATGGGCGTGTGCCTGTACATCTCGTTTTTCCCGCAATTGATCGCCGGCCCCATCGTGCGCTACGAGACCGTGGCCGACCAGCTGGTAAACCGCAGGGAGAGCGTGGAAGACTTTACCTGCGGCGTCCGCCGCTTCATGGTGGGCTTTTGCAAAAAGGCGATCCTCGCAAACACCCTCGCGCGCCTGGTCGATTACGTGTACGCGCTGGAAAGCGGCCGCATGAGCGTGTGCCTGGGCTGGATCGCGGCGGCGGCCTACCTCATTCAGGTCTACTACGATTTTTCCGGCTATTCGGACATGGCCATCGGCCTTGGACGCATGTTCGGCTTTCACTTTCTTGAGAACTTCAATCTGCCCTTCATTGCGAAATCCGTCACGGAGTTCTGGCGCAGGTGGCATATCTCCATGTGTACCTGGTTCAGGGATTACGTGTTTTTCCCACTGGGCGGCAGCCGGGTAAAGAGCCGCGCAAGGCTTCTTTTCAACATGTTCGCGGTCTGGGCGCTCACGGGGCTCTGGCACGGCGCGGAGTGGACCTTCGTGTGCTGGGGCGTGGGCTTTTTTGCGGTGCTGGCCGTCGAAAAGCTGACGGGCCTTGGCAAATGGATGGAAAAGCACGCCCTTGGCCACCTGTACGCGATGCTTGTCGTGGTGGTCATAACCGTGCTGATCCGCGCGCAGGACATTTCTTCGGCCGGCCGCTTTTACAAAACGATGTTCGGCCTCGACGGGGCGCCGTTTTTCGATGGGCTTACCTGGTTTCTGCTCAAGGAATACCTCTGGTACCTGATCGCGGCGGTCGTGTGCGCCCTGCCGCTTGCGGACGCGGTCAAAAAGAAGCTGCGCGTGCCGGACGGCGCGTGGCAGATCGTATCCGGCGCGGCGCTTCTGGTTTTAATGCTGATCGCCGTAGGCGACACGGTGGCGGGCGGCTACAACCCGTTCATCTACTACAATTTTTAGGAGGGCATGCGCATGAGAAGCAACGTCAACCGCGTGCTCGCCGTCCTGTTCTGCGCGGGGATACTGCTGGTGAGCGTTATGACGCTGATCACCTCCGGCAGGTCCTTCGCCTACGGCTTTTTCAAGAGCTATACCGACCAACTGAGAAGCGACAGCGACGTTTTCGACAACATAGAGGCCCGCATCTACAAGCTCAACTACAACGCGGAGTACCGCCTCTGGGGCAGGGACGCGCTTCGGCGCCTGTCCGCCCGCTCGCAGATGCTGCCCTTTAAGCACCTGATCAACATCGCCGATTACGACATGTTGAGGCTGAACAGCGGCGGCTACTACAACGTGTCCAGCGGCCCTTACGACCCCGAATACGCGCTCGAGCACATCGCCTTCGCAAAGGACATCGAGAAAAACTACGGCATAAAGACCGCGCTCGTGTACTGCCACTGCGCACTGTACGAGGACGGGCTTTTGCCGGGCGACAGCGCGTACTACGACAACAACAACGCTTACGCCGACAAACTGATCGGCGAATTCAGATCCGCCGGCATCAGCGTATGCGACAGCCGCGACAGCTACATTCACAGCGGCCTTACCATAAACGAAGCGGTCAACAAAAGCGACGTGCACTGGACGCACCTGATGGCGCTGTACACCGCTTACGACGCAGCCAAAACCGTAAACCGAGACCTCGGCCTGAACCTGGACGCGGAGGCGCTGAACCCGGAGAACTTCGAAAGGGAAGTGTACGAAAAACGCTTGAGCGGCGAGTACGCAAAGCGCGTGGGGGACGGCATGGTCGAAGCGGACGACGTGTACGTGCTCTATCCGAAATACGATACGCACATCCTCTACGAGGAACTGGGCGTTCCCGGCTCGAAAAGGGAGGGAACCTTCCGCGACGCGGCGATCATCCCGGACAATCTGGAGCCGGACGAGGGCAAGAGCTACTCCTCCAACGCCTACTATATCTACGGCCACTATCTCGCGCAGACCCACACCGTAAACCCGGACGCCGCAAACGACGTGAGGGTGCTCGTCTTCAAGGACAGCTACGGATCGCCTCTGAGCATCTTTATGGGACTGAGCGCGCGCGAGGTATACTCGGTCGACCCGCGCTCCTCCACGAAGACCATAGACGAATGGGTGAGCGAATTAAAGCCCGACCTCGTGATCTTCGCCTACAGCGAACAGACCTTCCGCAGGATCAGCGCGGTCATCGCGGCGGACTGAGAAAGCACAAAGAAAAGGAAACAAAATGACACTGTACGGAATCTTACGCGAAAAGCTGCCCGGCGCGCTGCTCCTGGAAAACGAGCCGATGGCTGCCCACACCACGTTCAAGGTCGGCGGAAGGGCCGACGTGCTGCTCTCGGTGCGCAGCGAGGAGGAGCTGAGAAGCGCCGTGCTCGCCGCGCGCGGGATCGGCTGCGCCGTCACGTTCATCGGCCGGGGCAGCAACCTTCTGGTCAGGGACGGCGGCATCCGCGGCCTCGTGATCCGTCTGGGCGAGGAGTTCGGCGGGATCGAGGTCAGAGAAGACCGCATAGAAGCCCGCGCCGGGGAGAGCCTTGCGCGCCTGTCCAACCGCGCGATGGAAGCGGGCCTCAGCGGCCTGGAATTCGCCTCGGGCATCCCCGGCAGCGTGGGCGGCGCGATGGCGATGAACGCGGGCGCATACGGCGGGCAGATGGCCGACGTGACCGAGCGCGCGCGCGTCATGGACACGGCGACCGGCGAGATATGCGAAATGGAACTCGAACAGCTGTCCATGGGCTACCGCACGAGCCTTGTGCTGGAGAAGGGCCTGCTCGTGACGAGCGCCTTATTCCGGCTGAAGGCGGGCGACAAAGCGCTCATCAAAGCGCAGATGGACGAGCTCAACCGCCGCCGCCGCGAAAAGCAGCCCCTGAATTACCCCAGCGCGGGCAGCACCTTCAAGCGGCCGGAGAGCCATTTTGCGGGCGCGCTGATCGAGCAGGCAGGTTTGAAGGGCGCGTGCGTGGGCGGCGCGCAGGTAAGCGAAATGCACGCGGGCTTCATCGTCAACCGGGGAAATGCCACGGCAAGCGACGTCCTTTCGCTGATCGGGCTGGTCAGGCAGCGCGTGTTCGAAAACTCGGGCGTCACGCTCGAAACGGAAGTCCGGATCGTGGGGCAGGACGCATGAGCTTTACCGACGAAGTAAAGCAGGAGCTCATCCACCGCGAATGCGAATGGGACTGCTGCGCCAGGGCTGAGATCGCTGCCGCCATACTGCTCAGCGGCGGCCTGAGCTTTCGCGGCGCGGGCAGGTACGGCATCAGCATAAACTTAAGCCGCCCCGCGGCTTCGCGCTACTATTTTTCCCTGATCAAAAAGTATCTGGGCATGACCACGGGCATACGCACGCACGGCTACAAGCGCCTTGGCGAAAGGACACAGGTGGAGCTGAGCTTTTCCGACGAGGACGTGCCCGGAGCGATGGAAATACTGAAGCTTCACGACGAAAGCGCGCTGTTTGGCATCGCGGCGCATCCGTCCGCGGAGATCATCAAAAATCCGTGCTGCAAGACGGCGTTTTTGAAGAGCGCGTTTCTGATCACCGGCAGCGTTTCGAGCCCCGAAAGAGAGTATTCGCTCACGATGAGCGTTTCTTCGCCCGAAGCCGCGCAGTGTCTGTGTGACACCTGCGCCAAAAAGGGCCTGAACGCGCGCATCTCCACCAACCGGCAAAAATACGTGGTCTACATCAAAAGCGCCGAGGGCGTGGGCAGCTTTCTTACGCTGACCGGCGCGAACGCCGCGCGGCTCAGGCTCGAAAACGTGCGCATCATGAAGGACATCAAAAACGGCACCAACCGGCAGACCAACTGCGACAGCAACAACATAGAGCGCACCGTAAAATCGGCGGGGCAGCAGCTGGCGGACATCCGCTTTCTGGCCGAAGCCACGAAAGGCGAGGGGCTGCCCGCGTGGATGCGCGAAATGATGTCGCTGAGGCTCGAAAACCCGGATTCTTCGCTGACCGAGCTCGGCGAACTGTGCGACCCGCCCATCGGCAAAAGCGGCGTGAACAACCGCCTGCGGCGGATAAGCGAAATGGCCGCAAAGCTCAGGGCGGATGCACAGCCCGTCAAATAGAGCTAAAACTATTGTCATCTTAGAACAGTTTATTCGTCGTGTTCCTGTCCTGTTTGTTGTGCAACTGGGAAAGAATGGCTTTGAGCTTCTCCGGTATCGGCAGCCCCAGGTGACTGGCGTTCTCAAGTAGAGAAACGCCTTCGTTCGAGAGGTAGAAGCAAATGACTGCCGAACGCAGCGCCGAACCCGTTCCTACTACGTGTGTGTCCAGCACGTGGCCCAGGCCCACCAGCGCGAAAATGAGCACCTTTCGGCAGATGCCCTTAAAACCGATGGCACTGGAAAGCTCGTGGTCCACGATTGCCCGCATAACGCCGGCCAGATAATCAAGGATCACGAAAACGAGCAACGCGATCAGCAACCCGTCCATGCCGCCCAGAAAGTAGTCGAGCCAGCCACCCGGCGCAGTGGATGTGATCTGGAGCTTTGCTCAGATTATATCGATGCGCAATCTTTTCTTCGTGATCCTATTGTGGCCGAAAACGGTTAGAAGAAATGGTTCACCCTGGCCAAAGAAAGCGGCATCCCGGCGCTTGATCCTTTCGCAGACTTGAAGGAAAAGGATAGCTGGCCTGATTGCTCATGTCCATCTATCCGATATCAACCGGAAAACTTGATTGTTTCAATAACAAGATCATGGTCGCCAAACGCCTGGCTTATGGCTGCCGTGACAACCATTTCTTCTTTATCTTCGTCAGGTTCCTTTCTATCCCTTTCCCTAACAGAACGCGAAGAAGTCCTTTTTTCTTGCATCCAAGGTTTGTCTTCGGTATGGGGATGTTCTTGCACATGGAGGCATTCCAAAACCGGACCTGCTCCTCTCCTCCGGTTTCAGCAATGCCAAAAGGCAAATGCCGTTTATCCGAACCAAAGATCCCGAACAATTCGACCCATGAAGAATTGGCAGCCTCATCGGCTGAAGCGCTTGTACTGACTTTACAAACCATCTCACCCTTGCCGTCCGGACACCAGATGGAAACAGCACAAATTCGGTTGTGCAAAATGCCATCGATCACATCCAGCAATTCCAGCATAGCTTGACTGTCGCCTGTAGGCAGATGCATGTGAAAAACATCAAAACTGACTGTATACTCATCATGATCGATGTCGATATAGAGATTAAGTTCTTCATTTTCATTCAGTATTTCGATGCACACGCCAACAGAACCCAAGTACGAGTATTCAGCCTCGCTGCCATTGTGAACTGTATATGGGTTTTGTCCGATGACCCGGAGAATTTCTGCATCGATGCCTGCACCTTGCATTTCCATGTCAAACCTTCTGTTGATGTCCTGGAGTATCACATGATACACGCCGCTCTCGGAAAGCGTCCGCTTCGTTCTTGGCACATCCCTCACTGTTTCTTCTTTTGTTTCTTCTTTGATCTGAAGTTATTATACTGTAACGCCTCTCTTTTGTCAATCGCCAGACACGTCCCGGATATTGCCCGAGTCGTTTATTCTTACCAACTGTCCCGGCGCGTCATACTCGCAGGCAGTCGTCACCCCGTTCCCAGTCTCGCCGGTAATACTGCCCAGGCTGTCGTAGCTGCTGCATACATCCCCTGATTATTTTACAAAACTGCGAATCTGATTACCGTTTGTTTATATCTGTTTGAAATATTTGCGTTTTTACATTGTTTGCTGTATAATAGAATAGATATTATGTGCTTTTCTCTTCGGGGGTATGGATGGACAGAAAAATCGTGCTCATAGACGGCTACAGCCTGCTGTTCAGGGCGTTCCACGCGCTGCCGCTGATGGACAACGGCGAGGGCGAGTATACCAACGCCGTCTACGGCTTCATGAACATGCTCCTCAAGGTCCTCTCCTCCGAGCAGCCGCAGGCGCTGGCTGTGGCCTTCGACGTGGACAAGCACACCTTCCGCCACGAAAGCTATGCCGATTACAAGGCCGGCAGGGCGCCCACGCCCGAGGAAATGAAGGGCCAGGTGGAGCGCGTAAAGGAACTGCTGGGCCTTATGAACATCTCCGTATTCCAAAAGCAGGGGTACGAAGCCGACGACGTGCTGGGCACGATCAGCCGCATCTGCGAGGAAGAGGGCATCAAAGCCGTCATCGTGACCGGCGACAGGGACAGCTATCAGCTGGCGGGAGAGAACACCTGCATCCTCTACACCAAAAAGGGCATCAGCGAAACGGAGACCGTGACGCCCGAATGGATCAGGGCAAAATACGCGCTCGAGCCCAGACAGCTGATCGACGTAAAGAGCCTGATGGGCGACGCTTCGGACAACATCCCGGGCGTCAGCGGCATCGGCGAAAAGACTGCCGTAAAGCTGATCGTCGAATACGGAAGCCTCGAAAACCTGCTGGCAAAGGCCGAAGCGGAACTCAAAGGCGCCGTAAAAGAGAAGATCGTAAACGGCAAGGACAGCGCCGTCATGAGCCGCTTCTTAAGCGAGATCGACAGGCACGTGCCCCTCGAATTCAGCTTCGAAGACTGCCTGATCGGTTCGCTCAGGGGCGCGCTGCCTCTGCTCAGAAAGCTCAAGCTCCGCACGATCGTCGAAAGAATCAACGAAATCGAACCATCCGACGCGGGCGAAAGCGCGGATAAAGAGGCAAAGCGCGCTTTGGAGGTTTCGACGCTGGACGCGGAGGCGTTCACCGAAACCGCTGTCAACGCCTTAAAAGGCGCAAAGTACGCCTCCCTCTACGCCGGCAGCGCGCTTTCTTTCGCGACCGACGCGGGCGTGTGCCTGAAATGCGAGCTGGGCGGCGATTTGCTCACACCGGGCTTAAGCGACGGAGACATCGGAAAGATACTGATGAAGCTGTCCGGCGCGGACGGCGTAAAGTTCGTGTTCCACAACCTCAAGGCCTTCGACTGCGACATTTCCGTTTTCGAATCGCGCTCGTGCGACACGATGCTGGCGGCCTACGTGCTCAACCCCCAGGCAGAGACCCGGGATATAAGCGCCGTGTGCGATTCCTTCGGGGTCGAGCTGCTCGAAAACTGCCCAGCGATGAGCCTGATCGAGCTGTGGAAAAAGCAGGAGGAAAAGCTGAAAAACGACGAGCTCATGCAGCTGTACCTCGAAATCGAGCTTCCGCTTTGCTTCGTGCTAAAGCAAATGGAACAGGCGGGCTTCCGGGTGGACGCGGCCTACTTAAAGGAGCTGGGCAAAATCTACGCGTCCCGCATAGAAGAGATCAGCCGCCGCGTCTACGCGCGCGCGGGCAGGGAGTTCAACATAAACAGCCCAAAGCAGCTCAAGCAATTGCTATTCGACGAAATGAAGCTGCCCGTACCGGGCGGCAAAAAGAACGCCTCCTCCACCGCAGCGGACGTGCTCGAAAGCCTCGCGGGGGATTACCCGATCTGCGCGGACATCCTCGAATACCGCAAGTATCAGAAGCTGCAAAGCACCTACGTCGAGGGGCTGCTCGGCCAGATCGCCCCGGACGGCAGGGTGCACACACGCTTTGAGCAGGCGGTCACCGGCACGGGGCGCATCAGCTCCCGGGAGCCGAACCTTCAGAACATCCCCGTGCGCACGGAGCTGGGCAGAGAGATCCGCCGCGCCTTCATCCCGGAGGACGGCTGCGTGCTGGTGGACGCGGACTACAGCCAGATCGAGCTGAGGGTGCTTGCGGCCATGAGCGGGGATCAGGGCATGCAGCAGGCCTTCCGAAACGGCGTCGACATACACCAGAGCACCGCTTCGGAGGTGTTCGGTATCCCCTTGAGCGAGGTCAGCGCCGAAATGCGCTCCCGCGCCAAGGCGGTCAACTTCGGCGTGGTCTACGGCATCAGCGAATTCGGCCTTGCCAGAAACACGGGCACGGGCGTTCGGGAGGCGGCAAGCTTCATAGAGCGCTACTTTACGCGCTACCCGGCCGTCAAGCGCTTCATGGACGAAGAGGTCAGAAAGGGCCACGCGCAGGGCTACGTCAAAACGCTGATGGGAAGGCGCAGATACCTTCCCGAACTGAAGAGTGAAAACAGGGCCCTCAGGGCCTTCGGAGAGCGGGCTGCAATGAACAGCCCCATACAGGGCACGGCGGCGGACATCATCAAGATCGCCATGGTCAACACGGTCAGGGCGCTCAGAAGCAAAAACCTTAAGACGCGGCTCATCATGCAGGTGCACGACGAGCTCATCATGGAGGCACCGATCGAAGAAAAGGACGAAGCGGTCCGGCTTCTCCGGGACGCGATGGAAAACGCCGCAAAGCTTTCGGTTCCGCTGCTTGCGGAAGCAAAGACGGGAGGAAATTGGAATGAGTGTAAACCGTAATATCTATATCGTGGGGCTGACCGGCGGCATCGCCTCGGGCAAGAGCGAGGCGGCCAAATACCTGGAAAGCCTCGGCGCGCACTGCGTGGACGCGGACGCGATTTCCCACTTCCTCACCGGGCGGGACGGGCCGCTTCTGACCGACATCCGCCGTGAATTCGGCGACGGCGTCTTCAACGAAGACGGCACGCTCGACCGCCAGGCCCTGGCAGACATCGTGTTTTCGGACGACGACAAGCGCAGGACGCTGGACGCCATCACGCATCCCTCCATTCAGAAGGCGATGCTGGACGAGGTCGAGGACGCCGAGAAGGCGGGGGAGAAGATCATCTTCCTGAACGTGCCGCTGTTGTTCGAGACCGGCATGGACGCGCTGTGCGACGAGACATGGCTGATCAGCACGCAAAAGGACCTGCAGATGACCCGCCTCATGCAGCGCGACGGCTTTGACGAAAAACAGGCGCAAAGCCGCGTCCGCAGCCAGATGAGCGCCGAGGACAAGGAGCAAAGGGCGAGCGTCGTCATAGACAACAACCGCAGCATCGAAAAGATGCTGGGCGAACTGCAAAGCCACTACAATTCGCTCGTCAAGCGGGTAAGCCGCATGGAAACGGAATAAATGAACAAAAAACTGCTCTGCGCGCTGCTGTGCGTGTGCCTGCTTTTCGCTTCTCCCGGCGCTTCGGCGGCCGGCGAAGACGAATTCATCTTCGGCATGGTCTACGAAAGCGGCGCGGCCATCAATCCCCTGTACTGCAATCAGCGGGATCTCATCAGCTTGAACGAGCTGGTGTTCGAGAGCGTGATCGCGCTGGGCGACGACTTGAAGCCCAAGTGCGAGCTCGCGCTCAACTATACCGTGGAAAAGAACGAATACACCTTCAACCTGCGCCAGAATGTGCTGTTTCATGACGGAAACTATCTGAGCGCGCTGGACGTGCAGGCGACCTACAACCGCATCATGGCCATCGGCTCCAACAGCCCGTACTACACGCGCTGCGGCTACATAGACAGCATGGAGGTCGTGGACCTGTACACCCTCAAGGTCAAGGGCAAGTACGAAAGCTACTACACGCTCTACGCGATGACCTTTCCGGTGCTCGAGGCAAATTCCCTCGACATGATCCTTCCCACCGGCACGGGTGCGTACTGGTACATGTATTCCGACACCGAGTGGATACAGCTGGACGCAAACCCCTTCTGGTGGAAAAAGGCGCCCACGGTGGACTCCGTCTACGTCTTCCGCTACAACGAGACGGGCGAAGCGCTCGCGGCACTTCAGATCGGCGAGGTGGACGCGGTGCCCACGAGGAGCCAGACCGCCGCGCTCAGCCGCCTGCTCAGCGACCGAACGAGCCTTGACTACTCTACGCTGACCTACGAAATGCTGATCCCGAACCTCAGCCACGAGATCTTCAGCGACGTGCGCACGCGTCAGGCGATCATGTTCGCCATCGACATAAGCACCATCGCCCGCAACATCTACATGGACATGGTGATGGAAACCGAGGTGCCCGTCATCACCGGCTCCTGGCTGTACGAGCCGCAAAGCGCGATCTACTATCTTTCGATGGAGCGCGCCCTGCAACTGCTAAACGAAGCCGGCTGGGGAGACTACAACAGCGACGGCATCCTCGACAAGGTGGTGGACAACCTGCTGGTGCAGCTGGAGTTTTCGATCACCACCTATGTCGACGACAACGCCAACACCCGCGCCCACGCCGCCCAGATGATCGCCGAGCAGCTGGCTATCCTCGGCATCAACGTGACGGTCAACACCGTAAGCAAGTCCTCGCTCGAAAAGCGGCTCAAAAACCGCGACTTCGAAATGGTGCTGTGCGCGGTGAACCTCGCGTTTTTGCCGGACCTTACGTTCCTTCTGAACTCCGGCGGCCGCATGAACTATTCGGGTTATTCCGACGCGGACATGAACGTGATGGTGCAGGCGCTGTACTCCACGACGGACGAGGAAAGGTTCAAGGCGCTCTTCAGCGACATACAGATCAAGATCAGCGAGGACCTGCCCTTCATGGGTCTGTTCTTCCGCAAGGGCACGCTGATGACCACGGCCAATGTCGAGGGCCTGAGCCCCATCGTGGAGGGCAACGTGCTGCAGGGCTTCGAATACATAGAGTTCGTCAAAAAATGAAAATCGGCGCGCCTGTCCGAAGGCCAAAGCCGAATGAACGATAATCCGAAAGAAAACCTGAAAGGAAATCATACAATGAAGCTTGAATATTTGTACGGCTCCGCGTCCGCGGCTGAGAAGCAGCTTGAGCGACTGAACGGCTTGAAAAGCACGTTTGCGGACCGCTTCGGGGATACAGACGGCACAAGGCTCGTCTCGGCGCCCGGCCGCACGGAGATCGCCGGCAATCACACCGACCACAACCACGGCTGCGTGCTGGCGGCGAGCGTGGACATGGACAGCGTCGCCTGCGTCCGCACGAACGGCACCGACACGGTCAGGCTGTACTCCGACCTGTACGGCGAGCCTTTCGTCGTAGATTTATCCGCGCTCGAGCCCGTGCCGTCGGATAAGGAGACCACGAACAGCCTGATCCGCGGCATGGCGGCGGGCCTTCAGAAAAACGGCTTCAGAATCGGCGGCTTCGACGCCTGTGTCACGAGCTCCGTGCAGCGCGGCAGCGGCCTCAGCTCCTCGGCGGCCTTCGAGGTCCTGCTGGGAAAGGTGTTCAGCGTGCTGTTCAACGACGATACGCTTGACGCCCAGCTGAACGCCAAAATCAGCCAGTACGCCGAAAACGTGTTTTTCATGAAGCCCTGCGGCCTTATGGACCAGATGGCCAGCGCCGTGGGCGGCCTCGTGTACATCGACTTTAAGGACGGCGCGCAGGTGGAATCGGTCAAATACGATTTCGCGGCGAAGGGCTATACGCCCTGCGTCGTGTCCGCCGGCGGCGACCACGGCAACCTCACGAACGAATACGCCTCCATCCCCGCCGAAATGAAGCAGGTGGCAAAGCTGCTGGGCGGCGAAACGCTGAGGGACGTGGAAGACAAAATCGAAGACAGCATCCCCTTCCTCAAAAACAAGGTAAGCGACCGGGCGATCCTGAGAAGCCTGCACTTCGCGGACGAAAACAGGCGTGTCAGGCAGATGCTTTTCGCGCTGCAAAAGGACGATCTCGCCGCCTTCTTTGCAGGCGTCATCGCCTCGGGCGAAAGCAGCTGGAAGCTGCTTCAGAACCTGTACGTCCCGGGCGGCAGCAATCAGGAAATGCCCCTCGCGCTCGAAATGAGCCGCCGTTTCCTTACGGGCAAGGGCGCCTGGCGTATCCACGGCGGCGGCTTTGCCGGCACGATCCTCGCCTTCGTCCCCACGGACGAAATGCCCGCCTATACCCGCTATATGGAAAGCGTCTTCGGGCAGGGCGCGGTAAAGCCCATGTTCATCCGCCCCGAAGGCGCGGTCGAACTGTGAGGAAAAAAACGACCTTACGGATGGCACAATGAGATACGTAAGCAACAGCGAAGAAGAGACCTTCGAGATCGCGCGCACCCTCGGCGCTTTTCTCAAAAGCGGCGACAGCGTGCTGCTCTACGGCGACCTTGGCGCGGGCAAGAGCGTGTTCGCGCGCGGCTGCGCGCGGGCGCTGGGCGTCAAAAGCGAAATGGCGAGCCCCAGCTTTACGCTGATGCAGCCCTACAAAACGAAGAATCTGACCGTGTACCACTTCGACCTGTACCGCCTGAGCGGGGAGGACGAGCTGTACTATTCGGGGCTCGAGGAGCACATCGGCTCGGACGGGGTCTCCCTGATCGAGTGGCCGCAGCAGGCGGACGTATGTCCGCCGCGCCGCGTCGAGGTCGACATCGAAAAGGCCGACGATCCGATCAAACGCCTGATCGACGTCGCGCTCGTCGACATGGACGACAGAAAACAGCAGATCGAAAGGGCGCTCAAGCCCTTTGAAGCGGAGTAATATTTTGACCGTACTTGCAATCGACACCTCGTCCGCGGCGTGCTCGGCAGCGCTGAGCCGGGACGGGAAAATACTGGGAGAAAACCTGATCAACGCGCGCCTGACCCACAGCCAGACGATCCTGCCCGCAGCGGAAGAGCTGCTGGAGAGGGAAGATCTCAGGGTCAGCGACGTCGACTTGTTCGCCGTCGTTGCGGGCCCGGGTTCGTTTACGGGCGTGCGCATAGGCGTTTGCGCGGTCAAGGCGCTTTGCCTTGCGGCAGACAGGCCCTGCGCCCGCATCGACGCGCTCGAAGCCATCGCCGAGGGCACGTCCTTCGAGGGCTTCATAAGCCCGATACTGGACGCAAGGCGCGGCCAGGTCTACACGGCGCTGTTCGAAAGGAAAGGCGGCAGGCTTAACAGACTAACGGAGGACCGCGCGCTGCCGCTTACGGAATGGATCGGGGAGCTGGGCGACCGCGACCGCGTATACTTTACGGGCGACGGGCTGAACACATATGAGAACGATCTGATGGCCGCGATGGGCGAAAGGGCGCTGATCGCCCCGATGCAGATCAGGCTGCTGCGGGCCTCGGCGGCGTGCTTCCTCGCGGAGAAAAGGCCCGAAACGCACATGGACGCCGCGCTGCTCACGCCTCTGTACCTGCGCCTTCCGCAGGCGGAGAGGGAAAGGAACGAGCGCCTGACGAGGCAAAAGCTTTGACGGAGATCAGATACATCCTCGACGCGGGCGACCTTGCGCGCATGATGGAAATCGAACGCGCAAGCTTTCCGTCCCCCTGGGAGGAAAGCGACGTGCTTGGCGGCATAAACAGCCGCGGCCGGCTGCGCTTTTTGGGCCTGTACGACGGCGGAACGCTTCTGGGCTGGGCCTGCTTTTCCATAGCCTTCACCGAGGCGCACCTTCTGACGCTCGCCGTCGATCCCTCTTTCAGGGGCAGGGGATACGGAAAACAGCTGCTCCTGGGAGCTATGCAGGCGGCAGCGGACGCGGGCGGGCAGTACATGGAGCTCGAATGCCGGCAGGGCAACCTGACCGCGCAGGCGCTGTACGCGGGGCAGGGCTTCGTGCGCGTGGGCCGAAACAAGGGCTATTACACGGACAGCGGCGAAGACGCGCTGATCTACGTAAAGCCCTCCCTGCCCGCGGGCGACCCCGAACGGGACCCGTTTTTGATCAGAGAGTAGTATTTCGGAGGATGAAAATTGTTTTTTGAATACGACGGCGTAAAAATGCACTATGAGATCAGCGGCGAGGGAGACCAGAGCGTGCTGCTTTTGCACGGCTGGGGCGGCTCCTGCGAAAGCTGGCTGCCCGTGGAAAGGGACCTGAAAGCCTCAAAGCGCGTCATCAACCTCGATTTTCCGGGCTTCGGGCAAAGCACCGAACCAAACAGACCATGGTCTGTTTCCGAATACCGGGACATCACGCTCGCGCTGATCGACGAATTAAAACTTGAGAAACTTGAAATCGTCGCGCATTCTTTCGGCGGGCGCGTGGCGCTGATGCTGAATCAGGCGCGGCCGCAGCTCGTCGCAAAGCAGGTGCTGACCGGCTGCGCCGGGCTGATCGACACGCAGACTGCCTCCAAAGGCAACGCCGCGCACGCGCTCAGCCGCCTCTACGACAACGGCTTAAGCCGCCGCCTGCTCGGCGATAAGGGCGTCGAGAAGATCAAAAACGCGGTGCGCAGCCGTTTCGGCAGCACCGACTACAAAAACGCCTCGCCCATGATGCGGGAATGCTTTCAGCTGGTCGTAAAGCAGGATTTGAGCGCCTGCCTTCCGGCTATAAAAGCCTCTACGCTGCTCATCTGGGGCGCAAACGACACCGCGACGCCCCTCTGGATGGGACAACGAATGGAAAAGGAGATCGGCGACGCGGCGCTGATCGTGTTCGAAAACTGCGGGCATTTTGCCTATCTGGAACAGTATGCCCGTTTTATTGCGATCGTCAGGCAGTTTCTGGGCGCGTAAACGGGCGTCGGGACTGCCGAATGAAAGGAATGGTCTGAAAATATGTGGTGGCTGCTCATAATCGAAATCGCGGTGACGTTTGTGCTGATGGGCCTTGCGTCGATCCACTATATCCACATGCTGCAATTGGAGAGCTATCAGCTGGACGGCTACATGCGCCATCTCGGGCGCACCAAGAGCGAATGGCAGGGCTGGACGCTGCTTTGCGGTGCGGTGTGCCTGATCGCGGGCGTCGTGCTGCCGCTGATTGTGACCAGCTTTTTTACCGGCGAGCGCAGCCGGGCGACGATCATCAGCCACATGATCGTCATGGGCTCTGCGGTGCTGTTTTCGGTCTACAACGTCGTCATGGAATTCAGAAAGCCCAAGAAAAAGCCGCTCGTCTACACCCAGCGGGTCAAGCGCCTGCTCGCGGTGCACGCGGGCGTGCAGGCGGTACTGCTGGCGCTTTTCATGCTGGTGCTCAGCCATGAGGACGAAAGCGGGCTCAGGGTCATGTACATTTCGCCCTTTTCGTTTATGGCCGCCGTGCCGCTGCTTCCGCTTCTGAGCGGCAAGTGCGCCGAGCCCATCGAAAACCACATCAACGCGGGCTTCTTTATCGCCGCGCAGGACAAGCTTGAGCGCAGAAAAGACCTGATCAAGATCGGCATCACCGGCAGCTACGGCAAGACCGGCACGAAGTTTGCCCTGGCCACGATCCTCAGCGAAAAATACCGCGTGCTCACCAGCGAATCCTCCATCAATACGCCGATGGGCTTGAGCAAGATCATAAACACCCACCTGAGCAAGGAGCATCAGGTCTTCATCGCCGAAATGGGCGCGCGCCACGTGGGCGACATAACCGAGCTCACGCAGCTTGTGCACCCGACGGTCGGGCTCATAACCAGCGTCGGCCCCCAGCACCTTGAGACCTTCGGCAGCGTGTCCACGGTCGCGAAAACGAAGTTCGAGCTCATACAGGCCCTGCCCAAGGACGGCTTTGCCGTCTTCGCCTCGGACGGCGCGTGGGTGGACAAAATGTACGAAAAAGCGAGCTGCGAAAAGCTGAAAAGCGGCGTGGGCGAGGGCGAATACGACATGTGGGCCGAGGATATAGAGGTCGGCGCGTTCGGTTCGCGCTTTACGCTCAGGGACAAAGACGGCGGCGAAATGCGCTGCGAGACGCGCTTGCTGGGCAGGCACAACATATCAAACGTCGTACTGTGCTGCCTTGCCGCAAAGCGCCTCGGGCTCACGTACGAGGAGATCGCGCGGGGCGTAAGCAAGATCAAGCCGGTCGAACACCGCCTGGAGCTGATCCCGGGCGAGCTCAACGTGATCGACGACGCGTTCAACTCCAACCCCGTCGGCGCGAAGGAAGCGCTGAACGTACTGAAATCCTTCCCGGGCAGGCACCTGATCATCACCCCCGGCATGGTGGAAATGGGCAAGGACGAGGACAAATACAACTATGAATTCGGCCGTCAGATCGCGGACTGCTGCGACGCGGCCATACTGGTCGGCCCCCGCCACACCAAGCCGATCGAGCAGGGGCTTTTGAAGGAGGGCTTCGACGAGGGCAGCATACTGTCCGTTTCGAGCCTCGACGAAGCCACCAAACATATCCGGGATTTCGTTTCGGCGGGCGACGCGGTGCTGTTTGAAAACGACCTGCCGGACAATTACACCGAAAACGGGAAAGGAAACTGAAAAATGAAGCTGAAACTTGCGCTCATATACGGCAGCCGCAGCTGTGAACACGACGTATCGATCATCTCCGCCCTGCAGGCGGCCAAGCAGGTCAATCCGGACGAATACGAGCTCGTCTACGTCTACATCGCCAAAAACGGAGACTGGTACACCGGCTGGCGGCTGGGCGACATACAGCTCTACCGTGATTTCGATCCCAAAGCGGCCACCCGCGTGATCCCCATGGGCGAGGACGGAAAGCTCGTTCTGATGCAGCATCCCTCGGACAAGCTTCTGCCCATCGGCCATTTGAAGCGCGTGGCGGAGGCGGACGTGGCCCTCACCGTGCTGCACGGCATGCACGGCGAAGACGGAACGCTGCAGGGCATGCTGGAAATGTGGGGCGTGCCGTACACCTCTTCGGGCGTGTTGGGCAGCGCCGTCGGCATGGACAAGATCGCCATGAAGCAGGTTTTCCGCTCGGCCGGTCTGCCTGTCTTGCCGGACGTGACCGTAAACCGCATGGAACTCAAAAACGGGCGCGCGGCCGTGCTTACCAAAATCGCCTCGGCGCTGGGCTTCCCTGTCTACGTAAAGCCCGCCAACCTCGGTTCGTCCATCGGCATCAGCAAGGCCGAAAACGAAGCGCAGCTGAGCGACGCGCTGGACGTGGCCGCGTCCTACGACCGGCGCATCCTCGTGGAAAAGGGCATCAAAAACCTGGCGGAGATCAATTGTTCCGTACTGGGCTTTGACGGCGAAGCGGAAGCGTCGGTTACCGAAATGCCGGTCAAATGGACGGAATTCCTGTCCTTCGAGGAAAAATACCTGCGCGGCGGCAAGGGCACGAAGGGCGCAAAGACCGCGCCGGCCAAGGGCGGCATGGCTAACCTGAGCCGCAAAATGCCTGCGCCCATCGGTGAGGAAATGACTTCGCTCGTCGAGAAGAACGCGATCGAGGCCTTCAACGCGCTGGACTGCAAGGGCGTCGCGCGCGTAGACTTTTTGCTGGATCAGGACGAAAACAAGCTCTACGTGGGCGAGATCAACACCATCCCCGGGTCGCTGAGCTATTACCTGTGGGAGGGCAAGGGCTTAAGCTTCTCCAAGCTCATCGACAAGCTCGTGGAATACGCCTTCAAGGCCGCCGCGGAGAAAAACCAGAACGTGTTCTCCTATCAGTCCGCCATACTGAACGGCGGCGCGGGGGCGAAGGGAACGAAGAAATAGCAAAGGCAGAAGGAAGTGCATAAAAATGTGGGAACGAAAAAAAACCGGCCGCACCGTTTTGAAAATCGGCATTCTGGCTGTGATCCTTATGCCGCTTGTTCTCTTTGCGCTTGTTTACGTGTCGCTTCTGATTGCAAACGAGACGGAGCTTTCCGACGAGGCAGCCTGCCGCATCATAAAAAACCATACCGGCCTTGCGTTCTCCGAACAGTCTGCTTCGTTCCTGTACAAGGATTACTCGACGAATATAAGGGAAGAAGCCTTTACGATCGTGGCAGACCTCGACGGTTTGGACGTGGACGAAGCCGTCCGCAAGCTTGCGCTTGCGCCGGGTGAAACAGCTTCGCTTCTTTCGGAACGGGAACTTGAGGAATATGCAGAAGTACTCGAAACGTATTTCGGCACGGCCCCCGTCTTTTACCGGTATGGGATCGATCAGGGGATCGACGGAAAACCCCACGACGCGTCCGTTTATCTGATCGCCGTTTCCCGGGAAGGCCGCCTGCTGATCGCAAGCGACCCGTGAGGGTTCTCCTTATTCGACAACGAAAAACAGCTCCCGTATCGCTGCTATTGCGCTTTTGCGATACGGGAGCCTTTCTGTTTTGTGCCTGCGCCGCTTATTCGGCCAAAAGCGCCTTGAGCTCTTCCCTGCGGTCCGTGAGGCACGAAGCGAAGCGCTCGCTGCCCCTTTCGTAGTTGTACAGGTTCCAAAGCTCGGTGTATTCGGGCAGGATCTCGTCGATCATGCCGATCAGCGAAAGCGCTTTGCCCTTCGAGGCCTGCGGGTGCAGCTTGACCTTGCAGATCTCGCTGCCAAGCTCCACGAGCTTTGCCGTCAGGCGGATCTCGCGCTTGTACGTTTCGTCGACGGGCAGCTTTTCGATGTCCTCCATCACGCGGCGCACGTAATAAATCACGTTGTCGAAATAGAAATCGTCGCCGGAATCCTTCATGTCGAACAGGTGCGCGTAGCGCGTCACGTTCAGCGGGAGGGTAAGCTCCTTAAAGCTCATCGTGCACACGTGCACGCGCTCCGGCTCCAGCAGGTAGTAGTTGGCCATGCGGTACAATTGGCGGCTTAGCGGCGTTCCGCCGAAGAAGTATTCGTCCACGTACCTTTCAGCGTCGCGTATGAAATCCGCCTTGAAGGTCTCGCCGTCCTGCTTCGCGCCGGTGTTCCAGCCGTACTGTCCGCACAGAGCGATGGGGTTCATGCTCCAGATCCAGCTCTGGGGATGGCCGCTGTCGCCCCAGTCGGTCAGCAGAATGCCCTCCGCGCCGTACTCGACCGCCAGCTCCGCACAGGTGCGTATGTTGAAGGTCGTCACGTCCATGCGCCCGGTAAAGCAGGCGTGCGTGTTGGTGGCCGGGCAGACGTAGTAGCGTACGCCCGCGTTTTTGTAGTCGATGCAGTGGGCGGTCATGCGCTGGGACTGTATCAGCTCGTAGCCCCATTCCAGCGCGATGGCGTCCTTTGGTACCATGTGATAGCTCTGCGGGTAGTTGTATACCATATCCGACCAGAACATGACCTTTTTGCCGTAGGTGTCGCGGATGTGGTCGTTGAGCTTGTTGAGCCACTCCATGAACACCACGTCCTTGCCCTTCTTGCGGCAGTATTCCTCGATCTGGTATTTGCCCAGGCCGTACGCTTCGTCAAGGCCGATGTTCACGTACTCGCTCGAAAAATACGGCAGCAGCGACGCGTAGATGTTCTTCATGAACTCGAAGCTCTCGGGCAGCAGGGGATTCAGGGTCGAGGCGATGTCGTTTTCGTCCTCGTACAGGCCCATCGGATGGAACTCGGGCTTTTTGAGCCAGGTGTACATGTGGCCGAAGGAATTCTGGTTGGGCACGAGGTCGATGAACCTTTCGCGGCAGTAGGCGTCCAGCTCTTTCACGTCCTCGGGCGTCAGGCAGTCGAAATCCGCGGTCTCCTTGGGATAGGCCGCGTACTTGAAGCATTCGCCCTCCATGTACAGCTGCAGCTCGTTGTACTTGAGCGAGGCCAGAAAATCGATCATGCGCTTGATCGTGTCGACCTTGGGCTTTTTGCCGCGGCTGATGTCCAGCATGTACCCGCGGCGCCCGATCTCGGGCTTGTCGTGGATCGAAACGAAGGGCAGGCGTCCGCCGCCGCGTTTCGCCATCTGCCAAAGGGACGTGGCGGCCCTGAACAGCCCCTCGTCGCAGGAGAAACCGAGCTCTAACCCGTTTTCGTCCACGGTAAGACTGTATTCTTCTTTGCCGTACTGCGGGTTTTCCGCAAGGCGCACTCCGCTTGAGCCCTCCCGGATCAGCTTATAGAAGGTAACGAGCTTGTCGCAGGCTGCCTTTACGGGCAAAAAGTATTCGCCCTCCCGCAGCGTCATCTCGTGCGGTCTCGGAAAAAGGATCATGGATATATACCCCTTTCGCTTATTCTGTTCGGATCGATGCCGTGCATTTTCAAAACCTATTCTACCATGCGGAGCGAAGTTTTGCAATCCCCAAACGCGTTTTTAATACAGACCAAAGTCTGTATTGTGGAACGGAAACGCCGGAACGATTCTCCCGCTTTTTTTCGATTTTTCTTTTGCACACGGCCTAAATATCTGCTATAATAAAACCGTCTAAGAGCATATCAACGCGGGGAGGAATTCACGCTTATGGCAGAAGAACTGTACATCAAAGAAATGCGGCCGGGCATCTATCTCATGGACGAGGCGCACGAGGCAACGGGCTACCTCGTCGTGGGCAGAGAGCGCGCCTGTGTGATCGACACGATGAACGGATACAGCGACCTTGGCAAAGCGGTAAGGCGCCTCACGGACAAGCCCGTCACGGTCGTGAACACCCACGGCCATCCGGACCATATCTTCGGAAACGTGTACTTTGAGAAAGCGTACATGAACCCGGAAGACGACGCGCTCGCCCGCATGTTCACCGAGAGTGAGGAGTTCCTCGAGCAGTGCCGCCGAAACGGCGTCAAAATGCCGCCGTTCTGTCCGATCCGCCCCGGGGACGTGATAGACCTGGGCGGCAGGACGCTCGAGGTATACGCCCTTCCCGGGCACACGCCGGGCGGCATACTGCTTTTGCTGAAGGAGGACAGGATCCTCTTTACCGGCGACAGCGTGAATCACCACCTCTGGATGCAGCTGGACGGCTGCCTGCCCCTGCACAGCTTCGTTCGGGAGCTGGACAAGGTGATGTTCCTGACGGAAAAGGCGGACGTCATACTGCACGGACACGCGCGGGACGAAGACGACATCTCCCTGCTTCGCTGCATGCGGGACGGCGCAATGGAGATCTGCGAGGGGAAAACCGAAAACGATCTGCCCTACGAGTGGTTTGGCGGCGTGGACCTTCAGCATCCCTTCCGCTGCGAGGCGGACAAGCGTTATCAGCAGAGCGACCACGTGATCTGCTACCGCGCAAGCAACATTTAGACTGCCGCCATGAAAAAGAATGAGACCCTGCGGGAAAAAATCTGCGCGTACGCGAAGGAAAAGTACGCAAGTCAGGAGGAACACCTCTGGTTCCGCTTCCCGGATTACGCTGTCTTTCGCCATACGGACAATCAAAAATGGTACGCCATCGTGATGGACGTGCCGGAGGATAAGCTCGGCCTTTCGGGGAAACGGCGCGTCGACGTGCTGAACGTGAAGCTTGACGATCCGCTTTTTGCCGATCTCCTTTTGCGGCAGGAGGGGTATTTCAGAGGCTACCACATCGCAAGGGGAAACTGGATATCGGTCCTGCTGGACGGAACGGTGCCCTTTCAGGACGTCTGCGATCTGCTCGACATGAGCTACAGGGCGACGGCCTCCGCGAAAAACAAACAAAAGCTCCGTCCGCCCAAGGACTGGCTGGTTCCCGCGAACCCGAAATACTACGACGTCGTGGGCGCATTTGAACAGAATGACGAGATCGACTGGAAGCAGGGCAGCGGCATACGGGTCGGCGATACGGTTTTTCTCTACGTCGCGGCGCCCGTCTCGGCGGTTCTGTTTCGCTGCGCCGTCACGAAGACGGACATCCCTTTTGACTATAAGGGCGGGGAGCTTTCGATCAAAGCGCTCATGCGCATAAAGCTATTGAAACGCTATGATCCCGGGGCATTCACGTTTGAAGTCCTCAAGGAGCACGGCGTCTATGCCGTCCGGGGACCGAGGGGCATCCCGAACAGCCTGCGCGCGGCGCTCATGAAGGAAAACTGAAACGGCTCGCGAAGGGCCTTTCGGGGTAGGAGGAAACATGACGAAAGTAAAGAGGAAATCGGTCGATCCGGTCTATTCGATGTGCGTTCAGCCGTCTTTCATCGTCGGAACGAACAACGAAGACGGCACGCCCGACTTTGCGCCCATCACCTGGATCAGCGTAACCTATGAAGAGAAGGAAGGCTACCTGCTCGTCATAAGCATGTACGGGACGAAAATGACGAAACAGAACGTTCTGCGAACGGGCGTCTTCAGCGCAAACCTCGTCAGCACCGACATGCTGCCCCTCATGGACTACTTCGGCTCCCGCCACGCAAAGGACGGAAAGAAGGACGGGATCCCCTACGGCTTTAGCCGCGGCGCCGTCCTCGACGTGCCTGTGCTGGACGATAGCCGCTGGGTGTACGAATGCGAAGTGTTCAAAAGCCTCCAGACGGGCGATTCCACGACGTTTTTCTGCCGTATCCGAAACGTACAGATGGACGAGAGGCTGACCTGCAGGGATGCGTTCGACGTCGATCTGACCCTGCTCGACCCCGTCATCTATTCGGGCAGGTACCACAGCGTCGGAAAGGCGCTGGGCAGGATCGGGGACTATCTGAAACGATAAGCCCCCGTCACTTGTGAATATTTCGTTTTATGTTGGCCTTGTGGGTTGTGAAATGCGCGCAAGTGCGGTATAATACAAACAGGAAAATATAACTATCGGAGGGACATATTATGAAGTTATCGCTTGAGGCGCTCAAAAACAGGGAGCAGTGGCTGTCCAAGGGCTACGCGCTGCCGGAGTACGACATCGAAACCGTAAAGCGCAACACGTTCGAAAGACCCGAATGGATTCACTTCGGCGCGGGCAACATCTTCCGCGCGTTTCTCGGCGCTGCGGCGCAGCGGCTTCTGAACGCGGGATTGATGGACACGGGCGTCATCGCCTTCGAGGGCTTCGACAGCGAAACCGTCGAAAAGGCGTACAGGCCCTTCGACAACCTCTCCGTGGGCGTGACGCTTGTTTCCAGCGGCACGGTCAAAAAGGAGGTGCTGGCCTCCATCCCCGAGGCGCTCACGATGAAGGACGACGCGCGCGTAAAGCAGATCTTCCGCGCCCCGTCTCTCAAAATGGCCTCGTTCACGATCACCGAGAAGGGCTACTCGCTGCGCTTTGCCGAAAGGGACGCGCAGGGCAAGCCGGACGAGGCGACGGGGCTCATGGGCTATCTGTGCCGCCTCCTGCTCGAAAGATACAACGCGGGCGCCTGCCCGCTGGCGCTTGTCAGCATGGACAACTGCTCGCACAACGGCGAAAAGCTCGAAAACGCGGTCAGGTTCGTCATCGGCGCGTGGCTCAAAAACGGCTATGTGGACGAGGGCTTCGTAAACTACGTCTCCGAAAAGGTCACCTTCCCCTGGAGCATGATCGATAAGATCACGCCCCGCCCGGACGCCACCGTCATGAAGACGCTGGAGGAGGACGGCTTTGAGGACGGCGGTCTGATCATCACCTCCAAGGGTACCTACACCTCGGCCTTCGTAAACGCGGAGGAGAAAGAGTATCTGGTCATCGAGGACGCCTTTCCCAACGGCCGCGTGCCGCTGGACAAGGCAGGCATCTACTTTGCCTCGAGAAAGACCGTCGAGGACGTGGAGCGCATGAAGGTCACCACGTGCCTGAACCCCCTTCACACCTGCCTTGCCGTGTTCGGCTGCCTGCTGGGCTACAAGACGATCTGGCAGGAAATGGGCGACGAGGACCTGTGCAGCATGGTCAACCGCATCGGCTACACCGAGGGCTTGCCCGTGGTCACCGACCCCGGCATCATGGATCCCAAGGTGTTCCTGAGCGAGGTGCTCACCATCCGCCTTCCCAACAGCTTTTTGCCCGATACGCCGCAGCGCATCGCCACCGATACCAGCCAGAAGCTCTCCATCCGCTTCGGCGAGACGATCAAGGCGTACATCGAAAAGGGCATGGACCTGAGCGTCTTAAAGGGCATCAGGCTCGTCGAAGCGGGCTGGCTCAGGTACCTGATGGGCGTGGACGACAACGGCGCCGAAATGGAGATATCCGCCGATCCGCGCCTTGACGAAATGAAGACGCGCCTTGGCAAGCTCGCCTTTATGCACAATGAGGGCGCGGAAGAGATCCTTCTGCCCATCCTGAGCGACGAAAGCATCTTCGGCCTCGACCTCGTGAAGGCGGGCCTCGCGGGTGACATCATTGCCGCGTTCAAACAGATGAACTCCGGCGCGGGCGAAGTCAGAAAAGCGATCCACGCGCTCAGGGCATAAGATTCGATGCAGTGGTATTACGGCTTTGATTTCGGCTCCGACAGCGTGCGCACGGTCGACGCTTCGGGCGAGATCGGCTCCGAGGCCGCGTGGGCGGCCACGCGCGGCGACGAAGCGAACCCCTTCGCCTGGGGCGACAGGGCTTACGCTTTTCTCGGCCGCGAAAACAAAAACGTACGGCTTGAAAGATGCATGCGCGGCGGCGTGCCCGAGAACCCTGAGCTTATGCGAAAGTGGGTGCTCAGGGCGCTGTCCGGCGCGGACAGGAGCGTTCTGCGCAGGCGCCGCGCGCTGATCGCCGTATCGCGCGAGGTTGCCACGGGCGTCAGGGAGCATATGATCAACACGGTGCTTTCCGAAGGCATGGACATGGTCGGCGTCGTCTGCATGGACATGCTGCACGCCCTCGGCTGTGAACTCGACGTGATGGGGGACAGGGGCGTTTTTTCCCTGGACATGGGCGCAAGCCGCATGACGTTTTCGGTCATCGCCGGCGGCCGATGCCTGCGCACGCGCACGCTGCCCTACGGCATGGACAGGGCGGACGAAAACATAATGGACAGGGTGCGCGAAGCGGAAGGCGTGATCGTAAGCCGGCGCGTAGCGCGCCTGCTAAAGCACAGCGCGTTTTCCGGCATGGGCAGAGAGGTAAAGCTGCCCGTGTTCGACCCGTATACGCGCTTGCCGAAGTTCATGCAGCTCGACCCGGAAATAGCCCAAAGCAGCCTGAACGAGATCGTCTCCGGCGTGCTGGAACTGTGCAAAAGCGCGATCGGCGGCCTGTCTCCGGAGCTGAACGAAGACCTTGAGGCGGGCGGCATCGTCTTAAGCGGCGGCGGAAGCCTGCTCGGCGGGCTGGACGTGTGCTTAAGTGAAGAACTGAAGCTGCCCGTGAGCGTCGCCGAAGACCCCGTAAACGCGGCCGCGCGGGGGCTCAAACTCATACTGAAACAACCCGAACTGTTTTCGCCCCTGATCGTGGACTGGCGCGAGGGGGCGCTGCGCCTGTGATCCGTTCGGTGCGCATAAGCGCGGCAAGGAGCGTGACCTACACGCTGGTGTGCGTCAAAAACCGCACGACGCTGCTTTTGCAGGCGCTGCCGCAGGGCAGGATAAAGCTCTACGCGCCCGCGGGCTACAGCCTTCGGGCCGCAGACAGGCTGGTCAGGGACAAAATCAGCGAGATCGACGCCGCGCACGCCCGCATGGAGGAAGCCTCGGATATGCTCCCGGGCACCCTTTTGTACGAGGGCACAAGAAAACGCATCGTTGCGGAAACGCCATGCGCCCCGCGGATCGTCATAACCGACGATGCGGTCATCGTGCGCGCCCCGAAGGACGACGCCGCGCTTTTGAACGCGCAGATCAAGCGCCGCCTCGTAAAGGACGCGCTCGAAAAAATACGGCTGAATCTGGACAAATGGTCGCCGAGCGTGAACGTGCCCTACGGCCGCGTCACCGTGCGCGAGCAAAGGACGCGCTGGGGCAGCTGCTCAAGCAAGCACAACCTGAACTTCAACTGGAAGCTCATCATGGCGCCGCCCGCGTGTCTGGAATACGTGGTGATACACGAGCTTTGCCACCTTTTGTACCTGAACCACTCCGAGCGCTTCTGGGCGGAGGTAAAAAAGCGCATGCCCGATTACGAAATATGGAAAAAGTGGCTCAAAGCGCACGGAAGCGAACTGAAATTTCCCCAATAAACCGATTTTGAAGGAGCAAGGCTTTGGCAAAGATCATTTCAACGGCAAATCAGAAGGGCGGCGTGGGAAAGACCACCACGGCGGTGAATCTCGCCGCCTGCGTCGCGGACGAGGGCAAAAAGACGCTCTTGATCGACCTGGACCCCCAGGGCAACGCCACGAGCGGGCTGGGCGTCACGGTCAAGGGAGGCTACAACCTCTACAGCGTGATGACGGGCCAGTGCACGGCGGAAAGGGCCGTTCGCGTGACGCGCTACAAAAACCTGAGCGTGCTGCCCTCGAGCGTGGACCTAAGCGGCTGCGAGATCGAGCTGGTGGACGCCGAGGAGAGAGAAAGCGTGCTGAAAAGGGCGCTTGCGCCCCTGAAAGACACATACGATTACATCTTCATCGATTCGCCGCCCTCGCTGGGGCTTTTGACGCTCAACGGGCTGACCGCGGCGGACAGCGTGCTCGTGCCCATCCAGTGCGAATACTACGCGCTCGAGGGCGTGGGGCAGCTGATGAACACGCTGAACCTCGTAAGAAGGCGGCTCAATCCCTCGCTCGAGATCGAGGGCGTGGTGCTCACGATGCTGGACGGGCGTACGAATCTGGGCTTGCAGGTGGTCAGCGAGGTCAAAAAGTACTTCAAGGGCAAGGTGTTTTCCACCGTCGTGCCCCGCAACGTGCGCCTGAGCGAAGCGCCCAGCCACGGGCTGCCCATCCATCTGTACGATGCAAACTGCACCGGCGCAGACGCTTACAGAAAGCTTGCGCGGGAGCTCATAAACCGAAACGAGGTCTGATACGATGAACAAAAGAACCACGGCGCACGGGCTGGGCAGAGGCCTGGGCGCGCTGCTTACGGATATGGACGAGGAGAGCCTGAGCCCCCTTGCGCCGAGAAGCACAACGGGCGAAGGGAACGCCGTCAGGGAGATTTCGCTAAACGACATCGACATCAATCCCGACCAGCCCCGCCGCGACTTTGACGAAGAATCTTTGAAGGAGCTCGCGGAGTCGATCTCGGGCGTGGGCGTCATACAGCCCATCGTCGTAAAGCAGAACGGGTCCCGCTATTCCATCATCGTGGGCGAAAGGCGATTCCGGGCCAGCCGCATGGCGGGCAAGACCACCATCCCCGCGATCGTGAGGGACATCGACGAAATGACGCGCCTGAAGCAGGCCCTGATCGAAAACCTGCAGAGGGAAGACTTAAATCCCGTGGAGACCGCGCTGGGCATCAAAGCGCTCATGGAAAAGTGCGAGCTCACGCAGGACGAGGCCGCAAAGGTCGTGGGCAAGAGCAGAAGCGCAGTCACCAATACGCTGAGGCTCCTTACGCTGGATCAGCAGGTGCTTGCAAAACTGCGCGCGGGCGAGATCTCCGCGGGCCACGCGCGGGCGCTCGTCACCGTCTCCCCCGAAAGGCAGAGGCGCCTTTGCGAGCTGACGATCCAGCAGGGCTGGAGCGTCAGGCAGTTGGAGCGCATCTGCGCGCTGCCCGAGGCCGGCCAAAAGCGCGAAAGCGGCAAAAAAGAAAAGCCGCCGGAGCTGGGCAAGCTCGAAAAAATGGCGCGCGAAGCCTTCGGCACCAGAGCCAGGATCGACGGCGACGAAAATAAGGGCAGGCTCATCATCAGCTATTCCTCGCAGGAGGACCTCGAAAACATCTGGAGCCTGCTGGAAGCGCTCAATCAGGGCGAGCTGTGATTTTGAACGAAGGAGCTTGAAACCATGCAGTATACGATCAAACGCCTGCCCGCGGGAACGGGCGCGTACGAATTCGGCGAAGCCTTCGACCCCAAAAAGCTGAAAAGCCCGTGGAACGCGCTTGACGAAGCGGAGATACTGGACTATCCCTGGCTAAGCCTTTACCCCGACCACTTTTTCGCGGCGGCCAGGGTCGGCCTGAGCGACAGGGGAATAAACGTTCTGATGTACGCGAAGGAGACGCCCGTTCGGGCGAAGGAAACGAAATTCGGCGGCATGCCCTGCGAGGACAGCTGTCTCGAATTTTTCCTCTGTCCCTTCCCTGAAGACGGCGACAAATACTTCAACATCGAGATCAATCCCATCGGCACCGCGCACGTGGGCGTGGGCGAAGGCCGGCACGGGCGCAGGGTGTACGACAAACCGATCGAAGGGCTTCAGATAAACACCTGCGTTTCGGGTGCTTTCTGGGCGGTCAGCTTCGTGATCCCCAATTCCCTGTTTGTCGAGAACTTCGGAAAAGCGCCGACGTCCGGCGCGGAAATGAAGGGCAATTTCTTTAAATGCTCCGGGCACGAACTGCACGAGCACTACGGCTGCTGGAATCACGTGGGCACCGAACGGCCGGACTATCACAGGCCGGAATACTTCGCCCCGATCGCCGTCGAATAGGCGCTTCTTCAGCGAAGTCCGGAATAATACACGCGAGGTAGACGAGCTTGGACACACACGAGCTTTGCGGCATACTGGAGGCCGTCTTATACGTTGCGGGGGAGCCCGTGAACGCGCAGGCGCTCGCGCACGCGCTGAACCTCACCTCCATGGAGCTGGAGGAGGCAGTGGAGCAGCTCAAGGAAAGCTGCGTACTGGACAAAAGAGGCCTTCGCCTCAACCGGCACGGCGGCGAAATACAGCTCTCCATCAACCCGGAATACGCGCCCTACGTCGAAATGTTTCTTCAGCCGGTCAAAAAGCAGTCGCTTTCGCAGGCGGTTCTGGAAACGCTCTCGATCATCGCCTACCGCCAGCCCTGCACCAAGGGCGATGTGGAGGCGATCAGGGGCGTCAAGTGCGACTATTCGGTGCAGCTGCTCCTGGCAAGAGGCCTGATCGCCGAGCAGGGGCGGCGCGAGACGCTGGGCCGGCCCATCCTCTACGGCACGACCGATAAGTTCCTGAGGCACTTCGGCCTCGAGGGACTCAATCAATTACCCGAGGAAAATACTGTCGAAGGCGAGGTTACCACATGAGACAGCACATCGATACCATACCCGTCTGGGACGCGTTCAAACTGGACTGCGAATGCCCGCTGTGCGAGCTCAAGAGCACCAACGAGGACAACTACGTGCATTCCTTCACGGGCGGCAGCGTCATGGAGCCGGACGTGCGCGTGGAGGTCAACATGAAGGGCTTTTGCGCGAGGCACTTCAAGCTCATGATGGTGGGCGACAGGCGTCTGGGCGTCGCGCTGATGGCGCACACGTACCTGAAGCAGACGATGGCGCGGCTGGGCGAAGCCAGCCAGGCCGTGCAGAGCGTGCCGGCCAAGGGCGGCTTTTTTTCGAGAAAGGCACCCAGCGCCGGCGTAAATCTCAAGCCCCTGACCGACAGCTGCATCCTCTGCGACCGGCTGAACGCCACCATGGAAAGATACGTCTACACGACCGTGCATCTTTGGAAAAAGGACGGGTCCTTCCGCGCGCAGTTCAAGGGCTCGAAGGGCTTTTGCCTCGTGCACTACGCCGAGCTTCTGAACGCCGCGCCCGAGCAATTGAGCGGGCAGGAACTCAAGCAGTTCACCGACATGCTCAACGAGGTCGAAATGACCAACTTAAAGCGCGTGGCGGAGGAAATCGAGTGGTTCACGCTGAAATTCGACCATAAAAACGCAGACAAGCCCTGGGGCAACAGCAGGGACGCGCTGCCAAGGACCGTGCTGAAGCTGCGCGGCAAGGAGTAAATATGCCAAAGCTCATACTGGATAAATTTGCCCACGGCGGCGATTACAATCCCGACCAATGGCTCGCCTATCCCGAAATACTTAAGCAGGACATAGAGCTGATGAAGCTCGCGCGGGTCGATCTGCTCAGCGTCGGCATTTTTTCCTGGGCAAAGCTCGAGCCCGAGGAGGGCGTGTACGACACGAAGTGGCTGCACGAGATCGTCGACAGGCTCTATGAAAACGGCATAAGCGTGCTGCTTGCTACGCCCTCCGGCGCAAGGCCCGCGTGGATGAGCGAAAAGTACCCCGAGGTCATGCGCACGGTGGAGGGCGGCGTGCGCCTTCATCACGGCAACCGCCACAACCACTGCATCACTTCGCCCATCTACCGCGAAAAGGTCTACCAAATAAACGAGGTGCTCGCCCGCGAATTCGGCGCGCATCCGGGCGTCAAGGGCTGGCACATCTCGAACGAGTATTCGGGCTATTGCCTGTGCGAACAATGTCAGCAGGCGTTCCGCGGCTGGCTCAAAAAGCGTTACGGCACGCTGGACAAACTCAACGAGCGTTGGTGGACAGGCTTTTGGAGCAAGACCTTCACCTCCTGGGATCAGATACGTTCTCCCGAAGCCTACGGCGAAATGGGCCTTACGCCCATGAAGGTGGCCTGGCGCAGGTTCGTGAACGATCAGACGCTGGACTTCATCAAAAACGAAGTCGCGCCGATCCGCAAATACTGCCCGGACAAGCCCGTCACCATCAACACCATGGGCTTTCACTACGACTACGACTACGCTTCGTTCGGAAAGGTCGTGGATTTCTTCGGCTACGACAGCTATCCCTCCTGGGGCAGCGGAGACGATTTCGAAACGGCGCTGAACACCGCGTTCACCTTCGATTTCGTGCGCGGCTTTTCGGATCAGAACTGGTCGCTCATGGAGTCCACGCCCTCGCAGGTCAACTGGCACGAGGTCTGCAAGCTGAAGCGCCCGGGAATGCATCTGCTTTCGAGCCTTCAGGCGGTCGCGCAGGGCAGCGATACGGTCATGATGTTCCAGTGGCGAAAGGGCAGGGGCGGCGCGGAAAAGTTTCACGGCGCCGTGGTCAGCCACGATTCGAGTGCCGATACCCGCGTCTTCAGGGACGTAAGCGAGGTCGGGCGCGCGCTCGAAAAGCTCAGCCCCATGCTGGGCAGCAAGGTGCAAAGCGAGGTCGCGCTCATCTTCGACCAGCAGAACCGCTGGGCACTGGACGCGGCCGAGGGCCCGCACAAAAAGCAGCAGTACGAAAAGACGCTGTTCGAGCACTACAAAGCCCTCAAGCTCCTGAACGTGAACGTGGACGTGGTGCACGCCGAGCAGGACATAAGCCGCTACAAGCTCGTCGTCGCGCCCTATCTGTACATGCTCCTGCCGGGCATCGCGGAAAAGCTGAAGGCTTACGTGTCTCAGGGCGGCACGCTGGTCTTGAGCTACCTCTCCGGCATGGTCGACGAGGACGACCAATGCTTTATGGGCGGCTTCCCCGGGCCGCTCGGCGAGCTTTGCGGCCTGATCAACACCGAAACCGACGCCCTGTACGATTGGGACAAAAACGGCATCGCCGTTCAGGGACTTAAGGGCATGCGCGAAAAGTACGGCTGCGGCTTCACCTGCGCGCTGATCAAAACCACCACGGCGAAGACCGTCGGCGTGTACACGGACGATTTTTACAAAGACACGCCCGCGCTGACCGTGAACGATTACGGCAAGGGCCGCTGCTGGTACGTCGCCGCAAGGGGCGAACAGGCCTTTTTGAACGACCTGTATTCCCACGTCGCGGACGAGGCGGGCGTAAAGCGCATCGCGCGCGAACTGCCCCGGGGCATACTGGTGAGCAGGCGCAGCCTGAACGGCAAGGACTACACCTTCTACATGAATTTTTCGGGCGAGGAGCGCACGGTGAGCGGTTTAAGCGGCACGGACATGCTGACGGGCCTGCCCGTAAGCGGTCAAAGCGTTCTGCCCGTGAACGGCATACTGATTTTGGAGGCGTAGCGTGATGCTCTTTGCAAGACCCCGCGGGGGATTACAAGTGGGCAAAGGGCTGCGCATGATCCCAAAACTGCGCCGGGAAAGCGTCGGCTGCCCGGCAAAGATACTGTTTATCAGCGACCTGCACTTAAGACCGGAGCATCCCGAAATGGCGGACACGCTGATAAAAGTCTGCGCGGGCACAGAGCCGGACCTCGTCTGCCTCGGCGGAGACATGGCTGAGTACGACGAGGGACTGGAAATATGCCTGCAAAGGCTGAGGCAGTGCTTTGAGAGCGTGCCGATCCTCGCCGTGCCCGGCAACAACGACGACAACAGACTGGGCAGCGACAGGGAAGCGCAGGCGGAGCTTTACCGGAAATACGGCGCGGAATACCTTTTGAACGATTCGAGGCTGCTGACCGTAGGAGACAGGCGCATCCGCGTAGCGGGCATTGAGGACGCCTACACCCACGAGCCGGACTTCGGCGGGCTGTTCCCGCCGGAGGAGGACGCCTTCCGCGTGCTTCTCGCGCACGAGCCGCTGGGCATACTGAAGGACTGCGCTGCCGATCTGTGCCTTTGCGGGCACACCCACGGCGGGCAGATCAACGTGCTGGGCTTGACCTGCTATCTGCTCTTGAACTACGAAAAGCGGTTCGCTTTACTGTGCCTGGCCGGAAAGAAGAAGATCGGGCGCACGACCTTCCTGGTTTCCAGAGGCATCGGCTACAGCAAATATCCCATCCGCTTCGGCGCCAGAAGCGAGATCCATTTCGTCACCTGACGGCTGAAAACTGCGAAAAGGAGCGCTGAATTATGTTGGTGATCGGCATCTGCGGGGCCAGCGGCAGCGGAAAATCCACGCTGGCGAAGGCGCTTAGCCTGAAACTGCGCGGCACGACGCTTTTGCTCAATCAGGACGCCTATTACAGGGATCACGCCTACCTGCCCTTCGAGGAGCGCGTAAAGATCAACTACGACGAGCCGGACGTGTTCGAGCACGACGAACTGCTCTACGACATACATTGCCTCAAGCAGGGCAAGAGCATCACGCGCAAAGCCTACGACTACGCGCATCATTGCCGCGCCGATCTGCCGGACGAAATGATTGCGCCGCCGGACACGGTGATCATCGAGGGCATACACGCCTTTCACGACCCGCGCCTGCGCGAACTGATGGACTTTAAGCTCTACATGAGCGTGGATCCCGACATCTGCCTGCTCAGGCGCATAAAGCGCGACATCGTCGAGCGCGGCCGAGACATCCTCGGCATCGAAACGCAGTATCTCGCCACGGTCAAGCCTATGTACGAAAAATATATCCGCGCCTATGTGAACTACGCGGACATCATCGTCGCCGGCGGCGGAAAGAACGCAAAGATCAACGACATGCTGGCGACCTACATCAACACGGGCTTCGGGGCAAGCGAGGGCACAGCCTCAGTTTAGTTTTACCCGTATCATCGGGCGCACCGCGCATTCCAACCAGTTGCTGCTGACCGTGTAGATCGATCCTTCCAGGCTGGTCATGGCGTGTGTGTACACCGTGTTGCCGGCGGTCCGCAGGCTGTAGACCGCGTTATCCCGATAGGTGGCGAAGTGCATGGAAAACAGATAGTCCGTCGCCGGAGCTATGCGCGCCGCTTTTTCGGGAAAGTACGCGTTCATTTCCTTTGAACTGATCAGCCATACGAAATCGTACGTATCCGCCCCCTGCTCCGTATCGTAGTAGGGGTTCGCGTCGGCGGGTACGAGGCTCAAAACGAGCCGCTGCCTTTCGCCTTCGCCGAACGCGGATTCCAAAAATTCACCATTCAGCCAGACGCGCATGAGACTCGTATCCCACGTGCAGGGCGCGCGCTGCACCTCGGTCTCTTCGCCGTAGACGTGCGCGTCCAGCACGTATTTGCTGATGAGCAGCGCGCTGTCTCCGTCCGTATCGAGCACAAGCCATTCGATGCGCTCTTTCCCGTTTTCGATTACCGCGTCCTGCTCGTAGCTGCCGAAGGAAACCGGGTCGCCTTCGGCGACGGGGCAGTGAAAGGTGTTTTGCAAAAGGCTTCCCGGAAAAACGATTCGCGCGGATAAGGCGTTCGGGTCGTATTCGAAAATCGCTTCCTTGCCTTCATATGTAAATACGCCTTGAATGAAACGGTCGTTCCCGCTGAAAGCGCTTATCTCAAAGCCGTTGGACAGAAAAAAACCGAGAAACGCTTCGTACTCGGTTTGGCCGAATTCCGAAAACGCCATGCTGCAGCTGCCGTCCTCGCCCGTTTCGGGAGGGGAAGAGGGGGCGGCAAGCTCGCTCAGCAGCGCACCGAGACTTCCGAACAGCTCGTTTCCTTCGCCGAAGGCCGCGCCCGAAAACACGATCGCAGCGAGCAACGCAAAGCAGGCGGCGCGCTTTCTCATACGCCCGCCTCTTCGATCAGCCTGAGCCATTCTTCGCGCACCGCGTCCGGCTCGCTCGATTCGAACTGATACACCGCGACGCCGTTTTGCCGGTATAATTCAAACAGATTGCCGAGCTCTTCCTCGTTTGGAAACAGCAGCACCAGATCGGTGCGCAGCTCCGACGTGTCTTCGTTGAAATTCCTTCTGTGCAGTCTTTCCAGCTCGCTGCGGTTGGTATGGCCTTCACCCAGGGTGCTGCTGACCCAGTTTTCCTCCACCTTCGTCTCATAGAAGCTGAACATGAGGCTCGAAAAGGCAGTGCGCACCAATTCCGGCGGCGTCAGAATGTAGATGTTCCAGTACTCCTCCCTGTCCGGAAAGGGAACGCCGTTCGTGGCGAGGAGGCGGCTTTCGGGCGCGCTCTCTGCCGGGGCGTCTGCGCCGTTTTGCATGTTTTTGCCTTTGAGCGCGAAAAACAGTCCCGCCGCCAGCAGCGTCAGGGTGACCACTGCGATCAGTATACGGCTCATGAGCCGGGCGCGCTTATCGGCCGCGCCGTCGTCGGGAGCGGAGGCCCTTGCAAGCGCGTCGGAAAACTCTTGCGCGCTCTGATATCTGTCTTCGGGCCTGTAGGCGCAGGCCTTCAGTATGACGTCCGAAAGCGCCTGCGAAATCGCGCCGGGCCTTGGCAGCGCTTCGCCGTCGATCCTGCGCTCGAACGCCTTCTGCCTTTCCGGCGGGGAGATCAGCTGACGGTTTTCGGGCATGAAAGGCAGCTTTGCGCCGTTGGCCATCCAGTACATGACCATGCCGAGGGAATAGATGTCGCCCAGTACCATGCTTTCGGGCGAGAGCGAACCGACCTCGCTTTTGAACACCTCGGGCGCCATGAACGAGGGCGTGCCGCGCCAGGTGAAGGAGCGCGACATCGTGTCCAGCTTTTTCGAGGTGCCGAAATCACCGAGCAGATAGTTTCCCTGGCCGTCCGTAAAGACGTTCTGCGGCTTTATGTCGCCGTGCACGATGCTGCGCGCGTGGCATGCGGCGAGCGCTTTGCAGATGTCGCCTCCCATGCGGCGGATATCGGCTTCGTCCATGCCGCTTAGCTTCGTGGTGCGCGTCAGGGGGCTCAATAGCTCCATGCGGATCAGTATGAGCCAGACCATGGGCTCGGGATGCAAAAGCGCGTGATCGAGCACCTTTATGATGTTCGGGCTGTGCTTCAGCTCCAGCATCAGCTCAACTTCCCTTGAGCAGCCCAGCGCCGTTTCCCTGTAATAAGCTTCGACGGCCTCCTCGCTCCTGCCCTCCGCAAGCAGCAATTCCTTTTCCTCGTCGTCGTCGGGAATGAGCAGCGCCTTGATCGCCGAAAGCTCCGTTTTGTCGCCCGAGCGCCTCTGCGCCCTGTAGACGCGCGCGCTCGCGCCCTGCCCGATCTCGCCCGTGATCTCCCATTCCGGCCACACGGAAGCGATGAGCGTACGTATGTCCGTCATCTGTCCGTATCTCCGAAGCCCGTGTTTTTATAGCACATCTCGAACACGTCCGAAAACGTCAAAAGCGGATCGTCCGTGCTCATGCACATCTTTAAAAAATTCTCGTACGGCACGCCCTCGTAGAGCGGCCACATGCCGCAGTCGCTCAGGACCGCGTTCGTCTGCCTTTCGTATTCTTCGACTTTGGTTTCGGGCAGAAACGCGCTCAGCTTCAGCGCGCTCACTAAAAAGCTTATCGTGATCAGATCGTATCGTGCGACGGCGAGCCTGCCCGTGCTCAATTCGCTTATGCGCTGGCGGGTCAGCCGCTTTCCTGCAAAAATGTGCTTGAAGATTCCGTTCATCGGGCGAAGATTGCCGTTTATGTCGCGCGGCGTCGTGGAGTAGAGGATGTTCTCGATCATGGAGGCGGCGCTGCGGCCGTCCCCGTCCGTCTGCTGTCCCGACGCCTCTTCGGTCTGCGCTTTTCCGGCCTCGAACAGCTCGCTCAGCAACAGGACCGCTTCGTCGCACAGCTCTTTGAAATGCCGCGCGGCCGACACGCTGCGGCCTTTGCCTGAGGAACGCGGCAGACGGCTCAAATAGCTCATCAGTTCGTCCGCGGTGCGTATGTTGTCGCGCGTCACGCGAAAGACGGAGCTGTCCTCGCTCAGCACGCTTTTGTCGTAGGGGCCATCGGGCAGGGCGAGGTACTTTTCCCAAAGGTCCTGAAAGCTGTAGAAGCTCAGGCCGTTTTTGTAGCAGTACCAGCACAGCGTCTCAAGGGGATCCTTGGGGTTTAAGCCATTTTCGAGCAAGCCCTTGGAAAGAAACATCTCCACGTCCTCGAGCGGCATGCCGAGCCCAAACCCCAGCAGCAGCACGCTTTCACGGCTTGCGCCCTTGCCGGTGAGCCACATTTTGCTGAGCTGCGCAAGAGAAGCGCTCGTTTCGCGGTAGATGTGCGAGGGCACCTGACGGTCGTTGAATTCCGCCATGACGATCTGACGGTACACGTTTACGGGCACCTCCTCGCAGCCGTCCTTGAGCCCCGCGCGCTCGTAAATGTAGCGGCGCAGCCGCTCGCCGAAGCGCATTTCCCCTTCGCTGTTTTTGAGCATGTTGAATATCATCTGCTCGCTTTTATCCCTGAACTTGTTGTCGGAGATAAGCTGCCTGTAGATTTTTTTGGATTTGAAGGTCCTGTCCGAGAGCGCCACATCCGCCAGCTCCTTGCCTCAAAAATTGCATAAGAGTTATTATACACATTTCCGATCCGCTTCTGTAATTTTGAGTTTGTTTTTGTTAAATCGAAAGGACGCGAAATGAAGTACAGACGCGAGGCAGAGACGCTTTTAGGCCCCGAAACGGCCCGAAAACGGCGATTCAAGCGATAAATGGACCGTAAAATGTTAAGAAAAAAGCCCACCCGGCAGTCTGAAACGAAAAATATTAACCAAATGTAAAATTTTGTGTTCGTCAAACTCGCCCGCGGGCCGTGCGGCGGCAGGGCGCCGCGACACGGCCTTCAAAGCAAAAAACGAGGTGCCTCAGGTCGAGCGCGTGATCGATTCCAGCATCGCCAGCATGATCGAACGCATGTCGGTGTATCTTGCGTCCGGGCCGGAGAAATTCATACAGTAGATGCGCTTGTCGTACTTGGCCATGATCGCAAAGCCGCGTATCGCCGTGCCGTTCAGATCGGTGTAGGTGTACTCGCTCTGGTAGCCCTGGAATTTCACGATGCTCAAATCCCGCGTGATCTCTCCGTCCCAGGCGAAATCGCTGTAGACGGACTCCATCTCGTCCATCAGCATCTTGAACTCTTTTTTCATGCGCGTCGCGCTTCGGTCGTCGCTTGCGGTCTTTTTGTTGACGAAGCACACGCGAAAACCGCTGACGCCCGCCGGCGTAGGCTCGCTGAAAACCTTGTAGCGCTCGCCCACGGCGGACTCCGTCCAGTGCGTGGGCACCTTGTAGGTCATGCCGCGGTCGGCGTCGTTTTTCCACATGAGCACGTATTCGGCGGAGGAGAGCACCCTGATTTCGCTGCTTCCCTCGGCGAGCGCGCCTGTGAGCAGGCAGAAAACCAGTAGGAGCGCCGTCAGCGTTGCTGAAAACTTTTTCATGGAAATGGATCCTTTCATGGGTTCGTATTCATCGTTTGCTGTCGCCGTTGGAGGCGATCTGTTCGTTCAGCAGATAGATGTCTCCGCAGCCCAGCGTGACCACGCTGTCGCCCGGCTTCCAGTGGGCGCGCAGAAAGTTTTCCGCGTCGTCGAAGGTCGGGGTGTAGTGCGCCTTTAAGCCGCTTTTCACCATCGCGTCCACCAGCATGCCGCTGTTTATGTCGCCGGGATCGACCTCTCTTGCGCCGCAGATGTCCGTGACAAGCACCTCGTCCGCGTCCGCAAAGCAGTGCAAAAAGCCGTCGAACAAGGCCTTCGTGCGCGAATAGGTGTGCGGCTGGAGCACGGCCCAGAGCGTGCCGCGGCACTGCCTGCGGGCGACCGAGAGCACAGTGGCCGTCTCGGTGGGATTGTGGCCGTAGTCCGTGTAGACCTTTACGCCGTCCGTCACGCTCGTAAGCTCGTACCTTCTGCCGACGCCCGTAAATTCGCTCAGCGCCTTTGCCGCAAGCTGCATCGGCAGCTGGCTGTCGTTTGCGACGGCGATGGCCGCAAGAGCGTCCCTCAGATTGTGTTCGCCCGCGACGCCGAGCTCCACCTCGCACAGGGGATGGCCGAAATACGTCGCCGTGAAGGAGGGTCTTCCGTCCTCGTCGTAGCTTACGTCCTCCGCGCGGATCACGTTTTGCGGCCCGAGGCCGAAGGTGACCGTTTTGCAGTTTAATTCACCGAGCACCTGCCTTACGCGCGCGTCGTCGCCGTTCCCGTACACGCAGCCGTCCTCGGGAACGAGGCGCGCAAAGCGCTTGAAGGCGTTCGTGATGTCGTCGATGTCCTTATAGTAATCCAGATGGTCTTCGTCGATGTTCAGAATCACGGCGCGCTTTGGCAGGAAGCTTAAAAAGCTCGAATGGTATTCGCACGCCTCGCAGATGAACGTGCCGCTTCCGCCAAGGCGCGTGGAGCCGCCGATAGAAGGCAGCTCGCCGCCGAAGTGGATCGTCGGATCCTCGCCCGCGGCGAGGAACACGCTCGAGATCATCGCGGTGGTCGTGGTCTTGCCGTGCGTTCCGCTGACGGCGATCGCGTTTTCGCAGTGCGCCATCAATAGCCCGATCAGCTCGCACCGCTCGATCATGGGAATACCGTTTTCTTTTGCAAACTTTCTTTCGGGATTGTCCTCGCCGATCGCGGCGGAATAGACGACGAGATCAGCACCCGAAACGTTTTCGGCTCTGTGGCCGATGAATACCTTTATGCCTTCGCTTTCCAGCGCTTCGGTCTTGTGGCTTGCGGTCTTGTCGGAGCCGCACACCGTGCAGCCGCGCCATTTCATCAGCCGCGCGAGCCCGCTCATGCTCGAACCGCCGATGCCGATAAAGAAAACTTTCTTTCCGTAATACTCACGAATGTCCATGCACATACCTCCACATTTCTATTATAGCGCAAGACGCCGCATTTTTCAAGCACCCGCAGCGTGCCTTCTTCCTTCGGGCAGACGGGCCTCCGTCCTGCCGGCCGCTCTGCGGATGTAACGAAATGATTGCGTATATGTTGATTGTTTGCATCGAATGAAAAATAGCAATAAAAATCAGGTGACCGAATTAACATTTTCTCGTTTAGGGGCTTGCTTTCCGTGAATGTTTGTTGTATAATAGGGTATCGGATTATATGTGCGTAAAATGCATATACCTGAAATAACAATGTAACTTTGTTACGACTACTAAGAAAAGGGGTTATGTATATGGCGAACAACGAACTCATTCTGGCCGTAGACGACGAGAACCATATCCTCGACTTGCTTTCTTTTAACCTTGAGGCTTCCGGCTACCGCGTCGTCACCGCTTCCACCGGTGAAGACGCTTTGGTCGTGTGCTCTCATGAAAGGCCGTCCCTGGTGCTGCTCGACATCATGCTGCCGGGCATCGACGGTATGGAGGTGTGCCGCCGCTTAAAGAGCCAGCTGACCACCGCGGACATCCCGATCATCATGCTGACCGCCAAGGGCGACGAAGTCGACAAGATCCTGGGCCTCGAGCTCGGCGCTGACGACTACATCACCAAGCCCTTCTCCGTGCGGGAGCTCATCGCGAGGGTCAAGGCGCTGCTGAGGCGCTCCACGCCCCAAAATGACGAAGAGGGCATACTGCACGTCGGCGGCTTAACGATAGATGTGGGCAACTACGAGGCTTTCAGAAACGGTGAAAAGCTCAGCCTCACGCTCAAGGAATTCGAGCTGCTCAAGCTCCTGGTCATGTCCCGCGGCAAGGTGCTCACGCGTGACTTCCTGCTCGACCGCATCTGGGGTTACGAGTTTTACGGCGAGACCCGCACGGTCGACGTGCACATCCGTCACATCCGCCAGAAGCTGGGTGACGACGCGCACTACATCGAAACCATTCGCGGCGTTGGCTACAAATTCAACGACCGTCAGGAGAACCGCATATGAAATTCAGGGTCGCTTTGATGGCGACCCTTATAAATCTCTTTGTCTGTGCGCTGATGCTGTTCTTTTACGCAAATACCGCAAAGAACACGCAAAACGAGCTTATTGAAGAGGAACTCAAAGTCACGTGCCGTCTGTCCGCGGAAATCCTTGCGGACAGCACGGCTTATTCTGTTTTCGACGAATATGTGCTGATCCGCGAGCTGAACACGAGCGGCGCGCTGGACGACATGCAGGTCGCCTACATAGAAAACGGCGTCATTCAATACAAAAACTTTTCCTATGTGGACGAGGAGTATTTAAAACTCATCAGCGACGAGGACGTCCAGCTCTACACGGTACAGGTGAAACGCAGGGAAGAGGACGGCAGGCTGCGCATCTCCGCCGTGTGCCATTTAAGCGACGGCAGGATCATCTGCTATTCCAAGCCCGCCGCGCGCCTGTTCAGCTTCAGCAGCATGAACCTGATGGCCTTCGTTTTGCTTTCGCTTTTGTCGCTTCTGGCTCAGCTGTTCATCATCATGCGCTTCGTCGGCAGGTCGGACAAGCTCGTTAAAGAACTGATGGGCGTACTCGAAGACTTTACAGAGGGCCGCTTTTCCAGCCGCATCACGAACGTGAAGGGCTATTCTCCGCGCCTGGCCGCGGAGTACAACGCCGTGCTCGCCCGCGTGCAGGACAGGGTTTTCCGTCAGGCCAGAAGAAACCGCGTGCTTGGCCAGATGCTGAACCAAATGCACAACGGCCTGCTCACCGTCGATACGCAGCTCAACATACAGTTCGTCACCTCCAACGTGGGCAAGCTCTTCGGCAAGGACATCAAGGAAGCCGAGGGCCGCTCCCTGAAGGAGGTCCTCGACAACGAGGACCTCGAAAACGCCGTTTCCGGCGCGATCCAGAGTCAGGACAGGAGCGTCTTTACCACCGAGACCGAGGGCTACACGCCCACCGGCTCCGTGCGCCCGCTCAGGCTCTACACCTCGACGATGTTCTCCGAGGGCAAGTGCACCGGCGCGCTGGTGGTCATAGAAGACATCACCGAGATCAAAAAGCTCGAGCAGATCCGCACGGACTTTGCCGCCAACGTCTCCCACGAAATGAAGACGCCGCTGACCTCGATCAAGGGCTTCATTGAGACCCTGCAGGCCGGCGCAGTGGACAAGCCGGAGCTCGCGCGCCGCTTTTTGGACATCATGATGCTCGAGGCGGAGCGCTTAACCCGCCTGATCAACGACATCCTGTCCATCACCAAGCTCGAAAGCGGCAACGACAACGTCGAGATCACCCGTATAAACCTGATGGACATCGTGCGTCACGTGAGCCAGCTTCTGCGCCCGCAGGCGGAAACGAAGCAGGTCACGATCACCGTGAACAATCAGGACGGCTCGTTCTACATCATGGGCAACCGCGACAGAGTGCAGCAGCTCGTTTTGAACCTCGTCGAAAACGCGGTCAAATACAACAAGGAAGGGGGTTCCGTCACGGTCACCGTGATGAGTGACAACAAGAACGTAAATCTCCTCGTCGCGGATACCGGCATAGGCATCAAGGAAGAACACTTGAATCGCCTCTTCGAGCGCTTCTACCGCGTAGACAAGGGACGCTCGCGGGAAATGGGCGGCACGGGCCTCGGGCTTGCCATCTGCAAGCACATCGTAAAGACGATGGACGGCCACATCGAGGTCAACTCCAAATACGGTGAGGGCACGGAATTCCTGGTGACGCTCAAAAAGGCGCCGCCGGAGGAAATGCTGCCCGAGAACGAAATAGCGACCGAATAAGTAGCACCGCACCCGATCACGACCTACCGCAAAAAGGAACAGAAAATGAAATACGCTAAATTTCCGGGAACCGATATAACCGTTTCACGCCTGGGCTTCGGCTGCATGCGCCTGCCCACGCTCGATACGGAGGGCCGTCCGATCGACAGGCCCGAGGCCATTCGCTGCCTGAGATACGCCATCGATAACGGCCTTACCTACGTGGACACCGCCTATCCCTACCACGGCGGCGACAGCGAAGTGCTGGTGGGCGAAGCGCTCAGGGACGGCTACCGCGACAAGGTGACCCTGACCACGAAGCTGCCCCTGTGGGCCGTAAACGAGACGGCCGACATGGAGCGCATACTCGACACACAGCTCAAGCGCTTAAGCCTCGACCACGTGGACTTCTATCTTGCCCACGCCGTTCACGACGACAGCTTTAACAAGGTGGTCTCGCTGGGCCTGTTCGAATTCCTCGACAAAATGAAGCGCAAGGGCAAGATCCGCTACGCGGGCTTCTCCTTCCACGACAACGCCGAGGTCTTCAAAAAGGTGCTGGACAGCTATCCCTGGAGCCTTGTTCAGGTCCAGATGAACATACTGGACGAAAACAATCAGGCCACGATGAAGGGCATCGAATACGCCGGCAGCAAGGGCATCGGCGTCGTCATCATGGAGCCGCTGCGCGGCGGCTCGCTTGTAAGGAACGTGCCTGAGAGCGTGCTCAAGCTCTACGACGCGATGCCCGTCAAGCGCACGCCCGCGGCTTGGGCATTCAGGTATCTGTACGACAGGCCCGAGATCGTCACGATCCTTTCGGGCATGAGCGCCTTCGAACAGGTGGACGAAAACCTGAAGATCTTCGAAGAGGCCGACGCGAACTGCGCTTCTCCCGAGGAAAAGCAGCTGTTCAGAGACGTGCGCGCCGCCTACGAAGCGCGCGTCAGGATCGGCTGCACAGGCTGCGCCTACTGCCAGCCCTGCCCGAGGGGCGTGCGCATCCCGGATATCTTCCGCGCCTACGACAACGCCGCGATCTTCGATTCCTTCGGCCCCTTCTTCGGGCGTTATCAGCGCGACTGGACCGAAAACGTCTGCGTCAAATGCGGCAAGTGCGAAAAGGCGTGCCCGCAGCATCTGCACATAAGAGACTGGCTTAGCCGCATCGCCGAGGAGGCCGCGGCATTCAAACAATAAAGGAGACGGTACACATGGACATATTGGAGAAGCTTTCCCTGGCAGGGCTCGTGCCCATCATCAAGGTGGACGACGCATCCGACGCGGTGCCGCTGTGCAAAGCGCTGGCTAAGGGCGGTCTGCCTGTCGCCGAGATCACCTTCCGCACGGCCGCGGCGCCCGAGGCCATCCGGCTCGTCAGGGAGAACCTGCCCGAGTGCATGCTGGGCGCGGGCACGGTGCTCAGCGTCGAGCAGGCAAAGCAGGCGGTCGCTTCCGGCGCCGGCTACATCTTAAGCCCCGGCTTTAACCCGAAGGTGGTGGCCTGGTGCGTCGAAAACAACGTGCCCGTGATCCCCGGCTGCTCCTGCCCCAGCGACATCGAGGCGGCGCTCGAGTTCGGGCTCAGGCTGGTAAAGATCTTCCCCGCCGAATCCCTCGGCGGCGTGAAATTCTTAAAGGCGCTCAGCGGACCTTACGTCAATATGTCCTTTGCGCCCACCGGCGGTCTGAACGAAAGCAACATGCTGGACTATCTTGCCCTGCCCAAGGTAAAATGCGTGGGCGGCAGCTGGATGGTGCCTTCCGACGCGATCAAGAACAAGGACTGGGACAAGATCACCGAAATGAGCCAAAGGGCTGTAAAGCTCATGCTGGGCCTCGAGCTTAGGCACGTCGGCATCAACAGCGAAAGCGCCGAGGACGCCCTGAAGGGCGCGGCGCTGATGAGCAAGCTGACGGGCCTTCCGATTAAGGACGGCACTTCCGCCGCGTTCGTGGGCACGGAATACGAGTTCTGCAAGAGCAAAAAGCCCGGCAAAAACGGCCACATCGCCGTCGCGACCAACTGCATTTCCCGCGCCGTCTGGCATCTGGAGCAGATGGGCTTTGCGTTCGACGAACCCATGTACAACGCCGAGGGCAAGTTCAACGCGATCTACCTGAAGGACGAGATCTGCGGCTTCGCCGTGCACCTGCTTCAGAAATGACGCTTGTTCCGCTTGACGCCTGAACGGGACGGAACGGACACAAGGTTCGATGGATAACATATTGCGGCAAAAGCTGCTTGACTGGTATCGGAGAAACGCTCGCGCGCTGCCATGGCGCGCGGACGTTTCTCCTTATAATGTGTGGCTGTCGGAGATCATGCTGCAGCAGACGCGGGTCGAGACCGTGATCGGCTACTACGCGCGCTTTCTCGAAGCGCTGCCGGACGTTCAGAGCCTCGCGGACGCGCCGGAGGAAACGTGCCTAAAGCTTTGGGAAGGCCTTGGCTATTACAGTAGGGTCCGGAACATGCAAAAGGCCGCGCGCATCGTGACGAGCAAATTCGGCGGACGCCTGCCGGAAACGAAAAAAGAGTTGCTCAGGCTCCCCGGCATCGGCGACTACACCGCCTCGGCCATCGCTTCCATCGCCTTTGCGGAGCCCGCCGTCGCCCTGGACGGAAACCTTCTGCGCGTGTTTGCGCGCATGACGGCTTATGAGCAGGACGCGCGGTCAAACGAGGCGAAGGAGCTTGCGCGCGCCTTCTTTTCTCCGCTGATGAACGGGAATGCGCCGGGGGACGGGGCAGAGCGCATGTCCGAAACCCAGAATGGGCAGGCGTTCAACCTCCCCGGCAGCGTCAATCAGGCGCTGATGGATCTGGGCGCGACGGTATGCCTCGCAAACGCTGCGCCGGTCTGCGAACTTTGTCCCTGGCGGGACGACTGTGAAGCGCGGCGGCAGGGAAAGACGGAGCAGTTTCCGATCAAAACGGAAAAGAAGCCGCGCCCCGTCGAAAACAGAACGGTGCTCGTCATCCTTCGGGGCGAAAATATCGCGCTTAGGAGACGCCCGCGCAAGGGGCTGCTTGCGGGGCTCAACGAGCTTCCGAACACGGCGGGTATTCTGGATGAAGCGGGGGCCGTGCGCTTTGCAAAGGAGCTCGGCTTTTCGCCCCTGCGCGTCAAAAGACTTCCGCCGGCAAAGCACGTTTTCACGCATCGGGAGTGGCACATGGCGGGCTACGAGATCCGCGCGGACGAGCTTTCGCCCTTCCCGGCAGACTGTGCGTGCGACGAGGGCTTGCGCTCGTCCGTTTTCCTTGCGGACAAAAAGGAAATACGGGAGCGCTTCGCCGTGCCCTCCGCCTTTTCGGCTTTTCTTTCGCTGTATCTGTAAAACGCGCAAAAAGCGCCGCTTCGCCGAAACTTAATTTGATTTTCCCACATCATATGATTATAATGAACGTGACGTGATGAAGCGGCAGGAGTATTCCCGCATACGCGCCCACAGAGAAGCGCTCCATTGGCTGAAAGAGCGCGGCGGCAGCGCGGGAGGAAGACAGCGGCAGAGCGTCGGCGGGGGCTTGCCGTCAATCAAGTCAAAGGGCCGCAAGGCCGAATTTGGGTGGCACCACGAAGCAGCATTCGCTTTCGTCCCAAAGACAGGGAACGAAAGCTTTTTTTGTTTCCCGAATAATCGTAAAGGAAGGATAGAACATGTCACAGTACAGAACACACAACTGCGGCGAACTCCGCTTGAGCGACGCCGGCAAACGCGTGACCCTCGCGGGCTGGATGGAGAACGTGCGCGAGGTGGGGCAGAACCTGGCCTTCGTCGTCCTGCGCGACTTTTACGGCACCACGCAATTGGTCGTCGAAGACGAAGAAACGCTCAAAACGCTGCTGGCTCAGAACAAGGAGACCACGATCAGCGTCGAAGGCGTCGTCAGGGAAAGATCGAACAAGAACCCGAAGCTCCCCACGGGCGAGATCGAGGTCGTGCCGGACAAGGTGCTTATCCTCGGCCGCTGCCGCTACAACAGCCTGCCCTTCGAGATCAACCACTCCCGCGAAGCGGACGAGATCCAGCGCCTCAAGTACCGGTATCTGGATCTGAGAAACCCCCTGGTCAAGCAGAATATCATCATGCGCTCCAACGTCGTCTCCGCGCTCAGGCAGGCGATGACCGAACAGGGCTTTATGGAGATCACGACGCCCATCCTCACGGCTTCTTCTCCCGAAGGCGCCAGAGACTATCTCGTGCCCGCCAGAAAGCATCCCGGCAAGTTCTACGCACTGCCGCAGGCGCCGCAGCAGTTCAAGCAGCTGCTCATGGCCTCCGGCTTCGATAAGTATTTCCAGATTGCGCCGTGCTTCAGGGACGAGGACGCCAGGGGCGACCGCTCGCCCGGCGAGTTTTACCAGCTCGACATGGAAATGGCCTTTGCCGGAAAAGAGGACGTCTTCGCCGTTCTGGAACAGGTCCTGCCGCCGATCTTCGCAAAATACGGCAAATACTCCGTCGCTTCGAGCGCGCCGTTCAAGCGCATCAAGTATCTGGACGCGCTTGCGACCTACGGCAGCGACAAGCCCGACCTTCGCATCGACCTGACCGCCAAGGACGTAAGCGTCCTGTTCGAAGACTGCGAAATGGAGCAGCTGCGCGCAAAGACCGTAAAGGCCGTGGACATAAGCAACTGCACGCTGACCCGCAAGCAGATCGAAAAGCTGCTCAGTGACTGCGAGGTCATCTCGGGCGTAAAGGGCTACTGGTTCAAGACCGACGCCGAAGGCAAGATCGCCGGCGGCATCGCCAAATTCGTCGCGGGCAAGGAAGAGGCGCTCTCGAAGTACGTTTCCCTCGCGCCGAACACGCTGGTGGTCGTCTCCGCCGGCGAGTACGCCGTCAAGATGGCGGGCGTCATGATCAAGGTTTTCGGCGCCGCCTGCGAAGGCCACATGGACAAGGAAAGGTACGAATTCTGCTGGATCGTCGACTTCCCGATGTACGAGATCGGCGAAGAGAGCGGCGAACTGGAATTCTGCCACAATCCCTTCAGCATGCCAATCGGCGGCATAGAGCCCCTGCTCAAGGCCGAAAGGGGAGAAATCGACCCGCTCACGATCATCGCCGACCAGTACGACCTGGTATGCAACGGCGTCGAGCTGTCCAGCGGCGCGGTCAGGAACCACGATCCCGAGATCATGATCAAGGCCTTCGAGCTCGTGCGCCTGGGCGAAGAGGACGTGAAGAGCAAATTCCCCGCCATGTACAACGCCTTCTGCTACGGCGCGCCGCCGCACGCGGGCATCGCCCCGGGCGTCGACCGCATGGTGATGCTCCTGGCGGGCGAAGAGAGCATCCGCGAGGTCATCGCCTTCCCGATGAACAAAAACGCGCAGGACGTCATGATGGGCGCGCCGAGCGAGGTGCTGCCCAAGCAGCTTGAGGAACTGAACATCGCGGTCACGAAAAAGGCCGACTGACGATCTCAAGACAGACATAAGAATACAGGGTACATTTTATTAGGCCGCCGCGGAACGGAGTGTTTCGCGGCGGCCTTTTCTGTCCGCAAAAGCATTTTGTTATATTTATATTATATCGAAAAATGCAGTTGACATATGTCACCTGCGGTGTTATAGTATATACAGATGACGCGCGTCATCTGTATGAGGAGGTACAGCATGAAAAATCTCGCCGAGAAAATTTCCGCTTCGGAGCTCGAAGTCATGCAGGTCCTGTGGGAGGCGGGGGACGCCCTGCCGCTTGCGGACATACGCAAAACCCTGCAATCGCGCTTTGACTGGAGCGATCCCACGGTCAAAACGCTGATCAGGCGCCTGTGCGAAAAGGGTGTGCTCAGGCAGGAGAAAAGGGAAGTATTTTATTATCTGCCCTGCCTGAGCCGCGACGAATACAACGCCTGGGCAGCGGGCGACATGGTCAACCGCCTGTTCAAGGGAAACGCGCAGGAACTCGTGGCCGCGCTGGTCAAGGGAAAGGGCTTGACGAGCGGCGACATAGACGAACTGAGAAAGATGTTCAAAGTGGAGGGAGACTGATATGGCACGATTCCTGTATACATTGCTCTCTCTTACGCTGGCCGGAAGCGCGCTGGGGCTGATCGTGATGCTCCTTGCAAAGGTCGGCAAAAAGAAGCTTTCGAGCGGCTTTCTCTACCTTTGCTGGGCGCTGGTGATACTGCGCTTTTGCCTGCCGCTGCAGGGCATTGTCGGACCGAGCTTTCTGAAGGACGCGCCGGCGGTCGAAACCGCTGCCCGGGACAGCGATTACGAAGCGGGGCTCTACGCATCCCCCTACAACCGCACGGAGGGCCTTCTGACCCGCGAGGAAGTCAATAAAAACCTGCGCGAACGCTCGGATACAGCTGAAGCACTAACCGAGCCCAATGCCGAAAAAGCCGATCAAACGTCGTCGGGAACCGTTGCTGCCCGGCCGGACAGGCTTCCACTGTACAGAAGCTATGAGTTCTGGTTTTATCTGTGGCTGGCCGGCGCGCTTATCAGCTTTTGCGGAACGCTTTTAAGCTTTGCCCGCTTCAGGCGCCTGCTCTACAGGACCCTCAAGCCCGCGCAGCCCCTGGACAGCTCCGTGCTGAACGCGCTGAACGCTTCGCCCTTTCCCGCGCTTTACCGCAGCGACAAGGTGAGCACCACCGTGCTGCTCGGGCTGATCAGGCCGGTGATTGTGCTGCCGGACCGCGAATATTCGTCCGAGGACCTCGACCGGATCTTAAGGCACGAGCTCACCCATTACCGCAGGGGCGATCTTGCGATCAAATGGCTTCAGACGCTGGTCTATTCCGCCCATTGGTTCAATCCCCTGGTATACCTGTTCAGGACGCAGACGACGCTGTATTGCGAACTGAGCTGTGATCAAAGGCTGCTCAAGCGCATGGACAGGCAAGACAAACAATCCTATGGCGAGCTTTTACTGAACCTCGCCGCCGAAAGAGCGCTTCCCCGCCGCGTCATCGCGGTAAGCTTCACCACGCAGAAGCGCGATTTAAAAGAAAGGCTGGTACAAATCATGACATTCAAAAAACTCGGAAAACAGGCGCTGGCGCTTAGCCTCGCCGCACTGATATCGATCCTGGGCTGCGCGTTCGTGCTCGGCCCGGCAAGGGCAAGCTCCGACGCCGATCAGAACGGGGCCGCCGCAGAAGCCGTCTATGAGACCATCCGCGTAACCGACGTCGACGAATTCATCGCCGCCATCGGCAGCGACAGAAAGATCGTCCTCGCCCCCGGCGAATACGACCTGTCCTCGTCCGCTGGCTACGGTAGCGCGCAGGGCACGAACTACTACTGGGAAGACTGCTACGACGGCGATTTCCAGCTGGTGCTCGACGTCGTCCACAACCTGACCATCGAGGGCGAAGGCGGCGCGGAGGAAGTCTCCATCGTCACCCGCCCGAGGAACGCAGCGGTACTGCGCCTGATCGGCGCAAACGACGTGAGCATTTCCGGAATCACCTGCGGCCACACCGTGCTGCCGGACGCCTGCCAGGGCGCGGTCATCAACCTCTACGGCTGCCGGAACGTCAGTATCAGTGACAGCGTGCTCTTCGGCTGTGGCACGGTCGGCATTCAGGTCAGCGGGTGCTGGAAGCTGCGCTGCGAAAACACCGTCATCAAGGAGTGCACGCAGGGCGCGATCGACATTTCCGACAGCTACGACGTGACCTTCAACGGATGCGAATTCCACGACTGCCAGGCGCACGAAGGCTTTGCCGGCCTCTGGCTGATCGAGACCTGCAACACGACGTTCCTTGGCATCTACAATACCGCCATCTACAACAACCATGTGGACAGCTTCGTCGATTCCTCCAACACGCTCGGACTTACGATCGCGGGCTGCAGCATTCACGACAACCGCTTTTACTCCGGCTTCTGGATCTACGGCGACAACGTCACGGTCGACAGCTGTGAATTCAAAGACAACGCGCTGCGCTCCGACTGGTTCGGTCCCGAATATGACGGCGTGCTCGGCCTCGACGGCGAAAAGCTGGACGCGAAGGCGCTTGAAAGCATGCAGCTGGCCGAATTCCCGCTCGACAAGCAGACCCTGCCCGTCTCCGAGAGACCCGAGGGCATAAAGCGCAGCGACGGCACGACAGAGTATCACGTTTCTAACGTCGACGAACTGCTCAAATGCCTGGGCGACGACTGCGTGATCTACCTGGACGGCGACGACTACGAGATTTCCGCCTGCGCGTCCTACGGCAAAGACGGCGGCGAGAACTACTACTGGACGCACTGCTACGACGGCTACGGCCTCGTGATCATCGGCGCGGACAACCTCAGGATCGTGGGCGTCGAAGGCAAAACCAACATGGAGCTCATGCCCCGCTCGGCGGACGTGCTGTCCTTCAAGTACTGCAGCCGCGTCACCGTCGAAAACCTGGTGCTTGGCCACGTCAAGGGCGCGGGCAGCTGCACCGGCGACGTCGTCTCCTTCATGGGCTGCGAAGAGTGCACGCTGAGCAACTGCGAGCTGTACGGCTGCGGCGTAAACGGCGTGAACGCCTTCGGCAGCAGGGACATCCATGTAAACGACAGCGAGATCTACGAATGCAGCATGTACGCCGCCGTGGTCAGCGACTGCGAGGGCACAGAGTTCAACAACGTGACCATCCGCGACTGCGGCTACAACAGCATCGAGACCCAGCGCTGCCGCGTGCGATTCAGCGGTTCGACCTATTACAGCCCGGACTACAAGCCCGTCGACTATTTCGATTACAGCTACGACGAATACGATTACGACGAATATGATGCCGATTACGGCTGGGAAGAGGCCCCCGAAGAGGCCGTGCCCGCAACAGACACCGACATCTGAAGAGAAAAAAGGAACCGGATACAAAGGGGCTGCCGCAGGATCGCAAGATCCACGGCAGCCCCTTTCAGTCGGGTCGAAACCTATATTTACTGATGCTGCATCTTGGCCGCGTAGCACTCACTGCAGTAGATGGGACGGTCGCTCTTCGGGATGAAGGGCACGCGAGTGGGCTTGCCGCACTCGGCGCACACGGTCTCGAACATCTCGCGCTCACCGCCGGCGTTGTTGCGCGCGGCCTTGCGGGCGTTACGGCAGTCCTTGCAGCGGGTGGGCTCGTTCTGGAAACCCTTCTCGGCGTAGAACGCCTGCTCACCGGCAGAGAAGATGAATTCCTTGCCGCAATCCTTGCAGATCAGAGTCTTGTCCTCGTACATTGAATAAATACCCCCAAATTAATATATGAACCGCGCGCGTTGACTGACCTGGTCTTTGACCCCACACTCGCCGACCGGAGCGTTCGCTCATAAGCCTTGAGCTCCCCACTACTGACCCTCTCGTCCATTCACTGAACGGTCGGACTTACCTCTAAGCCGCACCATGCTCGCCGGAGCTTTGTCCGGTTTACGTGGATCGTTTCGCCTGCGACTGGCATCGACTTTCAACCACAGACTCAAAGCACGCGATCACCGAATATTATAGCGTATGCAACATTTTTTTGCAAGATGGTTTTTTACATTTTGTCGAATTTCTTTAATGAATCCGCCGTTTTGTCCGCCGCAGGGGCGCATACGTTTTCATTGAAGCATTCAAAGGACGCGCTTGCAAAAGCGACTGCCGGATGGTATGATGATACAGGACGGAAGAAGAGAGAAAAAGCAGCTCAGTCCGATTTTGCGTTCACGGAGGAAACGGCATGCAATACGTTCATCACTGTGCGTCTCCGCTTGGCGGCATCACACTGTCCTCGGACGGCGAAGCGCTCACGGGCCTTTGGTTCGACGGGCAGAAGCATTTCGGAAGCACGCTTTCCGAGGAGGCCCTCGAGGCGCATTTGCCCGTGTTCGATTGTGCGGAACGCTGGCTTTCGGACTATTTCGGCGGCAGCGCACCGTCCTTTGCGCCGCCGCTTCGGTTAAGCGGCACGGCCTTTCAAAAAGAGGTCTGGGAGATCCTGACGACCATTCCCTACGGAAAGACGGTTACCTACGGCGACATCGCGCAGCTTCTCGCCGCGCGGCGGGGTCTTGCAAGCTTCTCCGCGCAGGCCGTGGGGCAGGCGGTCGCGCGAAATCCCGTGTCGATCATCGTGCCCTGTCACCGCGTACTGGGCGATCAAGGGCGACTGACCGGCTACGCCGCAGGCACACAGCGAAAATTGAAACTGCTGCAGCTTGAAAACGCGGAGGCTGCCCGCGCCTACGATCCGTAATACACTGTTTTTTGCTCGCCGGCCGAAATATATTTGTGAAATATTTATTTCCAATATTTACAAAAGTATTTCGATGTGTTATAATTTATCCGTATAGCACAGGAGGCCGTTATGAGCAGGAAAGAAAGCATTTACGAAAAAGAACGCAGGGCGATCAAGAAAAAGGCAAAGCGCAGGGTCCGGCTTATGAGCACGGCGCTGGCGTTTGTGATCGTGTTTTCACTGATCGCGTGCTACGCGCTCGTACTGAAGCCCGCCAAAAACTACGAGATCGCCGAGGACGCCATGAACAGGGGCGACTGGGCAGCCGCGCGGGACGGCTTCAAAGCGCTGGGCTCCTTCCGGGACAGCAGACGCCTTGCTTCCTATACGGAGTGCATGGCGCTGTTCGACGCGGGAGAACTGAGCAAAGCCGCGGACGCGTATCTTGCCCTGCGCAAGGAAGATCAGCTGAACGTACAGCTCAGCCTCGGCTCCTTCGGTGAAATGGCGGAAAATGCCGTCGACGAGGGCAAATACCGCGAGGCGTACGTCTACTATTCCCTCGACGCCGACAATCCGGAGCGCGACGACGCGATGTACGCGATCAGCGTCTATTTGGACAGCGAACAACTGATCGCCGAAAAGCGCTACGACGAAGCCAGGAGCGAGATCACGGCGTATCTGAGCCAGAGCCACGCCCTCAGCGCGCCGCTTCAGAATCTGATGGACGGCAGCTACGAGACGGAATTCAATTATTACGATTCTTTTACATGGACCGATCTGGCCTTCGCCGTAAACGGCATGGAGGCGATCAGGGACGAATATGAGCCCGCCCACGTATACCTGAGAGACCTGCGCAGCGCCTATTACGGCGGCGTGCTCAGCATGAACGAGGGCAAATACCAGGACGCCATCGCACAGTTCGAGGACATTCAGGCCTACGCCGACAGCGCGGTCAAAATGGACGAGTGCCGCGTGCTGCTGGCAAACCAGCAGGCCGAAGCGGGGCAGGATCAGGCCGCGCTCGAAACGGTGAAGCTCGTGGCCAACTGGCAGGACTATCTTGAGCTGCTGCCCGAGGACAACAGCTTAAGCAGTCTGCTGCTCGCCGGGAAAGCATCGCCGGAGGACGACAATGAACCCAACGCCTAAAAAGGTTTCCGTCGTCGCCTGCGAAAACTACGAGCCGGAGACGGTCAAAAGCGCGCTGAAGGAGCTTCTTGAGCCCTTCGGCCGCTTTTCTTTTATCGCGCCGGGAAAGCGCGTCGTGATCAAGGCCAATTTGGTCAGCATGATGAAGCCGGAGTCCGCGGCGACCACGCATCCCGCGCTTTTGTACGCGCTGTGCGAATATCTGATCGCGGGCGGCTGTGAAGTGACGGTGGGGGACAGCCCCGGCGGCCTGTACAACAGCGCCTACGTCAACCGCGTCTACGCCGTGACGGGCATGAAGGAGCTGACCAAAACCGGGGCAAAACTCAATCAGAACTTCGAGCACGTCCACGCGGAAAACCCGGGCGGCCTCATCGTAAAGGAACTCGATTATACGTCCTATCTCGACGAGGCGGACGCGATCATCGATTTCTGCAAGCTCAAGACCCACGGCATGATGGGCATGAGCGCCTGCGTCAAGAACATGTTCGGCGCGGTGCCGGGCACGTTCAAGCCGGAATACCACTTTAAGTACCCGAAGCACGAGGATTTTGCGAACATGCTCGTGGACCTGAACGAGCGCTTCAAGCCCGCGCTGTGCCTTGTGGACGCGGTGACCGGCATGGAAGGCAACGGCCCCACGGCGGGCAAGCCCCGCCACATCGGCGCGCTGCTCGCAAGCGACAGCCCCTATTGCTGCGACAGGGTCTGCGCGGGGATCATCGGCCTCGACCCGGACGGCGTCGAAACGATCGCGGCGGCAAAAAAGCGCGGTCTCGAGGAGCCGTTTGAGGTTTTCGGAAACCCGGACGTTTTCCGCGTCGACGATTACGAGCTGGTGCGTCAGCGCAAGGATCTGAATTTTGAAACGCAGGCGGGCGGTCTGATCGGAAAAGCCGTGAGCGCGTTCATACAAAAAGCGCTGCGCAGCGAGCCCAGAGTTAAAAAAAGCGAGTGCGTTGGCTGTGAGAAGTGTTTTCAGATCTGCCCGGCGAAGGCGATCGCCATGCAAAAACACAAGCCTCGGATCGATCGGGGCAAGTGCATCCGCTGCTTCTGCTGCCAGGAATTCTGCCCCAAGGGCGCGATGAAGGTAAAGCGCCCCGCCGTCGCCAAACTGCTGAACAGGATGAAATGAGCATGAAAACCGAACTTCTGCAAAGCGCGCTGGATCTACTGAAGGACGTGACGCCGCTGAAAACAGACTGCGGTCTGTATTGCGATCGCGCGTGCTGCAAAGACAACGGAGAAGCGGGTTCGTGCGTCTGGCTTCTGCCGGGCGAGGACGGCGAAACCATGAACTGGGGAAAGCAGTACGAAAGCGAAATGCCCGTCACGAAGGCGTCCGTCCGTGCGCTGTATTGTGCCGCCCCCTGCGAGCGGGATTTCAGGCCGTTTCTGTGCCGCATTTTTCCGCTGACGCCGTATTTTTCCGACAAAAAACAGCTTTGGAGCGTGCGCATGGACAGGCGCGCCGCCGCCGTCTGCCCCCTGTACGGCTGGGGCAAAAAGGGCCTGCGGGCCGACTTCGTGAAGGCCGCCGAAGAAGCGGTGCAGATTCTGGCCTCTGACGCGGAGTATGAAGCGTTCCTAAAGCGTCTCGAAGCAGAGGAAACGGCCTACCGGATGACGCTTTAGCGGCAAGCGGAAACGAAAAACACGCTGACAAAAATTCAGGGGCTCGTTGCGGATGAACTTTTGCAACAGCCCCTTGTTTGTTCTTCAGAAATGATTTTCGCTATTTTTTGATCAGATCTCCCGCCTTGAACAAAAACGCCTGAAGCTCCTTCGTGGCGATGCCGCTCGTGTCTCTCATACCCAGCTTCGTCTGCACCTGCTTTACCGCTTTCACGGTGGCGCTGTCGTACGTGCCGCTTACGCTTGAGAGGTAGCCGAGGCGCTTGAGCAGATTCTGAAAATCCGTTACCGCGCTGTCGCTGCGGCCGGAGTACATGTCGCTGTAGCTCTTTTCGCTGCGGCTGTAGGTCTTGTGCGTCGGGGCGTAGCTGCAAAACAGTATGTCCTGCAGGCCGGACGTCGCCTTTCCGTCCGCCGTGATGCCGATCTCCTGCTGGAACAGCTTGACGGCTGCCGTGGTGCGCGTCAGGTAGTTGCCGCCGATGTCGCCGTAATAGTAGTCCAGCTCCTTCAGGCGCGACTGCAGGCGCTTGACGTCGTCGCCCGTGCTGCCGTTCGAAAGGGGCTTGAAATCCCCGCTCGCGCTTGGCGCCTCGTAAAAGATCAACTGAGAGCTCTTGACGTAGCCGGTCATCGTGCCCGCGTTGTTGCGGATCTGCGCCCATTCGCCCGTCGTGGATACCCAGAACACCTGAAAGCCCTTGTTGAGCGTGCCCATCTTTCTTGCACTCGAAGAGGCACCTTCGTACACGGTCACGGAATCCTTGCTGATGACGGCGGGTCTGTTCACGGAGGTCGTCTTCGCCGTGGGCGCCGGGGTGGGCGTCGAACTGCTCACGTATTCCAGATCGGACAGCATGACGTAGCCCACGCTGCCGCCGGCGTTGCTGACCTCTGCCCAGATGCCGCGGGTCCTGAGCACGGTAAGCTGTGTCCCGCGGGGGATGGTGATCGAGGGATTGTTGTCGTACAACGATTCGTACACGCCGGTCGAGGAGGCGCTGACCTTCGCAGGCTTGTTTACGGAAACGATCTTTTCTTCCGAAAAGCGCTTCGCGCCGGAGGAGAACAGCCTTTGCTGAAGCTCGCTCGAAGCCGCGCCGTTTACGCTGAGACCCATCAGCTTCTGGAAGGCCTTCACGGCGTTCACCGTGCGGTTGTTGTAGCTGCCGGAGGCCGAGCCGTTCATGTAGCCCAGCGCGATCAGGCGGTTTTGCAGCGCCGTCACGCCGTTTCCGCTGTCGCCGATCTTGAGCGTGGAATAGCTTACGGCGACGTTGCCGCTCGTGTTCCTTCTGGCGTTTGACGAATACAGCGTCGCCTGCAGTTCGCCCGTGGCGATGCCGGTTTGCGCCCTGCCGTAGGCGGCCTCGAAGTATCTTACCGCGAGCGCGGTGCCTTCGCCGTAATAGCCGTCCACGGTGCCGCTCAGATAGCCGAGCTCCACCAGGCGGGTCTGAAGGCGCTTGACCTCGTCGCCCTTGTCGCCTTTTTGAAGCTGCGCGTAGGACGGCGCGGGCGTGGGCGTCACGTTCACTTTTGCGTCGGTGCGGTACAGAAACACCTGCAGCGCGCTCGTCGCGATGCCGGTCATGGGCTTACCGTAGGCCGCTTCGAACAGCTTTACGGCCTCGGCGGTCTGCTCGTCGTAGTAACCGCTGACTTCGCCGTCATAGTAGCCAAGCTCCATCAGCCGCCCCTGCAGATCGCTCACTTCCTGCCCGTAGGAACCGGGATTCAGATCCGCGTAACCGACGTTCCTGGGCGTAGCGGTGGCGTTGGGATTGGGCAGCGCGCTGTCGGAGAACAGGTACTGCTGAAGCGTAGTCGTGGCGACGCCGGTTGCGGGCTGGCCGTAGGCCTGCTCGAACGCTTCCACGGCGCGGCGCGTCATGCTGCCGTATTCGCCGTCCGCCTCGCCGCTTAAATAACCGAGCTCGATCAGCCTCAACTGAAGCCTTCGCACGTCCTCACCCATCGAGCCGGTGCTCAGCAGCGTATACGCCGGCGCGGGCGTGGGCGTGGGGGTGAAGGTAAAGGCAGGCGTCGGCGTAACTTCGCCGTACCTGAGCGCGTCGTCTGAGAACAGCACTGCCTGCAGCGCGACTGTCGCCACGCCCGTTTCCGGCCTTCCGTAGGCGGCCTCGAACTTTTTGACCGCCGTGACCGTCCTTTCGCCGTAGATGCCGTCCGCGGTCGTGTGCATATAGCCCAGCTCGCGCAGGCGCTTTTGCAACTGCGTCACCTGCGCGCCGTGATCGCCTTCTTTGAGCGCCGTGTAGCCTGCGTAAGGATCGGCCGTCGGCGTGGGCGAGGGCGTGGGGGTGACGGACGCGAGCATTTCGGAATACGTCTTTGCGCTTTGCGAGAACAGCGCCTTTTGCAATTCGATCGTCGCGTTTCCGTTGGTATCCTTATAATAGGCCGAGCCGAACAGCTTGACCGCCTTTTCCGTCGCCGTGTCGTATTCGCCGCTTACGAAGCTCAGGTAGCCGAGCTCGTAAAGGCGCTGCTGAAGCGCCTTCACGTCGTCGCCGCTGTCGCCCCTTTGCAGGTAGCGGTACGTGCGCGCGGTGGCGTACGGAACGGGCGTCGCGGTGGGCGTCGCCGTCACGGCGGCGCTGTAGGGCGTCGCGTCGGTTTTGTATAGATAGTACTGCATCAGCTCCGTGGCCACGCCGCTTGGCGTCTGCCCGTAGGCCGCCTCGAATTTCTCCACCGCCTGCTGCGTCGCCGCGTCGAATTTGCCGGTGACGCGCTTGAGCTTGCCGGTGCTTGCGCTCTTTTCGTTGGACAGATAGCCAAGCTCGATCAGGCGCGTCTGCAGCTTTTCGACCGGCGTGCCGATGTCCTTCTGGTTCAGTACCGTATATTCGTCTTCGTCGATCGTGACCGTTTCGCCGAACCAGCCGCTTAATTGGATCGCGGCGGGCGTGGAGAGCACGCCCATCGTGGAAAAGGGCACGTCCACGTTGATGAGCAGATCGTCGGTGGAGTCGTCTTCGGGACCGCAGCCGCAGAGCAAACAGACCGTCACAACAAGCAACAGCCCGAACGCAAAGCCTTTTACCTTTCGCATGCGTTTCCTCCCGTAGGTATGGTTATTCATATATATTATAATATTATTTCGGAATTATTGCAATAGATTTGCGGCCTCTGTCTCAAATTTTACGCGCGCCCGCTCCGAGACGGCGTAGATGCGCACCGGATCGTACCAGTATTCCTCGTCTTCGTATACGAGCGGGAAAAGACTTCCGAACACGGCGGGCGAAGCGCCGCTCGTCAGCTCGTAGCTCGAAAGGTACACGTAGTCCACGCCGTACGCAGTAAACAGCGCAAGGTTGCCTTCGGGGTCGCTTAGCATCTTCTTTACGTCCTCTTCACGGGTCTGATAATCCACGCCGTGATAGTAAAGGTACGTCCCCGCGCCGCAGACGATCCTGCGCCCGGTCAGCGAGGCTACGGCGTTGTTGTGGTTCGTGTCGCTCAAAAATACCGCGTCCTGCTGCGTGTTCTGCTTTACGAATTCGGCGGCGGCCGTCTGGCTTTGACTGAAGACCTGATAGGGATACAGCTGGTGCTCGAGCTCCCTGCCGGTCCTTTCCTTGTGCAGGTATCTTACGACGGGGGAGAGGGACAGAATACTGTTCGGCGTTTCGCCGCTGTTGACCTCGCGCAAAATGCTGATGAAGCCGGACTGCGTCATGACGACGAGCAGCACGAGGCCGGTCAGCAAACGGGCGACGGGGTGCCTTTTGCCAAACGTGAAGCGGCACAGGAAACCGCACCCGACCGGCAGCATGCAAAGGTACGCGACCCAGAACAGCTTGTTGTTGTCGTAGACGTTGGGCTGGAAGACCACGAACTCGGCCAGCAGAAACAGCATCAGGCTCCCAAGCGACAGCGCTCTTACGCGTGCGTTTTTGTTAAAGTAGACGGCCACGGGAATGATCAGGAACATTGGACCCACGTTCTTGAGCCAGAACCAGAGATACGGGTCCCTGAGCGTGCCGTCCCCGTTGTTGTTGACCCAGTTGAACAAAAAGCTTATCGAATCGCCGCCCAGCGACTGCGGAAACGTCCACACCAGCAATTGCGGCAGGGCGATCAGCACGGCGATCGTGCCGTAGAGCCCGAAGTTGATCAGCGTCTGCTTCCGGCGGTCGCGGCCGCGGATCAGCGCGTCGATCAAAGCGCCCAGACTGATCGCGCCGAGGCCCAGAAACGAATGCGTGTGGATCATCACCATGGGGCCGGCGTACAGACCCAGCAGCACGAAATCGCGCTTTTCGCCGCGCTGAAGGGCGGTATAGAGCATATACAGTGCGGGCAGCACGCACGTCCAGCCTGCCATCAGCGTGCGCTGGGGGATCAGCAGGTCGCAAAGCGCGTTTACCCATCTCAGATTCAGGTCCGGAAGGTTTGCCGGCGCGTTGTAGTAATTGTGCAGCGCGGCTTCGATGGCGGCGAAGCGCCCCGATCCGAAGCCGAGTCCTTTGGGATCGAGCGCGCCGTTCAGGTCGAAATAGTACAGAAAGCCGAGCCCGCCGCTGAAAACGAGCAGTATAAGCGACAGCGCGCTTGCAATACGGGACTTCGTAATCTCCCAGCTGAACAGCAAAAAGCTCCAGAGCACGAGGAAGGTCATCAATACGCCCGGGATCACGATCGAAAGGTTCAGGGGCGTTCCGTATAAATACATCGAGGAGCTCAGCGCGTCGACCAGGTAGGGGTAGCCGAGGCGCGTGCCGGGCAGCATCGTGTACTCCGCGGGAGAAGACTGGCCGATCAGGCCGGTGACGAAGCTTGCGTGCATGCAGAGGTCGCCGAAGGTGGATTGTCCCGCGTACAGTGCGCCGTCGATCTCACGCAGGCTGTGCGTGTAGTGAAGCCTTGCCGAAAGCACGGTAAAGGGCACGAGCAAAAGCAGCATCAGCCAAATCGGCGGGCGCGCCGTTTTATCCTTGAAGGGATCGGACGCCTTGCCGCGCGACAAAGCCAAAAGCAGCGCGCCAACAGCAAACGCGCTGGCGAGCGACAGAATATGCGCCCTCTCCGTAAAGCCGAAGGCAAAGGCGTACAGCGTGGGCAGCCACATCATTTCCATGAGCCCCACGACGAGACCGAACCATATTTTTATTGTGAGCGCACGCTTTCGTGAAACCGCAAACACGGTCATCACTCCGCACAGCTCAAACAGCGCAAGCAACGCGATACCCAGCATATATCCTCCGGATCGAAAGCATATTCAGCCACAGGCATTATACCATCTTTTCGTCCCCGAAACAATATGCTTTTTGCGTATTGCAATTCGGGGCGCTTTGTTGTAAAATAGAACCAACAAGTATAAGGCGGTGAAGCAAATGAAAAAGTTCCCCATCGGCATCATACTGGATTCGTTCAAAAAGCCCATGCTCGAGGCGCTCGACCTCACCGCGCAGCTCGGCGCGCAGGGCTTGCAGGTCTACGCCACGCGCGGCGAAATGGCTCCCGAAAACCTGAAGGGCGAAAAGAGGAAGCAGTTTTTGAAGGAGGTCAAGGCAAGGGGCCTCAGGATCAGCGCGCTGTGCGGCGACCTCGGCCACGGCTTCTGGGACGAAAAGCAAAACCCTGCCCTGATCGAGCGCTCAAAGCTGATCCTCGACATGGCCAAGGAGCTCGAAACCGACATCGTGACGACGCACATCGGCGTGGTTCCCGCCGACAGCGCGCATCCGCGCTATAAGATCCTGCAGGCCGCCTGCGGCGAGCTCGCCGCCTATGCAGACAGCCTGAATGCGCACTTCGCCATCGAGACCGGCCCCGAGACCTCGCTGACCCTCAAAAATTTCCTCGATTCCCTGCATTCCACCGGCGTCGCGGTCAACCTGGACCCCGCGAACCTCGTCATGGTCACGGGCGACGACCCCGTGCAGGCGGTATACAATCTGAAAAAATACATCGTGCACACCCACGCGAAGGACGGCGTGAAGCTGCGCGCAAGCGACCCCGAAAAGGTCTACGGCCTCGTGCGGGACGACGCGCTGGTCACCGACCCGGCGTTCGAGGAAGTGCCCCTCGGCGAGGGAGGCGTGCCCTTCAAAGCGTATCTCGCTGCGCTCGAGGACATCGGCTTTGACGGCTTTTTGACGATAGAGCGCGAGGTCGGCGACGATCCCACCGGCGACATCGCAAAGGCCGTGGGCTTCCTCAAGTCGTTCATGTAAGAAACGAACGGACCGAAGATCGAATGCCCGTTTGCAAAATTTCTTCTTGTGTGGTATAATCATCGCATGAAACGCACAGGATATAAAATCACGAAGCTCACGATAGCGGCGCTGTGCCTTACGGCGCTGCTGTTTTCGTGCGCCCCGGCACGGGCGGAAAGCGGCGCGGACTATACCGGCGACGCGGCCCTTGCAAAAAAACTCGACGAGATCTTTACCGGCGAAGCCAAATTGTTTTCCAATACCGATCAGGGCTATCCGCTGGACAGCTTCATCGGCAGCGGCCGGTTTTACGTGGACGGAGATTTTTACGGCTCGGAGTGCTGGATCTACGCAAACGCCGTCTATTACTATCTTTTCGGCGAGATCCCGAACAAGGGAAAGGACAGCTACCGCTATTCGTTCACGGCGCTCAAGGGCTGCAAAAAGCTGGACTGCGCGACCTTGGCCGCCGCGGGCGTTGGAACGGGCACCTACCTTCGCACGACCGACCGAAAGGACGCCGCTTACTCCAGCAGCGCGGGCCACAGCCTGATCGTGCTCGGCTACGACGAAGACGGCCTTACCTGGCTCGACGCCAACTGGGGAACGCCCAAGTATTACGTACACCTGCACACGAAGAACTGGGAATACGTAAACAAGTACGTCATGCGCTCGGGCTACGTCGTAAGCCACGCGGTCATACCGTACAGAACCGCGTCCTCCGGCATCCTCTGCGACGGCGCGGGCAAGGAATACCTGCTCGGCGGCATGGGCATCACGCGCGTCGTCACCGTGCCGGACGGCATCGTCAAAATCGGTGAGGAGGCGTTCGAGCCGACCGACGGCTGCGCGGTCATCGTGCCCGGCAGCGTGACGGAGCTGGAGCCGGGTGCGCTGGGAAGGGCTGCCGTGTTCGCGCCGGAAAACAGCGCGGCGCAGGCCTACGCACAGGCAAACGGCCTGAAATACTACCCGCTCTACGACGGCTGGGAGCTGCTGAGAGCTGCAAATTAAGAAACCAAGAAACAGCGCCGGGCTTTGACCCGGCGCCACAGTTTTTTGCTGTTTTGATCAGACGCTCTCAACCAGCTCGAGGCTCTTCGAACGGTTGAGCTCTTTGCAGATTTCGACGAACTTGTCCAGCGGCACGTCGTTCATCTGCTTTCCGCCGCGGATGTTCACGGATACCGTGTTCTCGGCGGCTTCCTTGTCGCCCAATACCAGGATGTAGGGATCGTGATACTTGCGATAGGCCTTGATCTTCTCCTTCATGTTCTTGTCCTGATAGTCGGCCTCCACGCGGATGTCGTTTTCCATCAGCAGATCCTGCACCTTTTTGGCGTACTCGTTGTGCTCGGGGCGGATGGGCACGATGGCGACCTGATAGGGGCTGAGCCAGAAGGGGAAGGACGCCTTGAAGTTCTCAATGATGATGCCGATGAAGCGCTCGAAGGAGCCCAGGATCGCCCTGTGGATCATGACGGGGCGCTTGCGCGTGCCGTCCGCGGCCTGGTATTCGAGGTCGAAGTTCAGCGGCAGCTGGAAGTCCAGCTGGATCGTGCCCATCTGCCACTCGCGGCCAAGGCAGTCCTTCATCTTGAGGTCGATCTTGGGGCCGTAGAAGGCGCCGTCGCCCTCGTTGACCTCGTAATTGCCCTCGCCGTAATGCTTATCCAGTATCTTTTTGAGCGCGGCCTCGGCCTGATTCCACAGTTCGATGTCGCCCATGTAATCCTCGGGGCGCGTGGAGAGCTCGGCTTCGTACGTGAGGCCGAACGTTCCGTAGATCTCGCCGGCGATCGTCAGGATGTCCGCGATCTCGTCTTCGATCTGATCCTCCATCAGAAGCGTATGGTCGTCATCCTGGCGGAACATCTGCACGCGGAACAGGCCGTTGAGCTCGCCGCTCTTTTCCTTCCTGTGGATGACGTCTGTCTCGGAGAAGCGAAGCGGCAGGTCCTTATAGGAGCGCGCCTGGCTCTGATAGACCTTGATGGCGTTGGGGCAGTTCATGGGCTTGCAGGCGTACTCGGCCTCGTCGCCCTCGGGATTCTGGATCAGGAACATGTTGTTCCTGTAGTGTCCCCAGTGACCGCTCGTCTCCCAGAGCTGTTTGGAGTTGATGATGGGGCCCGAGATCTCGTTGTAGCCGTGCTTTACGTGCAGCTTTCTCCAATAGGAGAGGATCGCGTTGAACATGTTCCAGCCGCGGGGCAGGAAATAGGGCATGCCGGGCGCCGTTTCGTCCAGCATGAAAAGCTCCTGTTCCTTGCCCAGCTTCCTGTGGTCGCGCTCCATGGCTTCCTTGATCAATTGCAGATGGGCTTTTAACGCCTGCTTGTCTTCGAACGCGTAAACGTACACGCGCTGCAGCTGGTCGCGGTGCTCGTCGCCGCGCCAGTAGGAGCCGGAGACGGCCTTGATCTGGAATGCCGCGTTCATCAGCTCCTGGCTGTTGGAAATGTGCGGGCCGCGGCAAAGGTCCACGAAATCGTCGCCCGTATAGTAGATCGTGATCTTCTCTTCTTCGGGCATGTCTTCGATGAGTTCCTTCTTGAACTTCTGACCGGCGAAGATTTTAAGCGCCTCGTCCCGGGAGACCTCTTTGACCGTCCAGGGTTCCCTGCGCTTGATGATCTCGCGCATCTTGTCCTCGATCTTCGCAAAGTCCGCCGCGGAGATGCTCTCGGGCATCAGGAAATCGTAGTAGAAGCCGTCGGCGATCTGGGGGCCGATGGCGTACTGTACGTTTTCCTTGCCGTAGAGCTCGATGACGGCCTTGGCCAGAATGTGGCTGAGGCTGTGGCGGTATACGCCTGCGTAAAACGCCTTGTACTCTTCCTTTGACATTTCGTTCATGACGGTTCTTCCTTTCGGCTTATGATTTTTCTGCTGTCTGGCCGCGCGGCCGTGCTTTTCGGGCGCAGGGCCGCGGTATATCAAAACGCCCCTTGCGGACAAAATATCCGTAAGGGGCGTATATAACGCGGTTCCACCCTGTATTGCTGCTCGAAGGCCTTTAACGGTGCCAGCCGTCCCCGCATTGAACGGGGCACTCCGGGGTGGTTTTGGGCGGCTCGGGCAGGTGCGCTTTCAGCGTGCGCGCGCCTCTCTGTGTGTCCGTAGGACCGCTTACTCGTCCCCATCAACGATTTTAGCGTATTATAGCGCAGCAAAGGCCGTTTGTAAAGTAAAATCTTTGGTACAGAGGGCTCGACGCGCAAAAAAAGCCTGCGGTTTTTTCCCGCAGGGCGCTTTTTTGCCTATTTGACGGCGGCCATGGCCTCCTTGGCGAACTGGGCCGCGGCCTTGAAGTCCTCTTCGCCGGGCTTCTTTCCGCTCAGGAAGCCCTTGCCGGGGAAGGCCTTGATGCCTACGACGTTGATATCCTTGCTTTCGAGCAGGCTCTTCATCTGTTCGATCGCGCCGGTATCGAGCTTGGGGCTGCAGGCATAGATGGCGGCGTTGCGCACGCGCTTGTTGTTGAGCGAGCTTAAAAACTCCACGGTGGAGTTGTCGGCCTTGCTTCCTTCGCAGCCCAAGAACATCAGGCTCACGTTTTCGGGCATGTAGGCCGGCATCAGCGCTTCCTTGGTGCACTTGCATTCGGTGCTGATCGCCTCTGCGATCGCCATCGCGCAGCCCTTGGGACTGACATAGTAGACTTTGATAATCATTTTGTGGTCGCTGCCTTTCGTAGGGTATTGAATCATGACATTATTTTAGTCAGATTGCATCAAAAAATCAATGGATTTTTTGGTTATTCACACAAAAGAAACTATCGCACCGAATTTTCGGCCATTGTTTACAAAATGAAAACACGGCCGCGTCGGTTATCCGTCAAAACGGGCGCGCTGTGTTGAATGACTTTTTTGCCGTCATTCACCCTTGTTGTCCGGCGTCGTCTGCCCGCTTTTCCAGTGCTTGCGGCAGAGCGCGACGTAGCTTTCGTTGCCGCCAAGGACGATCTGCTCGCCTGTCTTGATCACCTTTCCGCCCAGCAGACGGGCGTTGTAGGTGGCCTTTTTGCCGCACCAGCACACGGTTTTGATCTCCTCGATCGAATCGGCCCAGGCCATGAGCCAGGTACTGCCCTCGAACAGTTCGCCCCGGAAATCTGCCCTGAGACCGTAGGCGATGACGGGGATATCCATCTCGTCCACGATATAGGTGAGCTTTTCGACCTGCGCTTTCGTGAGGAACTGCGCTTCGTCCACGATGATGCAGTCCAGCCCGCTCAGGTCCAGGGAATCGATCTCTTCCATATAATAGCACTGTGCGGTGAGCCCCGAGCGGGACGCCACGATCCTTTCGCCGTCGCGGGTATCCAGTCTGGGCTTGAGCATGATGCACTTCTGGCCGCGTTCGATGTAGTTGAAGCGCACCATGATCGCGTTGGCGGTCTTGGACGAACCCATCGCGCCGTAGCGGAAATATAACTTGGCCATAATTCAACTCCGAAACGATTTTGCTTTACTATTTTATGCGCTTGGGCTATAATAGAAAAGGTGATTTTTGTGAAGATAACGGGAATTATTGCCGAATACAATCCCCTGCACGCGGGCCATATCCACCATATGAAAGAGGCAAGGCGCCTTACGGGCGCCGACTACCTCGTCGCCGTCATGGGCGGAAACTTTACCCAGCGGGGAGAAGCGGCGCTCTTCAATAAGTTCGTCCGCGCGGAAATGGCCCTGCGCGCCGGGATCGACGCCGTACTGGAGCTTCCGTGCGTCTACGCGCTCCGGCCTGCCGAGCTCTTCGCGCAGGGCGGCATCGGAATACTGAACGGAATCGGCGCAGACGCGGTCGCCTTCGGCTGCGAAACCGACGATATAAGCGAAATCTGCGCCGCGCTGGAGGCGCTGGATCGCGCAAACGGCGAAGACAGGGAAAGCCTCCTTCTGGCGCTGTCCCGCGGGGAGCCTTATCCCGCGGCGCTTTCGCGCGCCGCGGCGGGCGGCGACAAACGCCTTGAAACGCTTTTCAAAAGCCCGAACTTCATCCTCGCCGTCGAATATTTGAAGGCGATGCGAAGGCTGAACACCCGGATGGACGTCTGCGCCGTAAAGCGCACGAGCCCCTACCACGCCGAAGCCGGCGACCTTTCTTCCGCCTCCGGGATCAGGCAGCTGATAAGCCTGGGAAAGCCGGGGGAGGCGACAAAGCTTCTGCCTGAGAGCGTCGCTGCCCTGTACGAAAGAGAGCTTCCGGACGGCACTGCCGATACGGAAAGGGCGGGCGCGCTGATTCTGGATAAGCTCAGGCATATGGACGCGTCCGCGGTCGAAAGCCCAGACGAAGCGGAGGGACTTCTCAACCGCATACGGCTTTCAGCGCTCAAAAGCGCGTCCGTAAACGAACTGCTGACCCTTGTCAAGACCCGCAGGTATACGCTTTCCCGCATTAGGCGATTGATCATGAACGCAGTGCTGCTTCTTCCGCCCGCGCCTGAAAAGGTGCCTTATCTGCGCTTGCTGGGCATCAGGGAAAGCGCGCTCGATCTGCTTGCGGAACTTAAGAAGCGAAGCGGCGGCGCGCTCGTCACGCGGGCGAGCGAGCTTTTGCCCTATAGCGAATTTTCGGCGGAGTGCCGCGCGACGGAGCTTTGGGGGCTCATGACCGCGCGGGACGACTACAGAAGGGCCAGCCTCGAATGCAGGCAGAAGTTCATAAAAGTATGACGCCCGGCATGCTTTCCGTTTTTGAACAATCGCCGCGACGGTGTTGACGAACCGGGCCGGGTTGTGCTAAAATACGAAATGTAAAAAGGGGAGACTGCGCTTTGCGGCGCTCGGGAGGACACAAATGAAGAAGCTCAAACGAACAGTGATTTTACTGATGGCGGTGATGATACTGATGACGGGCACAAGCTTAAGCGAAAGCGCCGATACCGAACAGATGACAGCGCAGATGCTTTCAAAAGCCTGCATGAGCGCGGGCAACAACTATCGCCTGAAAAACGTGCTGGACCGCGCAAAGGCGGGCGAAAACATAACGGTCGCGCTGATCGGCGGCTCGATCACCGAGGGCGCGGGCGCGTCCAATTACCGCGAGTGCTACGCAAGCCGCGTGGGTGTTCGCCTGAACAACACCTACGGAAAAAGCAACAACATAAATCTGATCAACGCGGGCGTGGGCGGCACGCCCTCGACCTTCGGCTGGATCCGATACGAGCAGGACGTATTGAAGCGCGTGCCCGCTTCGGACGCCGACGGCCTGCCGGACATCGTGATCATCGAGTTTTCGGTCAACGACTGGAATGAGCCCACCAACCATCGCTGTTACGAATCGATGGTCAAGGGCGTGCTCGAAAGCGAAAACAGCCCCGCGGTGATACTGCTTTTCAGCGTCTTCAAAAACGGCTGGAACCTGCAGGACGAGCTCAAAAAGATCGGCGAAGCCTACGACCTGATGATGATCTCCGTGCGCGACGCGGCCTATCCCATGATGGGCAAGCTCTGGACGATGGACGAGTGGTTTTCCGACGAATACCATCCCACGAGCCTCGGTCACAAGATCATGTCCGACTGCATCATGCACGTGATCGCGCAGGCCTACGACGCCGAGACCGCTCCTTCCGACGTCGATCTTGACGCCGCGCCGGCCTACGGGCTCGACTATCTGAACATACGGCGCATTTTCGCGGGCAGGGAGCTGCCCGAAGGCGTCGCGCTCGATCCCGGCAGCTTTTCTGCGGACGACAAGAAAAGCTACACCAATCTTCCCGTCGGCCGCGTGTGCGGGCAGAACTTCTGCCGCCAGCCGGAGGCGGGCAATCAGCCTTTGGCCTTCACTGCCACTTTCTCCAAACTCCTGATCGGCTACCGCACGGTCAGCGGCTACGGCACCGCCGAAGTCTACGTGGATGAGAAGCTCGCCGCAAAGCTCCTTCAGCCCGCGGGCTCCTGGGGGCAGACCGAGGTGGTCCTCGCTTTCCAGCAGCCGAAGGAAAGCGAACACACGGTCGAAATACGCGTGTCTGAAGACAGCCTGGACAAGCCGTTCACAGTCACCTGCATGGGCATCAGCTGAAGGAGGAGATCGGTATGACCGTTGCCGGCGTTTTTGTACTGTTCGGAGGCATAGGCCTTTTCCTGTACGGAATGAGCATCATGTCCACGGCCCTGCGCAGCGCCTGCGGCGAAAAGCTGCAGGTCATGCTGGGCAAAGCCACGCAGAACAGGGTGGTCAGCGTGCTCGCGGGCATCGGCGTGACCGTGCTCGTGCAGAGCTCTTCGGCCACCGACATGATGGTCATCGGCTTCGTTTCTTCGGGGCTGATGACGCTGTTCCAGGCTATCGGCGTCATCATGGGCGCAAACATCGGTACGACGATCACTGCCCAGATCACCGCCTTCAACATAGGCACTGTCGCGCCGATGATCCTGTTCCTTGGCGCGGTGGTGAGCCTCTTCATAAAAAACAAGACGGTCAAGGACATCGGCCGCGTGGTGCTGGGCTTCGGCATGCTGTTTGAGGGCATCGCGCTGATGAAGAGCTCCATCGCGCCCCTTGCCGACACCGAGGGCTTCAGGCGCTTTATCGACAGCCTCGAAAACCCCGCGCTGCTGGTCATTTTCGGCGTCGCCTTCACGGCGCTTCTGCAAAGCTCGTCCTCTTCGACGGTCATTTTCCAGGCCTTTGCGATCGAGGGCCTGATCAGCTACAACGACGCGGTGTACCTGATCATCGGCGCTGCCATCGGCGCGGTCACGCCCAACATACTTGCCAGCCTGACCTCCAACCGCGCGGGCAAAAGGTGCGCGATGCTGAACCTCATTTTCAACCTTCTGCGCGCGGCCATCATACTCGTCATCATACACATCCCGGGCACGCTCAGCTTCGTTAAGAGCCTGTCCCCGGGCAACGTCGGCCGCCAGATCGCAAACACGCACACGCTTTCGGCGCTGGTTTCTGTATTGTGCCTATTGCCGTTTGCGGGCTTTATCGTAAAGCTCAGCGAAATCGTCATCCCCGTGACCGAGCAGGAAAAGCGCCGCAGCGAGGAAAAGCAGCTTGTCTATCTGAACCAGCCCCAGATAGCCAACATCCCCCTGGTCATGACCATCGGCCTTGCGCGCAGGGAGATCAGCCGCATGGGCCATATCTCGATCAACTGCCTGCAGCTCTCGTTGGAGAGCCTGTTCGAGGGCGACGCCGCGAAGGCGCGCCGGGTGTTTGAGACGGAGGAGAACGTGGATGTGCTGACCGAAAGCATCGAGTCCAAGCTCGTTCAGCTGCGCACCACGAACATGACGCCCAAGTACATGAACACGCTCTACCACATGATCCAGATCGTGGACGACCTCGAGCGCGTCAGCGACCACGCGGAAAACATCGCGGAGTACGCGGAAAAGCTGATGAACAAAAAGGCCGTCATCTCGCCCGTCGCGATGGAAGAGCTGAAAAAGCTTGCTCACGCGACGATGGATTCGATGAACGAGGCGATTGAGATCTTCGAGCTCGAAAAATACGAGCAGATCCCGGAAATGCTGGCTTTGGAAGAATATGTGGACGAGATCGTGGAAACGATCACGCAAAACCACGTAGAGCGCCTGATGAACGAAAAATGCGAACCCAACGGCGGCGTGATCTTCAACGACATGGCCATAGACCTCGAGCGCTGCTCCGACCACGCGGTGCGCATCGCGACGCTGTTGAGCGACACGCCGGCATAAGGGTAAAACGAAAAACGCGCCTCCACTCTCTTCTGTCAGAGAGGGGCGCGAAAAGTTACAAAATCGATACGGAGCCCTTGACAAATGTGCGGGGAAACAGTATACTTGAATCAGCGTTTATTCAAGATGCACATTTTGTTACGGCTCCGTTTTTTATTCCATCCGAATGACCGGGATGCTTCATCCCAGTGATTAATAAAAGGAGGATACCCAATGAACAGAAGACTCGCTTTCGTACTGACCGTCGTGATGCTGCTTTCCTGCTTCGCCGTGAGCGTTCCCGCCATGGCCGAAGGCACCACGATCCGCGTAGCCCTTTGGGACTATTCCAACACCGAGTACTACAAGACCATGATCAACGGCTTCAAAGAGGCCAACCCCGGCATCGACGTGGAGATCATCGAATTCTCCGCCGCCGAATACTCCGATACCATCGTCGTTAAGATGGCCGCCGAAGAAGACTATGACGTCATCTTCATGAAGGGCCTGCCCGAGATGGCTGCCCTGATCAACGGCGGTAGGCTCATGAGCCTGAACGAGCTGGCCGAAGGCTACGACTTCGCGCCCTACGGCGGCACCGAGAAATCGCTGGAAGTAAACGGCGAACTCTACGGCCTGCCCTTCCGCAAGGACAACAACCTGATCTTCTACAACAAGGACCTCTTCGACGCCGCGGGCGTTGAGTATCCCACCGACGGCATGACCTTCGACGAGTACATCGATCTTGCCAAAGAAATGACCAGCGGCGAAGGCGCCGACAAGGTCTACGGCACCCACGTGCACACCTGGGCCTCCAATGTGTACATGTATCCCCGCTTCGTGGAAGAGTACGTCTACAACGACGCTTCCACCTGGGATGCGCTGATCCCCTACTACGAGGCGATCCTCGAGCTGCAGGAAGAGGGCTGCATCCAGAACTACGGTTCCCTCAAGAGCGGCAACATCCATTACAGCGGCGTTTTCTACAAGCAGGAAGCGGCCATGATGCAGATCGGCACCTGGTACATCAACATGCTGCTCGAGAACGTTCCCAACGAGGATGAGGGCATCGCTTCCTTCAACTGGGGCGTCTGCTCCGTGCCCAACAACTACGGCATCACCACCGAGAACGTCGTGGGCGGCATCACGCCCGTCGCCATCGGCGCCTATGCCAAGCATCCCGACGAAGCCTGGGCGTTCCTGACCTACATCACCGGCGCCGAAGGCGCGCAGGTCCTCGCCAGGACCGGTATCGTTCCCGCGTGGGCCGGCCAGGAAGTGCTCGACATCTTCGACAGCTTCCACGACGAGCATCCCAATGCCCCCGAAGGCCTGTCCAAGTACATCAGCGGCTCCAACTTCATCGTCGAGCAGCCCATGGATGAAAACGGCAAGGCCATCGTCGCAGTCGGCGACGAAATGCACAGCGCCATCATGACCGGCTCCATGTCCATTGAGGAAGCCATCGCCGAATACAAGGAGAAGGCGATCGCGGCCGGCGCGAGCCAGGGCGAATAAGCACACTTACGCAGTCCTACCCTTGCGTCCCGGCGCCTGAATAAGACGCCGGGCGATACAGGCGATACAGGCCGACTGCATGGTTTACGCAACAAGGTCTAAAAAGCAGAAAGCCCGGTCTTTATGTCTGGGCTTTTCTGCTTTCACTGAGAACGGAGCGGGAGCGGGGAGTGTGAATATGACTACGGAACTGACCGGGCGGAAAAGGCCCGGCGCCAAATTGCATCTGAAGCGGACGCTGGTGGCGTACACGTTCATATTGCCGAACTTTATCGGCTATATGGTACTGACCTTCGTGCCCATCGTGCTGTCTTTCGTGTACAGCCTGAGCGAATGGAATCTGGGCGTCAGCAAGAGCTTCGTCGGCATCACCAATTTCAGGTACATGCTCTTTGAGGATCTGGACTTTTGGCAGGTCGTCTGGAATACCTTCTATTATACGATCGGCACGGTCCCGATCTGTCTGATACTGTCTTTGCTGCTGGCGATACTGATGAATCAGAGAATGAAGGGCAAGGTCTTTTTCCGCTCTGTGTTCTTCTTTCCCTACGTCGCCTCGCTCGTGGCCGTCGCAGTCGTGTGGATGGCCCTGTTCAATCCCGACAAGGGCCCCGTCAACGAGGCTTTGCGGAGCATAGGCGTGAAGGACCCGCCGGGCTGGGCCGGCACCGCGGAGTGGGCGATGCCCACGGTGATCGGGCTGACCATATGGAAGCAGACGGGCTATTACATGGTCGTGTATCTCGCCGCCCTGCAGGGCGTGCCAACGGAGCTCTACGAGGCCGCGCGCATGGACGGCGCCAACGCCTTCCAGCGTTTCTTACATGTGACCTGGCCGATGGTCACGCCGACCACGTTCTTCGTCAGCATGATGCTGATCATCGGCACCTTCAAGTCCTACGACATCATGTACGTGACCACCCAGGGCGGCCCCGGAACGGCCACGAAGGTGCTCGCGTACCACATTTACAACAACGCCTTCGTCTACATGAAGTTCGGCTACGCCAGCGCCCTGAGCGTTTTCCTGTTCTTCGTCGTGCTGCTGATCACGCTGATCCAGTTCCGCGGCGAGAAGCGCTTCACCAACTACCTGTAAGAAAGGAGGGGAAAACGCATGAACAGTTCCGTGACCATCAAAAGATCGACGGGCAAAGCGCACATAAAGCCCTCCCGCGTTGCAGGCAGGACGATCGTGTACATACTGCTCATCGCCGCTTGCGCGATCATGCTGCTGCCGTTCATATGGATGATCTCCTCCTCGCTCAAGGCGGAAAAGGACGTGTTTACCTACCCGATCCAATGGATCCCCGCCGAGGCCCGCTGGAAAAACTACGAGCTGATCTGGGAAAAGGTGCCGCTGCTGCTCGGCTTCAAGAACTCGGCGATCCTGACCGTCTGCACGATGGTATTGCAGATCACCACTTCGAGCCTTGCGGCCTACGCGTTTGCCAAGCTCGAATTCAAGGGCAGAAACTTTCTGTTCCTCGCGTACGTGACAACCATCGCCATCCCCTGGCAGGTATACATGGTGCCGCAGTACATCATGATGTCCAACTGGGGATTGACAGACAGTTTGCTCGGCATCGTAATCATGCACGCTTTTACCGCCTTCGGCGTGTTCATGATGCGCCAGTTCTACATGGGCATCCCGAACGAACTGTTGGAGGCGGCCCGCATCGACGGCCTTTCGGAATACGGCATCTGGGCCAGGATCATGGTGCCCCTGTCCAAGCCGGCCGTCGCGACGCTTGCGATCACTTCGTTCGTCTTTGAGTGGAACGACTTCATGGGCCCGCGCATCTACCTGTCCTCGACGGACAAGATGACGCTTCAGCTCGTGCTGCGCCTGTTCAACACGCAGTATTCGTCCAACTACGCGCAGATGATGGCGGCGGCCACCGTGGCGCTGATCCCGGTATTCATCATGTTCGTTTTCCTGCAGAGATATTTCGTGCAGGGCGTAGCGACAAGCGGCCTGAAGGGATAGACGACAACCTTCGGAAGAAAAAGAAAGGGGAGGGCGGAACGCCTTCCTCTTTCTTTTGCAGCCCTGTGCAAGGCTTGTTTTATAACCGACTCATTTCTGCCTGAGCCATCTGTCACGCATCGTGTAGGCGGCGGCCTTGGGCTGGCGCTGGCGCGTAAAGAGGCCCTTTTTGTTGCCGTTTACGCGCATGATGCCCTGTCCCGTCTGGAAATCTGCGAAGTTCCAGACGAGCTCGCCTTGGATCATTGGGTAGCTGTCGAACACGTCGAAATGCATCAGCATGTACTCCTGCTGGTATTCCTGGCTCCACATGACGCCCGGGAGCTTGTGGAGCGAATCCAGCGTGTCGGTGCCGAATTCCGTGAATACGAACGGTTTTTTCAAGTCGAGCGCCTGCCACGCGTCCATTTCGCTGCGGAACAGGTTCTCGGCCTCTTTCAATTCGCCTCCGCAGATGTACCAGCCGTAATAGCGGTTGAGGCAGATGAAATCCATCATCTTGTTGACGCGGCAGCGCTTGGGGGAGGAGCTCGACTCCAGCACGCCGGTCACGGGGCGCTTTTGCGGGTCGAGCTCACGCGCCCGGGCAAACAGCGGCGCAAAGTAGCGCTCGGCCTCCTCACTGGTCGTCTCCGCCTCGTTGAAGACGCTCCAGGCGATGACGGACGGATGGTTTTTGTCGCGGGCGATCATCTCGCTCAGCGCGGACGCGTGGTTTTTGCTAAGCAGCGCCGTATCCGGACAGTCCGCAAAAAAGCCCTTCGCCTCGCCGCGGCCTGCCGCAAGGAAATTGGCGATCGAGCGCATCATGCCCACGGCAGGCACTTCGTCGATGACGAGGAAGCCTTCCTCATCCGCCATGCGGTACCACTCGTCCGAATAGGGGTAGTGGCTCGTGCGGAAGCAGTTGGCGCCCATCCATTTGAGGCACTCGAAGTCGCGCTTGAGCACGGGATAGCTGAAGCCGCGGCCGACGATGTCCGCGTCCTCGTGCTTGCTGAAGCCCTTCAGATAGGTCTTTTCGCCGTTGATCAGTATGTTTTCACCGCTTATCTCCACCGTGCGCACGCCGGCCTTCGCTTGGTAGCGGTCGACCGTCTTTCCTTCGCGAACGAGCTCGATTACCACGTCGTAAAGGTAGGCGCTGCGCACCTTCCAAAGATGCGCGCAGGGGATGAACAGCGTGCCGCTTCTGCCAGAGGCACTCGCGGCGACATTGCCTTCTGCGTCTTTGAACGTGATTTTCACGTCCGCGTCGCCGTCCGCCATGACGGCGTAATCGACATAGGCGTCCTTCCCGTCCAGGCGGTAGCTGAGCTCGTAATCGTATATGGCTTCCCGGGGCAGTTCCATAAGGTACACGCTGCGCTGGATGCCGGAATAATTGAAGAAATCGAAATAGCCCATCGCGCGCTTCGTTCCGTCCGACCTGCGCACGGTGGTGCCGCAGGGAATGTTGGTTTCGCTGAGCTCGTTGTTTACCTTCACGACGAGTACGTTGCGCCCCGGGACGACGGCGCCCGTGATCTCGGCGACGACGGGCAAAAACCCGCCCACGTGGGAGGCGCATTCCTTGCCGTTTACGAACACCCGGCACGTGTGCGTCACGCTTCCGAAGCGCAGGAAGCGGCGCCTGCTTTCGTCGACTTCTTTCAGATAGAATTCGGCTTCGTACCAGAAATCGCCGCAGTAATCCCTTTTCGCCGCGTCGGTGAACAGATCGGCAAAGCTGGAAGGAACGGGCATGGACAGCGCTTCGGGCAGGCCCTTATCGGCCCAGCCTCGCTTTTCGCCTTCTCCTTCCGGGTCGAAGCGAAAGCGCCAAAGACCGTCCAGCGATTCCGCGTGTCTGAATTCGTTGCTTACGGGATACAATTCCGTGTAGATGCCCATGAGACGACCTCCTCTTTCCGGTTGAATACAGTTCCGACGGTAGTTTCTGTATCATATTATAAAGATAGAATGCCCGGATTTCAACAGCTTCCCGGAAATAACGCTCAATTAACGTATATAACCGAAAAATAACTTGAGAAAGAAGCGGGCATACGGTATAATTCAAATGTTCGCGTGTGGGTGAATTATGCCCGTCTGCCGGCGGGTATGGTTTTTGAAAGCCACTGCGAATGAGGGATGAACCGGGAGGTTGCGGCCGCAGGGCCGGGAATTTCCGGGGACCAGTCCGACAATCGGGCGACGGCTCATGCGCCGTCGAATAAAAAAATAATTAGGGCACGCCCGGCAGCGTGTGCATGAGTCTCAACAAGGAGGAAACCCAAACATGGCAAGCCAGAAGATCCGCATCAAGCTGAAGGCTTACGAACACTCTCTGATCGACCAGAGCGCAGCGCGCATCGTTGAAACCGCAAAGCGCAACGGCTCCAGAGTAAGCGGCCCCATCCCGCTGCCCACGGAAAAGGAGATCATCACCATCCTGCGCAGCCCCCACAAGCACAAGGACAGCCGCGAGCAGTTCGAGCAGCGCACCCACAAGCGCTTGATCGACATCCTTCAGCCCACACCCAAGACCATCGAAGCCCTTACCAAGCTCGATCTTCCCGCGGGTGTCGAGATCGAAATCAAACTGTAATCCAATCAGGAGGAACCACTAATGAAGAAGGCAATTCTCGGCAAAAAGATCGGCATGACCCAGATCTTCCTTCCGGATGGTCGTCTCGTCCCGGTCACGGTCGTCGAAGCTGGCCCCTGCACCGTAACCCAGGTGAAGACGGTCGAAACCGACGGCTATGAGGCGGTTCAGGTCGGTTTCGGAGAGCTCAGCGAAAAGCGCGCTCAGAAACTGAAGACCAAGCCCGAGCTCGGCCATTTCGCAAAAGCGAACGTGCCCGCAACCCGTTACCTGCGCGAATTCCGCTTTGACGACATCTCCGCCTACAGCGTAGGCACGGTCCTCAAGGCTGACCAGTTCGCCCAGGGCGATAAAGTAGATGTTTCCGGCATCAGCAAAGGCCACGGCTTCACCGGCGCCATCCAGAGATGGAATCAGCACACCGGCCCCATGGCGCACGGCTCCAAGTATCATCGCGGCGTAGGCTCCTTAAGCGCTAACTCAGATCCTTCCCGCGTATTCAAGGGCAAGCACATGTCAGGTCAGTACGGCAACGAAAAGGTGACCGTGCAGAACCTGGAAGTGGTTTCGGTGGACGCCGAAAGGAACCTGTTGCTCATCAAGGGCGCTCTGCCCGGAGCCAACGAGAGCCTGCTGGTCATCCGCGATTCCATCAAGGCCTGATCACACCGGAAGGAGGACGCATAAATGCCAAGTATTAATGTAAAAAATATGCAGGGCCAGACGGTCGGCACCTACGAGCTCAATGAAGACGTATTCGGCGCCGAGATCAATGTCAGCGCAATGCATATGGTGTCCAAGGCGATTCTGAACGCTCAGCGCCAGGGCACGCAGTCCGCCCTGACCCGCACCGAAGTGCGCGGCGGCGGCAGAAAGATCTATCGCCAGAAGGGCACCGGTAACGCGCGTCACCATGGCCGCAGAGCTCCCCAGTTCACCCACGGCGGTATGGTGTTTGCGGTCAAGCCCCGCTCCTACAGGATCAGCGTGCCCCGCAAAGTCCGCCGCCTGGCGATGAAGAGCGCGCTCAGCTGCAAGTGCGCCGAAAACGAGATCATCCTTCTGGATCAGCTCAACCTCACCGAAGCCAAGACCAAGATCATCGTCAAGATGCTCAAGGACCTGGGCGCTGCCAAGAAGGCCATGATCGTGACCGCCGCTTCCGACGAAAACGTGCTGCGCGCCGCCGCCAACATCCCCGGCGTACAGGTAAGCCACACCGGCATGCTGAACGTTGTAGACATTCTCAAGTATACATCCTTCATCGTGACCAAGGAAGCCGTCGGCCTCATCGAAGAAATGTATAACGACCAGTACATCGACGAAACCGAAACGGAGGTAAATGAATAATGAAGAGCGTATACGACATCATCATTCGCCCCGTGCTCACCGAAAAAAGCTACGCTACCATCGCCGACAAGAAATACGTCTTCGTGGTAGACAAGACCGCCAACAAGACCGAGATCAAAGAAGCGGTCGAGAAAATTTTCGGCGTGAAGGTCGACTCCGTCAACACCCTGCGCACCATCGGCAAGATCCGCCGTCAGGGCCGCACCCAGGGCAGGACACCCGAAATCAAAAAAGCCTACGTCACTCTCAAGAGTGATTCAAAGCCTATCGAGTTCTTCGAAGGCATGGCGCAGTAAAAGGGAGGAAAGCAAATGGCAATTCGAGTTTACAAGCCGACCTCGCCTGCAAGGCGCTTCATGTCGGTTCTGACCTTCGACGAGATCACCAAGAAGGAGCCCGAGCGCTCTTTGGTGACTGACCTTCGCAAAAGGGCGGGCCGCAACAACCAGGGCAAGATCACCGTTCGCCATCAGGGCGGCGGCGAAAGGCGCAAGTACCGCATCATCGACTTCAGGCGCAACAAGGACAACATCCCTGCGAAGGTTGCTGCCATCGAATACGATCCCAACCGCACCTGCTTCATCGCCCTTCTGTTCTACGCCGACGGCGAAAAGAGATACATCCTCGCGCCCCTCGGCCTGAACGTAGGCGACACCGTAATGAGCGGCGCGCAGGCCGACATCAAGCCCGGCAACTGCCTGCCTCTTAGCAACATCCCCCTGGGCACCCTGATCCACAACGTAGAGATCAAGGTCGGCAGGGGCGGCCAGATGGTCCGTTCCGCCGGCACCTCCGCGCAGGTCATGGCCAAGGAAGGCGATTACGCCCAGGTCCGTCTGCCCAGCGGCGAAGTGCGCAAGGTATCCATCAACGCCCGCGCCACCATCGGCGAAGTCGGCAACAACGAGCACGAGAACGTGCGCATCGGCAAGGCCGGCCGCAAGCGTCACATGGGCATCCGTCCCACCGTCCGCGGCGTCGTAATGAACCCCGTTGATCACCCCCACGGCGGCGGCGAAGGCCGTTCTCCCGTAGGTATGCCCGCTCCTATGTCTCCTTGGGGCAAAAAGACGCAGGGCGTCAAGACCCGTAAGCATCGCAAGTATTCCGACAAGATGATCGTCAAGAGAGCCGGCAAGAAGTAAGCGGCAAAGGAGGCAAAACGAACAATGAGCAGATCCGTTAAAAAAGGACCGTTTATTCAGGAAAAGCTGCTTAAGCGCGTTCAGGATATGAATAAGACGGGCGAGAAAAAGGTACTGAAGACCTGGTCCCGTTCCTCTACGATCTTCCCTGATTTCATCGGTCACACCATTGCCATCCACGACGGCAGAAAGCACGTACCGGTATACATCACCGAAGATATGGTCGGTCACAAGTTAGGCGAGTTCGCCCCCACGAGGACCTTCAGGGGCCACGCCGGCGAGAAGTCTTCCGCAAAAAAATAACGGAAAGGAGATAGACGAATGGCAACTCGAATCAAAGAAAAAGCAGCTGCGCGTCAGGAAAAGCGTGACAACCGGCCGCATGCCACCGTGAAGAACGTGCGCATTTCTTCCCGCAAGGTCAAAATCGTCATCGACCTTATCCGCGGCAAGAAGGTAGACGACGCACTGGCCATCCTTGAGTTTACTCCCAAGAGCGCCGCTCCCGTAGTCAAAAAGCTTCTGGAAAGCGCCATCGCCAACGGCGAGAACAATCTCAGCATGAGCCGCGATCAGCTCTACGTCGCGGAAATCTACGCAAATCAGGGCCCGACTTTCAAGCGCTATTGGCCTCGTTCCCACGGCCGCGCTGACATGATTCTCAAGAGAACCAGTCACATTACCGTCGTGCTCGACCAGAAATAAGGGAGGAAACAGAATGGGTCAGAAAGTTAATCCCCACGGCGCGCGCGTTGGTGTCATCATGGACTGGAGCACCAAATGGTATGCGGGCAAGAAGGATTTTTCAAAGAATCTTATCCTGGACTACGATCTTCGCAATTGGCTCAAAAACGAGTGCGAGCTCACCGCAAAGGGTAAGGTAAAGCTGTACGAAGCCGGCATCAGCCACATCGACATCGCCCGCGCGGGCGACAAGCTCGACATCAGCATCTGGGTCGCCAAGCCCGGTATCGTCATCGGCCAGGGCGGCGCAGGCGTGGAAGAGCTCAAGAACCTGATCGCCAAGCGCACCGGCACGCAGAACATCAACCTGAACATCCTTGAAGTCAAGAACCCCGAGTGCGACGCGCAGCTGGTCGCCGAAAACATCGCCCAGCAGATCGAAAAGCGCGTATCCTTCCGCAGAGCCATGAAGCAAGCGCTTCAGCACGCGCTCAAGGCAGGCGCCAAGGGTATCAAGACCAGCGTGGCAGGCCGTCTCGGCGGCGCGGACATCGCCCGCAGCGAAGGCTATCACGAGGGCAGCATCCCGCTGCAGACCCTGAGAGCCAACATCGATTACGGCTTCTGCGAGGCGCACACCACCTACGGCCGCATCGGCGTGAAGGTTTGGATCTACAAGGGCCAGTTCCTTGGCAAGGGCTACGCGCCCAGGTCCATCAAGGCCACAGGCAACGAGCGCGGCGACAGGCGCGACAGAAGAAACTTCAACCGCGAAGACAGACGTCCCCGCGACAACCAACAGCCCAGAGAAGGAGGGAAATAAGCAATGCTGATGCCCAAGAGAGTTATGCACCGCAAGCAGCAGCGCGGTCGCATGAAGGGAAAGGCCCAGCGCGGCAATTTCCTTGCATACGGTGACTACGGCCTCGTGGCGCTTCAGCCCGGCTGGATCACCTCCAATCAGATCGAGGCCGCCCGTCAGTCCATGACGCGTACAACGAAGCGCGGCGGTAACGTCTGGATCAAGATTTTCCCCGACAAGCCCGTAACGGCGAAGCCCGCCGAGACCCGAATGGGTTCCGGTAAAGGCGCTCCCGAGTATTGGGTAGCGGTAGTCAAGCCCGGCCGCGTACTGTTCGAGATGGCGGGCATCGACGAATCCGTAGCGAAGGAAGCCCTGCGCCTTGCCGGCCACAAGCTTCCCATAAAGACCAAGATTGTCACCAAAAAGGATTTTGATAAGGCAACTCAGGCGGGTGGTGAAGAGCAATGAAAAACAGCATTTTGAATACTCTTAAAGATATGACCACTCAGGAGCTCGACACCGAACTCAAAAACAAGAAGAGCGAACTGTTCAACCTGCGCTTCCAGCTGGCTACCGGTCAGCTTCAGAACAATGCAGCGGTACGTGCCTGCAAAAAGGACATCGCTCGCATCAAGACCGTTCTTACCCAGCGTGGTGTGAAGAACTAATGGAGGAGAGTAAAATGTCCGAGCAGAGAGGTATGCGCAAAGAGCGCGTCGGCGTAGTCGTATCCGATAAGATGGACAAGACCATCGTAGTCGCGATCCGCACCCGTGTAAAGCATCCGCTGTATGGCAAGATCATGAACCGCACGACCAAGCTCAAGGCTCACGACGAGAACAATGAGTGCGGCATCGGCGACACCGTGCGCGTGATGGAGACCAGGCCCCTTTCCAAGGAAAAGCACTGGAGACTGGTAGAGATCGTCGAAAAGGCGAAGTAAGAGCAGGAGGAAACCACAATGATTCAGCCGCAAACCAGATTAAAGGTTGCAGATAACAGTGGCGCGAAAGAAATCATGTGCTTCCGCGTACTGGGCGGCTCTTTCCGTCAGAGCGGCAGCGTGGGCGATGTCATCGTCGCCTCCGTAAAAAGCGCGCAACCCGGTGGAGCCATCAAAAAGGGCGAAGTGGTCAAGGCCGTTATCGTCCGCACCAAGAAGCAGTATCGCCGTCCCGACGGAAGCTATATCCGTTTCGACGACAACGCTGCGGTAATCATCGACGCACAAAAGCAGCCCAAGGGCACCCGCATTTTCGGGCCCGTGGCCAGAGAGCTCCGCGAAAAGGATTACATGAAGATCGTTTCGCTCGCTCCCGAAGTACTGTAAAAGGAGGTTTACGATATGGCACTCAATAAACTCGGCGTAAAGTCCGGTGATACCGTAGTCGTGATCTCCGGTAAAGACAAAGGCAAGCAGGGCAAGATCCAGAAGGCCTTCCCCTCCACCGGCAAGATCGTCGTTGAAGGCGTGGCCATGGTAAAGAAGCATCAGAAGGCGCGCGGCCAGGGCATCCCCGGCGGCATCATCGAAAAGGAAGCTGCCATCCCTGCCTGCAAGGTCATGCTCGTTTGCCCCTCTTGCAAAAAGGCTACCCGTCTGGCGCATAAGTTCATTACCGCCGAAGGCAAGAAGCCCGAGAAGGTCCGCGTGTGCAAGAAGTGCGGCGCGACCATCAAGTGATTGAGGAGGAATAACAAATGACCAGACTGCAAGAAAAGTATCGCAATGAAGTCATTCCTGCCTTGACGCAGAAGTTCGGCTACAAGAACGTAATGGAAGTTCCCAAGCTCGAAAAGATCGTCATCAACATGGGCCTTGGCGATTGCAAGGACAACGCCAAATCCCTCGAAGTTGCCGTAAACGAGCTGGCGACCATCTCCGGCCAGAAGCCCCTGGTGACCAAGGCCAAGAAGTCCATCGCGAACTTCAAAGTGCGTGCCGGCATGAATGTAGGCGCGAAGGTTACCCTCCGTTCCGACCGTATGTATGAGTTTGCTGACAAGCTTATCTCCATCGTACTGCCCCGTATGCGCGACTTCCGCGGCGTAAGCAGCAAAGCCTTTGACGGGCGCGGAAATTACGCCCTGGGCGTACGTGAACAGCTCATCTTCCCCGAAATCGATTACGATAAGGTAGAGAAGATCCGCGGTATGGAAATGATCTTCGTCACCACCGCCAAGACTGACGAAGAGGCGAAGGAACTGCTGGCCCAGCTGGGCATGCCGTTCCAGGCGTAATGCAAGGAGGAAATAAGCGTGGCAAAGACCAGTCTTAAAATCAAGCAGGCCAGAGAACCCAAGTTCTCCACCCGCGCATATACCCGCTGCCGTATCTGCGGCCGTCCCCATGCCGTGCTTCGCAAGTACGGAGTCTGCCGCGTCTGCTTCCGCAACCTCGCCTACAAGGGTGAGATTCCCGGAGTCAGAAAGGCCAGCTGGTAATCGGAAGGAGGTTCAAATATGCTCGTAAACGATCCCATCGCGGATATGCTCACAAGGATCCGCAACGGTTTGATTGCCAAGCATGACGAGGTAATCGTACCCGCTTCCAACATCAAAAAGAGCATCGCTCAGATCCTTCTGGACGAAGGCTTCATCAAGAGCGTTGATTTCGTTGACGACGGTCTGCAGGGCCAGATCAAGATCGGCCTGAAGTATGCCGAAGGCAAAGAGTCCGTCATCAAGGGCTTAAAGCGCATCTCCAAGCCCGGCCTTCGCGTCTACGCCAAGAGCGAAGAGATCCCCAAGGTACTCGGCGGCCTGGGCATCGCCATCGTCTCCACTTCCAAGGGCCTCATGGTAGACAGGGAAGCCCGCAGAAGCAACATCGGCGGCGAAGTCCTCGCGTATATCTGGTAATAATAACGGAGGTATTCAAATGTCACGAATCGGAAAGCTCCCGGTCAAAATACCCGCGGGCGTTGACGTAAAGGTTGAAGACAACGTCGTGACCGTCAAAGGTCCCAAAGGCACGTTGTCCCAGAGCGTGAATCAGAATATCGGTATCTCCATCGAAAACGGCGAACTGAAGGTCAGCCGACCCAACGATGAAAAGGAAAACCGCGCAATGCACGGCCTGTACCGAGCCCTGATCCACAACATGGTGACCGGCGTAACCACCGGCTTCACCAAGTCCCTCGAGCTCGTCGGCGTAGGTTACCGCGCACAGGCGGACAACCCCACCCAGCTCACCATCAACATCGGTTTCAGCCATCCTGTCATCGTGAAGGCGCCCGAAAACGTAACTTTCGCCACGCCTACTCCGAACAAGATCACTGTCGCCGGCATCGACAAGCAGGTCGTAGGTGAAATCGCAGCCGAAATCCGTGCCATCCGTAAGCCCGAACCCTATCATGGCAAAGGTATCCGCTATGAGGGCGAGTTCGTACGCCACAAGGAAGGCAAGAGCGGTAAGAAATAATATAGGGAGGGTATCGCAATGTTCAAAAAGACGGATAGAAACGAAATCCGCGTGATACGCCATGAGCGCGTTCGCAAAAAGATCAGCGGTACGCCCGAGCGTCCGCGCCTGTGCGTGTTCCGTTCCAACGCGCACATCTACGCACAGATCATCGATGACACCAAGGGCCACACTCTTTGTGCAGCCTCCACCGTGGAAAAGGACATCGCTGCTCAGATCGCCGATATGGACAAGAAGAACGCCGCCAAGCTCGTGGGTAAGACCATCGCCGAGCGCGCCAAGGCCAACGGCATCGAGGAAGTCGTGTTCGATCGCGGCGGATACATCTACACCGGTCGTGTAGCTCAGCTGGCAGCTGGCGCTCGCGAGGGCGGCTTGAACTTCTAATGGGAGGAGATAACGCAATGCAGCGCAGAGAAAGACCAGTGAGCGAATACAAAGAGAAGCTCGTTTACATCAACCGCGTCGCCAAGGTCGTAAAGGGCGGCAAAAACTTCCGCTTCACCACCCTCATGGTAGTGGGCGATGAAAAGGGCAAGGTTGGCTGCGGAATGGGCAAGGCCGTCGAAATCCCCGAAGCCGTTCGCAAGGGCATCGAAGACGCCAAGAAGCATTTCATCAACGTTCCCATGGACGGAACCACCATCCCGCACGAGATCACCGGCATCTACGGCACCGGCAAGGTGCTGCTCATGCCCGCTCCCGAGGGCACCGGCGTCATCGCGGGCGGCCCCGTGCGTGCGGTCATCGAAGCCGTAGGCATCAAGGACATCCGCACCAAGTCCATTGGCACCAACAACCCCATCAACATGGTGCGCGCCACGCTCAACGGCCTGGGCCGCCTGCAGGATGCCGAAAAGGTAGCCAGACTTCGCGGCAAGACCGTCGAAGAGCTCCTGGGCTGAGGAGGACGATACGATGAAGCTTAAGATTACACAAACCAAATCAACCATCGCGTGCCTGAAGAATCACATCGCGAACATTCAGGCGCTCGGTCTTCACCATGTGGGCGACACCGTCATCAAAGAAGACAATCCTGCCGTGCGCGGCATGATCTTTAAGGTCAAGCACATGGTCAAGGTTGAAGAAATTGAAGACTAAGGAGGTCCGACATGAAACTTCATGAACTGCAACCCGCAATCGGATCCACAAAAGCCCCGAAGCGTCTGGGACGCGGAATCGGATCCGGCATAGGAAAGACCTCCGGTAAAGGTCACAAGGGTGCCAAGGCTCGTTCGGGCGGCGGCAAGCGCCCCGGCTTCGAAGGCGGCCAGATGCCGCTGACCATGCGTCTGCCCAAGAGAGGCTTCACCAACAAGTGGGCCAAGGAATACGAGACCATCAACGTCGATGTGCTCAACATCTTCGAAGACGGCGACGTCGTGGGCCCCGTAGAGCTGCTTGAGGTCGGCGTCATCAACAAGGTGCTCGACGGCATTAAGATTCTTGGCGATGGCGAAATCACCAAAAAGCTCACGGTGCAGGCTAACAAATTCACTGCTACCGCGAAGGAGAAGATCGAAGCGGCAGGCGGAAGCTGCGAGGTGATCTGATATGCTTCAGACGCTGAAAAACGCTTGGAAAATACCGGATCTGAGAAAAAAGATTCTCTACACCCTGGGCATGCTGCTTTTGTACAGGCTGCTGTGCTTCGTTCCCACCCCCGGCATCAACACCGCTTCCCTTGCGACGGCCATACAGAACTCCTCGATGCTCTCCTACATTGAGAGCATGACCGGTTCGAACCTGAGCCAGTTCACCATCATGGCCATGGGCATTACGCCTTACATCAACAGCAGCATTATCATGCAGCTTTTGTGCGTGGCCATACCCAAGCTGGAGGAGCTCAACAAGAGCGGCGAAGAGGGCAGAAAAAAGATCGCCCAGATCACCCGCTACGTGACGGTCGGCCTGGGCTTCGTGCAGGCGGTCGCGCTGACCTACTCCCTGCAGGCCTATGCGCAGAAGACCTTCCTGAACATCGTAACCATCGGCTTCTGCCTTGCCGCCGGCACGGCGCTGGCCATGTGGATCGGTGAGCGCATCACCGAGAACGGCATCGGCAACGGCGTTTCCCTGCTGATCTTCGCGGGCATCATCTCCCGCTTTGCCTCCAGCATCGCAAGCGGCACCGCCGACCTGTTCACCTCCATCTTCAACGGTTCCTTCAGGGGCGTGCCCGGCACGCTGGCCGTGCTCGTGATAAGCCTTGCCATGATCGTAGGCGTCGTACTGGTGGATTTGGCCGAAAGGCGCATCCCCGTACAGTACGCAAAGCGCATGGTCGGCCGCAAGATGTACGGCGGTCAGTCCACCCACATCCCGCTCAAGCTCAACGCTTCCGGCGTTCTGCCTCTGATCTTCGCTTCCGCCATCATGCAGTTCCCCGAAACCATTCTCGGTTTCTTCTGGTCCAGCGGCAAGGATTGGTGGAGCAAGAACCTTGGCAACACCACCTGGTGGTATATCGCCATCAACGCGCTGTTGATCCTGGGCTTTACGTTCTTCTATTCCTCCATCACCTTCAACCCCAAGGAGATGGCTGAGAACATCCAGAACAACGGCGGTCTGATCCCCGGCATCCGCCAGGGCAAGATGACGGTGGATTACATCACCAAGATCAACAGCCATATTACCCTCTTTGGCGCTATCTTCCTTGCAGTGCTGGCGCTGCTTCCCTCCATCGTTTACAAGGTCGCGGGCGTGAGCCTGAGCTTTGCCGGCTCCTCCCTGCTGATCGCCGTAAGCGTTGCGGTCGAAACCGCCAGAACGCTGGAAAGCCAGATGCTCATGCGTCACTACAAGGGCTTCCTTAAGTAAGACGCGGAGGAAATCCGTTATGAAGTTAGTATTTCTTGGCCCTCCCGGCGCAGGTAAGGGAACGCAGGCCGCAAGGATTTGCGAAAAGCTTTCGATCCCTCATATCTCCACCGGCGACATGCTCAGAAGCGCCATAGCCAAGGGTACGCCCACCGGTCTCAAGGCCAAAGCTTTCGTCGAAAGCGGCGGCCTTGTGCCCGACGAGGTGCTCGTGGAAATGGTGCGCGAAAGGCTTTCAAATGCCGATTGCGCTAACGGTTATCTGCTGGACGGCTTTCCCCGTACGGTGCATCAGGCCGAGGCGCTGAACGTTATCTGTGCTCCGGACACCGTCATAGACGTAGAGGTCAGGGACGAAAAGCTTTTAAAGCGCTTGACGGGCCGCAGGGTGTGCAGGCAGTGCCAAAACACCTTCCACATCTCGCAGCTCGAAAACGATAAGGTCTGCCCCGATTGCGGCGGCGAACTGTATCAGCGCAAGGACGATTCCCCCGAGACCATCTCGAACAGGCTCAGTGTCTATCACTCTCAGACCGCGCCCCTCATCGACTTTTACACCGCCATGGGTACGCTCAAAACGGTGGACGGCGATGACGAGCCGGACAAGGTCACAAGCGCGATTTTGAACGCGCTCGGGTGCTGAGATGATCTACACCAAGAGCAGCGCTGAGGTCGACCTCATGCGCAAGGCCGGATGGCTGCTTCACGACGTGCTTGAAGAGCTCAAGGCCATGATAAAACCCGGCATCACGACCCTGGAAATCGACGAAAGAGCCGAAAAGCTCATACGCGACGGGGGAGCCATCCCGTCCTCAAAGGGCTACGAGGGTTTTCCCGGTTCCATCTGCGCGAGCGTGGACAGCGAAGTGGTGCACGGCTTTCCAACGGACAAGCCGCTCAAGGAAGGGCAAATCGTATCGATCGACTGTACGCTCCTTTTGAACGGCTGGCAATCGGATTCCGCATTTACATCTCCGGTAGGCACCTGCTCCAAGGATGCGCTCAGGCTCATCAAAGTAACGGAGCAATGCTTCTGGAAGGGAGTTTCCCAGGCGAAAGCGGGCAACAGAATCGGTGACATCGGCTGGGCAGTGCAAAAGCACGCCGAGGATCACGGCTACGGCGTCATACGGGACTTTTGCGGTCACGGCATAGGGCGCGAAATGCACGAGGATCCCTCGGTGCCCAACTACGGCAAGCCCGGCAGGGGCGTGCGCCTTCAACCGGGCATGACCCTGACGATCGAACCGATGATAGCCATGGGCACATGGAAGATTTTCATCAAGGACAACGACTGGACGGCGGTCACCAGAGACAATAAGCCCTGCGCTCACTACGAGCACACGCTTCTGATCACCGAAGGCGAACCGGAAATTCTTTCCCTGCCCGGCAGCGGGACGGGAGGTATTCCGAATGAATAAACCGCCTGTCCAAACCGGCTCGGTGGTTCTTTCCAGGGCCGGCAGGGACGAAGGCCGCCTCTTCGTGGTGATCTCGTCTCTGGACGATGAATATGTGCTCATCTCGGACGGCAGGACCCATAAGGTCGAAAAGCCCAAAAAGAAAAAGCGCAAGCATTTGAAGCTCGTTCGTGAGCCCGCCCCCGAAATCGTCACAAGACTGCTAAACGGCAGTGCGGAAAATCACGAGATACGTAAATGGCTGTCCGATAAGGAGGAATAGCGTTTTGTCAAAATCCGATGTAATCGAAGTCGAAGGCGTTGTAACCGAAGCCTACCCCAACGCGATGTTTGAGGTACAGCTGCCCAACGGCCACAAGATACTTGCCCATGTTTCCGGCAAGATGCGCATGAACTACATCCGCATTTACCCCGGCGACAAGGTGACCATAGAGCTGTCGCCCTACGACCTCACCCGCGGTCGCATCACGTGGCGCAGCAAGCAGTGAATCCCGAAAGGAGGAACACACAATGAAGGTAAGACCGTCCGTAAAAGTCATCTGCGAAAAGTGCAAGATCATAAAGCGCAAGGGTCACGTAATGGTGATTTGCGAAAATCCCAAGCACAAGCAAAAGCAGGGCTGATAAGCATCATGGCGGGGGAGTTTCCCTCGCCGTTGCTTTTTTGGCAATTCGATCGACGCATGGAGGAAGCCATGAACACCGTCTGGTCCGATTACGTACAGGGCATAAACACGCTGTATCTGAGCCGCAAAAACCGCTTCGACGAAGTCTTTTTTGATTCGTTTCTGAAGCTGTTCCGGCTTGACGCAGACAGGGAATTTACCATCCTCGAAATCGGCTGCGGGCCGGGCGCGCTGTGCGAGGCGCTCAGGCGCGCTTATCCGAAAACGCATATCTGCGGCATAGACAGGGACAGCGCCTTTATAGATTATGCCCAAAAGCACATAAGCGGCGCAAACTTCATGGAAGGCGACGCGACGCAGCTGCCATTCGGCGATGAAAGCTTCGACGTCACGATCTCAAACACGGTCAGCGAACACGTAGAGCCCACGGCCTTTTTCGGTGAGCAGCGGCGCGTACTGAAAAAGGGAGGCGTCTGCCTCGTGCTCTCCGCGAGGAAGGGCATACGTGTACAGGCGCCGTGCCTCACGAACGACGAAGCGGAGGAGGCGTTCTGGCGCAAAGCGGCTGAGCTCGACGACAGCTTTGAAAAATACGCCGTCTGCCGCTATCCGATGAACGAAAGCGAGCTGCCCCGGGCGATGGAAAAATATGGGTTTTGCGACGTGCACACGGGCTACGCGGTCAGCGACCTGACGCCCGACGATCCCAAATATTCGCGCCCGTTTGCGCTGCAGATGCTGGAAACGCTCAGACAGGACGAACTGGACGCCCTCTTCGGCGCGCAGCGCACTTTGGGAGAGCATTTCACGAAAGACGAATACGCGGCAATCGAAAAGCGCATAAACGAAAAGCATGACCTGCGCAAAAAGCTGTTCGATCAGGGACAGAAGCAGTGGGACACGGCCGTTTCGCTCACGATGGTCGTGCGGGGGATAAGGCCATGAATGTCGGAATACAAATTTCGAGCTTTAAGCCGCTGATGACGGACGCGGCGGGGCTTGACGGCGTGCTTTCCTTTATGCGGGAAATCGGCTGCCGGGACACGGCGCTGCAATGGATCGGCAGAGCCGTTCCCGCAGGCACGATCGCCGAACTGCTTCAAAAATACGGCATCAAGGCCACAGGCGTACAGGACAAAACAGCCGGGATCCTGGCAGACAGCGAATACTATATTGAGCTCTGCTCTTTAGCCGGCGGGGACGAACTGTGCTTCAGCGGCGTCCCGAACGGGGACGTTCAAAGCCTCATGCCGAAGCTCGACGCGCTCGAAGAGCGGGCGCTTGCAAAGGGAATCCACTTGAGCTACCATCCGGTCAAAGCGGACTTCGCAGGGGCCGCCGAAGCGCTTCTGTGCATGAGGCCTGCGCTGCGACTTACGCCGGACGTCTGCCAGATCCGGGACGCTGGGCTCGACCCCGCGCAGTTCATCCTGTCCCATTCCGGCAGGATCGACACGGTGCACTTCAAGGACAGAAACGAAAGCGGCGCGCTCTGCAGCGTGGGAAAAGGCGTCACGGATTTTGAAAGCGCGCTCACGGCCTGCCTGAAGGCCGGCGCCAAATTGATTTTGGCAGAGCAGGAAACGTGGACGGACGCTTTCGGCGAACTGAAAGCGGGCCTCGAATACACAAAAGCGCTGCTTTTGAGCCGAAACGCTTGATTTGCTGCGCCAAAAACAGTATAATAAATCAGAAATACGGGAAATGGGGGATGCCGCATGAAGGAGCTTTTGCAGCTGATAATGGCGTTTTGCAGCCGCTGCGCGCTTCGGCTGTGTCTTCCGTTTCTGAAGATAAAAACAGACCGTGTTCTGTTTCAAAGCTACCGCGAGAAGAAATACGCCTGCAATCCGAGGTACATCTGCGAGGCGCTCATGGACCTCTGCCCGAATGGCGTTGAGGTCGCCTGGAGCTTCCGCGAGCCGGAGAGGTTTTCTTTCCTGAAGGAAAGGGGCATTCGCGTATTGAAGGCGGGCTCATGGGAAGCGATCAGATACGCGCTGACGGCGAAGGTCGTGTGCGTGAATACCTACTATAAACCCACGCTCCCGCGCCGGAAGGGGCAGGTGCAATTGCGCACCTGGCACGGCGGCGGCGCGTACAAAAAGGTGGCCGAAATGGAGCAGCTGAGCGCCCTCAAGCGCTTGAGCATTCGCACGCAGCTGAGCGGGGCCACGCTCTACCTCTCCTCGAGCAGGGCGTTCACCGAGCAGACGATACGCGCCTCCTTCGGCTATCGCGGCGAGGTGCTCGAAATCGGCATGCCCCGAAACGACATGCTGATAAACGGCGTAGGGGAAGAGAAGGCCGAAGAAATCAGAGCCTCTGTCGGCCTGAAGGAGGGGCAGCGCTTTGCCCTCTACGCGCCGACCTACAGGGACGATCTGAAAGCGGACGGCCACGGTCTTGACTGCGCGCGTTTGAAGAGCGCGCTCGAAAAGCGCTTCGGTGGAGAATGGGCGCTGGCCTATCGCGGACACGTATTCGTGAAGGGCGGAGACGTGCCGCTCACGGACCTGAGCGACTACGAAGACATGCAGCCGCTGCTCGCGGTCGCCGACGTACTGATCACCGACTATTCTTCGAGCATGTGGGACATGTCGCTCCGCTTTAAGCCCGTGTTCCTGTACTGCCCGGACCTGGATACCTACGACGCCGGCCGCGGCTTTTACACGCCGGTCGGCACCTGGCCGTACCCGCTCGCGCGGGACAACGGCAGCCTCGAAAGAAACATACTGAACTTCGACGAAGACGATTACGTGCGGCGCGTGCAGGCGCACCACGCGGCACTGGGCATCTGCGAAAGCGGCAAAGCTTCCCGCCTCGCCGCCGAAAGGATCCTTGCGGAAACGAAAGTCAAAAGCGCAGGGAATGTGCTTTGAGAGCAAAAAATAACGCACATATCATGCTTTGCGCTGGAAAACAGGCGCGCAAAATGCTATACTTGATACAATAATAAAGAGCTTTGGGCTTTGGCGGCCGTCGCGCCGCGAGCCTGCATATAGATCAAACCCCGCATTCCGATAGAAAGGAGGTTGGAATGTCAAAAAAGAAATGGGAACACGCCCATCAGGAGGGCGTGCTTAAGGTCATCCCTTTGGGCGGCATCGGCGAAATCGGCAAGAACATGACCGCCTTTGAATACGGAAACGACATCATCGTCGTGGACATTGGGTCCATGTTCCCGCACGACAATATGCCGGGCGTGGATCTGGTGATCCCGGACATCACTTATCTCAAGCAGAACGCGGAGCGCGTGAGGGGCTTTTTCGTGACCCACGGCCACGAGGACCACATCGGCGCCGCGCCCTACGTGCTCAGCGACGTGAATGCGCCCGTGTACGCGACGCGCCTTACCTGCGCACTGATGGACTTAAAGTTCAAGGAACACCACATGAGCGACAAGGTGGAGCTCATCGAGGTGGAACCCGGCGACACGATCGTCGCGGGCTGCTTCGGCGTTGAATTCATCAACGTAAACCACTCCATCGCCGGCGCGTGCGCCCTTGCGCTGCACACACCCGTGGGCGTCGTGGTGCACACCGGAGATTTCAAGATCGACTATACGCCCGTGGCCGGACAGACCACCGATTTCCAGCGCCTCGCGGCTCTTGGAGCGGGCGGCGTGAAGCTGCTCATGGCGGACTCCACGAACGTGGAGCGCCCCGGCTACACGATGAGCGAGCGCAAGGTCGGCGAGACCTTCGCCCAGCTGTTCGAAAAGACGCAAAAGCGAATCATCATCGCGATGTTCGCAAGCAACGTCCACCGCATACAGATGGTCGTGGACGCGGCGGTCAAGCACAAAAGGCATCTGTGCCTGATCGGCAGGAGTATGGTCAGCGTCGCCCGCGTCAGCACGCAGCTGGGCTATCTCAAGATCCCGGACGGCCTGCTCGTAAGCATGGACGAGCTCGACCGCTACCGCGACGAGGACATGGTCGTGCTCACCACCGGCAGCCAGGGCGAGCCCATGAGCGGATTGAGCCGCATGGCGTTTTCAGAACATAAGAAGCTGAACGTGCGTCCCACGGATACGATCATCATCTCCGCAAACCCCATCCCGGGCAACGAGATGAGCATTTCGAGGGTGATCAACCAGCTGGTTTCGACCGGCGCGAACGTGGTTTACGAAGCGCTGGCGGAGGTGCACGTGTCGGGACACGCGCGGCAGGAGGAGCTCAAGCTCATGCACAGCCTTACGCGCCCAGAATTCTTCGTGCCCGTGCACGGCGAATACAGGCACCTGTTCCATCACGCGCGCCTTGCCAGGATTTTGGGCATGCAGGAAGAAAAGGTGCTCATCCCCGAAACGGGCGGCATCATCGAGGTCAGAAGTGATTCCATACGCCGGGGCGGCTCCGTCACGGCGGGAGAAGTGCTGATCGACGGCCTTGGCGTCGGCGACGTGGGCGAGAGCGTGCTGCGCGACAGAAAGCGCCTGTCCGAGGACGGCATGCTGATCGCCGTGCTGGGCTTCGACAGGGACACCGGGGAACTGATCTCGGGCCCCGACATCATAAGCCGCGGCTTCGTGTACGCCAAGGAAAACGAAAAGCTGCTCGAAGGCGCAAAGGAAGCCGTGCTCAGGCTCCTCGAAAAGCACCTGTACGAATACAACTCCACCGCCGCGCTCAAGGAAGCCGTGCGCGACACGCTCAAGCGCTACATCAGCGACACGATCCGCCGCGATCCCATGATCCTGACGATCATCACGTAAGGAGACAAAATGGCAGTAAACGTATACGACACAGCGCATCTTCTGGCCTCCCAGCTCAAGGAGACCGAGGAATACAAGGAATTTCACCGCCTGAAGACCGAAGCCTACGAGGACGGCACGAACAAGGCGCTTTTGGACGAGCTCAAGCGCCTGCAGTTCAAAATGCAGGCCAAGGCCGCCTCGGGCGAAAAGCCGGACGAGGAGGAAATGCAAAAGCTCATGCGCATCACCTCGCTTCTTCAGCTCAATCAGGACGCGAGCGCCTATCTGCTGGCGGAATTCCGCTTTCAGAAGCTCATCGCCGACATCTACAAAATTCTGGGCGACGTGGCCGGGATCGACATCGACGCGCTCACGCAGTCCTAAGGAGAGGCTCTATGGCGTCAAAGCCAAAAAACGCGTTGACAACCCAAAAACACGCGCCGAAGCTGCCCGCCAAGAAGAAGACGGACAGCGAAAGCCTGTTTGACACGCAGGCGGAGGACCTTTTCGGCGAAGAGGAAAAAGCGCAGCCGCACAAATACGGCCGCAACAACGGCGAAGGCTTAAGCCGCAAAAAAGCCGTCTACAACCGGGAACGCTACAACAGCCTGTTCAGGACCGAGCGCTACACCCGTAAGAGCGTATCGCGGGACAGGGAATACGGCATGTTCTGGTACGACTGGCTGTGGCACCTTCTGCGCCCCGCGCTGTGCTTTATCTGCGCGCTGCTGGTGCTTTTGGGCATCGTCAGCATCGCCTGGGACAGGCTCTACAACGGCTACATCGCGCCCAGAGACGACAGCGACGTGACCAGCTATTCCTTCTCCGTCGCAAGCGGCGAATCGGTCACGACGATCGGGCAGCACCTGGAGGAGCAGGGCTACATCTCGTCAAGCTCGCTCTTTAAGTACTACATACAGTTTTACGGGCTCACGAACCAATTGCAAAGCGGCGTGTACCAGCTTTCCAGGAGCATGGACCTGTTTGAGGTTGCAACGGTGCTTTCCTCCGGCAAAGCCAGCAACGAGCGCACGATCCGCATACTGCCCGGCTGGACCGTCGAGGACATCGCGGACTATCTGGTTCAGGTCGGCGCGCTCAAAAACCGCTACGAACTGATCATGCTGTGCCGGAATACCCCGACGAACAGCAAGTATCTCTACCGGGACTATATCGACTATTCTCTTGCCCTGATCAGCGCAAACGAAAACAAGGACCTCGGGCAAAGGACGTATCCGCTGGAGGGCTACCTCGCCCCGGATACCTACCGCATCTACCTGAACGCGGACGCGCCTTCGATCCTGAGAACGCTGATCAAGCAAAGCGACGTGGTGTACAACAAGCTCTTCGTCAGCGAAGGCGGCGACGAGAGCGAGAACTACAACGGCGAGGCCCCGACCTATGGCGCAAAGGGCGTTACGCTCAGCTCCGACGAGATCTACACGCTGGCGAGCGTCATCGAGAAAGAAGCCTCCACACCCGAGGACATGCAGAGGGTGAGCGCGGTGTTCTACAACCGCCTCGCCGCAAACATGCGCCTGCAGAGCGACCCCACGGCGAAGTATCTGAGCGGCATCACGAACATCAGCCTTACCAGCGCGCAGACGAACCGCTCTTCGCCCTACAACACCTACGTCGTCGACGGGCTGCCGCTTGGCCCCATCTGTTCGCCCGGCACGGCGGCGCTGAACGCGGCGCTCAACCCCGACCCGCAGTACCTCGACGAAAACTACCTGTTCTTCTGCGCAGCCGAGCCCACGAGCGGAGAGCTCGTGTTCGCAAAGACCTACGCGGAGCATCAGGCGAACGTGGAAAAGTATCGCCCCCTCTGGGAGGAATACGACAGACAGCAATCGCAGAAGAATTCAAAATAAACAAATAGACGGAGGGACAGTATCATGGCAAACAAATACGCGGGAACACAGACGGAAAAGAACCTCGAGGCCGCTTTCGCGGGCGAATCGCAGGCCAGAAACAAGTACACCTACTTCGCCTCCAGAGCCAAAAAGGACGGCTTTGAGCAGATCGCGGCGCTGTTTCTGAAGACCGCCGAGAACGAGAAGGAGCACGCAAAGCTCTGGTTCAAGGAGCTCGAGGGCATCGGCGACACCGCCCAGAACCTCAAGGCAGCCGCCGACGGCGAAAACTTCGAGTGGACGGACATGTACGAGGGATTTGCAAAGACCGCCGAAGCCGAAGGCTTTGACGAGCTGGCCAAGAAGTTCCGCCTCGTGGCCGCGATCGAGAAGCATCACGAGGAGAGATACCGCGCGCTGCTCAGGAACGTAGAGACCGCGGCGGTGTTCGAAAAGAGCGAGATCAAGGTCTGGGAGTGCCGCAACTGCGGTCACATCGTCGTGGGGGAGAAGGCCCCCGAGATCTGCCCGACCTGCAACCATCCCCAAAGCTACTTCGAAGTAAACGCCGAGAACTATTGATCAAAAAAGAGTGCAGACCCGAAACGCGCCTGAAAAGCGACTCCGGTCTGTACTCTTGCCGTTTAACCACACCAGAACGGACGGAGGGACGATATGGATATTCAAAAGCTTTTGGACGAGCTTCTTCGGCGCGGTCTGGACGCGGGCTGCTACCCGGGCGCCGTGGCCGCCTGCGGCGTAAAGGGAAAGACGCTCGCCGTCTCCTGCGCGGGCGTGACTGCCCTGGGCGGGAAAAAGGTAAACGAGCAGACCCGCTACGACATGGCTTCGCTCACAAAGGTGCTTTCTCCCACGATGATCGCTTTTCAGGCGCTGGAGAACGGTATCATCACGCTCTACGACACGCTGGACTACTGGTTTCCAAAAGCCCCGGAGGACAAAAAAGAGATCACCGTCTTTCAGCTCATGACCCATATAGCGGGCTTTATCCCTTCGTTCCGGCTGGATAAGACGGTGCCTTCGCCGGATAAAGCGCTGGACGCGATTTTGAAAAGCGAGCTCGTGTGCGCGCCGGGAACGCAGCCGAATTACTCCTGCATGGGGTACATCGTGCTGGGCAAGATCCTCGAAAAGGCGTACGGAAAGCCGCTGAACGTGCTGGCCGAAGAGATGGTGTTCGGACCTCTCGGAATGAAGCACACCGGCTATCTGCCCGAGGGCGGGAACATCGCCGCCACCGAGGTCGACCCCGAGACCGGAAAAGCGTGGTGCGGCGTGGTGCACGACGAAAACGCCCGCTTCCTGGGCGGCGTCTCTGCCAACGCCGGCGTGTTTTCCGATATAAACGACATGCTCACCTTCTGCAGGATGCTTTCGCTGGAGGGAGACGGCTTCATCTCCAGGCCCCTGCTCAAAAAGGCGACTGTCTGCTATACGGACGGTTTCGACGTGCACAGGGGCCTGGGCTTCCATCTGGGCGGCACGGAGTACAACTACATGGGCGACCTGTTCCCGGCCTGCTCCTTCGGGCACACGGGCTTTACGGGCACGTCCGCCGCCGTCGATCCCACGACCGGCTTTTACGTGATCCTTCTGTCCAACCGCGTGCATCCCACCCGCGAAAGCGATAAGCTGTTCCGCTTCCGCCGCAGCTTCCACAACGCGCTCTACGCCTGCTTCAGCAAGTATTATCAGCAATAAACGGAGGACGAACCATCATGCAGGACTATAAGGCCGCCGCAAGAGATTTCATTGACAACGAAAAGCAATTCCATCTGGGCGCGATCCCCACAGAACAGTCGAACCCGCTCACGCGCGGTCTCAGCGGTAAGATCAAAAAGGACACTGCCGAGGGCGTGAAGACCATCCTCGCGGCGGACAAGTACATCCCGGAGGTTTCTGAAAACTGCTTTAAGAGCAAGGAATTCGACAAGCTTGTAAAGGACATCCGCCGCTGCATGGACGAGGGCAGGCGCGTGATCTTTTCGTCCGTGGGCGCGTCCGGCCGCATGGCGCTGCAGCTCGACTCCACCTGGCGCCTGTTCTGGCATCAGCTCATTTTGAAGCTTCCCCTGCGCGCGGAGACCTTCGTAAAGATGGCCTGCGTCACCGACAGCTTCATGACCGGCGGCGACAGGGCGTGCGTGCGCAGCGTGGAAAACTTCGAAGACTACATGACCTTCGGCGCAAGGCAGACCGAGGACTCCGGCATCAAGGTCGGCGACGTGCTGGTCGTGCTCGCCGAGTGCGGCTTGAGCTCCAGCACGGTCGGAAGCGCGATCCGCGGCGACGAGATGGGCATCTCCACTTACTATTTCTACTGCAATCCCAAAGAGGTGCTGTGCGAGCATCTGGAGCGCGCGAGAAAGGTCTTCGCGCGCGAGGGCATCACCTTCGTTCCGCTGTTTGCGGGCAACATGGCGGTCGCCGGCTCCACGCGCATGCAGGTGACCACGATCGAGCTTCTGGTCGCGGGCGCCGCGCTGGAAGTCGCCGCCTGGGGATGGCTCAAGGACAATCTGTCTCCCGAAGAGCTCGAAGCGGTGGGCGCGAAGGCGCTCGATCCCGTGGAATACAGCAGGTCTTTCTCTAAGCTCGTCAAGGATATGTGCAGCGTCGAGGCGCTCGAAAACATGGCAAAGGCCGTGGAATACGAGGCGGATACCTACACCCGCGGCGGGCTGATCACCTACATCACGCACGATTATCTGCAGGACATACTGACCGATACCACCGAGCGGCAGCCCACCTTCACCCTGCCGCCCTTCCGCAGGACGGACGATCACACGAGCCCCCTGTCCTGGGCCTACGCCAAGGACCCGCTGTACCCCGCCTCCGTCGCGTGGAACCACATCATCCGCCGGCCGCTCAAGGGTCTCGACTGGACGAAGGAGGACTACATCGCGATGAACGCCGCGCAAGCGATCGTCGACAATCCGCCAAAGGTCGGCAGCGAGGAGCTGAGCTACTACGATCTTGGCTGGTCGGACGACGCGACCCGCTACAGCCAGCATCCAGCGCGCCTCGTGCTCGTGGACGTGGACGGAAGAAGCGCCCACAACGGCGTAAAGGACTGGTACGACAAATACATCGGCAAGTTCGACGGCGGCCTGATACTGCGCCTTGGCGACATCCCCGACGAAAAACTCGGCGAAAACGAACTGCGCATCCCCGTAAAGCTTCCGCACACGCTGATGGAGCTCATGCCGCACGTGTTCGTAAAGCTCGCCTTCAACCTGCTTTCCACGGCGACGATGGCCAAAATGGGCCGCGTCTGGAGCAACTGGATGATCCAGGTGCTGCCCACGAACAAAAAGCTGATCGACCGCTCCACCCGCATCATCGCGGAGCTTGCGCACATCAGCTACGAGCAGGCCTGTGAGGAGTTCTTCAAGAGCTACTTCGGCCGTCCCAAGGATCAGGAATACCGCGAAAGCTATGTCGTGGAGACCCTGAAGCGGCTGGGCGTCGACCCGGACGCGGACGCATAAAACGGCAAATCAAGCGCAATATTACAGAGGCAGCCTTCCGCCGCCTCTGTATTTCTTTACGCACGTCATCGCTCTACAGCTGCCATTTATTGATCCAGTCACCTGAAAATTCGTAGTAAACCTCCTGCCATGCAAGGTACAATTCGTCGTAGGCGTCCTGCCCGTAACCGTCGGTCTCCTCGATGTAATGGAACTTTTCACCGTAGAGCTCGTCCAGCGCGAAGGCGCGCACCTTTTCGCACTCTTCGAGTATTTTGACCAGATCCTCCAATCCGGTCGGGCTTACGGCGCGCACCCTTTCGATCAGATTTGTGAAGTAATCGTCGCTCGTCTGCGTTTTGTAGCCGTGCTCTTCGTCCTCCAGCAGGTTCATCACGTCGCCGGGCCAGATCGGCACGGTATGGTAGGAACCGTCCTCGTCATAGTAGTTGAACTGATAGTCCTGCCACTGGCAGATAAAGTAGAGGTAGTCGAACATCGAATAGATCTCGGCGGTGATGCCCTCCGACGCAAGGCGCGTCCACAGGGCGTATTCGGTGCTGATCTGACTTAAATCCACCGTTTCGTATTCCGCGTCCACGATCCGGTAATTGTAAACGTAGCCGAATTCGTCGCTGTAATCCTCGACCCGCAGTGTGCCGGTCACGCGGATTGCCTGATCGGTGAATTCAAAGCTTTTTCCGCTCTTTGCGTACACGGCCATGGTGTTTGCAAGCTGCGTCGTGTTCGGCACGCAAAACGGGCAGCTCTGATAGGGCAGATTCATAAGATACATGAACTCGCCGGTCACGGGCGACATCGTGGCCATGTAGCCGACGATCGTGACTTGCTTTCCGTTCAGTGCGTTCAATTCGCTTAAATCGTTCGAGGCGGAAAAGCTGAGGCTCGCGGGCTCGCCGATCACCGCGGCGCACACGCACAGCACGAGCGAAAGTAGTACGCACACCGTCTTTTTCATTTGGCTTTCTCCTTTGTTTTTTTGCTTTACGCGTCCATTATACAGCAAAAAGAGGCGCGCTTTCAAGCACAAAAACGGTGGTTTCATGACTTCTTCTGCAAAAATATGCACAAACTTGCCGTTTTTCTTGCAATCCGTTCCGGGAACGCTTATAATGGGGACGGGAGCTTTTTTCTTTTCCGCTATTTCGCATGACCGCCGAAGGAGTTTTGTCCATGATCTACCTGAGCGCTTTCAGCTTTCCGGACGCCGACCGCGAGTTCGACTTTCGGCTGACGGTAAAACGTACCTGCTACGACAGCGTGTATCCGTTCCACGTGCTGAGCGCCAAGGGGCTTGGAACGGTCGAATTCGAGCCGATCACGATGTTCTACGGCGGAAACGGTTCCGGAAAGACCACGGCGCTGAACGTCATCGGCGAAACGCTGGGCTTACAGCGGGACACGCTTTACAACCGCTCAAACTTCTTTGAGGACTACACGAGGCTTTGCCGCTACGAAACGCGCATGCCCATCCCCGACACGAGCCGCGTGATCGTGAGCGACGACGTGTTCGACTTCATGCTGGACGTGCGCGCCATAAACGGCGGCATCGACCGCCGGCGCGAGGAGCTGTTCAGGGAGTATCAGGAAAACAAGTACGATCGCGACTTCAGGCTGAAAAGCATCGACGACTACGAGCATCTGAAGCAGATCGTGCAGGCGCGAAGCAAGACGCAGTCGCGCTACGTGCGGCTGAACCTCAAAAACAACGTGCGCGAGCGCTCCAACGGCGAAAGCGCCTACGGCTTTTTCACCGACAAGATCGGCGAGGGCGGTCTGTACCTGCTGGACGAGCCGGAAAACAGCCTGTCGCCCGAAAAACAGGTGAAGCTTGCGCAGTTCATAGAGGATTCGACGCGCTTTTACGACTGCCAGTTCGTGATCGCCACGCATTCGCCCTTCCTTCTGGCCCTTAGGGGCGCGCGCGTCTACGATCTGGACGCAGACCCCGCTGCGATCAGGAAGTGGACGGAGCTGCCCAACGTGCGCGCGTACTACGAGTTTTTCAAGGCTAACGCCGCGGCGTTCGAGTGAGCCGCGCAAAGTTAAAATCACCGAAACCATCTTGACAAAACGCACAGAGAAGACTATACTTTTTCTGAAAATCGCATAAAGCATCAGGGGTGCCGAAAGGCTGAGACGATGTTCATCGAACCCTTTAACCTGATACGGATAATGCCGGCGTAGGGAGCATGAATGATTGGTTATGTTCGCATACCGCATTATTTGATGCGGTATGCGATTTCAATTTCAGAAGGAGGGTCATACCCATGAGTCAAACAAAAAGTGTCGCGGGCAGCACGAAATACCTGGTGGAATGCTCGATGATGATCGCCATCGCAGCCGTGCTCAGCGTCATCAAGATCGTCGACATGCCTTACGGCGGCTCGGTCACCATCGCGTCCATGCTGCCCATCGTCATCATCGCCTACCGCTACGGCGTGTGCTTCAAGGGCCTGCTCGCCGGCCTCGCCTACGGCGCGATCCAGCAGCTGCTGGGGCTTAAGAACCTGGGCTACGTCAGCGAATGGTACTCGGTCATCGCGGTGATCGTGCTGGATTATCTGCTGGCCTTCGTCGTGCTGGGCTTTGGCGGCGCGTTCCGCGGAAAGTTTGCCTCTCAGCGCACGGAGCTCACTGTCGGCGCGCTCGTCGCAGGCGCACTGCGCTTCGTTTGCCACTTCATAAGCGGCATCACCGTCTGGGCGGGCTGGGGCGTGCCTACCAAAATGGCCGTGATCCACTCGCTCTCCTACAACTCGGTCTACATGCTGCCCGAGATCGCGGTGCTCGCGGTCGCTGCCTGGTACCTCGGCGGCGCGCTCGACTTCACGAGCGAGCAGCCGGTGCGCCTGCAGCGCAAGCCAAGAGACGCCTACGCTTCCTACGCCATCGTCGGCACGCTCGTTCTGATCGGCGGCTTCATCGCGGACATCGCGATGATCTTCTCCAAGCTCCAGAACGAAGACAACGGCGAATGGCTGATCGAGGGCCTAAAGAGCGTAAAATGGGTCAACGTCGCGATCATCACCGCGGTCTGCCTGATCGCGGGGGTTTCCCTTCTCGCCTATGGAAAGGCGCAGAGCAAAAAGACCCGGGCCAACTAAGGCGCATTCAAAAAACACTCCCTTTGCGCAGCAACGCGCAAGGGGAGTGTTTCGTTTTCTTTCGTCAATCGGCATAGGGGAGAAGCAGTATCATCGGCCGTATGCCGCGCGTTTTATCGCTGACCTTCTTGCCGCTTGCGGCGATGTAGCCGTTGTTGCTGACGAGCGCGGCGAGCTTTTCCGTGCTGCCTGAGTTTCTCAGCCACCACGTGCAGCAGTCGAGGTCCTCGTCCCAGGTCTTGTAGCCGCTTGATACGACCGCGCCGTTTTTCGCGGCGAAGGCGGTAGCCGCGCACATGCGGGTGTAATCGTTTCGGAAATACCACGCGGCTTCGGCGATGCTCGGGATCGTGACCTTGTCCACGGTATCCGCGCTGCCGGCTGAACCGTAGACGGGGTTTTCGTTATCGCGTGAAACGATGTCGCTGAGCCGGCTTTTCTCCTGCGGGCTGAATGCGGCTGCAAGAAAATCGCCGTTGAGCCATTCGCGCAGGGAGCAGGCCTCCCACGAGGTGTCGGCATATTCCGCGTCGTAGGGGCCGGCGTCCAGCACATAGCGGCTGATCAGCAGGAGGCTTGCGTCGTCGAAACGGTCGAGCACGAGCCATTCGATGGCTTCCTTCCTGTTTTCTTCGTCGCCGTCCTGCTCGTATTTGCCGAAGGTCACAAGGTCGCCCGCGGCCGCGCTTTCGCTCAGTGGGAAGCTGACCTTTTCGGGATGCGTGCCAAGGGGATAGTACACGCAGAGGATATGATCGCGGTAGCCGTATTCGATATAGAAAACCTGTCCGTCCCTGTATATCTCCGCCGGATAATAATCCTCTTCGAAGCCGGTGATCTGGACGTCGCAGCCGCAGGCCCGCGCGTAATCCTTGAAAGCGTTCGCTTCGCGGCCGCTGACGTTTTCGTAATAGAAGGCGGCCATACCCTCGTCGATCGTTTCGGATCTGTCCGGCTGCCTGCCCAGCACCGCCGAGGCGGAGGGCATCCTTACGCTCAAAAGCTCGCACGGCGGCAGCGAGCTCGGCGCCGAAGGCTCGCTCAGCGCCACAGTATCCTCGGGATAGCCCTTGAACGAATACTTCACCGTCAAAACGCCGCCCGCGAAGTCGTACTTTCCATCACCGATATAGTACAGCACCTCCATCACTGCGTCGCCCTTCTTCAGGTCACAGTCGATCGCGTAATGCCGGGAATCCTTCCGGGCTTCGCCTGCGTACAGGAAAGGTTGGATCTTGCTGTCCGAATAAACGCAGCCCATTTGCGCGCAATAGCTGCCAAAGCGCGTGTAGTCCTCGTAGGACACGTCGAAAAAACGGTAGGTCAACCAGTCGTCGCGCTTGCCGTCAGAGAAGCGATAGTTCGGATCGCCTGCTCTGCCCAGTACGGCGGAGGCATTCGGCATCAGTTCGCCGTAGACACTGTCCAGCGCGGGCAGGGCCGGCTTTTCTTCGCCGCCGTCCGTGCGTTCGGTTTCGAGCGCGGCGCCGGACGGATATTTGAGCGTGGCGGTTTGCTTTTGGCGGTCGTACGTGAAGGCGATCACGGTATCGCCCTTGACGATGTCGAGCGTCAGCACGTATTCCCTGCGCGCGGCGCTTTTGCTCTTGCAGCCCCGGGCGCCCAGATACAGGCTGAACGCCTCGTAGTCTTCCTCGGTAAAGCCGCGGTAGATCTGCGTACGGTTGCCGCCGGTGCCGTGGTCGGCGTTGGGCTTGCGGCCGATCGCGAACTCGGCTGAAGGCAGCAGGGCGTCCGCTTCTATGCCCGTTTCGGCATAAGCGCCGCTGATCAGCGCGAGCGTAAGCAGCAGTACAAGTATGCGCTTCATTTTTGTGCCCTCCGATGCAAGGAATTACAAGGCGCTTTGAAGGCTTCTCTACAGCGCGCGGATCAGCTTTACGCAGCGGCCCAGAAACTGCACCTCGGCCCAGAGGCGGGTCTCCACTTTGATCTCCCGGTCGTAGGACTGAAGCAGAAGCTTCGAACCGTCCAGTTTTTTCACCCTGCGCAGCCTGCGTTTTCCGTTTGCGCTTATCAGCATGAACGCGTCGTCCACGGGCGTCTTGTCCGGCACGATGAGCAAAACGTCGCCCGCGTGGATGCGGAAGCCGCCCATCTCCTCGTCCGCGACGCGGAAAAGGATCACCTTGTCCGGCTGTCCGCCTTCGATCTTTCCGCCCGTCACGGGGAAGAGCATGTGATCCATCACCAGCCCGTTTTCGTCGACGACTGGGATGCGCTTTACCACGCCGCCCAGCGCGTCCAGCCAGGCGTCGTTGCTCTCTGTCTGGGCTTTTATCTCCTGCGGCGTCGGTTCGGGCTCGTCCGGCTCGACCGGGATGATGTAGGGTCTCGGCCGGGGCCTGAGCTTTACCTCCGGCTCGTTTGCGCTGTCGATCTCGGTGCTGACCGTGTCCGCTGCGCCCATCGCCTTCAGGATGCGCCGCGCCTGATCGTCCGAGGGAATGCGTTTGCCGGACTCGAAATCCTTGATCACGCTTTCGGCCAGCCCCGTCTTTTTGGCCAGCTGTTTTTCGGTCATTTTGTATTTGATGCGGTTTTGCCGTATCGTATCGCCCATTCTGCCCATAAATATACCCTCCGGCTGTCGTTTTGAAGCTATTATATACCCTTTTTGCGCGTGAATCAAGCGTTTTTTGTGCCTTTTACACGCTTTTGCTTGACAAAGCGCGTTCGCGGTTATACAATGCCATCAATATGTTTGCGAGGTGATGCTGCTTGAATAAGCCTACGTTTTATATAACCACGCCGATCTATTACCCCTCGGGCAATATGACCATCGGCCATACATATACCACCGTCGCGGCGGACACGATGACCCGCTTCAAGAAGATGTGCGGCTACGACACCTATTTCCTGACAGGCACCGACGAGCATGGCCAGAAGATCGAGCGCAAGGCCGCCGAGGCGGGCGTCACGCCCATACAGTACGTGGACAAGATCGTGGCCGAGACCAAGGACCTGTGGAAGCTGATGAACATCGAATACGACGACTTCATCCGCACCACCCAGGACAGGCACATCCGCATCGTGCAGAAGATCTTCAAACAGTTCTACGATCAGGGAGACATCTACAAGGCCGAATACGAAGGCATGTACTGCACGCCCTGCGAGAGCTTCTGGACGCCCACGCAGCTGGTCGAAAAGAACGGCGAGAAGGTCTGCCCCGACTGCGGCCGTCCCTGCCAGCCCATGAAGGAGGAGAGCTATTTCTTCCGCATGAGCAAGTATCAGGACTGGATGATCCGCTACATCGAGGAGCATCCCGATTTCATTCAGCCCGCGAGCCGCGCGAACGAAATGCTCAACAACTTCCTGCGCCCCGGCCTTCAGGACCTGTGCGTCAGCCGCACCAGCGTCAAGTGGGGCATTCCGGTGGACTTCGATCCCAAGCACACCGTCTACGTATGGATCGACGCGCTGAGCAACTACATAACCGCCCTCGGCTATCAGAGCGAAGACGACAGCCTGTTCAAAAAGTACTGGCCCGCGGACGTGCACCTCGTGGGCAAGGAGATCGTGCGCTTCCATACGATCTATTGGCCCATCATGCTGCACGCGCTGGGGCTGCCCCTGCCCAAACAGGTCTTCGGCCACGGCTGGCTGCTCTTCGGCGCGGACAGGATGAGCAAATCCAAGGGCAACGTCGTCTATCCCGGCCCCATCGTGGCCCGCTACGGCGTGGACGCGCTGCGCTATTACCTGATGCGCGAGATGCCCTTCGGTTCGGACGGCAACTACACCAACGAGTCCTTCTTAACCCGCATAAACGCCGATCTGGCCAACGACCTGGGCAATCTGGTCAGCCGCACGGTGGCCATGATCGAAAAGTATTTCGGCGGTGAAGTGCCCGCGCCCGGCGCCTACGAAGAGGCGGACAGGCACATTATCGAGCTGTTCGAGGCGCTGCCCGCGCAGGTCGAAAAGCACATGAACGAGCTTCAGTTCTCGCTGGCGCTGGGCGAAATCTGGAAGTTCGTGGGCGAACTCAACCGCTATATCGACATCACACAGCCCTGGGTGCTCGGAAAGAGCGAAGAGGGCCTGCCGCGCTTAAAGACCGTGCTGTACGTATTGGCTGAAGGCGTTCGCGGCATAGCCGTTCAGATATATCCCGTCATGCCCACGACGCCCGAGCGCATCTACGAGCAGCTCGGTGTCAGCGACGATAAGCTCAAAACCTGGGACAGCGTAAAGAAGTTCGGCGCGCTGCCCGCGGGCCTTACGGTCAAAAAGGGCCAGGCGCTGTTCCCGCGCGTGGACGTGCAAAAGGAACTGGAGGCGCTAAGCGGCGGCAAACCGCAGGAGGCGCCCGCAAAGCCTGCCGAAAAGCCGGCGGAAAAGAGCGCGCCCGCAAAGAGCGAAGACGGTCTCGTGACGGTGGACGAGTTCTTCAAGACCAAACTGATCGCCGCGAAGATCGTCGCCTGCGAAAAGGTGGAGGGCAGCGACAAGCTGCTAAAATCCACGCTCGACATCGGTGGGGGAGAGACCCGCACGGTCTTAAGCGGCATAGCCAAATACTATACGCCCGAGGACATGCAGGGCAAGACCGTCATCCTCGTAAAGAACCTGCCGCCCCGCAAGATGAAGGGCATCTTCAGCGAAGGCATGCTCCTGTGCGCGGACGACAAAAACGGCAACGTCCGCCTGCTCACCGTGGACGGCGGCGCCTTCGCCCCGGGAAGCGAAGTAGGCTGAGGGAATAAACAGACAAAAGACGGGAAACGGCCCCGCTTGCGGCCGTTTCCCGTTTATTGCGCAGACAAACGGATTTTTGCAAAAGTGCGAAAGCCCTCGGGAGGCTCAGCAAAGAACGCATATTTTGGTACGGTGTTACTCTTGGGCTGATGGCAACATACGGCTCGGCGATGGCAACACCGGATATACTGTTCACCGTTTTGGGCGTTTTCCGACTTCACAAAACATGACAGGTTCCTTATAATCAGTTTATTTGTTTATCACGCGTTATGCGCAACAAGAAATGAGATTGTATCTGCCACGGTATCCTTAAAATCACGAGGATGGTAGCCCAAATCCATTGTGGCTTTGTCATGACAGAAATGGCCGTTCGATTCCATCGTTTTCAGCGAATACTTTGTAAAAATGGGACGTTTCTTTTGGAGCTTTGCGATTCCTTCGGCTGCAGGAGCCACGACCTTAGCCAGCCAGAGAGGGCAGCAGCCCTTATGCGTTTTTCGCCCTGTCGCTACACGCATAAACTCCAGGAACTCTGAAATGGCAACATAACGGTTGCTCAAAAGATAACATTCACCGCTGCGCCCACGCTCCGCCGCACGAAGAATTCCGTCTGCAACGTCCCGCACATCCACAAAGTCATAACCACCCCGCACGCCCATCGGCAGCTTATGATGGAGATACATCTGCGCAAGCTGCGTCAAGTGGTTTCTGCCCAAATCACCGGGGCCGGTGATACCGGAGGGATGTACCACGACGACGTCCAGCCCTTTTTTGCCTGTGTCAAGTACCAACTGTGTGGCCTCTGCTTTTGTGACTGCATAGGCCCCTTCCACCGCGTCTTTGGAAAAATGATCGACCTCTGTGATGGTTGAGATTTTGTCCGGCTCCGGAATCGCATGGACGCTGCTGACATAGACAAGCCGTTTAATATGGTATTGAAGGCACTTGTCCAAAATGTTCCTCGTACCATTCACATTCACGTTGTATACAGCGGGAGACACTTTATCCTGAATGCTGATGATTGCAGCCATGTGCAGGACGATAACCTCCGAATCCTCCAAGCCGGAGAAAAATGCGACCAGCGTATCCGGTTTTGTCACGTCTCCGCGGAAATAGGTGATCTGCTCATCATCTGTACCGGGCTCATCCGGCAGAATCAGGCCGCGGATACGGCAGTCCTGTTTCCGCAGTTTTTCAATGGTCGTGGAAGCCAGGTGACCCGCGGCCCCTGTAATCAGATAAGCTTTATTCAACTGCTCTTCCTCCTCAGAATTTCGCCTTGACAGATCTGTCTCTTTCGTGTATTATTCTACATACAGAATGTTGGCTTGTAAACAAACAGTATTGTTCTATTCGTTTTGTTTCCAACAAAAACCGCTTTCTTGTTGGAATGAGAGGGAAAAATATGATCAAGTCAGAGTCAGAATCCCGGCGGGTCAAAATGACAAAGAGATTGCTCAAGGACGCGTTGATGGATCTAATGGAAGAAAAACCGCTTGCTGCCGTCAGCGTCACAGACCTCTGCAATCTTGCGGATGTCAACCGATCCACTTTTTACAGCTACTATAATGATACGATCGAGCTGCTGAAAGAGATTGAAAACGATGTGATAGAGAAGATCCCGGTAGCGGACGCCAAAGGGCGGCGAATCGACTTGGATCAAAGCCTGATTGAAGATTTCACCCTGTTCTTTGGCTATGTGAGAAAACACGCCAGAGATTTTAATGTTTTACTGCAAACGGGTGATGTCCATTTCAGCGAACGTCTCATGGAGGCGGTTATGCAGCGCTTTCCAAAGCCTGGCCAAGAAGCGGCCTATCCTCTGCTGGCACGGTGGGGGTATATTTACGCTACCAGTGGCGTGATCGGCCTGATGAGAGAATGGATCAACGGAGGGTTCCCATTGGAGGATCGGGCTTTTGCGGAACTTGTTTTGCAGATGAGCTTCAGAGCAAATGACGCTCCGCTTCTTCAGGCTGCGGATGAAAAATAAAATAATAGAGTTTGCCTTCGGGTTGAAGACGCTGATGAACTATGTGACCAACACAGAGATCGGCGACGCGACCGACCCGGCACTGATTGAGTCGTTCCGTGTAAAGGATTTCGACCTGTGCGTGTTGACGATTTATTCTGCTCTATTATGCTATTTTCCACCGGCTATTTCAATCCAAATAGCAAAAACCCCGGGCAAACGCCCGGAGCCGTCATAATTCCAGCCTGTCAACCCTTCTCCCTGCTCCCGAACACTTCGCCCATGTTCACCGTCGCCTTCTTCAGCATCTCGTCCCGCACATGAGTGTAGTTGTTCGCCGTGGTCTTGTAGTCCGTGTGGCCGACGATCTTCATCGCCCTTCCACGCTATTCCCTCGTATGCCGCCCAATTTTGCTCAAATCGATCCACTCGGAAAGCAACGGATTCTTGTGCGTTTATGACCGGCCGCGACTCGCCAAGCAGGTCACTTGCGGTTAGTTTCGGTCGTTATGTAACCCGACTGTTTGTTTCCGTACTAAAGGGTCAACTTATTTATATCGGAAACTCTGCTCTTTTCTGCGCGGGTTCACTTGGCGGGAAGATCAGTTCAACGAATTCGAAGCCGCGTTCCAACAGAGTTTCGCCCTCGGGTATCCCGTCGGGAGTGTCCGCTTTTGCGTGAACAGTCACCAGCACGCACATTTCTTCGCCGGTGATCACATACATGGACAAGCGTTTAGTGTATCCGACCAATACAGGATTTTCCTGACTGTAATCGATATCTTCCTCTATCTGTGCGCAGACCCATTTGTACACAAGCCCTGCTTTATTGATGCCCGTACCTTCTGTTCCAATGAATTCCTTTTCGCCGTTTTCGTTTTTGACCTGATATAATTCTATGAGCGAGTCCACCATAATGTCAGCCGACGCTGCTACACCGGTCACAAACATTAAATATATGGGATCGCCTTCAGGTCCATCGTATTTCCACTCGCTTTTTCGGGGATCTTCACTGATCCGGTATTCCAGATCGAGCGTATATTTATCCGTACCGGCATATTGGCCGACAGAAAGGTATTCGACGCTGTCGCCGCTTTTGATAGGTACGATTATATCCTCATAGACGATGCTT
>JAFPWH010000081.1 GCA_017395065.1 Clostridia bacterium | reverse complement strand
TCTCCACTTCCTGCATCGTTTGCACGTCGTGCAGCGCCATCAGGTCGAAGCGGAAGCCGTCCACGTGGTATTCCCCGGCCCAGTAATACACGCTGTCCACGATGTATTTGCGCATCATCACGCGCTCGGAGGCCGTTTCGTTGCCGCAGCCGCTGCCGTTGGAGGGCTCGCCGTTTGCGTTGAATCGATAGTAATAGTACGGAACGCAGCGGTTCAGATTGCTGTCCAGCGCGTAGGTGTGGTTGTACACCACGTCCATGATGACGCCCATGCCGGCGTCGTGGATCGCCTGCACCATCTGCTTGAATTCGTTTATGCGCACTTCGCCCTTCTCGGGGTCGGTGGAATAGCTGCCCTCGGGCGCGTTGTAGTTTTTGGGATCGTAGCCCCAGTTGAACTGCCGCCCCTTGCCGGTCTCGTCCACGGTCGCAAAATCGTACACCGGCTGCAGGTGCACGTGGGTCACGCCCAGGTCCTTCAGATAATCCATGCCCGCCTTTTCGCCGGAAGCGTTCCTGAGCCCCGTCTCGGTGAAGGCCAGGTACTTGCCGGGATATTTGCTTTCGCTCAGCTTGTTGCTGAAGTCGCGCACGTGCACTTCCCAGATGATCGCCTCGTTGTAGGCGTCTATGCCGCCGAAATAGCTGTCCGTGTCGAAGCCTTCTGGGTCGGTCGAGCTTAAGTCCACGACCATGCCCCTGTCGCCGTTTACGCCGACGGCCCTCGCGTAGGGATCGACGGCCTCCTGCGTGCCCTCGGCGGTGGTCACGCTGTAGGTGTAGAAGGCGCCGTGTCCGCAGGGGGCCTCGGCGCTCCATACGCCCTTTTCGCCCCTGACCATGTCGACGGTCGTACTGTTCTCGGTGAACACGTCGAAAATGGGATCGTATTTGTGCTCCTCTATGTTCACTCTGACAGCGCTCGCCGTGGGCGCCCAGAGCTTGAATACGGTCTTGTCGCCCACGATCGTCGCGCCCAGATCGTCCCCGTCGTAGGTGAATTCGTCGATAAATTCCTGCGTGTCGAACACGCCCGTGGGCACGGCGGCCCTTTTGCCGTAGCCCTCGATCTCGAGGGTGTAGGATCGGCTGATGTCCAGATTTTCCGCCAGCGTCACGCGCCCCGTGGTCACGTTGTTGTTCAGGCTGCTCAGCGACACGATCCCGACTTCCCTGTCGCCGTCCCAGACGTGCACGTCTTCAAGGCTTTCGATGCGCACGGCGGGCTCCAGAAAATACTGGATCTCGTTCAGCTTGCTTATGCCCGCGAGTTTGAGCTTTTTGTCCTGATACAAGGTAACGCCCCCGTCATCGCTTTTGTACATCGCGCCGTCGCCGCTTTTGAGATATACGTGCGTCTCTTTGCCGAGGATGTCCGCGTAGCGGTCGCCGTCGTAGTCCTTGACGGCGCTGCCCCAGGAGGTGCCGCCGGGCTCGGAGCAGTCCCTGCGCACGATGAAGCCCACCTGCGTTACGTCCGCGGGCACCTCCACCTTTATGCGCACGCCGTAGTCGCACTCCTCGAACAGATAGCCGCGCCCGTCCGCGCCGGGGAACCAGACCCACACGTCGCAGGTCTCGTAGTCCGCGTTGGGGTCCGCCCAGTACAGGTACAGAAGGTTCGTGTCCTGATCCGGCGCGTCCGCCTCCGAAAACGCCGCGCCGCCCAGCGCCAGCAAAAGCGCCAGAAGCAGGCACAGACACCGCTTCATAAAAATCGCCTCCCGTAAAAATATTGCCTTAACGATATTATACAGGAAAGCTTCGCCAAAATCCACCCTTGCGGCTCAAAAAGGGCAAAGAAATATCACCCGTCCCCGACCGGGCCGATCTCCCCGCACAGATACGCGCAGCCCCGCCTTTCCATTTCCCGCCGGGCACAGGAAAACGCCCGTTCGATCTCCGAAGGGAACGGCCGCGCAAAGCCCCTTTCTTTTTCGTATTCGGCCCTGTCCTCCTCTTCCTCCGAAATGTGCTTAAGGGTCAGATACACGTATTTCACTTCGCCCTTTCCCCTGCGGTACGCCGCGTAGTATTTGTCCAGCCAGACCTCGGCTCCGTCGCGTGAGAAATGCAGCGGCATGGGCGGTTCGCCCAGCCAATTCCTTATCACCTCGCTCTTTGCGACCTGCGGCAGCAAAAGCCGCCTGCACAGCCCGCTTCCGAGCTTATACAGCGCCTCCGGGTCAATGCACTGCTTCATGCGCCGCCTCGCCTTCCGCCTTTTCCATCACGTCCTCCAGTTCGTGCATCGCCCTCGAAAAGCGCGCGCGAAAGCCCGAGCGGCTGAGCCCCAGCCCCGCCGTCAGCACGTCCCTGTCCACGCCGAAGACGAAGACCATCTCGATCAAAAGCGCAAGGGCGGGCGAAGGCATTTTCCGAATGAGCCGGAGCGTGTCGTTTTTGAGCGCCTCCAGCTGCCTGTCCCTTTTTTCGCCAAGGCGCATTAGCTCCCCATCGTCCTTCCCCCCGGCGCAGGCGCGCATGAGCCGCGTCTGCTTTCTGAGCAAAGCGATCCTTTCCAGCCTTTCGGCCGCGCGAGGGCAATTCGATTTCGTCATCGCAAAACACTTCCTTTCCCGTTTCAAAAGCTTTTCCGTTCAAAATACAAGAATAAACAAAACGAAGTTGACACGCGCGCCGCCGTATGATACAATGGTTGGCGCAACCGACTTGCGACTGTGCAAGTATATCGCAACACAGATAAGACTTCAAACAAAAGAATGCGCAAATTTTCTGCGCGTTCTTTGTGCGGTTTTCACAAAGGAGGATCAGCGGATGTTATTTGGTGAAAAGCTTCGTCTCGCGCGGGTCAACGCGCATCTGACCCAGGCGCAGCTGGCCCAGAAGCTGGGCATCGCAAAGCGCACGCTGGAGGGGTACGAGTCCGGCAGCTTCTATCCCAGAAAGCGCAAGGTCTACGACGAACTGGCCGAGCTGTTTCAGGTCGACAGAAACTGGTTCCTGACCGAGGACGGCGACGACGCCGAAGAGAGCGCAAAAAGGGACATGGACGAGGTATTAAGGAGCGTGACCGCGCTCTATTCCGGCGGCCGCCTCAGCGAAAACGACAAGGACGCCCTCGCCCGCGCGCTGATGGACGCCTACTGGACGGCCAAGGGCAAGGCAATTTCCGAAAAGAGCGACGAGGGCGCAGAGGAAGAGCATGTTTGAGATCAAGAGCGACTTTCAGCCCCGGGGCGATCAGCCCGAGGCCATCGACGCGCTGGTAAAGGGCCTCGAAAAGGGCCTCCGGCATCAGGTGCTTTTAGGCGTCACCGGCAGCGGAAAGACCTTCACGATGGCAAACGTCATACAGCGCATGCAGCGGCCCACGCTGGTCATCGCGCACAACAAGACGCTCGCGGCGCAACTGGCCGCGGAGTTCAAGGAGTTCTTTCCAAACAGCGCGGTGGGCTATTTCGTGTCGTATTACGACTATTACCAGCCCGAAGCCTACATTCCCTCCACCGACACCTACATCGAAAAGGACTCCTCGATCAACGACGAGATCGACCGCATGCGCCACAGCGCCACGAGCTGGCTGAGCGAGCGCAGGGACGTGATCATCGTGGCGTCGGTCAGCTGCATCTACGGCATGGGCGACCCCGAGGAATACCGCGGCCAGAGCGTGTCGCTGCGGGAAGGGCAGCAGCTGGACCGCGACGAGCTGATCCGCCGCCTCGTGGACATTCAGTACACCCGCAACGACTTCGAAAGCCAGCGCGGCTCCTTCCGCGTGCGCGGCGAGGTCGTGGAGATCGTGCCAGCCTCGTTTTACGACAAGGCGCTGCGCGTGGAGTTTTTCGGAGACGAGATCGAGCGCATCAGCATGTGCGACACGGTGAGCGGCCGCGCGCAGAAATATCTGAGCCACGTGATCCTCTACCCCGCCAGCAACTACGTCACCAGCCGCCAGAAGCTTGAAAACGGCATCCTGCAGATCGAAAAAGACCGCGACGTCGAGGTAAAGGAGCTGGAGGAAAACGGCCGCCTGATCGAGGCGCAGCGCCTGAACCAGCGAACGACCTACGATCTGGAAATGCTCAGGGAGATCGGCTTCGTCAGCGGCATCGAAAACTATTCCCGCTACTTCGACGGAAGGCAGCCGGGTCAGCCGCCCTTTACGCTTTTAGACTATTTCCCGAAGGATTTTCTGGTCTTCATCGACGAAAGCCACGTGACCGTGCCCCAGATCCGCGCGATGTACAACGGCGACTTCGCCCGCAAATCCACCCTGGTGGAGTTCGGCTTCCGCTTAAAGAGCGCCTTCGACAACCGGCCGCTCAAGTTCTACGAGTTCGAGGAGCGCATCGGCCAGACCGTCTACGTCTCCGCGACGCCTGGCCCCTACGAAAAGGAGCGCGCGCAGCAGACCGTGGAGCAATTGATCCGCCCGACCGGCCTTCTGGACCCCGAGGTCAGCGTAAAGCCCGCCACGGGGCAGGTGGACGATCTGCTCGGCCAGCTTCGCCTGACCGTGGAAAACGGCGGGCGCGCGCTGGTGACGACGCTTACGAAAAGGAGCGCCGAAGCGCTGACGGAATACCTTCGCGAGATGGGCATCCGCGTCGAATACCTGCATTCGGACGTGGACACGCTGGAGAGGATCGAGCTGCTCAGAAACCTGCGCCTTGGCCAATACGACGTGCTGGTCGGCATAAACCTTCTGCGCGAGGGGCTGGACCTGCCCGAGGTGCAACTGGTCGCCATATTGGACGCGGACAAGGAGGGCTTTTTGCGCAGCGAAACGTCGCTGGTTCAGACCGTGGGCCGCGCCGCCCGAAACGTCGACGGCCGCGTGATCATGTACGCCGACAGCATAACGGAATCGATGCAGAAGGCCATCGACGAAACCAACCGCCGCCGCGCGATCCAGCAAAAATACAACGAGGAGCACGGCATAAAGCCCGAAAGCGTGCGCGCCGCCGTAAAGGAGCTGCTGGCCGTGACCCGCACCGCCGAAGCCGCCGCGCAGCCCGACATGAGCCCCGAAGAAAAACAGGCCGCCATCGACGAGCTTGAAGGCCGCATGCTGGAGGCCGCCGGCAGCCTGGACTTCGAAAAGGCCGCCAAGCTCCGCGACGAGCTCCTCGCCCTGAAAGGCGAAAAACCCATGGCCACCAACGAAAAAAGCAAGCGCGCCAAGCGCAAAGCGCTGAAGGGGAGAAGCTGAGGAAAGCGCGGAAAGGCAAAGCAGCGCAAAACGAACAGGGAAAACAATCCCACAGGAAGGCGGCACAGGGATTTCTCCGTAGCGGCGGCA
>JAFPWH010000080.1 GCA_017395065.1 Clostridia bacterium | reverse complement strand
GCGAAGATCTGTATTTTTCCCTTGTACTCCTCCTTGAGGGCGCCGATCGTTTCGAAGTAGCCCTTGATCTGGTCCGGCTTCATGCGGAAGCCCGAATAGTAGCCGTTTTCGAACACGTAGGGCGCGTGGTCCGAAAAGCCCAGCATCGTCATGTCGTGCGCGACGGCGTTTTCGACGTATTCGCGCTCGGTGCCGGTGGCGTGATTGCAGCGCCAGGTGTGGTTGTGAAAGGATTGTGTGAACATGGGCTTTACCTATCTGACTCCTATCTGAATCCTATTTAAACAGGTTTTTAATGTCGGAGAACGTCACCACGGCCATGAGCCCCAACAACAGCACCAGCCCCGCGAGGTTGAGATAGCCCTCCGCGCGGCGGTTCAGGTGCTTGCCGGTCACGATCTCCGCGAGCAAAAGCACCAGCCGTCCGCCGTCCAGCGCGGGCAGGGGCAAAAGGTTCATGATGCCGAGGCTCAGCGAGATCATCTGCAGATACAGGAAAACGTACATAAGGCCGCTTCCGAAGCGCTCGGAGAAGCTGTCCTCGAGCGTGCCGGAAATGCTTGAGACGATGCCAACGGGCCCGCTGACCGCGCCCTCGGGCACCTTCTGGCCGGAGAAGAGCTTTTTGAGCAGCCCGACCAGCGATTCGTAGGTGTCCACGGCCACGTTCTTCATCAGAACGACGCTTTCGCCCATGGCCTCGAACACGTTGCAGTCGTACTGGGCGTAATAGCCCCGCTGGCTGATCTCGACGCCCAGCATCGGCCTGCCATCCTCTTCCGTGACGACGGGCGTCGCGGTCAGGGTGAGCTGCTTCGTTTCGCCGTCTTCCGTGCGCTCGATCACCAGCGTCACGCTCTGCCCCTCCGGCACGTTTTTGACGTGCTCGGTGAAGGCAGAAAGCTCTGCGTTTTCCATGCTCACGCCGTCGGCGGAGAGGATCACGTCCTCCGGCAAAAGCCCCGCGGCCTCGGCGGGCATGCCCTGACTGACCTTGCGTATGACGATGTCGGTTTTGCCGCTCACCTCGTAGGGGTTGGGGATCAGGCTGAAGCCGATCAGCACCGCGCCGATCACGAAGGCGACCAGCAGGTTCATCATGGGCCCCGCCAGCACGGTCAGAAACCGTTTCCACGCGGGCGCGTTGTTCATCGCGCTGGGGTCGGAATTGTTTTCGTCCTCACCCACGAAGGCGCAAAAGCCGCCCAGGGGCAGAAGGCGCAGCGAATACGTCGTCGTTTCCTGTTTGATCTCGCCGTTTACTTTTATGTTGTGCGTGCCTTTTCTGCTGAAGAGTTTCGGGCCCATGCCGATGGCGAACTCCTGTATGCCGATGTTCATGAGCCGTCCCACCAGGTAATGCCCGAGCTCGTGCAGAAAGATCAGCACGCCCAGCATCGCGATGGCTATGAGTATGTATACGATCGTCATTTATGCCTCCGGGCCGAGCCTTTCGAGCGCTTTGCGCGCGCATTTTCGCGCAAGGGCGTCGGCCGTATAGATGTCTTCTTCACTGTTTACGGGATGGACTGCGCACTCGTTCAGCGCCGCGTACACCGCTTTTGCGATGTTTCCGAAGCGGGTCTTTCCGCTAAGGAACCAAAGGACCGCCTCTTCGTTTGCGCCGTTTAAGATGACGGGCGCGCTGCCGCCGGTCTTCAGCGCCTGCCGCGCGTAGCCGAGGCAGGGAAAGCGCTCCCCGTCCGGCGCTTCGAAGGTGAGCGCGTCTAATCTTGCAAAATCCAGCCTTTCGCCGCCGTAGTCGATGCGCCCCGGGTGCGCCATCGCGTAGCCGATCGGGCCGCGCATGTCGGGCTTGCCCAATTGCGCCAGCACCGCGCCGTCCCGAAACTCCACCATCGAGTGGATCACGCTCTGGGGATGGATGACGACGTCGATCTTTTCGGGCGGCATGTCGAACAGGTAGCTTGCCTCGATGACCTCGAGCCCCTTGTTCATGAGGCTTGCGCAGTCGACGGTGATCTTGCTGCCCATGCGCCAGGTGGGGTGGCTGAGCACCTCGCCGACGCTCGCGTTTTCGATCCTTTCCCTGTCCCAGGTGCGCAGCGCGCCGCCCGAGCAGGTCAGTATGATGCGCCTCGGCGCGTTTTCGCCCGCGGCCTTCAGGCATTGAAAGATCGCGCTGTGCTCGCTGTCCACGGGCAAAAGCTCGACCTTCTTTTCCTTCGCCTTCCGCATGACGAGGCTCCCGCCCGTAACCAGCGCTTCCTTGTTGGCCAGCAGCACGCGCTTGCACACGTCCAGGCTGCTCAAAACCGTTCCGAGCCCCGCGATGCCCACCACGGCGCACAGCGCGTCGTCGGGACGGGCGAACAAAACCGCCTCCCGCGCGGAATTTTCGCCGAAAAACCAGCGGATGTGCTTAAGGTCCTCCGGGATTTCGGCCGGCTTTACCAGCGCGCAGACTTCCGGCGAAAACTTTCGCGCCAGCTTGAACAAGCCCTCGCTGTTGCTCATGGCGGCAAGGCAGACGGCCCTGAAATCGTTTGGATATTTTTCAACGATGTCCAGCGCCTGGGTCCCTATGGAACCGGTGGCGCCGAGTACGGCTATGGTTCTCACTTTTCCTTTACCCTGCCGAAGCGCCTGTCGCGCCCGGCGTAAATGTTCAGGTCCTCGAACAGCTTCTGCTTCGTGTAATCCGGCCAGAAGACGTCCTCGAAGATCAGCTCCGCGTACCAGCACTGCCACAGAAGGAAATTGCTGATCCTTTCGTCCCCGCCCGTTCTGATCAGCAAATCGACGTCGGCCTGCCCGTGCGTGTAGGTGCATTCGTCGAATAGCTCCGCGTTGACGTCGCCGGGTTTTATCTCGCCGCGGACGCACTTTTCGCAAAGCAGCCCCGCGGCGCGCACGATCTCCGCCCGGCCGCCGTAGTTGAGCGCGATGTTGAGCTTAAGGCCGGTGTTCAGGCGCGTCCTTTCCATCGCCTGGATCAGCGCCTGCTTCTGTTCGTCCGGGAAGGCGTCCAGTTCGCCCAGGATCGTGATGCGCACGTTCTTTTCGATCAATTCGTCGATCTCGCTCAAAAAGTAGCGGCTGATCAGCTTCATCAGCGCCTGCACTTCTTCGGTCGGCCTGTTCCAGTTCTCCGTGGAAAAGGCGTAGATGCTCATGCTCTCGATGCCGATGTCGCTGACGGTGCGGATCAGCTCCCTGAGCGCCTCGGTGCCGGCGGCGTGGCCGGCGCTTCGGGGCAGGCCGCGCTTTTTGGCCCAGCGGCCGTTGCCGTCCATGATGAAGGCGATGTGGCGGGGCAGCTTTTCCTTCGGGGGACAGTCAAACGTCTGCGCCGTCTTTTTTCTGAACAGTCTGGCTATGATTTGTTCCGGTCTCATGCGTGTCCTCTCCGGCCTCTTCGTCGTTGAACAGGCAGACGGTCAGGCGCCTTCCGCCGTCCTCGGCCTTTACCACACGTAAAGTGCCGCGGGCGTTTTTGTCCCGCGGCGCGGTATAGCGCGTAACCACAATGGCGTCGTTTTGCGTGTCTGCAAGGCGCTTAAGCGCGCTTTGCAGGGGCAGACCCAAAAGGTTCGTCATATCGACATGATCTCTTTTTCCTTTTCGGCGGCCGCGTCGTCGAGCTTTTTGATGTACTCGTCCACGATCTTCTGCAGCTTGGTTTCGGCGGTCTTCTGGTCGTCCTCGGTGATCTCGCTGTCCTTCTTCATCTTTTTGAAGGCTTCCATCGCGTCGCGGCGGATGTTGCGCACGGCGACCTTGCTCTCCTCGGCGCCCTTCTTGACCTGCTTGCACAGTTCCTTTCTGCGCTCCTCGTTGAGCTCGGGAATGATCAGGCGGATGACCCTGCCGTCGTTGGAGGGGTTGATGCCAAGATCGCTCTTCTGGATCTCCTTTTCGATGGGGGTGATCATCTTGGCCTCCCACGGCGCGATGATCAGCATGCGCGGCTCGGGAGAGGAGATGTTGGCTACGCCGCTAAGGGGCGTGGGCGTTCCGTAGTAGTCCACGGTGATCTTGTCCAGTATCTGGGGGTTGGCGCGGCCAGCCCGCAGGGTGGAAAAATCCTTTTTGAGGGCCACGAGGGTTTTTTCCATTTTGGTTTTGGCTTCGTCGATTTTATCCTGATACATCGTAATGCCTCCCGTTCAAGAATGGATTTGTGCTTATTTTACAAAATTAACGCCCGCATGTCAAGCAAATTATGGTCAAGTTTATGGTTGCAAATCGGGCTTTTTTCATGTATAATATTGGCGACAGAATGAAAGGAAAGCCGCCCATGCGTAAGAAAAGCTCCGTTTTCAGGCTCGGCATCGTGCTGGGCGACGCGCTGATCCTCGTTTTTTGCGTCTTCGGCGCGTTTTTTACCAAATACGCCCCCGAAATCGAGCGGCAGGACCTGAGCGTCGTGCTCATCTGGCTGCCCGCGCTGGTGTGCATCTATCTGGCGGTCAACGCGGTGTTCGGCATGTACAGGGTGCTTTGGAAGTACGCCGATTCGTTCCAGCTGATCAAGCAGGCGATGGCCGCGGTGGTCAGCTTCGGCGTGACCTTCATCATAAACTTCGTGTTCAATTTCATTAAGGGGTACAGGCCGCTGAGCAACAATTTCCTGATCACGCTTTGCATGTTCTCGATTGTGGGGCTGCTCATGTCGAGGCTCACCGTGCAGTCCTCGGCGAGGCACGCCCTGAAAAGCGAATTAAGCGGCGCTTCCTTCGGCGCCCGCCGGGTGCTGGTCGTGGGCGCAGGCGAAGCGGGCGCGCACATCGTCGAAATGTTCAACCAGTCGCGGGACACGATGGGTTCGGTCGAGGCCATCGTGGACGACGATCCGGGCAAGCACGGCTACCGCATAAGCGGCGTGCCCGTCTGCGGCGGCGTGGAAGACATCCCCTCCCTCGTCGTCAGCGAAGACATCACCGACATCATCATCGCCCTGCCCACCGCCTCCAAACAGCGCATCCGCGAGATCACGGAGCTGAGCCTGGAGAGTGGCTGCTGCGTGCGGGTGATGGATAAGCTGAAGCATATCGAAGAGGCGTAAGACAGCTCCCCCGGCAGGAAACCGATCAAAATCAGTATAAGGCTTCAGCCCTCCGGACCGTGCATATCCGGAAACCTACGAAGTGAGATATGCTCCACGGTGCCGGTGGAACAGTCGAAGTCATCATTTGTTATAAGGGTTTTTTTCCTCGATTGATCCAGCACGTTGAACAATGAGAACGCACGCTCGAATGCCTTTTCCTCGACCACAGTGTACGCCGCTTGAATCAGGTACTCTTTGCCGTTCTTCCGCGCAAGAAAGTCGATCTCCCGATTTCCTTTGG
>JAFPWH010000079.1 GCA_017395065.1 Clostridia bacterium | reverse complement strand
TTCTGTTTTATTCAGGTTTTTCTAACAATTTAGGTTGCAAAAAGCTTGCTTCGCAAGAATTTTGACTTACTGCGCAACTCACGACCTACCGTACCTATGTACGCCGACGGTCGTGAGTTGCTTCTCTTCCGAACTTTTTGATAGCCTGTCAGCGTGTCGAAAAGGGTTTTTCGTCACGCTGAGGAAAGGCACGGCTTTCGCCGTGCCTTTCCTGTTTTTATGACTGGCTGCTGCTCATATAGTCCAGCAGGCGGCAGAGCATCGCGGCGATCTCCGCGCGCGTCGCGTAGGCGCGAGGTGCAACCGTTGTGGGGCTCTTGCCGTTGATGATCCCTGCGCCGACCGCCCAGGAGATCGCATCGCGGGCGTAGGAAGAAATCTGTCCTTGATCGGCGAACTTGCTCAAATCACCGTCTGCCTTGCACTCGATGCCGCAGAGGGTCGTGAAGCGGTAGAGGAAGGCGGCAAGCTGCTCTCTCGTGACGGGAGCGTTCGGGGAGAAGGTCGTGTCGGTCGTACCGGTGCTGACGCCGGTGGCGTATGCCCAGCAGACGGCGCGGTAGTACCAGTCATTGAACTTCACGTCGGTGAATACGTCCCAATGCCCGACCTCTTCGCCTGCGAAATTGAACAGCACCTGCACGACCATGGCGCGGGTGGTCGTTCCGTTCGGCTCGAAGGTCGTCGGATTCGTGCCGCTCATCAGACCGTACCAGTACACGTCGCGCACATACGGGAAAAACCATTCGTTTTCCGGCACGTCTGTAAACGGCGTCTTATCCACAGCGCCGAACTGCAGATGATGCTCCTTCGCATATTGCTCTGCATAGCTGCCGCTCGTTCCGAGCATCGTAACGACCGTCGGATAGGGGTAATAATCTGCGGGCAGGTATTCCACGCTGTCCGGGACGTAGATCGTGCGGACCGCCACCGCGCCGGTCGAATCGTAGCCGTTGAACACGCCGTCCTCCACCACGCGGATGTTCGCGCCGAGATAGACGTACGACGTGGTGAGCACGCAGCAGGAGGCGATACGGGTGACGGGGATGCCGTTGATCTCATCCGGGATGGGGTAGGTGTCGATCAGAAGGATCGCCGTATACTCCTTGTCGTCCAGACGGTATACGCCGCCCGGCGTCAGCATGATCCGATCATCGGCGACGCCGTCGATCGTGATCAAATGCTCTTCGTTGACGTAGGCCAGATGCTTCTCATAGCCGACGCTGCGGGTGTGGTTGACGTTGAGGATCTGCCACAGCCAGTCGTTGCATTCCGGCGAAATGGCAAAATGCTCGGGCAGGAAGAAGTAGCCGATGTTGCAGTCCTGATAACCCTCTTCAAAATAAACCTCGTTATCCGGCATGCAGAGGAACATCGGCAGGCTGTCGTCCCAGGCCGTGATCGCTTCCTTTTCAATATAGGTCAGCGCGTCCGGCAGGATAAGACCTCTGCACGGCAAATCGTGAAGAGCGCCGCTTGCGATCCTCGTCACGCTGCAATCGTCCACGGTCTCCGGCAGCAGGAGGAAAAAGTCCAGCTTTTCCGGGTCACAGCCGACGACGGTTGCCGTTTTTGCGGCGGGGTCGATCTTGTAGATGACGCTGTCGACAGTTTTTTCATAAGGCTCGCTGCCCTCTGCAAAGACCGCCGGGACGACGGAGAGCAGAAGAACGAGCGCGAGGAACAGGGACAGGATTCTCTTTTTCATGTTGGTTCTCCTTTGATGTAATATTGCGGCAGCGCCGCATGCACAAAGCGATCGCACAGCGGAAAAACCGCTGTGCAGCCGCAGTTTGCCGAAATGATGTTTGACCGTCCCGGTCTGCCCGGACCGTCGTGGGACACTTTGCCGAATGACGTGCGCGAAGGCTCCCCTGTGCAAGGGGAGCTGGCACGGCGCAGCCGTGACTGAGGGGTTGTCAACGCTGAAGATAAGCGCAATACTGCGAGGAGCGGTAACAATCCCTCCGTCAAAACCTGCGGTTTTGCCACCTCCCTCAAGGTGAATTGCCCCGAAGGGGCAAGAGAGGGTGGTCTGGGTCACTACACGAGGGAGGCTTTGGCTCGACCGTAATACGCCGCACATGCCATACCTGTGTGAGACTCTTCATCGTGTTCCGTGCGCAGTTCCTGCGACTACCTCATCCGTCATCGGGCGCTTTGCAATGACAGAAACGGTGGCGCGGGGTTTATGCTTCCGCGACGGCGCGGTAGAGGAAGGTCACGATCTGACCTCTGGTGCAGGTGTTGTCGGGGCTGAAGGTCGTATCGCTCGTGCCTGCGGTGATCTTCTTCTCCACTGCCCACAGGACTGCGTCGTAGTAGTAGCCGCCCGTTACGTCCTTGAAGGGATTTGCGGAGGAGGTCGGCTTCGGCTGCCCCTCGGCTCTCCACAGGAAGGTCACGACCTGCGCTCTCGTGCAGCCTGCGTTCGGAGAGAAGGTCGTCGCGCTTGTGCCTGCGGTCACGTCGTTCTCCTTCGCCCAGAGGACGGCCTTAAAGTAGTAGTCGGTCGCGGAAACGTCCGTGAAGGGGTTGTCCGTGCTCTTCGGCTCCGGGCAGCCCTTCGCGCGCCAGAGGAAGGTCACGACCTGCGCCCTGGTGCAGGTGTCGTTCGGGCTGAAGGTCGTATCGCTCGTGCCGGCGGTGACCTGCGGCTTGGCGTTCACCGCCCACAGGACGGCGTCGTAGTAGAATTCGTTCTCCTTGACGTCCCGGAAGGGGTTTTCCTGCACGGGCGGCTTGTAGTCCGGGTCCTTCGCGCCGCAGACCGTGCAGACGCCGTCCTTGAAGCTGTGCGCGAGCATAGGGATGATCTGCTGCGCGACCGTGTAATCACAGCGCAGGCAGTGCTTGCCCTCGGTCAGACCGGTCGCGGTGCAGGTCGGTGCGACCGCCGCGTCAACGACGAGGTCGTGACCCATAGCGGGAAGAACCGTTTCGGCGATCACCTCGCCGCAGTCGTCGCAGACCTGCCTGTCAAAGCCGTCCTCCGTGCAGGAGGGATCCTTGTGCTCGGGATGCCCATGCTCGTGCCTGCACTCATCCTCTCCCGTGGCGGGAATGACCTCGGTCATCGTTACGCCGCAGCGGGTGCAGGTGTAGGTCATCTCGCCGTCCGTCGTTTCCGTGGCGGGGACGGTGATCACGCCTTCGTCCCAGCTGTGTCCCAGCGCGGGCGTCCATTCAATGTAGTAATAGTCACATCTGCTGCACGTTCTTAAAACGCTGAAGCCTTCCATCGTGCAGGTCGGCGCCATCGGTCCCTGCTCGATAAAGTCGTGACCGACGGCAGGAAGCTCTGTTTCGGAAAGCACCGTGCCGCATCTGTCGCAGACCGTTCTGTCGTAGCCCACCTCCGTGCAGCCCGGTTCCGTCCGTTCGGGATGTGTGTGTTCGTGCGCGCAGTCGTCCGGCGAAGCAAAGTGAATGTTCGCATCGGTCAGGTAATAGTTGTATTGCGAGATGTTGATCTTGCTCCACATCGCTTCCGTTCCTTCGTAGTAAACGTCGGTCAGCGCGGCGCAGCCTCGGAACGCGCCGTAGAAGACGTCCGTCACGTAGGTCGGGATCGTAACGCTTGCCAGCGCAGAGCAGCCGTCAAACAGATACTCCTCGAGTTTCGTTACGCCGCAGGGAATCGTGATGCCTGTCAAGCCGGTGCAGCCGTTAAACGTCCCGTCGCCCATGGTCGTCAGGCTCTCGGGAAGCGTAATGCTTGTCAGACCGGTGCAGTTGCCAAAGGCTACTGCGCCGAGCTCTGTGATGCCCTCTTCCAGCGTGACGCTCGTCAGGCCGCTGCATCGAGTGAACGCAGAACTGCCGACCGTCTTCACGCTGCCCGGGATCGTGATGCTCGTCAGACCGGTGCAGTGGAAGAACGCAGAACTGCCGATGCTCGTCACGCTCTCCGGGATCGTGATTTCCGTCAGGGCGGTGCAGCGCGAAAACATCGACTGGGCAATGCTCGTCAAGCCGTCCGGCAGGGTGACGCTTTTCAGCCCGAAGCAGTTATCGAATACGTTGTAACCGATGCTTGTCAAGCTTGCCGGAAGAACGAGGGTTTCCAGAGAAGAGCAGGTGGTGAACGCACTGGCGCCGATCGTCGTCAGATGCTCCGGCAGGTCGAGCGCAGCCAGATCGCTGCAGAACGAGAAGCTGCCACTGCCGATGCGCTGCAGCGTGTCCGGAAGGGATACGCTCGTCATGAACGCGACGTTCTCAAAAGCGTAATCGCCGATGCTTGTCACACCGCTGCCGACGACGACTGTTTTGATCACCTCATTGTACTTGTACCACGGCGCATTGATCGCAGGCTCATAGTCGTCCATCGGGCCGCTGCCTTCGATCGTCATTGCGCCGGTGTCGAGATCCAGCGTCCACGTCATGTTTTCGCCGCAGTCGCCGCAGACGGTATTTTCACCAAATTCGTCGGGCGGCAGCACGACCTCTGCGCCCACAGTCAGAATGGACGCGGGCAGCAGGGCGCAGAGCAGCGCGACGGCAAGGAACAGTGCTGTAAAACGTGTTTTCATTTCTTTTCCTCCTGATCATATGATTCGCGCGCATCAACGCAAAAGGACGAAGTATAAGCCAAAGATACAAAGGATGGCGGACACGAGGATCCCGAGGATGATATTCCGCAGGAACACAGATCCGTTCGACTTGTGCTTCAGCCCAAAGATCAGCGACGCCAGCGGGAACGGCAGCATCAGAAAGAAGACCCACAGGCTTTTTACAAAGCTGCCGTTACTCTTCGCCATCCACGCGCTCAACGCCACCGCGCCGAACAGGGACAGAAGCGAGGCGACAGATAACACCGCAGACGTGACGCCCCATTTTTTCGGGATCTGCTTTTCGACGATCTTCGAGGGGTTTTGATACATGTACGAGAAGAACGCCGAGGATTCCTTTAATTCATCCCTGCGCAGGATGAAGACGTCTCCGCCGAGCTGCAGGTACAGCCAGCGATCCAGCTGCCGGATCTTCTCGATGTCTGCAAACGTGTACCTGCTTTCGCCGGTCTTCTCATCTTCGCGGTATGTGCTGACCTCGATCTCCTTCTCGAAAACCTTGAATTCATAGGTCGACAGAACCAGCCGATCCGCAATACCCTTCCACAGCTTTCCGTAGATACACGTGAAGATCACAAGGACGATGAGCAGGAAGACGTTCAGACCGATCACAACACCCAGCAGAACCGGGTGCTTTGCGGTCAATAGCAGGAACGCGATCAGCAAACCGGCGAACACGAGAGTAAAGGCATACATTTTATAAACGCGACCTACTTGCAGGCGTTTCAGCTTTTGCAGCTCGTCTTGGGTATAGGAGAACCGGTACGTCTCCTTCACCGCGGTTTCATCGGGGGTCGCTGCGGCGTCCAGCCCCAGCAGCTCGTCGACCGAAATGCCGAAGATTTCAGCCAAACGGATCAGATTGCTGATTGTGGGCGCCGTCTGATTCTTTTCCCAAAGACTGACGGTCTGCCTGCTGACGAAGAGCTTTTGTCCCAAATCGTCCTGTGACAGTCCGAGCTGTTTTCGATAGAATTGGATTTTTTCGCCGACGGTCAAATGACCACCTCGTTTCTCTTTCGGATGGTTTCATTATAAATGCGGCGCACGGAAAAAGAAAGAATATCTTACTTGACTTTGTCAAGCAGCGCTTGCATTCGGGAGAAAAGCGATATTTTTCCCCGAACGGCTTCCGCTGCGGCTGCGGTTGTGCCGCAAATCGTGGCTGCGCACCCCGAGCAAGTCGGGCAATGACAGAGACGAAGGCACTTCCCCCTCTGTCATTCCCGCCTGACAGCGTCAGGCAGGGAATCTGTCCCTTGCAGGTATGGCACGTGCGGCGTTTTACGGTCGAGCCAAAGCCTCCCTTGTGTAGTGGCCCGGGCCACCCACTCTTGCCCCTTCGGGGCAATTCACCTTGGGGGAGGTGGCAAAACCGCAGGTTTTGACGGAGGGATTGTTACCGCTTCCCCGCAGCAT
>JAFPWH010000078.1 GCA_017395065.1 Clostridia bacterium | reverse complement strand
AAGGACAGCATCAAAGATGCTGTCCTTTTTGGTACGCCGGAAGGGACTCGAACCCCCGACCTACTGGTTCGTAGCCAGTCACTCTATCCAACTGAGCTACCGGCGCATGGTGCGCTCAACGCGCTAAAATATAATAGCACAGGGTTTCGGAAATTGCAAGTACTTTTTTTGCATTTTCCGTAATTTTAATCTTCCGGGCTCAATTCCACCGCGCGGCGCAGGATACTGAACGCCGGGACTGGCTGCGGCAGCTGCAATTTGAAGACCATCTGCGGATTGCGCGGCTCGGTCAGCACATTGCCGTCCATATCCTGCATCGTCGGCACGGTCAAAGAAAACGGGCGCAGATCGGGCCCGACCAGCTCCACGCTGTCCCCTGCCGCGAATTTATTGCGCAGCGAGAGAGTTGCCATGCCGTTTTCGTCGCAGTCCGTGACGATCGCGCAAGCCTGCCAGTCTCGAATATAGCGCGAATTCTGATAATACTGCCCCGGCTGGCCGTAAAAGAAGCCGGTTGCATAGCGGCGGTGGGAAACGCGCTCTACCTCGTCGCGCCACACGGGGTCGATCGGCCTGCCGGAGGCGACGTCGTCGATCACGTGGCGGTAGGCTCCCGTCACGATCGCGGCGTAGTAGGCGGATTTGGCTCGCCCTTCGATCTTCAGGCAGTCCACGCCGACGCGCATCAGATCGTCAATATGGTCGATCATGCACATATCGCGCGAATTCATGATATAGGTACCCTTTTCGTCCTCAAAGACGGGAAAGTACTCTCCCGGGCGCTTCTCCTCCATCAGCGCGTACTGATAGCGGCAGGGCTGGGCGCATGCGCCGCGGTTGCTGTCTCTGCCGGTCATATAGTTCGACAGCAGGCAGCGGCCGGAATAGGAAACGCACATTGCCCCGTGGGCAAAGGTTTCGATCTCCAGCTCCTTCGGCGTATTAAGGCGAATTGCAGCGATCTCTTCCAGCGAAAGCTCCCGCGCTAAAACGACGCGCTTCGCGCCGAGGTCATACCAAGCGCTTGCGCAGGCGCTGTTCGCCACGCTGACCTGCGTAGAAACGTGGCGTTCACAGTGCGGCGCATACTTCTGCGCAGCACGGAACACGCCGAGATCGGCGATGATCAGCGCATCGACCCCGCAGGCTTCCAGCTGCTCCAAATGGGCGGGTAGTCCCGCAAGCTCGTCATTGCGCGGCATGGTGTTCACGGTCACGTGAACCTTGACGCCGTGATCGTGCGCAAAGCGCACCGCCTCCGGCAGCTCCTCCGGGGAAAAATTTCCCGCGAAGGAGCGCATGCCGAAGCTTGTCCCGGCAAGATAGACTGCGTCCGCGCCGTAAAGGACGGACATTTTCAGCCGCTCCATATCCCCTGCCGGGGAGAGCAGCTCCGGCTTCTTACCCATTATTCTGCGCTCCGAGGAACTGATTGTGCTCCTCATAGGTCTTCGAGAAGTGATGGAAGCCGGTCGCGCGGTCGAGCGCGTAATAATAGTAGCTCGTATCGTTCGGGTAGAGCGCGGCGGTGATGCTGGACAGACCGGGATTGGAGATCGGGCCTGCCGGCAGACCGGTGTGCGTATAGGTGTTGTACGGGCTGTCGATCTGCTTGTCCGCCTCGGTCAGCGGGCGGTTCTCGCCGATCGCGTAGATCAGCGTCGCGTCGATATTCAGGTACGGATATTCCGCAGGACTGCACAGGCGGTTATAGATGACAGAGGCGATATTGCTGCTCTCGTCAACGCCCGCGCTCTCCTTCTCGATCATGGAGGCGACGTTGATCAGATCGTGGACAGACAGCAGGTGCGAGGCGACGAAGTCGTCGTCATAGCCCGCATTGCGGAGGCGCTCTGCAATCTTCCCGTTCAGAACGTCGAGCTGTTCCATAGCTTCGTCGGAGAATTTGCGGTCAAAGTTCGTCAACAGCTTGTCCAGCACGCGCTCGGGATCGTCCTTCTCGTAGAAGTCGTAGGTGTCCGGGAAGAGGAAGCCCTCGAGGCGGTTATCCGCGCCGTAGGGGATCCCCTCCAGGAACCAGTAGTCGAACTCTGCCTCTGCGGCGACCCTCTTCAGCTCCTCGGCAGAGCAGACGTTGTTCTTCTCCATCAGCTCGAAGATCTGCGCGCAGGTCATGCCCTCGGGGATCATAACGCGCACAGTGGTGCGGTTCGGACTGTTGGCGATCATGTTGTTGACCAGCGCATGATAGTCGTAGTTGTAACTGATGACGTAGGTACCGGGGTCAATCGTCGTCTCGGAGTCCGTAAACTTGCAATAGAGCTTGAACAGCCACGGATACTTGATCACGCCCTGCTCCTTGAGCATATGCGAAATGTCATCCAGACTGTCGCCGCTGTCCACTGTAACGGTAAGCGTCTCGTCTGAGCGGCCGAATGCCAGCACGTCCTGCGCGCATTCCCACGCGCCGTAGCCGAGGCCGACCGCGATCAGCCCGACGATCACGACGTAGAGGATCACCTTAACGAACAGCGGCACGATGCGCTTTCTGCGCTTCTGCTTCGGTTTCTCGGGAGGCGGCGCGTCTTCCGTGTCGCCTTCTGCGTCGTCATATTCGTCCTCGTCGTAGTCTTCCGGCGCAAGCGGCTCCTCCGGCAGCGGTTCTTCGTATTCGCCGTAGCCCTTGAAGGCGTCGCCGAAGTCTGGCGTGAAATCGTCCTCCTGCATGGGCTCAACCGCCGGAAGCTCCGTCGCTTCAGCCGTCTGCGGGTCTTCTTCGTAAGGAAGCTCCGTCTCGTCCGGGTTCGTGTCGATCTGCTGCTTGATATCCGCGATCAAGTCGTCCACGGAAAAGCCGTCGTCCAGAACGTCGGACGTATTGTTTTCAAATTGATCAGCCATATGATTACTCCTTTATCGGTAGACCGCGCCGGCAGCAACCTTTTTTGCCGCTTCCTTGCCGCGCAGCACCTCGATCAATGCCATTGCGAAATCGTATGCCGTGCCCGGCGCCTTGCCGGTCACGACTCTGCCGTCGATCACTGCGTTTTCACCGCAGGGCCTTGCATTTCCCATATCGGCCTCGCAGCCGGGATAGCAGGTTACCCGCTTGCCGTCCGTGATGCCAAGCCTTGCAAGGACGGTAGGTCCTGCGCAGATCGCTGCGGCATAGCCTTCGTTTGCGTATACCGTCTTCACGGCGTGTAAAACAGTCTCGCTTCCCAGAATAGATTTTACGCCGCCCATGCCGCCCGGCAGAACGATCATCTCCGCCGCCGTAAGGTCCGTCTCTTCGGCGATGCAGTCGGCGCAGACGGCGATGCCATGACCGCCGACGATCTCTCTTGCACCGATGCCCGCAAGCCGGACGTCGACGCCGGCTCTGCGGAGCATGTCGCAAGGCACGATCGCTTCCGCTTCCTCGAAGCCCTTTCCTAAAATGATATATACCATAGTTATCCCTCCAGGCACTTGCGCACAAGTGCAAAGATCTCATTGTGAATTTCCTCGATCGAACGCATTTTCCCGTCCCGGGTACAGTCAACAATCGACCAGCCGTAGTACTCCGCTGCCTGTCGCCCGGTGCTGCGGCACAGCCGCAGATAGTCCATATTCTGCTCGTGGATATCCGCAACCGTATGCGTATCATGCTCACGGCGGCGCAGCAGCTGCCCGGTCAGTTCCGTGGGAACGTCCAGATATATGACGACGTCCGGCTGGGGCAGTTCCATGTGCTTGTACTCGAACTCGTAGAGCCATCGGAAGAAATCCAAGCGCTCTCCCTCCGGCACCTTGGACGCCTGATGGACCGCGTTGGAGGTCGTATAGCGGTCGGACAGCACCAGACCGCCGTTCTGATAGTATTCCCGCCATACCTTGCGGTATGACGCATAGCGATCCACCGCGAAGAAGGTGGAAGCAGCATAGGCGTTGACGTCCGACGGCCTCGTTCCGAACTCTCCGCCGAGATACATGCGGATCAGCGCGGAAGACGGCTCGGAATACTGGGGAAAATCAATCGTCCGGAAATCGACCTGCTGCGCCTGTAGACGCTTTGTCAAAAGCGCAAACTGTGTGGATTTTCCGGAGCCGTCCGTCCCCTCAAACACGATCAGTTTTCCCATATTCCTTCCCCTTCCATCTCTTTTTGATCGCCGCAAGAATGAATTTCGGCAGACGCATCATGCGCCCAAGGCGGCGCGGCTCTTTGATCAGGCGGTAGAGCCACTCCAGCTGCAGTCGGATCATCCATTTCGGCGCGCGCTTTACCGTGCCGGCGATGCCGTCCAGCGTTCCGCCGAGACCCGCCATCAGGCGGACGTTCAGCTCGTCTTTATGGTTGAACATAAAGAATTCCTGCTTCGGCGCGCCGAGGCAGACGTACAGCACGTCGGCTGCAGCCTCATTGATTATGCGGACAACCTCGCTCTCATCCTTAAAATAGCCGTCCGCCGTTCCGCAGATGATGAGCTTCGGATGCTTTTCCAGCATTCTTTCCGCAGCAAGCTCCGCTACGCCGGGCTTACTGCCCAGAAGATAGAGCCTGCTGCCGAGCTCCTCATAGACGGGCAGCATATTCTGCGCGAATTCGATCCCGGCGACCTTCTGCTTCAGAGGGGTCTTCAGAATCTTCGCGCCGAGGACGACGCCCGCTCCGTCCGGCAGCACCAGATCTGCGCTGTTCAGAAGTGTACGGAAGCTCTCGTTATGAAGCGCCTCATACGCCATTTCGGCATTCGGCGTCACGCAATAGGCAGTCTTGCTCCCGGTCAGAAACGCCCGTCCGGCGGCGACGGCCTCCTCCATCGTGATATTATCGTACAGCACACCTAAAACGTCTGTTTTCATGCGCATACCTCTCCAATATATGGTGCTACCATTTTATCACAAAAATCGTACTTTGTCTACGGCCATTTCACATTCTGTAACGGTTTGCATACTATGTTGATGAAAGCACATTTTTTGCTTAACTGTTCATTTGGGAGGTATATCGCCATGCCAGAAAACACCATCGAAACTGCCGCCGAAGCGCAGCAGTCGGTTTCCATCCATACCCAACAAATCACGGACAGCTGCCTGGATAAGGACTGCATCGAAGATCTGCGCGTCTATCTGACAGAGCCGTCACAGGAAGCCCTGGACGGCGCAACAACCGCAAGAGCCCGCGTTGCGGAGCTCCTGTTCGCAGAGGTCAGCGTAGAGCAGCTCAATTACAAAAGCGGTTATCATGCCGTGGACGTCACCTTCTACTACCGCATCAGCGGCGACGCTGTCCTCGGCGGGATCCGTCCGACGACGATCACGGGCCTTGCCGTGTTTGCCAAGCGCGTCGTGCTCTGCGGCGGCGCCGGCGCGGCAAAGGTCTTCTCCAGCGCGGATCCGACACCGAGCTGCGACACCCTGCTCAACGGCAGTCTGCCGACCGCGATCGTAGAAGCGCTCGATCCGATGATCCTCTCGGCGAGACTCCGCGAGCCGTGCGCAGGCACAGAATGCGAAACGGAGCTGACGGAGGTACCGCCGATCGTCGAAGGCTGCTTTGACGACCCGCTCGTCATGGGCGGAGATCGCAGGCGGCTCTTCGTGACCGTGGGGCAGTTCTCCACCGTCAGACTTGAGCGCGGGACGCAGATCACGATCCCCGTCTATTCCTACAGCGCGCCGACCAAGGAATGCTGCGACGACGAGGGCTGCGAGGAGGATCCGTGCGAGCTGTTCAGCCGCATTGATTTTCCGATGGACGCGTTCTTCCCCGACAGTGCCTGCGGGAGCACGGCCGACCCGACGGGGGGCTGTGTCTGCAACGCCTGATGCATTCTATGCGATGACAAGTTGTCCGAAATATCAAAAAGCGACCCGGTCACGGGTCGCTTCAGACTGTCAAAAAAGTCCGTAACCGTCGAAATAAAGTATCGTATTCCACCGCGCCTGTCATTGCGAGGTTTGCGGAGCAAACCGTGGCAATCTGTCCCTATAGGTTTTGAAAAAGGTAGAGGATATTGATTATTTCGACTTACTGCGCAACTCACGATCTACCGTACCTATGTACGCCGACGGTCGTGAGTTGCTTGTCTTCCGAACTTTTTGACAGCCTGCCAACGTGTCGAAAAAAGGTTTTTCGACACGCTGAAGCGACCCGGTCACGGGTCGCGTTT
>JAFPWH010000077.1 GCA_017395065.1 Clostridia bacterium | reverse complement strand
TCTCTTCGAGGTCCGCGAGGACCTCGATCACGTCAAAGCCTCTCATTCCTTGTCCTCGGTCTTCCGGAACAGGATTTTCATTCCGCGCTTTGCGACGTAGGGCAGCAGCGCCTTTACCTTCTCTTCGGAGCGGTACATGTTGCTGGCAGCGGGAACGTCACGCGTGAGGTGGATGGCGTCGAATTCGCATTTGGTGGTACACAGACCGCAGCCGATGCAGCGGTGGTCGTCCACGGTGGTCGCGCCGCAGCCGAGGCAGCGAGCCGCCTCCGCGCGCACCTGCTCCTCTGTGAAGGTCAGGCGGAGATCCTCGAAGGTCGCGCCGGCTTTGCCAGCCTTCCTGCCGGGGATCTGCCTCGGCGCGTTGTCGAAGCTCTCCATGGACTTCGGATCGGCAATGTCGTTCTTATCCAGCTCCACAAATTCCCGGCGGTCTCTCGCCAGCGTCAGGCTGTTGCCGGGATGGACAAAGCGGTTGATGGACACCGCGCCCTCGCGGCCGCCCGCGATGGCGTCGATGGCAAACCTTGCGCCGGTGAACACGTCGCCGCCAACGAAAATGTCCGGCTCGGCAGTCTGCCGCGTCACGGGATCGGCAACGACGGTGCCGTTGGGACGGACCTCCACGCTCGTGCCCTTGAGCAGGTCGCCCCAGAGTGCGCTCTGACCGATGGACAGCAGCAGATTGTCGCAGGGGACGGTGACCGTGTCGTTCTCGTCGTACTGCGGCGAGAAGCGACGGTTTTCGTCATAGACGCGGGTGCATTTTTTGAAGACCACGGCCTTGACGCGTCCGTTTTCGGTGAGGACCTCCTTGGGACCCCAGCCGTTTTCCAGCAGGATACCGTCCTCCAGCACCTCGGCGACCTCGTCCTTGGCAGCGGGCATCTCGTCGCGCTGCTCCAGACAGAACATTTTGACCTCGTCCGAGCCTGCGCGCAGGGCGCTGCCTGCCACGTCGATGGCGACGTTGCCGCCGCCGATTACGACGGTTTTGCCCGTCAGGCGGACACCGTGGTCACTGTTGATGCGGCGCAGGAAGCTGACGCCCGTTTCAACGCCCTCTGCATCCTCGCCGGGTACGCCTGCCAGACGTCCGCCCTGCATTCCGATGGCGAGGAAGAACGCCTTGTAGCCCTGCTTTCGCAGCTCCTCGATGGTGAGATCCTTGCCAATTTCCACGCCGAGGCGGAATTCGACGCCCATCTCCTTGATGACCTCGATCTCGGCGTCGATGACGTTTTTCTCCAAACGGTAGGAGGGAACGCCGTGCATCAGCATGCCGCCGGGTCGCTGCTCTTTTTCAAACACGGTGACGGGATAGCCGTCCCTGCGCAGGAAGTAGGCGGCGGACAGACCCGCAGGACCGCTGCCGATCACGGCGATCTTGTATTCGTCGCCCCACATGCCGCCGTCGTGCTTTTCACACAGCGGCACGTAGCGGTTTTCCTTCTTCAGATCCTGCGCGGCGATGAATTTCTTGATCTCGTCGATCGCAAGAGGTGCGTCCACGGTGCCGCGCGTACAGGCGTCCTCGCAGCGGCGGTTACAGATCGCGCCGCAGATCATGGGCAGGGGATTGTCCTGCTTGATCAGGCGCAGCGCCTCTTCATAGCGCCCCTCGGCAGCCATTTTGACGTAGCCCTGCACGGACAGATGCACCGGACAGGCGGTCTTGCAGGGGGCGGTGCCGGAATCATAGCAGTTGATCTTGGCGTCGTCGCGGTAGTTGTAATTCCACTTGTCCACGCCCCATTTGCGGCCGTTGGGAAGCTGCGTTTTGGGGTACTTGACCTCGCTGCCGTCGCGCTTGCACAGCTTTTGACCGAGCTTCGCCGCGCCGACCGGGCAGACCTCCACGCACTTGCCGCAGGCGACGCACTTGCTCTTTTCCACGTGGGCGCGGTAGGCAGAGGCGGAGAGGTTCGGCGTGTTGTAGAGCTGCGAGGTGCGCAGGGCGTTGCACACGCCGGGCGCGCAGTTGCAGATGGCGACGATCTTGTTTTCGCCGTCGATGTTGGTGATCTGGTGGACGTAGCCGTGGCGCTCCGCCCGCTCCAGGATCTCATAGACCTCTTCCTTGCTGATCAGGTGCCCGATGCCGCGATCGTCCATGTATTCCGCCATGTCGCCCATGCCGATGCAGTAGTCGCCCCGGATCTCGCCGGAGCCTTCGCCGCGCATCGCCTGCTGCTTGCGGCAGGAGCATTCGGAAATGCCGTACTTGTCGTACATGTCGATCCAGCGGGACAGATGCTCCACGCTCACGCTCCGGCTCTCGGTGCTGATCGCCTTTTCCACGGGAATGACGTGCATGCCGATGCCGGCGCCGCCCGGGGGAACGAGCTGGGTAATGCCGCCCAGAGGCAGCTGGGTCATCAGGTTGAAAAAGGTGGCAAGCTGGGGGAATTCCTCCGTCAGCTTCGGCTGCATCATCATGAATTCCGCGCTGCCGGGGACGAAAATCGGAAGCTCATACTGCAGATGCCGGTCGGGCGTTTTGGCGCGGTTTTGCTCGATGATGCCGATCCAGCGCAGACGCTCCACCATTTTCTGCGTTTCCTCCAGCGTCATGCCGTTCCGCTCGGCGAGCTCCGGGACGCTGTAGGGGACTCGCGTTTTCTTGAAGTTGAGCAGGAATTTGACCTGCTCCTTGTTGAGGATCATGTCAAGGATCCAGTACTCCGGGTCGCGGTTGTTGATCTTGTGCAGCAGCTTTTTGGGGATGCGGTCGGTGATCATGATCGCCAGCTTTGTGACCAGCTTTTCCTTCTCCGGGTCCTCCGGAACGTAGTTGGGGTCCTGCCAATAATCCCGCTCGTTGATCATCGGATCTCCCGGTTTCCATTCTGCGAAGCTCTTGCCCATCGATGTATCCTCTTTCTGTTGTATTTGAAGCGCGTTACATGTATAATATCAATATACATCATTTTCGCATATTAATCAACGAAAAACTGCGCCGATCATCAGATCGACGCAAGAGAAAGCTCGTTCGGGGAGCGGAGTATGAAATACGAGATCATTCGCAGCAATCGAAAGACGCTGGCAGCACAGATCCGGGACGGAAAGCTGATCGTCCGCGCACCGTTTCGGGCGACTGCAGAGGAGATCGAGCGCTTCGTCCGGAAGCACCGGCAATGGATCGAAACGCACCTTGCAAAAGCGCAGGAGGCCGAAAAAGCGGCACAGAACACGCACAAGTTGACTGACGAAGAAGTGAAAGCCCTTGTCGACCGTGCGCTCAAGGTCATTCCGGAGCGTGTGGCGCACTATGCGCCGCTGGTCGGGGTCACCTACGGCAGGATCACGATCCGCAATCAGCGCACCCGGTGGGGCAGCTGCAGCAGCAAGGGAAATCTGAATTTCAACTGCTTATTGATGCTCGCTCCGCCGCAGGTGCTGGACAGCGTCGTCGTCCATGAGCTTTGCCACCGCAAGGAGATGAACCATTCCGCGCATTTTTACGCCGAAGTGCTGCGCGTCTTTCCCGATTATTGGGAGCAGTACGAATGGCTCAAGCAGAATGGTAGCCGCTTGCTTGCACTGCTGCCGTAGAAATCACATAACGGTCAACCGCTGAACATGCAGCCGGCATGATAAAACCACCGTTTTTTACGAAAAACGGTGGTTTTCATGGTTGCGGGAGAGGGACAGCGCCTGCGCGCATTCTTTCTCCGCTTCGCCCTTTTCCGAAAGATGAATCGCAACAAAGAGCAGAATCCTATTGTCTTTTACGTGAAAAAAAGGTATATTTAGTTTATCAGCATTTCTATTGAGGCAGGTTTCGATCATATGAACGTTTTTTGTGAGCGGAAGTTCCGGTCAATGCTTTTGTCGGGGATTTTTACAAAAGCGGTTATGTACATAATGCTCCTATGCGACAGTATTATCGCGGGTTTTTTTGTCGGCGAGGCGGGGGTCGCGGCGATCAACGCGATCACGCCCGTTACCGGCGTCGTGACTTTTTTCGGCGATCTCTGTTCGACGGGCGTCGGCATCGTTTTCACCCGGGAGGTCGGAGCGATGAGAAAAAAGCGCGCCGACGAGATCTACGGTCAGGGGCTTATTATCAGCCTTTCCATCGGGCTTTTATCGGCGCTTGCGATCTTTCTGATGCGCGGCGTTTATTTCAATCTGAACGGCGTGGCGGGAGCGATCCGGGAGGAAGCGCTCAAATATTATATGCTTATGCCGATCAACGCCTTTCTGACGATCGTGATTTTTTATCTTGAACAGATGGTCTACAGCGACGGCGACGAGCTGTGCAACAACGTCTGCTACCTCTTCCAGATCGGCGGGAATATCGTGTGTTCCGTCGTACTTGCGAAGTTTATGGGGATGACCGGCATCATCCTTGGATCGATCATCGGAAACTCCCTCGGTATCCTCGCCTGCGTCTGGCATTATTTTCGCAAGGGCAACACGCTTCGTTTTACGTGGCATCTTTCATTCAGGGACTTTCTTCGGACGTCGCGATACAGCATCGTCGATTCCTCGGTTTATCTGTGCTGGGCGCTGATGGACTACGTTCTGATCGGATTTGTTTCGAGCCGCTACGGAGATCCCGGACTGATCACCCTTGCCGTTGTCGTAAGTCTGATCGAATTCGGCGTCGTGCTTGACGGCGTCGGTATGGCGATGCAGCCGCTGATCGGCACTTATTTCGGGGAAAGGAATCACCGCCTGATCAAACGGGTCATGAAATCGGGAATTAAGGCGGCATTGATCCAGGGCGTCGCGGCGACGGCGCTGATCTGTATTTTTGCCAAACAGTTCTGCGGTCTTTTCGGTATCACGGGAGGCGCTGCGCTGGAGCCGTCGGTTGCCGCGGTGCGGATCGTATCGTTCGGATTTACCTTTGTCAGCGCCGTGTCGCTGACGACCTCATACTATATGCTGATCGACCGGATCGGAATGGCGACGTGTATCGCCTGTTTGCAGAACGGCGCGCTGTATATGGCTCTTCCGATCCTCGGAGGTATGCTCTTCGGTATAACAGGTATGTGGGCGGGATTTGTCATATCACCGCTTTTGACGCTGATCGCTGCGCTGATCTTCGTATATCTGCGCTTCGGAAAAGACAACTTTCCTTTCCTTTTGAAGAATATGGATTCCGAGATCGTCGTGATGGACGACAAGCTGACTCCCAAGACCTCGGTAAAGCTTTCCGAGCAGGTCGGCGATTCCATGCTTTCTCACGGATATTCGAAGGAGACCTCCAATCGCGCGGCGTTATTTGTCGAAGAGATCGGTCTGACGGTTCTCGAAAAGAACAAAAAGTCGAAAAAGCAGGTGCTGATCGAGCTGTCGCTTTTCTATGATGAGGATTCGGTCCTCATTATCGAGCGCGATTCGGGAAAACTTTTCGACGTCACGGATCCGGATCTTGAGATCGCCGGTCTCAGCAGTCTGACCCTGAACGGACTTATGAAGTCGCATACGGAAAAGGCTTATCTCGTGACAACCGGTTACAACCGTAATATGATTCGTTTCCGCCTTGACGGCGGCGCGGCGGAGGTACGCTGATGTATATTATCATCTACGATTTCGGAACGAGCAGTCTGAAGACCTGCCTGTTAAGCGTCGACAACGGCGGGATCGCCGTCGAGGCGTCTTCAAACGCCTCATACGGTCTTTACGTTCTCGAAAACGGCGGCGCCGAGCAGAATCCCGGGGAATGGTGGCAGGCGATCTGTAAAACGACAAAAGAACTCTTTGACAAAACGGAGGTCAAGCCCGAAGAGATTTCCGGCATCGCCTTCTGCGCGCAGATGCAGGGGGTCGTCCTCGTCGACGAAAACGGAAGAGCGCTGCGCCCGGCGATGAGCTATATGGACTGCCGGGGAGCAAAGGAGTTCAACGACTGTATGGGAAAAGGGATCGTCAAGGTGTCCGGATGCAGTCTCTATAAGCTTCTTCGGAATCTGCGCGTGAATTACGCCGGATCGACAAGCGTCAAAGATCCCGTATGGAAGTATAAGTGGGTCGAAAACAACGAGCCGGAGCTGTTTGAAAAGGTCGACAAATGGCTTGACGTAAGCGACTATCTTGTTTCGCGCTGTACCGGGAAGATCGTAAGGACAGCGGATTCCGCCTTTGCGACCTTCCTCTACGATACCCGCAAGGGCAGGGAGGGCTGGAACAAAGGGCTTTTGAAGATGTATAAGGTCAAGCCCGAACACCTTCCCCCCATAATAAACAGCACCGATCTCGCCGGCGCTCTGACCGAAGGGGCGGCAAAAGACCTCGGTCTGAAGCCGGGCACGCCTGTTTTCGGAGGCGGGGGCGACACGACCTTCGTCAACATCGGCGCGGGATGTACGACGCCGGGCGACACGCATATCTACGTCGGAACGTCGGGCTGGGTATCCACTTTCCTCAACCGCCAGGCGGTCGATATCAACGCCATGATAACAGGCGTTCTGTCGGCGATTCCCGGTTATTTCAACTACTATGCCGAGCTTGAAACGGCGGGCAAGTGCTACGAATGGGTCAAAAACCACCTCGCTTTGGATGAGATCAACGTTTACCTTGAGAAAACCGAGGTCTCGGACGATTTCGAAAGCAAGTTCACCAGTCTGTACGACTATATGTCAGCGGAAGCCGGCAAGGTGCCGCCCGGGGCGAACGGCGTGATATTCACCCCCTGGCTTCACGGCAACCGTTGTCCTTTCGAAGATGCAAACGCCGCCGGGATGTTTTTCAACATCAGGATCGACACCGGCAAGCGGGATATGATCCGCGCCGTTCTCGAGGGGATCTGTTATCACCTGCGCTGGCTGCTTGAATGTGAAGCGAAAAAAGTCAAGACCTCCGACACAGTACGATTTGTGGGCGGCGGATCGCTGTCTCCGGTGATTTGTCAGATGCTCGCGGACATTACCGGCAGGACGGTCGAGACCGTGGATAACGCGCAGCAGGTCGGCGCCGTCGGAGCCGCAATAGTCGTTGCGGCGGGGCTTACGGGAGAAAGCGCCGCGGAGCTTTCCCGTCGGATCGTGAAGGCGAACCGCACCTACCTTCCCGATCAGGAAAACAAGGCGGTATATGAGCGCAATTACAAGGTATTCAAGAATTTATACAAGTCCAACGTCTCGAATTTCAGACAGCTGAACGCCTGACGAAGCGTAATACGCGTCGGGTCTCAACACGCCCGGCGGTCAATACCGTCACCGTTTATACAAAATGCGGAGGTCATCTATGAACGTATATGATTTCGACGGCACGATCTATTACCCGGATTGCGCCGTGAGCTTTGCCCTTTGGTGTATGAGGCTGCATCCGTCTTTGTGGTTTACTTTTTTCCCAAAGGCGATCAAAAGTATCATAGGTCATAAGCGCGGAAAGGTGCCGCGTTATGTTATGGAGCGCACATTTTTCAGCTTCCTTTGCAAGGTCGACGATTTCGACGTACAAATTGAAAAATTCTGGGACAAGCACGAAAAGCGCATCTCCGCCTGGTATCTCGCGCAGAAAAAGCCGGATGATCTCATCATCAGCGCTTCCCCGAAATGCATCATCGAGCCCATAGCAAAAAGGCTTGGCGTAAACTGCGTCGCGACGGAATATGACCGGGAGTTCGGCGTATTTGTGGACAATCTCATGTATGCCAAGGGAAAAGCCGCGTATCTGATCGAACACGGGTTCCCAGTGGTGGATCATTTCTATTCGGATTCACTCGCGGATACGCCTCTGGCGCTTTGTGCGGAAAAGGCGCATCTCATCACCGACAAAGCGCGGAAGGTGAACGACTGGCCGGATCTTGATGAAGAGACCATGAAAAAAGTCCACCAAAAGATCGACACGGGGTGGTCGATACACCTGTGATGAATCGATATCAATCAAAACCCATGAAATACGGGGGGTAAACATATAGTGAGGGCGCTGATTTTATATCAAAATCAGCGCCTTCAGTCTGTCAAAGAACCCCTGCAAATGTTAAGCAAATGCAGGGGTATTTGCATGATTTGGCACAAAAATGAGCAAAATCGTTCGTAAAACGGAGTTATCCCAACTCCAATTTGCCAGCTTT
>JAFPWH010000076.1 GCA_017395065.1 Clostridia bacterium | reverse complement strand
CCGGCGCTGCGCAGATGGACGGCGCGATCCTGGTTATCGCTGCGACCGACGGCCCCATGGCTCAGACCAAGGAGCATCTGCTTCTCGCCCGTCAGGTTAACGTACCTTCCGTCCTTGTCTTCCTGAACAAGGTTGACCAGGTCGACGACGAAGAGCTGCTTGAGCTCGTCGAGATGGAAGTCCGCGAGACTCTGGACTTCTACGGCTTCCCCGGAGACGACACCCCCATCATCCGCGGCAGTGCGCTGAACGCTCTGATCTCCGAGTCCAACGATCCGAACGCTCCCGAGTATGCCTGCATCAAGGAACTCATGGACGCTGTCGACACCTGGATCCCGACTCCCGACCGCAAGGCTGACATGCCCTTCCTGATGCCCGTTGAGGACGTCTTCACCATCTCCGGCCGCGGTACCGTCGCCACCGGTCGTGTTGAGCGTGGTCAGATCCGCAAGAACGAGCCCGTTGAGATCGTTGGTCTGATGGACGAGGCGAAGTCCACCGTCGTCACCGACATCGAAATGTTCCACAAGCTGCTCGACTACGCAGAAGCAGGCGACAACATCGGCGCTCTGCTCCGCGGCATCGACAAGAAGAGCATCGAGCGTGGCCAGGTTCTGGCGAAGCCCGGCTCTATCCATCCGCACACCAAGTTCAAGGGCCAGGTTTACGTCCTGTCCAAGGAAGAAGGCGGCCGTCACACCCCGTTCTTCAACAACTATCGTCCGCAGTTCTATTTCCGTACCACTGACGTTACCGGCATCATCAGCCTTCCCGAAGGCGTTGAGATGTGCATGCCCGGCGACAACATCGACATGGACGTCGAGCTGATCACCCCGATCGCTATCGAGAAGGGCCTCCGCTTTGCTATCCGTGAAGGCGGCCGTACCGTCGGCTCCGGTGTTGTTATCGACATCAACGAGTAATATCCAATAAACGAAAAGCAGGATGCTTCGGCATCCTGCTTTTCAGCGTGTCGAAAAACCTTTTTTCGACACGCTGACGGGCTGTCAAAAAGTTCGGAAGACAAGCAACTTGCACTCGTAGGCGTATATAGATACGGTAGAGTGCAAGTTGCGCAGTAAGTCGAAATATTCAATAAATTCTACCTCTTCCTAAACCTATAGGGACAGATTCACCCGCAGGGGGTACGCCGCATCCGTTAGGCAGCAAAGCTGCCAACGGCTGCGCAGCCACGTCTGACTGCGTCAGGCTCGCAATGACAGGCGCGGCAGAAGATTATACTCTATTTCGACGGTTGCGGACTTTTTTGACAGTCTGAAAAGCAGGATGCTTCGGCATCCTGCTTTTTACTCTATATCAAGATCCTTGTATGGGTAGATGCGCTCCCAAACACCCGTTTCAGCATTGCGCCGGACGGAGCTGCGGTGCGCGGAAAGCAGCCGGACGATCGGATAGACGTCGATCCAGATCTCCGAATCGCATTCCTTTTGACTTTCGTCGAAAATTAGCTGCATGCCGAAATGCAGATGCACCGTTTCGATATTATCCACGTTTTCTCTTGTCGAATAACCCGTGCGCCCCATGAAGCCGATCACGTCGCCTGCCTGCACGTGCTGTCCTACGGTCAGTCCGTCCGCATACGGATTGTCCTTGCGCAGATGCGCGTAGTAGTAATAGCGCAGACTGTCGTCCGAACGGATGCCGATGCGCCAGCCACCGTACTGATTCCAGCCGAGCGCCTCCACCGTCCCGCTTTCCACTGCGATAATCGGCGTGCCGAGCGCGCCCATCAGATCGTTCCCCAGATGCGGACGTGCAAACCCGTAGCTGCGACGCTTGCCGAAGTCTGCGCAGTGGCTGTAGCGATAGCCGGCTGCGATCGGGGAGAACGCCTTGAGTCCGTAGCTTGCAACCCATTCTTTCTCGCCTGTGTCCGGATTCTCTTTTTCAATGGCGCAGTTTCCGACCAGACCGCCCAGCACGGCGCCGTAGGCACGTCGGTAGTAGGCAAAGTATTTGTATTGCCCGCCCAAAAGCTCCTCCGGGGATTGGTTCTGATTCAATTCATGCGCCGCGTTTCTCACTGCCTGCACGCTGATCCGGTTGCCGCCCGACCGCACGGCGGCGAGGGCAAGCACGTCGATCCAGTTGAGCGCCTTTTCATTTCCCTGCGAGGCAATATCGACCTCCAACGCCGCCTGCAGCGCCTCGTACGGTACGTTAAAGTCGACCCAATGCAGCACCTCGTCCTCCGCATGCGCGGAAGGACACAGCAGCGAAACGGTTAGCAGGCATAAAATGATCCTCTTTTTCACAAATGCCACCTCAAACGGTAGTCTGCGAAAAAGAGGATCGTTTTATTCGGAAATATCGACCAATACGACGCTGCAGGCGTTCGGCGTCGTGATCGCGGCGGGGTAGTAGATCGCGTTTTCATAAACGCCGACGCATTCGTCAATGGCTGCGATCATGGTCTCATAAGGGACCGTATAGACCGTGATGCCGAAGCCGTCAGCAGGGGAGATCCGGTCGAAGTCACGCAGCAGAGGGATCGCTGCTTGGAAGCGTTCGTAGAGCGAAGGCACGACGTTAGCGCTGAAAGGAGCATATTCGTTCAGCTCCTCCGGCGTAAAGGCGGAGAGCGCCTGCATGCCGTCCGCATTCCAGACAATCAGCATCGGACTTGTCTGCACGTAGCGCCCGGCGAACCGAGGCAAAGGCTCAGTCGGCGGCAGCGCGCCTGCGTTGAGACCGGAAGATTCATCTAAACCCGAACCGTATTGCAATGAGCCTGTTTCAGAAACGACGGCAGCTTCGGGCGCATACATTTTCATAGCGTCAGAAGATAGCGCACCTTCGGCAGCTTCCGCCGGATTGACAGCAGTGAGCGAGGTGTATTCCGGCGCATTTTCCGCCATAGCGGCGTCCTTGGAGCCAGCGCCTCCCAAAAACGGCAGATTCGTTAAAACGACAAGGGCGAGCAGCGCGGCGGCGGCAAGACCGGAGGCGGCAATGGGGATCCAGCGCTTGCCGCGGTGGGAAGCAGTCTGCTTTTCCTTGGGAACCTCACGCATGATGCGCTCGGTCAGATCGGCAGGCGGCGCCACGATACTCTCCTTGAGCAGCGCTTCGTTTCGCTCCATTTCCGAAAGGAGGGCGCGGCAGCTTTCGCAGGTTTTCAGATGCTCCTGCAGACGGCGCTCTTCGATTTCGCTGTTTTCGCCGTCGAGATGTCCGCTGATCAGCGGCAGGTATTCTTCACACTTCAACTCCGCAGCCTCCTTTCTGTGTTTTAGACGCGCAAAGCGCGGCATCGTTCCCGCTTTCCGTGAGAATTTTTCGCAGCGCGTTGCGGCTGCGGGCGAGCCTTGACTTGACCGTACCTTCCTTGATGCCTAAGATGTCCGCAATCTCCGCGTAGCTCAAATCATTGATCGCGCGCAGGGTCAGAATCTGCCGATGCTGCTCGTCGAGCGATTGGATCGCTCTTGCCAGACGCTCGTTTTCGTCCTTTGTAATGGCGGCTTCCTCCGGCAAGGGGGAAGGGTCGGGGAGGTCGATCGCCTTTTCCTCGCCGTCGGCGTCCTCTGCCGTCAGAGATAGCTGCGGTCGCCGCTTCACGCTGCGGATATGATCGAGGCAGGTGTTGGAGGCGAGGCGGTAGAGCCATGTGGAGAAGGCGGCTTCAAAGTGGAAGCTCGCAAGGCTTTTCCATACCTTCAAAAATGTTTCCTGCGACAGGTCGGCTGCGTCCTCCGGATTGCCCGTCATGCGCAGGCAGAGATTGTAGATCGGCGTCTGATAGGCCAGAACGAGCTGTTCGAAGGCGTCAGCGTCGCCCTTGACGGCGCGTTTGATCACTTTTATCTCGTCTATGTCGATCACCTCAGATCCCGAATGATCGCTTTTGCGACCTTGTGGACTTCCTCGGGCGTGGAAAGCCGGGAAATCTGTTCTTTATAGTACGCGCTGTGCGCAACGCCTCGCAGATACCATGACAAGTGCTTTCTTGCTTCTAAACATGCGATGTGCTCGCCCTTGTCCTCGCAGGCAAGGGAAAAATGCTCCAGCGCCGTCTGCATGCGCTCGGCAAGGCAGGGAAGCTGCGGGATCTCGCGCCCCTCCAGCGCGGCGTTCAGCCGCTCGAAGATCCACGGATCGCCGAAGGCGGCTCTGCCGACCGCGAAGAGGGAAGCGCCGCTGCGCATTTTGCAGCGCAGAATGTCCTCGGGCGTGAAAATATCGCCGTTTGCGACGATCGGGACGCAGACCGCCTCTGTGACCTTGCGGATCGTGTCCCAGTCGGCGACGCCGGAGTAGAGCATGGTCTTCGTGCGCCCGTGCACGGTGATCGCGTCTGCGCCGTTTGCTTCCAGCTCCTTCGCAAAGGGGACAATGTTGATGCTGCCCTTGTCCCAGCCGAGGCGGGTCTTGACCGTCACCGGCACGGACACCGCATCCTTGACTGCCCTGACGATCCGTCCCGCCAGCGCGGGGTCTTTCATTATCGCGCTGCCGTCGCCGTTGTTTGCAATCTTCGGCATCGGGCAGCCCATGTTGATGTCGATAAAGTCGCAGTCGCTGTATTCCAGCGCGAGCTTTGCAGCTTCCGCCATGATAGAAGGGTCATTTCCGAAGATCTGTGCCCCGCAGAGCGAGCCCTCGTTCTTTCGCAGCAGCGTCCTGCTCTTTCTGTCCTGATATACCAGCGCGCGCGAGGAGACCATCTCCGTCACCGTGACCGCCGCGCCGTGCTGCGCACAGATCGAACGGTAGGCGTAGTCCGTCACCCCTGCCATCGGCGCGAGGAACACAGAGCCGCTCAACTCACGCCCCAAGAATTGCATCGCATATCACCTCATATTAAGTATAGCACAAAGATCGTCAAAAGACAAGAATGGCGAAATCCTCCGCAGCGTTTCCTTGCATCGTCATTGCGAGGTCGCGCAGCGACCGTGGCAATCTGTGCCTTTCGATGCGGGACTCTTTACCGTGATATGGTGCACGTGCCATACCTGTCACGCACAGATTCCCTGCCTGACACTGTCAGGCGGGAATGACAGGATGGGAAAGTGCTTCGTCTCTGTCATTGCCCGTTCATCGGGCAATCTGTTCCTGCCGTCCCGGGACACCTTAACGAAATCTGCGCCGCACCATCGTCCGTGTCATTGCGGGGAACCGTTAGGCGACATGGCAATCTGTGCGTCCCAATGCGGGACGCTTCCTCGTGACATAAAAAACTTACCGTTTTGTACCTTCCAATAAGGAACGGTGATTCAAATAACGGCACAAGTGCCAAATTTGCGACGGACAGATTGCCACGCCGCATTTTTGCGGCTCGCAATGACAGGAACGGAGGTCTTTTCATAAAAAGATGCGGTTCCAATTTCGGACGTTCTCTGTTTATTGCGACGGCATGTGGGCATGCTGCGCTACGCGGATTCGTTTATCGGTGAAGCGTCCCGCGTCGAAAGGCACAGATTGCACCCGCAAGGGGTACGCCGCATCCGTAAGGCGGCAAGCCGCCAACGGCTGCGCAGCCACGGTTTGCTCCGCAAACCTTGCAATGACCGGTGCAGCGGAAGATGATACTCTTTTTCTTCGATTACGGACATTATTGACAGTCTGAACCCGCAGGATCGGACTTCCGACCCTGCGGTTTTCGCACTCCTGCAATAATGGAAAATAAGAATCTTGCGTAGTCGTAAGAAAAGTCGAAAACTTGAACAATGGAGCAAGTATTCAATAAATTTTTGCAAAACTACTTGACAAACAGCAGTGAAGCGTGTATTATTATCATAGTTGAATAATTGTTCAACTATTCAAGCAGCAATGAAAGTAAGATCAGTGAGCGAATAACGGTAAGAAGGGGAGGCGCAGGATAGAGAATGAAACGGAAAAGCAATTTGACGTCTGCGGAGCAAATCGAAGTGTTCGGCGCGCCGGATGAGGACGCGCTGTTCGACATGGCGGAGCTGTTCAAGGTCTTCGCCGATTCCACGCGCATCCGCATTTTGTACGCGATGTTTGAGACGGAGCTGAACGTCTCGCAGATCTGTGACAAGGTGGAAATGACCATTTCCGCCGTGTCCCATCAGCTGCGGCTTCTGAAGCAGGCAAAGCTGGTGCGGTGCCGCAGGGAGGGCAGAAAAGCATATTATATGCTGGCGGATGATCACGTGAAGACGATCATCGGCATGGCGAAGGAACATATCGAGGAGGAATAACAATGAAAAAGACGTACCGCTTGAGAGATTTAGACTGCGCAAACTGCGCGGCAAAGATGGAAAACGCGATCAACAAGCTGCCGGAGGTGGAGAGCGCGACGGTCAGCTTTCTCATGCAGAAAATGACAGTCAATTATGCCGAAGGTGCGGACGAGGCGGCAGCGCTCGCGGCGATCAAGAAGCTGATACGCAAGGTCGAGCCGGACTGCGAGGTCCTTGCATGACGCGCAGGCAGAAAAAGCTGCTGATCCGGATCGCTTCGGCATCAGCGGTGTTTATCGCAGGCCTGTTTTTGAAGGATTGGTGGCGCGCCGGCTGCATGATCGCGGCATGGCTCATTGTCGGCTATGACGTGCTGTGGGCGGCGATCCGCAACATCCTGCGCGGTCAGATTTTTGATGAAAAATTCCTGATGGCGCTTGCAACTTGTGCAGCGCTTGGTATGCAGGACTGGGCGGAGGCTGCAGCGGTCATGCTGTTCTTCCAGGTGGGAGAGCTGTTTGAGCTGCTGGCGGTCGAGCGCTCCCGCCGCTCGATCAGCAGCCTGATGGACATCCGCCCGGACATGGCAACAGTGCTGAAGGACGGCGAGGAGATCGAAACGGACCCGGAGGACGTTGCCGTCGGCGACCTGCTTTTGGTGCGCGCCGGGGAGCGTATTCCCACGGACGGCGTGATCGTCGAGGGAGAAGCATCACTCGATACTGCGAAGGTCACGGGCGAGGCAATGCCGGTGGACGTTTCGGCAGGAATGCAGGTCGTTTCCGGCAGCGTGAATTTGAGCGGCGTCCTGACGATCCGCGCGGAGAGCGCCTACGCGCAGTCTACGGTCGCAAGGATACTTTCCCTCGTGGAGACGGCTGCGGAGAAGAAGGCGCAGACAGAGCGGATCATTACGAAATTTGCGCACTACTACACGCCCGCCGTGATCGGCGCGGCGGTGCTGCTTGCGCTTGTGCCGCCGCTGGCGTTCGGGCAGCCGTTTGCCGAGTGGATCAGAAGGGCGCTGACGTTTCTTGTCATTTCCTGCCCGTGCGCGCTTGTGATCTCCGTCCCCTTGAGCTTCTTTTCCGGCATGGGCGCGGCGGCAAAGCACGGCATCGTTGTCAAGGGCGGCGTCGTGCTGGAGCAGCTTGCAAGGACGAAAACGCTGGTCTTTGACAAGACCGGAACGCTGACGGAGGGCAGCTTCCGGGTGCAGAGCGTCCGCTGCGCGGCGGGAACGGAGCAGGAGCTTCTGCGGATCGCGTCGCTGTGCGAGCAGTATTCCAACCATCCGGTCGCGCGGGCGATCACTGCCGCCTGCCCCGCGCCGCAGGGCGCTGCGCACAATATCCGCGAGCAGGCAGGCTATGGCATCACGGCGGAGATCGACGGCAGGACCGCAGCGGTCGGCAACGCAAGACTGATGGCGTCCGTCGGTGTAACGGCGGAGGAAAGCGAGGAAATCGGAACGCATGTTTACGTCGCCTACGCCGGGACATATCTCGGCATGCTCACGGTTGCAGACAGTCTGCGCGGCGGCGTGACGCAAACGCTGCATACGCTCGCGGCGCAGGGGATCGAGAGAACGGTCATGCTGACCGGCGACAACGAGCGGTCTGCGGCGTATTACGCGGCGCAGAGTGGCGTAAAAGAGTACCACGCGCAGCTGCTGCCGCAGGACAAGGTCAGCTTCTTTGAGCGCATCCTCAACGAAGAGGGAAAGAACGGCGCGGTCGCCTTCGTCGGCGACGGCGTGAACGACGCGCCCGTGCTGACGGCGGCGGACGTCGGCATCGCCATGGGAGGCGTCGGCTCTGAGGCTGCTGTCGAGGCGGCGGACGCGGTGCTGCTCAAGGACGATGTCACAAAGCTGCCGATCCTTATGCGCATTGCGAAGAAGAAAACCGCGATCGCCAAGCAGAACATCG
>JAFPWH010000075.1 GCA_017395065.1 Clostridia bacterium | reverse complement strand
TCCGTCGCCCGTAAGGGCGATCATTTCAATCTTTCCTTTCAACCTTGCAATCTGTCCGTTCTAACGGTAGAGCATGCAATCTTGAAAGAAAGAATTGAAATCGCCTGCGGCGGGCTGTTAAGGTTAAATCCTCCGCCCAGTGCGCGCACTGGGCACCTCCTTTTAACAAAAGGAGGCTTTAGTTGTGCCCTCTTTTGTTAAAAGGGGCTTTTTGCGGTGCGATGCTTTGGATTTTGTGTTCAGATGATCAATTCCGCTGAAATGTCCGGCAGGGGCTCTCCTGCGATCCTTGCCTTAACGCAGCGATCAACTGCATCGCAGACAGCTTGAAAATTCTGATTCACCGCGTTATTCGGAAAGCGGATTACCGCGATACCCAAACGTCCCAGTTGCCTTGTGCGTTCATCATCCTTTGCGGTGCTCTCCGCCTCGTAATGCTGGCCGCCGTCAAGCTCCACCGCCAAATGTGCCGCAGCGCAGTAAAAGTCGACGATATAGTTGCCCAGCGGGTGCTGCCTCGTAAACCGTGGCTTATACCCGCGCAGCGCATCATACCACAGACGCCGCTCCTCCTTCGTCATATTCCGTCGGAGCGATTGCGCAGCCGTCTTCAGCTTTGGGTTGTTCTTACGCATTGAATCCATAGGTCTTTGATCTCTTCGTAATTTGCGCGGCGGAGATCTCGCCGGAACAGGTCTGCCGGTCACGGAAGCGCCGTTCCTTTGCAAAAACGCGGCGATATTTCCACGCTAATTTGCAAAAATACATACTCCCATTACTAGCCTATTATACAGGTACAATATTAACATACTTTGGTTTTCAATGCAAGATTTTTTTTCGTCTTCCGGCTCGAATAATTTCTAAATTTTTATAAAGAATTTGTTAAAATCAACGAAGAAGACCGGCAGTTCCCTGCCGGTCTTGCATACGATATGATTTCCTGTCGCTCCGCTTACCCCACATAGGCCTTGGCGGAAACGCCGTAGTTGTACAGCGCCTTGACCAGCGCGGCCAGCGCAGCGTTGCTGTCGGCCTGCTTGGACTGGATGTAGGTGTTGACGCTGTAGGAGACCGTGTTGCCGAGCTGCTTGCTGTCGCGCTTAAAGGTGGCGGTCACGGTGCTGCCGAACTCGTCTGCGTTGATGTCCGTGAAGGAGATCTCGTACAGTCCGCTGCCGAGTGACGTAAACGAGGTATAGGTCTGCGTTCTGCCAGTCGTATCGACGTAAACGGTCAGCCCCTGCACACTGTCGGCATGGAAGCGGAAATTCATGGCGACGCTGCTCGTCAGCGTCAGGCTCGCCGCCGTCCAGTAGACGTCGGAAGCAGCCGTGCCGTCGAAGACCGGCGCAAGGCCGGACAGCGTTTCGTAGGTGCCGTAGTCCGTATTCCGTATATCGCTGCCGGCGGTCACCAGCGCGTCCGTCTTATAGTTTGTGTAGGTCTGCGCCGCCGCGCCGTAGGCGAGCAGGTCGGACAGGAGCCTGCGCAGTGACGTGGAAATAGCTTCGTTCCCCGTCCTTGCCAGCATATTCACGCAGTAGCTGCGGACGGAGTAGCTCGCGACGCTGTCACTCTCCTGCGTTCCGTTCTTTGAAGCGTACAGGGTGGCGCTGATCGTGTCGCCCATGCACTGGGGGGTAATGTCGTCGAAGGTGAATTTCAGTTTGCCGCTGTCGGTCGTGTAATCCCGGACGGTCGTGCTCGTTCCGTGGAAGGAAAAAACCATGTAAGGATCCGAATAGCCGGCAGGGACCGAAACGGTAAAGACCAGATTGACGTTTTCGTCGATGCTTGGCGCAGCCGAAATGATTTTGGGCCGCTCGACCGTCTCGCGGCTTCCGCAGACGCAGACGCCGTTTGCATACGTATGGCTGACGGTCTCGCTGTAGTCGCAGCCCGTGCAGGTGACGGTATGAGTGCCGTTGCCGTTATCGGTGTAGACGTACGTATGAGAATGCGGCGGAACGATCGGCAGCTCGTTATAGATCACGTTTGCCGCGCCGACCGGCAGCGAAAGCAGCAGCGCCATGCACAGCAGGATCGGCAAAATTCGTTTTGCTTTTTTCAAGGACAGCTCCCTCCTTCTCATAATACTATTCCTTTTACTATCGCTACTATAGTATCATACTCCGCTCCCCGTTGCAAGGTATTTTTCGCAAATCGCGTCCGGCGGGCGATCCCGGTCACGGTGCAGCGCGAAAAAAGTATCTTTTTCCGGTTGAAAAACACGTATTGGTATGTTATATTTTATAAGGTATATTATGGAGGGGTCTGCACGGCCGCACAGCGGAGGTAGCTATGATTGATTTGCACTGCCATATCATCCCGTGGATCGACGACGGCGCGGATAGCGCCGCAGTCGCCTGCAAGATGGCCGAGCATGCCCTGCGGAGCGGTGTGGATACGATCGTCTGCACCCCGCACTGCAACATCAGCGACGACATTCCCAACTATCGCGGCAGAGACTACGACGTGTGCTTCGGCATGTTTCGCGCCCTGCTGCAGCAGCACGGCATTCCCCTGCGCGTACTGCCGGGCTGCGAGCTGTTCGCCAGCCGCTCCAATCTGCGTCGGCTTTTGGACGAAAACCGGATCGCCACGCTCAATCATTCCCGCTATCTTCTGACGGAGTTCAATTTCAACGACTCCGGCGAGCGCATGACTGCCGCGCTGGATCTGATCGCGCAGCACGGCCGGATCCCGGTCGTCGCGCACCCGGAACGCTACGACTGCGTCCAGCGCGATCCGAAGCTCGCCGTCAGCTGGTTTGCCAAGGGCTATATTATCCAGCTCAACAAGGGCAGCCTGCTCGGTCTGCTCGGCCAACGGGCCTATTACGCCGGTACGCATCTGCTCGCCTCCGGCATCGCCCACGCGGTCGCCAGCGACGCGCACGATGATCGCTACCGCACCACGGGTCTGCAGTCCCTGCTGCCGGTTCTGGAGCGCTACTGCTCGCCGGATTACGTGCAGCTGCTGCTTGAAACCAATCCGAAACGCATCATTCAAGACCGGCACATCCCTGCCCCGGAATCGGAATAAGAGGAACACCCTATGAGAAACATTCAAATCATTGTCATTACACTGTTTATCGTGGTTTCCGTCGCCTTCGCAGCTTTCTTCGTCTACGACCGCACGATGGTGGACCGCGTCGCGCCGACCATCGTCTGCGACGGCGCTCCCATCGAGGTGAGCGTCCACGCCTCGGAGGCGGAGCTTTGCAAGGGGCTGACCGCCACGGATAACGTAGACGGCGACATCACCGACCGCATCATCGTCCGCAGAGTTTCGCAGCTCTACGGCACGAACAGCGCGCTGATCTACTACGCCGTCTTCGACTCCTCCTCCAACTACTGCACCTATACCCGCAGCATTGCCTACACCGACTACCGCAAGCCGCAGTTCGCGCTCTCCCAGCCCTTGAGCTTCAACGTCGGCAACAAGGTGTCGCTGGAGGGCCGTCTGACAGCCTCGGACATCATCGACGGCGACATCACGGGGCGCATCCGCCTGTCGTCGATCTCCGTCTCCATCACGGAGCCGGGCGTTTACCCCATTACCGTGCAGGTGACGAACACCAGCGGCGATACCTCTGTCGTCACGGTTCCCGTCATCATCCAGACCTCCACCTCGCGGCATCCCGTCATCCGCCTTTCCGAATACCTGATCTACGCTGGACGGGACGAGGAGCTGACCGAAGAGCAGCTGCGCAGCTATATCGTCAGCGCGCGTGAAAGCTCCAGCGGTGCGCTGCTTTCCCCGGAGGATATCGACATCGACTTAAGCCAGCTGGACACCACCAAGCACGGCTGCACCAACATTTCATTCTCCTACACGAACAGCAGAGATCTCACCTATACGGTTCTCATGACTGTGGTTGTGGAATAAGGAGGTGGCCGGTATATGGAAGAAAAGAAACGAATCTCCTGGGAAAACTACGACCTGTACTGTATCATTCACTACGTCGTCAAAAACTTTTGGCTGGTCATCCTCTCCGCGCTGATCTTCGTGATGGCCGTCTATCTCGGGCAGCGCCTGATGCTGTCGCCCAAATACTCCAGTCAGGTCACCTTCTCCGTCACGTCCCGCTCCAACAGCACACAGATCGGCAACCTCGCCGCTTCCTCCACCGTCGCCGAGCAGTTCGGCGAGCTGCTTTCGAGTGACCTCGTGCAGCAGGCGGCAGCCAAGCGAATGGGGATGGATGACTTCCCCGCTACGGTGAAGATTAGTGCGCCGGAAAACACCAATATTTTGAACATGGACGTCAGCGCATCCACGCCGGAGCTGGCATACAAATCCGCTCTGGCGATCATGGACACGCATTCAGAGTACTCCAAGCCGGTATTTTCGGCTGTGGTGCTCGACAATATCAACGGCCCGACAATCGCTTCGGAAGCATCGGGCGGCTCTTCCCGCACCCTGCTGCTGCGCCTGTCCGCGCCCCTCGGCGCCGCGGCGATGATCCTTCTGCTCGTCATGATCTCCATACAGGCCGATACGGTGCAGACCACCGTCGGCGCAAAACATCAGATCGACGGCAAGCTGCTGGCAACGATCTACCACGAAAAGAAAAAGCGTACGCTCCGCAATCGCTTGAGCCGCAAGAAGACCTCCCTGCTGATTACCGATCCGCTGTGCAGCTTCTATTACTCCGAGACGATCCACCAGCTGCGCGTCATGCTGGAGCGGGCGCACGAGAAGGAGCACAAGCAGATTTTCGTCATCACAAGCTGCAGCGAAAATGAAGGCAAATCCACCGTCGCAGCCAATCTCGCGCTTTCTCTCGCGCAGAAGCATCACCGCGTTCTCCTCGTCGACGGCGATATGCGCAAGCCGGCGCAGTCGCTGATTTTTGAACAGCCGATGGAGCGCGGTTCGGATTTCGGTCACTTCCTGATCAACGGCTTTACCGAGCAGTCCTTGCTGGCGGCCGTGCGGCATTCGGACAGCACCCATCTGCACACGCTGTTTTCCGCCGGTATGCGCCGCCGCAAGATGGAGTCGTTCTCCGCTGACTCCTTCCGCCCGATCTTCGCCGCACTGCGCAAGAACTACAGCTATATCATTGTCGACACGCCGCCGCTCGGCTTCTTTGCCGACGCCGACGTCATGGCAGAGGCGGCTGACGCCACCGTGCTGGTCGTACGTCAGGATCTCGTTCCCGCGATTGCCGTCAACGACGCCATCGACACACTCAACGAATCGCACTCCGACTTCCTCGGCTTCGTTCTGAACAACGTGCATTCCTTCCGCGCGATCGTTCTGCCCTCCGGCTCCGGCCGCTACGGTTACGGCTACGGGTATGGCTACGGTTACGGCTACGGGTATGGCTACGGCTACGGTCACAATTACGGCTACGGTTACGGTAAGAGCAAAAAGAAAAAGCCGGATAACAAGACGCCGCTGAAGAAGGAGGATGCTGCCAATGAATGAGAATAAATCCTCCTCCGGTATTCTGGATTTCAACCTTGCCGTTGTTCTGCATAATTTCTACGGCGCGGCAAAGCGTCTGATCTGGTTTGCCATTGCGCTTGCAGTTGCCGCCGGCGTTTTCTCGTATTACAGGACCAACCGCAGCTATTCCCCCACCTATTCCTCTTCCGTCGTCTTCTCGGTTCACGCCAGCTATGCGACGACGACGGACATCATCAGCCACAGCGCTTGGCTGGACGGCAACGCCGCCCAGATGCTTTCGCAAACGTTCCCCTATATCATCCGAAGCGAAAACACGAGAATGCTCCTGCAGCTGGAGCTGGGTCGTCCGGTCAACGGCAGCGTCACGGCGTTTGCCACCGCTGACGCCGGTCTGTTTACCATGACGGCGACCTCCTCCAAGCCGCAGGACGCCTTCGATCTGATGAACGCGGCCATCACGGTCTATCCGCAGGCGGCGAGCAACGTCCTCGGCGACACGCAGATCTATATTATCAACCGGCCGCTCGCGCCGCCCACCAGCCCTGACAACACGAACGACGCGTTATCCGTCGGTGTGAAGACTGCCGTCCCCGTGTTCCTTCTCGGTCTTGTCGGTATCTTCCTGCTCTCCCTGATGAGAAAGACCGTCCACTCTGCGGAGGATCTGCGAAAGCTCGTCAGCCTGAAGTGCCTTGCCTACATTCCGAGCGTCCGGATGAAAAAGCACTCCAATCAGTCCAATCTGACGCTGACGATTACCAATCCGCGCGTGAACTCGACCTTTAACGAGTCCATCCGAAATCTCCGCATCAAGGTGCAGAAGATCCTCTGGGACAAGGATGAGCAGGTGCTTCTGATCACCAGTACGCTCCCGAACGAGGGCAAAACGACCGTCGCGACCAACCTCGCCCTCTCCCTTGCGCAGGAGGGCAAAAAGGTCATCCTGATCGACGGCGACCTGCGCAAGCAGTCGCTGAAGGAAACCATCGGCGTCACCGATCCTTCGGATGGTCTGGCGGATCTGCTCTCCGGCACCAGCGACAACTTCCGCCTGCTGACGGTTCCGAATTCCACCCTGCTGCTGCTCTCCGGCGATCAGACCGTCGATCAGCCGCAGGCGCTGATCGATACGCCCCGTATGAAGCAGGTCATTGACATTCTGCGCGAGCGCATGGATTATATCATCATCGACTCTCCGCCCGCCGGCATCCTGTCTGACGCCGCCACGCTGGCGAAATACGCCGACGCGACGCTCTACATCGTCCGTCAGGATATGGCAAGCACACAGCAGATCGTGACCTCGATCCAGACGCTGACCACGAACGATATCAACCTCATCGGCTGCGTGCTGAACCAGACGCAGGCCGGCACCACCCGCTACGGCTACGGCTCGAAGTACAACGCCGGCTACGGCTACAGCTACGGTTATAAATACTCCAACAATTCCTACAGTTACGGCAGAAAGCGCTACAGCCGCTACGACGACGCTGCTGACACAGCCGATGAGCTGACCCAGCAGATCAATGCCGCCGCCGCAGGAGAAAACGAGACGGATAAAGACGATTAAATGAAAGGAGCTGGCTCTATGCGCTATCTGCGAAAGCTGAACCGCGGTGTTCTGCATGACGTCTGGTGCGAGACGCGCTGGATCTATCGGCATACGCGGGCGTATAGGAAGTCGATCCTGCTCTTTATTCTGATCGGCCTGCTCACGACGTTATTGAGCATGGTGTCCGCCGTTCTGACCAAGCGGCTGATCAACAGCATCATCGAGCAGCACGGCTGGCACGTGCTGCACAACGGCATTCTGGTCGTGCTGTTTGCCCTGTTCAACATCGTGTTCGGCGCCATATCCAGCCGCTACAGCGCAAAGATCAATCTGCGCGTCTCCAACGATCTGCGCGCGGAGGTCTTCGGCGTTTTCATGAACACCGACTGGCAGGCGCTGCAGCAGTACCACTCCGGCGACCTGCTCAACCGTATCAATTCGGACGTCAGCACCGTTGCGAACAGCGTCCTCGGCTGGGTGCCGACGCTCGTTGTGAAGACGGCGCAGTTCGTCGCGTCGCTGATCGTTATTCTGTACTACGATCCGACCATGGCGCTGTTCACCCTGCTGTCGGCGCCGGTCTCCATACTGATTGCGAAGCCCTTCGTCCGAAAGCTGCGCACGTTCAGCAAGGAGATGCGCACAGTCAGCAGCGAAATGATGTCCTTCAACGAGGAGGCCTTCCAGAACGCGCAGTCGATCAAGGCGTTCAATCTGGTGGATTCCTTCCGCTCCAAGCTGGATCAGGTGCAAAAGATTTATTACGACACCGCAATGGAGCATAACCGTGTCTCCGTGCTCAACACCTCCCTGCTCTCGACGATCGGTATGTTCGCGAGCTATCTCTGCCTCGGCTGGGGCGCGTACCGTCTATGGGGCGGCGCGATCGACTTCGGCACGATGGTGCTGTTCATCCAGCTGGCAGGCTATCTTTCCAGCGCGCTGTCTGCGCTGTTCAGGCTGGTCCCCACGACGATCGACTGCACCGTCAGCGCGCAGCGGCTCATGGCGATCTTCAGCCTGCCCCGCGAGCCGGAGGCAGACAGCGCTGCGGTCGACGCAATCCGCGACGCCGACTTCTCCCTCCGCATAGAGGATATGTCCTTCTCCTATCAGGATCGCCCCACGACCCTGGAGCATTTCAATCTGGAAGTCGCGCCGCAGGAGGTCGTTGCGATCGTCGGCCAGTCCGGCAGCGGAAAGACCACCCTCTTCCGCATACTGCTCGGCCTGCTGCAGCCGGACTCCGGCAGCCTGACGTTGGTCAGCGGCGAAAACACCGTCCCGGTCTCTCCGGCAACGAGAAGTCTCTTCGCCTACGTGCCGCAGGATAACGTGATCTTCTCCGGCACGGTCGCGGACACGCTGCGGCTGGTTCGTCCGTCGGCAAGCGACGATGAGATCTACGCCGCTCTGCGGGTCGCCTGCGCCGAAGACTTCGTTCGCGACCTGCCCGACGGGATCAACAGTCAGATGTCCGAACGCGGCAGCTCCCTCTCGATCGGTCAGAATCAGCGCCTTGCGATCGCGCGCGCCGTGCTGGCCGATGCGCCGATCCTGCTGCTGGACGAAGTTACCTCCGCCCTCGATCTGGAAACGGAGGAGCAGGTTTTGCAGAACATCGCCGCCCTGCCGAACAAGACCTGCATCATCTCCACGCACCGTCCGAGCGTTCTGTCGCTGTGCGACCATATTTACAAAATACAGGACAAGCGGCTGCAGGCAGTCGAGAAATAGTGAAATCGGAGCAGGATTCCTGCTCCGATTCTCTTTTCTCTAATTTTTAGCACTCTCGCATGTAGAGTGCTAAAAATTCACAGACCGTTCATAAAATGAGGCATATTTGTTCACATTATAGATGGATAATGCTTATAGAAACAAAGAGCGATACAGAGTGTTGCGAAACCCTCTGCACCGCGCGAAAATGAATGGAGGAATTCTTATGTTGAACCTTACCCCGTACCGCAGACACAACGAGCCTGCAATCTTTAACCCCTTCCGTGAGCTGGAGGAATTTGAACACAGCCTGTTCGCACCGGACAGCCTCGCCTCCTTCCGCACCGATATTGAAGACGCCGGCGACAAGCTGATCCTCTCGGCTGACCTGCCCGGCTTCAAGAAGGAAGACATCAAGATCGACGTGGACGACGACCGTCTGGTCATCAACGCCGAGCGCCATTCCAACTACGAGAAGAAGGATGGCAGCTACCTGCGCTGCGAGCGCTCCTACGGCAGCTACAGCCGCTCCTTCTCCCTCAACGGCATCAAGGCCGACGACATCCACGCTTCCTACGAAGACGGTGTTTTGAAGCTGGAGCTGCCGAAGCAGCAGCCGGCAAAGCCCGAGACCCGCAGACTGGAAATCAAGTAAACAGGCGCAAAAAAGCGGAGCTTTTCAGTTCACTGAAAGGCTCCGCTTTTCATTTTGTCAATTTTTCGCTTCTTTGCGAATATACAGGATGCCGAGGCAGCCCTCGCCGCAGTGGCAGCTGATCGTGCAGCCCGCCCTGGTATCGTCGATCTCGTCAAAATCCATGCAGGCGCGGATCGTATCATGCGCCATCCGATCGACCTCGTCCGTGACCGGCGAATGCGTGACGAAGATGCGCTCCGGCACGATCGCAGCCGGATCTGCCAGACGGTCGCGCACATACGCTTCAATGCACTTGACCATGCTGCCGCGATACTTTTTGCCGACGATCATCCGGTTGTCCACAACCTCGATGCAGGGCTTCAGCTTCAGCAGGTTTGCGCCGAGCGCGGCGACGAACGAGCAGCGCCCGCCCTTCACCATGTAGTCCAGACGCTCGAGCAGGAAGCTCGCGTCCACGCGGGGCGTCAGCTCCTCCAGCGCCGCCTTCATTTCGTCCAGATCAGTCGCCGTCTTTGCCAGCTTGCATGCCTCCATGACGACGTGACCCTGACCGGAGGAGAGGTTTCGCGAGTCGATCACGCGGACGTTCTTCATCTCCTCCGAGGCGATGCAGGCGTTTTGGTAGCAACTGGAGAAGCCGGAGCCGAGCGAGATATGCACAAGCGCGTCATATCCCTCCGACAGCTGCGCGAACTTTTCCTGATAGATACCGACCGGCACAGCGGCAGTGCTGCACAGGCTGCCGCCGGCAGCAACATGGGCAAAAATGTCTGCGGGCGTAATCGTCACGCCGTCGAGGAAGCTCTCGTCCCCCTTGTTGACGAACAGAGGAACGATCGTAATGTCGTTGTCACGAATCTGCTCCGGCGAAAGATCGCAGGTGCTGTCAGCGGTGATCTTGATTTTCATGGCGTTTCCCCTCTACTCTTATACTAGACTTCGATAAAATGCTTTAAAAAGCATTTTATAGCGCCGAAGGCGCGTCGAAGTCTGCATGAGACGGCATTTCAGCGCAACGCGCTGAAATGGCTGTGCGTAGCACAGCAAAA
>JAFPWH010000074.1 GCA_017395065.1 Clostridia bacterium | reverse complement strand
CAGCGCTGCCAGAAGCAGTCCGGTCAGTAGTTTTTTCATAGTCATAGCATTCCCTCCTTGGTAATCGTGTAGACGACGCACAATTCCTTTCGTTCCAAAAAATGCGCCGCGTTGCGGCGCATTCCAGCGTGTCGAAAAACCTTTTTCGACACGCTGGCAGGCTGCCAAAAAGTTCGGAAGACAAGCAACTTGCACTCGTAGGCGTATATAGATACGGTAGAGTGCAAGTTGCGCAGTAAGTCGAAATATTCAAAAACCCTACCTCTTCCTAAACCTATAGGGACAGATTGCACCCGCAGGGGGTACGCCGCATCCGTTACACCTCATCAGTCAGCCTTACGGCTGACAGCTTCCCCTCAAGGGGAAGCCTTTTGCTGCGCAGCCACGCCTGACTGCGTCAGGCTCGCAATGACAGGCGCGGTGGAATGCGTTACTCTATTTCGACAGTTGCGGACTTTTTTGACAGTCTGAAATGCGCCGCGCTGCGGCGCATTTTATTATGTTCTTCGCAGGAAAATCTCTCCGCAGCGGCGGCAGACGATCTTGGTCTGACCTCGCCCGACGGGGACCGCCTGCACTGCCCGGCAGGCGGGGCAGCGGAAATAGCGCTTTTTCGCACGGTGCTGCAGGCGGCTGCCGATGCGGTCGCGCCGCTTGACCCAGAAGGTCAGAAAGCGCCGCCTCATTGCGCCTGCCGCGTGTCATCGGCACGCGCCTCCCGCAGGATCCGCAGAAAATAGAACAGATACTTGACAAACGCCAGGAGGATCAGCGCGACGATCACGATCGAGTCGATCAGAACGAAGGTCGGATCCGCCGGGACGCCGAACACAGGCTGCCACAGGATCAGCACGAACATGGAAAGATAGATCACGACCGTGCAGAGCTTGCCGTACCAGCCGGCAGAATAGACGCTGTGCGTGCGGTGCAGAGCGACCAGCCCCAGAATGCCGATGGTGACCTCCTTGATCAGCAGCGCTGCCAGCACCCACCAGTACTGCCGCATAAGGCAGAACAGGACGGCGATCTGCGTCAGCTTGTCTGCAATGGGGTCGAGCGCCTTGCCGAAGTCGGAAACGAGATGGAAGGTGCGCGCGATCCAGCCGTCGATCACGTCCGTCGCTCCGGACAGCAGCAGCATGCCGAAGGCCCACCAGTACTGATCCGTCTCGAACAGATAGACGATCAGCGGAATGAGCAGCAGACGGAAAAAGCTCAACATGTTCGGCAGAGTAAAGATGCGATCCGTATCGACGTGCTGCGCCTGTTGGATCTGTTCTCGTTCCTTATCACTCATGGATTTGTCTCACCTCATTCTCTTTTCCCATTCTATGCCATAGTATAAACCGTGATTGTCAACTGAATATCAACGGAAAATCAATTTTTGTTAAAATTCGGGAGTTTTCCTTTTACAAACCCCGCCCTGCTGTGATATACTGCATAGTGGAGGGATGTGTATGTTCAAGATCCTGATCGCCGAAGACGACAGCGAGCTTCGGCAGCTGTTTTGCCGTGTTCTGACCCGCAGCGGTTTCACCGCGATCGGTGTACCGGACGGCGCGGCAGCGCTGGAGACGCTGGAGCATGAATATATTGACCTGATCGTTTCCGACATTATGATGCCGAACGTGGACGGCTACGCGCTGGTGCGCTCTCTTCGCGAGGCGGGCAATACCGTTCCCGTTCTGATGATCACCGCGAAGGACAGCTTTCAGGACATGCAGTCCGGCTTCCTTGCCGGAACGGACGATTACATGGTCAAGCCCGTCAACGTCAACGAAATGATCCTGCGGATCAACGCCCTTCTGCGCCGCGCGCAGATCGTTGCAGAGCGGAAGCAGACCGTCGGCAGCACGACCTTTGAGATTGATTCCCTTTCGGTGCGGTGCGGCAGCTTTGAGGCCGTTCTACCGCAGAAGGAGTTTCTGCTGCTGTACAAGCTGATCTCCTCCCCCGGACACATCTTCACGCGCCAGCAGCTCATGGACGACATCTGGGGTGTGGATTCGCAGACGGACAGCCGCACCGTGGACGTGCATATCAACCGGCTGCGCGACCGGTTCCGGGAGAATCCGGACTTTGAGATCGTCACGGTGCGCGGCATCGGCTATAAGGCGGTGAAGCGCCATGAATGACAAGAAAATGTCCCCGCGCATGCGGGCGTACTATTCGCTCATTGTCGTGATCATCGTCCTGTTTTCCGGCGCGATGGTCACAGGCGTGCTGTTCCTGCTCGACTCTCTGGGCGTCAGCTATCAGCTCAGCTTCATCACCCTGATCTCCATCTTCGTTGTGGCGGCAGTCGCGGGCGGCATGATGAGCTACTTTGTCGGGCGGCGCATCCTCGCGCCGATGCTGAAGTTGAGTAAGGCCTCGGCCGAGGTCGCGCGCGGAAATTTCTCCATCACCGTCAGCGATTCGAGCAAGCTCGAGGAGGTGCAGACCACCTTCCGCAATTTTAACGCCATGGTGAAGGAGCTTGACAGCATCTCCACCTTGAGTAACGACTTCGTCGCCAACGTCTCGCACGAATTCAAGACGCCGCTGACCGCCATCGAGGGCTACGCCATGCTGCTGCAGGATTCCTCGTTGAGTCCGCAGGAGCGCAGCGAGTATCTGGACAAAATCCTTCTGAACATCCACCGCCTGACCACGCTGGTCGGCAGCATCCTGATGCTCTCGAAAATCGAGAGCAAGTCCATATCCGAGCAGTACACGACCTTCCGTCTCGACGAGCAGCTGCGGCAGGCCGTCGTGGCGCTGGAGCCGGAGTGGGAGGAGAAGCAGATCAGCTTTGACGTCGCCCTCGACGAGGTCACCTTCCGCGGCTGCGAAAGCCTGCTGACCCACGTTTGGACAAATCTTTTAGGCAACGCGATCAAATTCAGCCCCGACGGCGGACAGGTCCGCATCCGCCTGCTCGATCAGAAGGAATGCGTCGTCGTCAGCATCACGGACCACGGCTGCGGCATGAGCCAGGAGGTACAGGAGCGCATTTTCGACAAATTCTATCAGGCGGACAGCTCCCACAAGGCGCAGGGCAACGGGCTTGGCCTGTCCCTGGTCAAGCGGATCGTGGAGCTCTCCGACGGCGTGATCGAGGTCGTCAGCAAGCCCGGTGAGGGTTCGACCTTCCGCGTCATTCTTCCGAAATCATAAAGGAGGCATATCCTATGAGAGTATTAGAATCATATCAGCCGCGTGAGGCGCTGCGCTACTTTGAGGAGATCTGCAGCATTCCGCACGGCTCGCGCGACACGAAGCGTATTTCGGACTACTGCGTTCGCTTTGCGCGCGAACACGGTCTTTCCTACGTGCAGGACGAACACAACAACGTCGTGATCTGCAAGCCCGGCACGAAGGGCTATGAGGATCACCCGCCCGTCATTTTGCAAGGGCATCTCGACATGGTCTGCGAAAAGGACGCCGACTGTGACGTTGATTTTTCAAAGGATGGCCTGCGCCTGCGATGCGACGGGAAATATATCTTCGCCGAGGGCACGACGCTCGGCGGCGACGACGGCATCGCCGTGGCGTATGCGCTGGCGGTGCTTGCTGCGGACGATCTGAAGCATCCGCCCATCGAGGCGGTCTTCACCGTGGACGAGGAGATCGGCATGCTCGGCGCGGACGCGATGGATATGAGCGTTCTCAAGGGGCGCGTTCTGCTCAACTGCGACTCGGAGGACGAGGGCATTCTGACCGTGGGCTGCGCCGGCGGCGCGACCTCCACCCTCACCCGCCCGATCAAGCGCGAGGCATACCCCGGAAGGGTCTGGCGCATCGGCGTAAAGCATCTGACCGGCGGCCACAGCGGCGTGGAGATCAACAGCGGCAGGGCAAACGCGAGCAAAGTGCTGGCGGCCATTCTGAATGATTTGCCTGTCCGTCTGATCTCCATTGACGGCGGCAGCAAGGACAACGCGATCCCGCGCTCCTGCGAGGCGCTCGTCGTTTCACAGGAAGACCTGCGGGAAGGCTTTGCCCGTTTGGAAAAAGCCGCGAGGGATGCCCTCCCCGCAGCGGAAAAAGCAGCGGAATTCTACCTCGAGCCTGCTGGCAGTGCGCTTGCACCGATGACCGGGGAAAGCAGCAGCAGCGTCCTTGCGCTCCTGACCGCCCTGCCCAACGGCGTGCAGGCGATGAGCGCGGACATTCCCGGTCTCGTGCAGACCTCTCTGAACCTCGGCATTCTGAACACCGGGGAGGACGCCGTCACGATGACCTTCTCCGTCCGCAGCTCCGTCAACGCCGAAAAAACGGCACTGATCGAGAAGCTGAAGACGGTAGGCACCGCCCACGGCGCGGCCTATGCGGAGTCCGGCGCCTACCCGGCTTGGGAGTACCGGAAGGATTCTCCCCTGCGCGAAACCATGGTTTCCGTCTTCCGCGAGCTTTTCGGCAGAGAACCGGTGGTCGAGGCGATCCACGCCGGTCTGGAATGCGGCATCTTCTCCGACCGCCTGCCCGGCTTGGACGCGGTGTCCTTCGGCCCGCAGATGCACGACATCCACACCAGCCGCGAGCGGCTCGACCTTGCCTCCACGGAGCGCACGTGGAAGTATCTGATCGCCGTTCTTGAAAGACTGTGATACCCAAAATTTCCCATCCGCCGCACCTCCGTGCGGCGGATTTTTTGTTGCTTTTTGCACTCATATTTGATAAAATAGGGTCTTGCAAAACCACTTTGGAGAATTCGCTATGTTCGCTGCCCTGAAAAATAGATACATCGGAGACAAGAGGTTCTATCGCATGGCGTTGGCGGTCGCCGTGCCGATCATGATACAAAACGGCATCACGCAGTTCGTCGGCATGCTCGACAACATCATGGTCGGTCGGCTCGGCACGGCGCAAATGGCCGGCGTTTCCATCGTCAACACGCTGATCTTTGTGTTCAATCTCGCCATTTTCGGCGCGGTCTCCGGCGCGGGCATATTCGGCGCGCAGTTCTACGGCAGCGGAAACCATACCGGCGTTCGCAACGCCTTCCGCTTCAAGCTGCTGATCGGCGCGGTACTGACGGCGATCGGCGTTTCCGTCTTCCTTCTGCTTGACGAGCCGCTGATCATGCTCTACCTGCACGGCGAGGGGTCGCCGCAGGAGATCGAAGCAAGCCTCGGCTACGCCCGAGAATACCTGCACATCCTTCTGCTCGGACTTGCGCCGTTCGTGCTGACCCAGTGCTACGCCGGAACGCTCCGCGAAAGCGGGCAGACCGTCGTACCGATGGTTGCCGGCGTCATCTCGGTGTTTGTCAATCTTCTTTTCAACACCCTGCTGATCTTCGGTCTGATCGGCTTTCCCGCCCTCGGCTCTGCCGGCGCGGCGATCGCCACCGTGATCGCGCGCTTCGTTGAGCTTGCGATCGTCATGCTCTGGGCGCATCTGCACCCCAAGAAATGTCCCTATTTCGTCGGCGCCTACCGCTCCCTGCGCATTCCGAAGGAGCTGTTCTTCCGCATCCTGTGGAAGACCCTGCCGCTGATGTTCAACGAAACGCTCTGGGCAGGCGGCATGGCGCTGCTGTCCCAGGCTTACTCGGTACACGGCTATGATGTCGTTGCCGCAGACAATATCTGCCGGACGATCTCCAACGTCTTCAACGTCGCTTTCCTTGCCCTGTCCAACGCCATCGGCATCATCGTCGGGCAGCTGCTCGGCGCGAACAAACGGAAGGAGGCGGTCGATACCGACCGGAAGCTGATCTTTTTCTGCGTTGCCGTCTGCGTAGGCGTCGGCGGCGTGTTGGCGGCAGTCTCCCCTCTGTTCCCGCAGATCTACAACACCACGGACGCCATCCGCTCTATCGCAGCGAAATTCATCCTGATCGTCGGGCTGTGCATGCCGATCAACAGCTTCGCGAGCGCCTGCTATTTCACCCTGCGCTCCGGCGGCAAGACGCTGATCACCTTCTTTTTCGACAGCTTTTACGTCTGCGTGCTGACCGTGCCGTTAGCGATGCTCCTGACCTACACGACCGGTATCTCCATCGTACCGCTCTATCTGATCTGTCAGCTCGTCGACCTCGGCAAATGCGCCGTCGGCGTCATTCTGATCAAAAAAGGCATCTGGATTCACAACATTGTTGAGGAGCAACACAATGAAGGACACGAAATACTATCAGAAGCATAGTCTCATCCGCATCTTTCTCGGCTATTTCAAGCCGCACCGCAGACTGTTCGCCATGGACATGCTCTGCGCGCTGGCGGTCGCGGCGGTCGACCTCGCCTTCCCGCTGGTATCGCGCTGGGCGATGAACAACCTCCTGCCCGACCAAAAGTACATGATCTTCTTCATCGTCATGGGCGCCATGGCGCTGGCGTATCTCATCCGCGCCTTGCTCTATTTCGTCATCACCTACTGGGGACACACCTTCGGCATCCGCGTGGAGGCGGATATCCGCAGCGACCTGTTCCGCCACATGCAGACCCTCGGCTATGACTTTTATGACCGCAACCGCACCGGTCAGCTTATGAGCCGTCTGACGAGCGACCTGTTCGACATCACGGAGCTGGCGCATCACGGTCCGGAGGACCTGCTGATCTCGACGCTGACGATCATCGGCGCGCTGACGGTCATGTTCGTGCTCGAATGGCGGCTGGCGCTGGTTGTGTGCCTGATCCTGCCGATCCTGCTCGTGAGCGTCATCACGCGCCGACGCAAAATGAGCAGCGTCTCCAAGGGCGTCAAGGTCAAGACCGCAGCGATCAACGCCGAGATCGAGTCCTCCCTGTCCGGCATCCGCACCGCGAAGGCGTTTGCCAATGAGGACGTCGAATTTGAAAAATTCAGCGAGGCAAACGAGCGCTTCAAGGTCTCCAAGCGCGAATTTCATAAGGAAATGGGCATTTTCTTCAGCACGCAGGAGTTCTTCATGTCCTTCCTGTCCGTCGCCGTGATCGCGGTCGGCGGCGCGCTGACGATGCAGGGCAGCATCGAAATGGTCGACCTGCTGACCTTCAGCCTTTATATTACCACCTTTACGGGACCTGTCCGCAAGCTGGTCATGTTCTCGGAGATGTTCGCCAACGGTTTTGCCGGACTGGGGCGCTTCGCAGAGCTCATGCGCACCGAGCCGACCCTGCACGACGCGCCAGACGCTGTCGATCTGACAAACGTGAGCGGCGAGATCGAGGTCGATCATGTTTCCTTCGCTTATGGCGACGATTCCGAGGTCCTGCACGACGCCTCGCTGACGGTAAAGCCCGGCGAGACGGTCGCGATCGTCGGTCCCTCCGGCGGCGGCAAGAGTACGCTCTGCCGCTTGATCCCGCGCTTTTACGACGTAAACGAGGGCAGCGTCCGCATCGACGGGCTGGACGTCCGCAAAATCACGCAGGCATCCCTGCATCAGTCGATCGGCGTGGTGCAGCAGGACGTTTTCCTCTACGCGGACACGATCTGCAACAACATCCGTTACGGCAAGCCTGACGCGACAATGGAGGAGATCATCGAAGCGGCGAAACGGGCAGAAATCTACGACGACATCATGGAAATGCCGGACGGCTTCGACACCTACGTGGGCGAACGCGGCACCCTGCTCTCCGGCGGGCAGAAGCAGCGCGTCTCCATTGCGCGCATTTTCCTGAAAAACCCGCCCATTCTGATTCTGGACGAGGCGACCAGCGCGCTCGACAGCGTGACGGAGGAAAAGATCCAGTCCGCGCTGGATGCGTTGGCGGTCGGCAGGACGACCCTCATCATCGCCCACCGCCTCTCCACCATCCGCAACGCCTCGCGCATCCTCTCCATTGCTGACGGCAGGATCGTCGAGCAGGGCAGCCATGCCGAGCTGATGGCGAAAAACGGGCTCTACGCAGAGCTGTACCGCACGCAAAATCTGGGAGAAAAGCAAGAAATCTCTTGAAAAATATCTATATATAGTGTAAAATTGATACAGCCAACCACAAATACGGAAAAGAGGGGTTATTTATGGCAGAAAAAAAGATCACGAGAGCGGAAAGCTCTCCGAAAAAAGTCAACCATACCGTAAAGCCCGCCGCTGAAACGCAGGGCAATCCGAAGCCCGCCGCTCCGGTGCAGGGCAAGGGCGGCGCGACCGGCTACCGCATCGGCGCGGTCCTTCTGTGGATCGCAGCCATTGCCTTTGAGGTCATTGCTGTCCTGCTGCTGTTCGGCAAGATCGAATGGACTTTCCTTCCCACGCTGTGGCTCATCATCATCGCGCTCGTCCTCGACCTCATCTGCGTGGTCATCGGCTCGCTCCTGTGGAAGAAGTCCAACCTGCTCGATCCCGCCTCCGCCAAAAACAAGGTCAAGTTCTGGCTTTGGAACAATTTGGGGCTGATCGTCACCGCCTTTGCGTTTATCCCCTTCGTGATCCTCGCGCTGACGAACAAGAACGCAGACAAGAAGACCAAGACCATCGCCGCCATTGTTGCGGTCATCGCCCTGCTGATCGGCGGTCTGTTCAGCTACGACTGGAACCCCATTTCCGCCGAGGAGAAGGAAGAAGCCATCGCCGAATACAGCGGCGTGGACGTCTACTGGTCGACCTTCGGCAAGGTGTATCATCTGGATGAGGACTGCAGCGCCCTCAACCACAGCGACGAGCTGACCGTCGGTTCCGTCGAGCAGGCGATCGAGGCCAACCGCACCCGTCTGTGCAAGTTCTGCGAAAAGCGTCACGAAGGCGACACCGCCGACAAGGGCGCCGAGAGCGAGCTGCCCGAGGTGACGGAGCTTGTATCCGAAGCGATCGGCGATTAAATCATGGAGACAAAAAAGTCATTCCGTTTGTACGGAATGACTTTTTTGAACGAAAGAAAAGGAGACGCTATGAAATTCTATCTCGGAAACGATACCGATCCGCTGTTTGCGGTCTATGAGGCAAACGGCAATTGCTATCCGGTCTTTGCCGAAAAATACGGCGCGGAGGGCTTCCCCTTCCGCGAGGGTCTGCAGGAGATCACCGAAGCGAAGACAGTGGAAGCGCTGACGAAGTACATATGCCCCTATGAAGACGGAAAGCCCGCCGTCTATATGGCAGGGCCCCTGTTCAACGAGGGCGACCGCTACACCAACCAGTGCAATTCCGACCGCCTGCGCGCACTCGGCTATACCACCTTCCTGCCGCAGGAGGTCGTCATCACGAACGAAAGCACCCTCCTCGTCAAGGCGGCTTGCTTCTACATGGATCTCAAGGCGATCCGCCTGGCGGATTATCTCGTCGTCAACTGCAACGGCATCGAGATCGACTCCGGCACCGCCGCGGAGATCGGGCTGGGCTACGGACTGGGCAAGAAGCTGGTGCTCTACAAGAGCGACGTCCGCAACTACTACAACGAGACCTTCCGCCTGAACAATTTCGTCGGCGGCCTCGTGGACAACCGCGTCTGCAGCACGATGGACGAGGTCATCGCCGCCCTGCAGGAATAACGCAAAACAAATACTTTCCCGTTTTGTCATTTCCCGCTATACGTGGGCAATCTGTCCGCCGCAAACAAGGAAACTGTATCGAATGACAGAAAACACCGTAGGGAGGCGTCCCCTGACGCCTCCGCGTTTTGGCTTCAGATGCGTTTGTTATTGCCGGAGGCATGTGGGCATGCCTCCCTGCTGACGCTCATATAGAAAGCAGCCGCGCGGTGGATTTCCACAGCGCGGCTGTTTGTGTTTTTCAGGTTGTTTCGCTGCTGCGCAGCTGGTTCCTTATGCGAACGCGCGGTACAGGAAGGTCACGATCTGGCCTCTCGTGCAGGTGTTATCCGGGCTGAACGTCGTTGCGCTCGTGCCCGCGGTGATCTTCTTCTCGACCGCCCAGAGAACGGCGTCGTAGTAGTAGCCTCCCGTCACGTCCTTGAACGGATTCGCGGACGAAGTCGGCTTCGGCTCTCCCTCGGTGCGCCAGAGGAACGTCACGACCTGCGCTCTCGTGCAGCCTTCGTTCGGGGAGAAGGTCGTTGCGCTCGTGCCTGCGGTGATATCGTTCTCCACCGCCCACAGAACTGCCTTGTAATAGTATTCGCCCTGTTTGACGTCCCTGAACGGATTATTCGCGGACTTCGGCTCCGGGCAGCCCTTCGCGCGCCACAGGAAGGTCACAACCTGCGCTCTGGTGCAGGTGTCATTCGGGCTGAATGTCGTCGCGCTCGTGCCGGAGGTCACCTGCGGCTCCGCGTTGACTGCCCACAGGACTGCGTCGTAGTAGAACGCGCCGGATTTCACATCCCTGAAGGGGTTGGTCGTCACGGGAGGTTTGTAATTCGGATCCTTCGCGCCGCAGGCAGTACAGACGCCGTTTTTATAATTGTGACCGAGTGCATTAGTTGTTACATCGAAATAGAAGTTGCCGTAGGTTGTTGTTCTCCAAGTGTATCGACCGATGCCTGCTGCCGTGCAGGTAGCCGCTTTCACAACAGAATAAGTGTAATCCGTCGTGTTTAACTGCGGAAGATTAGCTGTTGTAGTTGCGTTGCAGCGTGAGCAGTCGCCATTCAATGTGCCGGATGCACCCGTTGTAGGCACTTTGGTTACTCTATAAATGTAATTGTGTCCCAGTGCAGGAATTGTTTCTTCTTTTGTCTGCCCGCAGACCTTACAGGTATAGATCATCACACCGTTCTCTGTACAGCTTGCTGCAGTTTTCACTTTGCCTGTATCCCAACTGTGCCCGGTTGTACATGATTCTCCGATGGAGAAGTTGTAATTGCCGGTACCAGAACCTTGCTCAATGGCAAAATAGTATGTGCCGGAAGTCAGGTCAACATTTTCGTCCAAATTGTATTCTTCCGAAGTGCTATTCCAATATTGCCATGTTTTTTCCCAAACCGCGCTTCCCTTTGCGTCATAAATGTAGTAATTCGTGAGGTAAATATATGCTGTTATCCGCACGTTCACTCTCCCGGAAGTGGAAAGAGTGAACTTATAGATGTCTTTTGCGTCATTGCAAGCAATTTGTCCGAGATAGATTGTCCCGATAGAAATTCCAGAGGCAGTTGCAATTGAGTTATTCAACCCGCCCGATGTTTCCTCGAAACTCTCATTTGCACTAGTAAACGAAAGCATAAAATTGTAGTCACCGGTACCAGAACCTTGCTCAACGGCAAAATAGTATGTGCCGGAAGTCAGGTCAACATTTTCGTCCAAATTGTATTCTTCCGAAGTGCTATTCCAATATTGCCATGTTTTTTCCCAAACCGCGTTTCCCTTTGCGTCATAAATGTAGTAATTCGTGCGGTAAATATATGCTGTTATCCGCACGTTCACTCTCCCGGAAGTGGAAAGAGTGAACTTATAATAATCTGCTGTATTCGTGCTTGATATCGTCCCCGCATAGCTTGTGTTTAGATTGATCGGTGTTGCAGTTTGCATAGTATCCCCTGCAGCGTTAGCAAAAAAGATCGCCGTCGGAAGTAGAGCAAATACAAGTGCAACCGCAAGAAACAGTGCCGTCAGTCGCTTTTTCATAGTCTTTTCTCCTTTTCTTTCGTGTTGTTTGTTTTAGGGAAACAAAAAAGTGCGCCAACCGAAGTCAGCGCACCGAAAAACGCAAACCCCGATTGTCGCCAAACAAAAACAACAAACGGGAGAAACCAATCTCTCGAAAGCCGCGGAATTTGCGTTTTTGCAAAATTCATCGGCTTTCAAAAACATACGTGCGTATAGCAGAATAAAACCCCTATAAAAGAATAGCGGTTCTCCCCAGTGTCGTTATTGTTTTTGTTTGGCGTAGTTAGTTTATCATAGAATCTCTCCATATGCAAGCAAAATCGGTCGATTTCTTCTGACAATCTGCGGAGCCTATCCCGATAAAACGTCCGAAGACAGGCAGGGACGGCGGGGAACGGCAGCAAATGACGCGCAGCACCTTTGCCTCCCTCAAGGGACGCGCGTATGCGGTAGCGCAGGGAACGATCTGCGTGCCGTCCCGACTCCCTCAGTCACGGCTTCGCCGTGCCGGCTCCCTCAAGGAGGGAGCCAAGCGACATGATACGAAAAAACAGGAACAGTCGACGACTGTTCCTGTTTCGTTCTGTTTTGAGATAAAT
>JAFPWH010000073.1 GCA_017395065.1 Clostridia bacterium | reverse complement strand
GGAGGTCGGCGTGTTGACGATGTTGAGCGCCTCGCCGTTGCCGATATTGAAGCGAATCTCACCGCCGACGGTCTGACCGGTCGGACGCGGCAGCAGCTGCATCAGAGAAAGCGAGGTAACGCTCTTGCCGCAGCCAGATTCGCCGACGACGCCGACGGTAGAGCACTTCGGAATATCGAAGCTGATGCCATCGACCGCCTTGACCGTGCCGATATCGGTAAAGAAATAGGTGCACATGTTGTCGAACTCGACAACGTTATTCGGATCGCGCATCTTCGTGGTGTAGAGCGCAGGATCCTTATTGGCATTCGCGCGATCATTCTCCAGCTTTTTGGTCAGCTTGCGGTTAAAGCGGCTGATTTTTCTGGATTCCTTACCGGAAATATAGCTGGAATTCTTTTTCTTTTCCTTCTTTTCCGCATGTTCCGTAACGGAGGATTTCTTTTCTTCTTTTGCCATTTTGAATTCCTCCTTACTTCTTCATTTTCGGATCGAAGGCGTCGCGCAGGCCGTCGCCGACGAAGTTGAACGCAATAACGGTAAGGCAGATCAGAAGGCCTACGGGGATCCAAATGTAGGTATACTTGATCATGTCCTCGTTGCGCTGGGTGATCGAGTTGATCATGGTGCCCCACGTCGCCAGCGGATGCTTCACGCCGAGGCCGAGGAAGGACAGCGTCGATTCGGTGATGATGACGCCGCCGAGGCCTGCAGTCGCCGTAACGATCAGCTGCGGCATGACGTTGGGAACGAGGTGACGGAAGATCCTCTTGCGGACACGGACGCCGGTCGCTTCGGTCGCCACCATGAATTCCTGCTCACGCAGAGACAGGATCTGGCCGCGCACCAGACGGGCAACGCCAGCCCAGCCGAGGAATCCGAGGATCGCCATCATCCAGATCAGGCGGTCGTACGGGTCCATCTTCAGCGCGTCCATGAACGCGCCCATGATGATCAGGATCGGCATGGACGGGATGCAGTAGAAGATATCGACCAGACGCATGATGAGGTTGTCGACCCAGCCGCCGAAGTAGCCGGCAATGCCGCCCATGATCGTGCCGAGCAGGGTTTCCAGAATGACGACGACGAAGCCGACCATCAGGGAGATACGGCCGCCGTACATCATGCGGGCGAGAACGTCGTAGCCGTCGGAGTCGGTACCGAACAGATGCGTTCTGGACGGCGCGCTGTTAATATCGAACAGATGGCTGAGGATCGGGCAGGTCAGATCGTAGTCGTTGGCCAGTTTCTTGATCGTGATGTCGGTATCTTCGTAGACGAGGTTTCCGCTTTCATCGAACACATTCACCACAATCTCGATTGGATCGCCGTTCGCATCTGTCACGGGGTCGCCGTTTTCGTCGGTCTGGAATACGACCTCGCGCTTGACCAGCGGATAAGTCAGAACAGTCGTCTTCTCGCCCTTCTGCTCCATAGTCTCTACCGCTTCTTTGACCGCCTCCTTAAAGTCGATGTCAAAGTTGTCCTTGCCGTCCGCGCCGCGGACGACGAAAGTGGAAAGCTGCGCGACGGGCGTTCCGTCCTCCGCAACGATCTCGGGGTTATAATCGCCGGTCACGGCATGATAAGTCACGCCGTTGTCTTCAAAGGTTTCGCCCTCGGCGATCGCCAAAAGCGCGCTTGCCTTGAAGGCGTCGGAGAAGCTCTTTCCCCGCTCGTAAGCGTTGAAGACATAGGTGGTGCTAACCACGACGACCTGGTCGGGCTGGCTGCGGCTGATGCTGTAGGAGCCGCTGTCGGAGGAAATCAGATACGCCGCGCCGTCATAGACGAGCGAGCTCTGCCCTGCTTCGACCGCATCCAAAACAACCGTCTCAAACTCCGCAGACTGCTCTTCGTCGGTATAGTTGAAGCTGCGGTCGCTGATCTCGTAGATCGTGCCGCCGACTTTGTTGTAATCGCGCAGCTCGTAGTCCTTGCCGCCGAAGGTGAAGGCATAGGTCTTTTCCTGCAGGGCGACGACCGCCGCTTCATAGAAGCGCGGGCCCAAATCGCTGACGCCGGCGTTGTACGTAATCTTGCCTTCGATGGTGGTAAAGCTGCCGATTGTGACCGTGTCCGTGAAGGACGCAATGTCCTCCTGCGTGCAGTTGCTCACCACGAAGATGTTCTCATCGTCTTCAGCGGTCACCAGATAGTTGCCGGAGGCAACGTTGATGACGGAGAATTCTTCCTCGCCGGAGGAAAGCGCAATAATCGCAGAATTAACGCGGCGGGCGACCTCTTCATCCATCGTAATGCCGCCGTAAGCGTAGTTGGTGAACTCCGTGCGCAGCTGTGCGCCGGCGTAGTCGCTCATCTGGTTTTCATACTTGTAGAAACGGTCTGTCTGCCCGTACGGATAGAACAGCGGTCCCAGGAAGGAAAATGCGAACATGAAAATCAGTATGCAGGAACCGACGATCGCGAGGCGGTTGCGGATGAACCGCTTAAAGACCAGACGCCCGGGAGAAAGCACCTTGACGCGCTGCGAGTCGTCCAGCGCGATATGATCGTCTGTCATCTGCGCTTTTTCTGCCTTTTCACGCATTTCGCGCTGTTTCAGGACCTCGTTAAAGCTCTTTTTTTCAAACGCCATAACGACACCCCCTTAATTCAGACGCACTCTGGGGTCGACGACTGCATACAATATGTCTGCAATCAGGTTGCCCAGCAGAGTAAGGATGGCAATGAACGACAGATAGAACATCGTAAAGGGAATATCGCCCGCAACCATGGAATGGAAGGACCGGTAGCCGATGCCGCGGATCGAGAACAGCGTCTCTGTGATAAGGGCGCCGGAGAACAGACCGGGCAGGCTGCCGCCGAGGATGGTTACGATGGGAATAAGTGTATTTCTGAACGCATGGTAGTTGATGACCTTTTTCTCAGAAAGGCCCTTGGCTCGCGCAGTACGGATATAGTCTGCGTTCAGAACCTCGAGCATATTCGTTCTGGTGTAGCGCATCAAGCTGCCGATGCTGACTGTGACCAAAGTTAAAGCGGGTAAAACGAAGTGTTTTGCAACGTCAAAAAACTTGCCGACTTCGCTGAGGTTGACGTAGTCGCGTCCCTGCATGCCGCTGATGTCAAAGACAGGTTTGGACAGACCGAACCAGTCCTGCAGTTTAACCGCAAGCACGAGCTTATAGACGGTCGCCACGAAGAAGGTCGGCATGGAAATACCGATCAACGCGAAGACCGTAACCGCATAGTCCGTGATGCTGTACTGCTTCTTTGCGGCGAGAACGCCGAGCGGGATCGCAATGACTACCTCCAAAATGAAGCAGATCAGTCCCAGCGCGAAGCTGTACCAAATACAATCGTGGAAAACGTTGGTAACGCTGTCCGTCCATTGCCAGCTGTCGCCAAAGTTGCCGACAGCGGCGGATTTCAGCCAGACCAGGAAGCCTCCGATGAGGCCCTTGTCCATGCCGTACTGTGCGTTTAATTCTGCCAGCCATTCCTGCGCACTCTTCAGGCTGCCGGGCTTCTGCGACAGCTCGCGCGCTGTCTTTTCCATGTAGCTCGTGGGCAGAGAATACATCAGTGCATACACGATGAACATGACGAAAAACAGAATGACGACGCTGATCAGAAGTCGTTTAATAGTAAATTTCAGCATGTTTTTCTCCAACCTTTGTTTCTGATTGCTCGTCCTATTATATTGTATTACGGCGGAAGGCATCTGCTCTGCCGTAATGCAATATAATAGGACTTAAGTGCCTACAGACCCGAAGGTCTGTAGGCACTTTGTGCCTTGATTTAAGCAAAGATTGCGTTAGTTAAAGGCGATTGCGGAGATTAGTTCATTTCCAGCTTCTCCAGATCGTTCATCCAGGTCCAGTAGGTGGTGATGTCCGGAGTCAGGGTCGAGATGTTGACACGAGCGGTGGAAATGACGTACGCATTCTGTCTCTGGTAGGTCGGGATTTCGACGCCCCAGTCAAGGATGGTCTCGAGGCATTCCTTGTAAGTGGACTTACGGAATGCGTGGTCGGCAGAAGCGCGAGCCTCAAGGATCATGCGGTCGAGCTCAGCGTCTGCAATGTGGTAGTGGTTGGAGTCGGTGCCGCCGAGGCCGACAATGTTAGAGGAATGATAAACCTGATACATGTCGGGGTCGGGAGTAGCGCCCCAAGCAGCGGCCCACATGTTCTGCGTACCGGCGTCCAGCTTATCCCACAGGATGTTGGAGTCGGACGGGTCGTTGATCTCGAGGGTGATGCCGATGGTTGCGAGCTCATCCTTCGCAGCGGTCAGGATGCCGTATGCGGGGTGGTCGCCGATGCCGTCAGCGGGGATGATCACTTCGTAGGACATCTCTGCGCCCTTCGGAGCAGCGGTGAACTTGCCGGAAGCCTCGTCCCAGGTGTAGCCGGCTGCCTTGAAGAAGCCGATCGCTGCCTGCAGGGCTGCGTCGTACTTCTGCTCTTCGGTCATGTCGGCGGTGTAGATCGGGTTGCCGTCAACGTCGGTGGAGTAAGCGATCTTGTAGCCTTCGTCAGCGGGCTTCGGAGCAGCCCAGGAGGTGTTGGAGATCGGGTAGTTGATGACGGAAGCACGGTCGCCGTAGTAGGAGTTAATAACGGTGTCACGGTGGACAGCGAACAGGGTCGCGAACGCCTTACGGAGCGCCTTGGACTCTTCAGAGCCCTTGTCAGCGCCGACAAGGACGGTATCAGCGTTGATGCCGATGTAGCCGTAGCCAAGGTTATCAACGTTTTCGGTGGTAATGACGTTGCCGTCGAGCTCGCCGTTGTCGTTGTAGCCCTTGATGGACTCAACCGCGTCGCTGGTGAAGGACGGATCAGCGATGTCGAACGTACCGGAAGCAACACCGGTCAGCATGTCGCCCTGTGCAGTTTCCTGGAACAGAACGTTGGTGATCTTCGGCTCGCCGAGGAAGTAATTCTCGTTCTTCACGAAGGTGACAATGCCGTTCTGATAGCTGACGAACTTGTAGGGGCCAGCGCCGAGCGGCTGGGTGGTCTTCGCCTTGACGCCGCTCAGGTCGCCCTTGGTGAAGCCAAACTTGTTGTTGTCGTAGTCGTAAGCTGCCTTGTCGCCGTAGTAGTGCAGCGGAGCAACCGTAACGCCAATGTTGTAGATCGCGGTAGCATCGTACTCGGTCATGGTGATTTCCATGCTGTAGTCGCCGGTCTTCTTGATGCCTTCGATATGATCGGCGGTATCACCGGTGATGACGCCCTTTGCATATTCGCCGGCTGCATCGCCGAGGACTGCTGTAACTGCGTCGAACAGGTCAACGTCGCCTGCTTCCACGCTGTTGGCGGTCACGACGTCGCCGTCGTATGCCTCAACAACTGCCTGCCAGCAATCAGCTGCAGTAGCGTCTTCGGGAACGTCAAAGCCCCACAGACCCATAGCTTCGGCAACGGTGGTCGCGCCGTAGGCCTCGCAGTAGCTCAGAATGCCGCCGACAAAGTCTTCGCCGGCAGTGTCGATCGCTGCCCAGTAGGTGTCGCGCTGCTCGTCGGTGAAGTACTCGGAGCTGCCGTCGCGGCCTGCTGCCAGGATCAGGCTGGAGAGGGCTTCCACGCCTGCTCTGTAGTCGCTCATGCCGACGATGGGCTGGGCGTACAGGGAGCTGGAGCCGTCATAGGTCGGGTCGCACAGAACATACATCGAGAAGATGGCGTCGTCGATGGTCATCTTTTCTCCGTCGGAGAACTTGACGTCGTCGCGCATCGTGATCTTGTATGTAACAGTGCCGTCATCGTTCTGAACGATGTCGCAGTCAGCGATACCATAGTAGGTATACTCGGTGCCATTGAAGGGGATCTTCTCACCCTTAATGCCCTTGGTGACTACGTTGCCCTCACGGTCAGTGCCGAGCAGGGCCAGGGATACCATGGTTGCCACGTCCTGGTCAAAAGCGGTAGTGGCGAAGAAGGGGCTGAACTTCTGGGAGAAGGTGTTATAACCGACAACCAGCGTGTCGCCGCCCGTATACTTCGAGCCGCAGCCAGCGAACAGGCATGCCATCATGCAGAGAACAAGGATCAGTGCAATCAGTTTTTTCATTTTCTTACCTCCATATAAATTTTATTCCACCGCCGGAAGCGGTTAGAATTCGGTTATTTCTCCGGAGCGACTTCCATTGCGAAATCCCTGCGATGCAGGAAGATCAGAACGGAAACCGCAGCGCGGAGCACGGACAGGGCGGAAAAGATCCAGTCGATTGCCTGCAGCCCGTCTATTATAATAAGGAAGACGATACTGCTGACCAGAACGACGCCCGCCGTAATCAGCTGGAACAGAGCGGCCGCCGGGAAGCGATTGGCTATTTTGTCGCGATGCTCACGGATGACCTTCTGCCCTGCTGTTTTGACGCGGTAAAGCGCCGAAAAAAGCAAGTAAATCGGAAGCAGGCTCAATACAAGCGGAAGAACGATGTAAATCTGCCTGCAGTATGCGCACGGGAAGCACATCGGCACGATGACCGACAGCGCAATCCCCAGCTCGGCGGAGAAGAGAGAACGCAGGCTGCGGCGGACGTCCTCACGCGGACGCGAGAAGCGGAAATAGTCGCCGCAATAGATTGCCTCGTCCCGCACCGCCCCTCGTTTGTTCAGGCGGGCTTCGACGCGGTAATCCTTGGTATACTTTCTTGAAACCACGTTCTACACCACCGAAAGACAGTTTCCGAAAAATCTTTGAAATAATATAGCATATTTCGCATGAATAATCAATATAATAATTCACTTTTTTAATAAATTGTTAATTTTTCAAGTTTCTATCAGTTTTCCACGATTTTTTACCATTTGAATTAGGCAAAATGCACAAATGAAAACGTGTATCTTCCTGAATAATCGCATAGCCATGCGGCTGTTCCCGTACATTGTGCATCAATTTACGGTGCTTTCCGTCGGAAAACGGCGTATGACTTACTTTAAAGTGCAAAATTATTTGTATATTTTATGTAATTATTCCGAATATTCATGCTGTGCGGACAAAATGCGTCAGAATGTCCGTGCACTGTAGAATATGCTGTTATCGTTCAAAGATTATACAGCATTCTCCTTCAGCCAGTCGCGAATTTCAGCGCCGACGTCGCGAATGGTCCCGGGTTCGTACGGAACGCGGATATTCGCGCTGCGGCAGAGATCCTCGAACGTCTTCGTGCCGGCCGCATCGACAAAGGCAAGATAGCGTTTCCACGCCTCCTTGCGATCCTTCAGCGACAGCATCCACAGCTGGAAGGCGACGGTCTGTGCCATGCAGTAGTCGATGTAGTACAGCGGGTGGAGATAGACGTGCAGCTTCCACTGCCAGTGGGCGTACCTGCCGTAGAAGGGCAGATTGTCCATATCCAGCCACGGGCGGTACTTCTTCTCCAGCTCCTCCCAGACCTTGTGGCGTTCGTCCGGCGTCAGGTTCTCGTTCTCGTACATGCGGTGCTGGAACTCGTCGATCATGCAGCCGTAGGGGATGAAGTCGAGGCTTGCCTCGCAGTGCGCTACCTCGTATTTCTTCGTATTTTTTCCGAAGAAATCCTTGTGGTAATCCTGCGTTAAAAACTCCATGCTCATGGAATGGCATTCGCAGGCTTCGATGGTCGGCTCCATCAGCGCCGGATGAACGTCGGAGTGCATGGCGCGGTAGAAGGCAAAGCCGTGTCCCGCCTCATGCGTCAGCACATCCACGTCGTCCGAGGTGCCGTTGAAATTTGAGAAAATGAACGGAACCTTATAGTCCGGCAGCTCGGTGCAGTAGCCGCCGGGCGCCTTGCCGTCCTTGGAGAGGACGTCGAACAGGTCGCCGTCGAACATATCCTCGATATAGACTTTCGTTTCGGGGCTCAGATCCTGGTACATCGCCTTGCCCGCTGCAAGGATCTCCTCGGGCGTGCCCTCGGGCTTCGCGTTGCCGTCCGGGAAGCGGATCGGATCGTCATAGATGTGCAGACGGTCAACGCCGATGCGCTTGCGCTGCGCTTCCTTGACCTCCGCGATGATCGGCACGAGGTCGTTCGCGATCTGCTCGCGGAACTGATTCAGCTCCTTCGCGCCGTAGCAGTTTCTGCCGAGACGGTCATAGCCGAGCTGAATGTAGTTGTCATAGCCGAGGAGTCTTCCCTGGGCGTTGCGGTTCTTGACCAGCTTGTCGTAGATTTCGTCAAGCTCCTCGCGCTTGGCGTCGAAGACCTTGCCCTCCGCCTCGAAGGCGGCGCGGCGAACGGCGCGATCCGTGCTCTCCTTGTACTTGCCTAGCATGGGCAGCGGCATGGTCTGTCCGTCAAACTCGACGGTCAGATTGGCGTAGAGCTTCTGATAGCGGCTTTCCAGCTTGCTTTCCTCCTGCATCAGCGGGATCAGCTCCGGCTTGAAGCTGCGGTGCTCGATCTCGATGTTTTTGAACAGCAGGCTGCCGTAATGCTCCTCCAGCTCCGCGCGGAAGGGCGAGTTCAGCAGCGCAGTATTCAGCAGATTGCCTGCCTCCTGCAGCTCAGGTCCCGCCTCATCCATGAATTCGCGCTCCGCCTCATAGAATTTGTCGGTCGTGTCAATGGTGTTGCGAACGTAGGCGATGGATTCCGTCGTCATACAGGTCTGCATGACGGCATACGCCGCGTCAAACGCCTCGATCTGCTCCTGTGCGCTTTTCGCTTCCTCGATCCGCTTTGCGCAGGCGGCGATGCTCGCCTTGACCTCTTCTAAATTCGGACGGACATAGGGCATTTCAGAAAATTTCATAGTGTCTCCTTTCCGCATATCCAATCGTAAATGTGTTTTTCAGTCGTTTTTATCAGCAGGCAGTAGCCGTCCGGCAAGAGCATTCTTCCCTCCGCGCTGCCGGTAACGCCGTGCCCGATACAAAGTTCTCCCTCCGGCAGGTACCATACCTGCGAGGATTTATTTACGTAGATTCGGACGCTCTGCGTCTCGGTCATCCGGACAAAGGACAGTCTCCCCTGTCCCGCCATCGTTACGCGAATGTCGCCCGACTGCAGGGCCGGGAGCGTGTTTTTCAGATCGGCAAGCGCGCGGTAATGCGCCAGCAGGTCTTGGTCTTCCCTGCCCCACGGATAGGTCTTGCGGCAGAACGGGTCGTCGTAGCCCTCCATGCCGACCTCATCGGCATAGTAGATGCTCGCCATGCCGGGAAGCATGAACTGCAGGAACGCCGCCATGCGCAGGCGCTCCTTTGCAAGCGCCAGCTGCTCGGGCGAAAGGCAGCGGTTTGCTTTCTCCGCTCTTGTACCGTCGAAGGGATCGACCAGCGCAGTCAGAATGCGCGGCGTGTCGTGCGTACCGAGAATATTCATCAGACAGGCGAGCACCTGCGGCGGATAGTTTTCCGTAATGGACATCAGCGTTTCGCCAAAGGCGCTGCCGTCGTCCTCGCCCGTAACGTATTGCAGGATCGCTTTGCGCCACGGGTAGTTCATCACGCAATCGAGCTCGCCGTCGACAAAATAGCGGCGCGAGACGCCGTAGGTGCGCTTATTGGACGCATCCTCCCAGACCTCGCCGATCAGCATGGCGTCGGGTTTGACGGCGCGGATGCGTTTTTTCAGGCGATAGATGAACTCGTCCGGCAGCTCGTCCGCCACGTCCAGACGGAAGCCGTCCGCACCGAGGCGCAGCCAGTGCGCGGCGACAGAATCCTCGCCCTCAATGATGTAATCCAGATAGCCGGGGGTCAGCTCCTCGACGTTTGGCAGCGTGGGCATATCCCACCAGCATTCATAGTCGTCCGGGTAACGGCGGAAGCGATACCATTCGCGGTAGGGCGAATCCGGATTGCTGACCGCACCGTTGCCGAAGATGCGCTTCGCGTCAAAGTAGACGCTGTTGCTGCCTGTGTGGGAAAAAACGCCGTCGAGGATCACGCGGATACCCTGCCGGTGCGCTTCATCGCACAGCGCGATAAAGTCCTCTTCCGTTCCGAGCATCGGGTCGATGCGCTTATAGTCGGCGGTATCGTAGCGGTGGTTGGAATAGGCCATGAAAATCGGGTTGAGATACAGGATCCCGACGCCGAGCGACTTCAGATACGGCAGCTTTTCGCGGATGCCGTTCAGATTGCCGCCGAAAAAGTCGCCGCACCAGTTGCCCTGCGCGTCCGGTCCGTACTGCGGCAGCTCGTCCCAGTTTTCATGGACCGTGAACGGCTGCAGCTTGTCCGTCAGATCGCAGTCTCCCGCGCGGAAAAAGCGGTCGGGCAGGATCTGATACATCACCGCGCCCTTTGCATACTCCGGCACGGTAAAGTCCGCCGGAATCACGCTGAGCTGCCACTTATCGCCCGCCTCCATATTCGTTTCGCAGCCGTATTTGAACAGGCGGAAGCCGCCGTCCGGCTTGATGACGTAGAACCAGTAAAAATACAGGCCGCGATCGTCTGTTGAAAACTCGCAGCGGTAGATGTCGTAATCGCCGTCGCGCTGTTCAAAAACGAACGGCGTTTCGCTCACCATGATATTGTCACAGTTTTCCAGCATCAGCCTCACGCCGACGCCGCCGCAGTCGCGCGGCAGGAAAACCCGCATGATACAGCACTCCCCCGTTCGGATCGTGCCGAACGGGGTTTTGTGCCGCAGCTGTCTGCTGTCGTAAAGTATCCGCATATTACTTCAGACGCCAGATGTTCTGCGCGTACTCCTCAACCGCACGGTCGGAGGAGAAGATACCGGCCTTTGCGATATTGACCAGCGACATGTTGGTGAATTTCTGCGTGTTCGGATAGGTCTCCGAGACGACCTTCTGCGCGCGCGTGTAGTCCTTGAAGTCCGCAACGGTCATATACGGGTCAGCCGTTCCGAAGCGGCTCGTCAGCAGGGACGCCGCCAGATCGTCGAAGCGCTGGCCGAGGACGCCGGAGGTCAGCATCGTGATGACGGACTGCAGCTCCGGTGTCATGAATTCGAGCGGATCGTAGCCGCGCTGCCAGAGCGCCTCGACCTCGTGCGCCTTCATGCCGAAGAGGAAGATGTTGTCGTCGCCGACCTGCTCGTGGATCTCGACGTTCGCGCCGTCCAGTGTGCCGATGGTGACTGCGCCGTTGATCATCAGCTTCATGTTGCCGGTGCCGGAGGCTTCCTTGCCGGCGACGGAGATCTGCTCGGAGATGTCCGCAGCGGGAATGATGATCTCCGCCAGAGAGACCTTGTAGTCCTCGATGAAGACGACCTTGAGCTTGTCGCGCACCTCGGGATCGGCGTTGATGAAGTTGGAAACAGCAACGATCAGGCTGATCGTCTGCTTCGCTCGGATGTAGCCCGCAGACGCCTTTGCCGCGAAGATGAAGGTGCGCGGCACGAAGGGCGCGGACGGATTCGCCTTAATCTCATTATACAGATACAGCACGTGCAGGATGTTCAGAAGCTGGCGCTTGTACTCGTGCAGGCGCTTGATCTGGATGTCGAACAGAGAGTCCGGATCGACCTTGATGCCGTTGCGCTTTGCGATCAGTGCAGCAAGGCGTTCCTTGTTCTTGCGCTTGATGGCGCGCAGATCCGCAAGCACCCGCTTATCATCCTGATAACGCAGCAGCTCCTCGAGGTTCTTTGCGTCGCGCATAAAGCCGTCGCCGATGAGACCCGTCAGATAATCGGTCAAAAGCGGGTTGGACTGGCACAGCCAGCGGCGGTACGCGATGCCGTTCGTAACGTTGAGGAAGCGGTCGGGCGTGACCTGGCAATAGTCGCGGAAGATGCCGCCGCGCAGGATGTCCGTGTGCAGCTTGGAAACGCCGTTGACCTTATGGCAGGCGGCAAGGCAGAGGTTCGCCATGCGGATCTCGTTGTTTGCGATGACTGCCATATAGTTGATCTTGCCCCAGTCGCCGGGATAGATGGCGCTCAGCTGCTCGATCAGCCGGCGGTTGATCTCCACGCAGATGGAGTAGACGCGCGGCAGCTGCTCGCGGAACAGATCGACGTTCCAGCGCTCGAGCGCCTCGCTCATAACGGTGTGGTTGGTGTAGGACAGGGTTCTGCAGGTGATGTCCCACGCCTGATCCCAGCCGTATTCGTAGTCGTCCACCAGAATGCGCATCAGCTCCGGCACACACAGCGCAGGATGCGTATCGTTGATGTGGATGGCGACCTTGTCGGGCAGGTTGTCAAAGGTATGATAGCGCTTCAGATGCTTCTTCAGGATGCTCTGCATGGAAGCAGAGACCAGCAGGTACTGCTGCTTCAGACGCAGGCGCTTGCCCTGAATATGATCGTCGGCGGGATAGAGGACCTTGGAAATCGTCTCGGCCATGGCGTTTTGCTCCAGCGCGCGGACGTAGTCGCCGCGGGAGAACGCCGCCATATCGAAGCTCTGCGGAAGCTTTGCGCTCCAGAGGATCAGACGGTTGACCGCCTTGCTGCCGTAGCCGGAGATGAAGAGGTCGTGCGGCACTGCCGTGACGGAATTGTAGCCGACCTGCGCGATCTTGAACTTTCCGTTGTCCATCCACTCGCGCACCTCGCCGCCGAAGCGGACCTCGACTGCGTCGTCCTCGCGGGAGCGCAGCCAGACGTCACCCATTTCCAGCCAGTTGTCGGGGAATTCCATCTGCCAGCCGTCGACGATCTTCTGACGGAAGATGCCGAATTCATAGCGGATGGAATAGCCGGTGACGGGATAGCCAAGGCCGGTCGCCGCGTCCATATAGCACGAGGCAAGTCTGCCGAGACCGCCGTTGCCGAGACCCGCATCCGGCTCAAGCGCATAGATCGCGTCGATGTCGAAGCCGTACTTCTTCAGGCCGTCGCGCGTCTCCTTTTCAATGCCGAGATTGAACAGATTGTTGCGCAGACTGGTGCCGACGAGGAATTCCATCGACATATAATAGACTTCCTTCTGCTCCTTCTGCGCCACTTCATCGTTGAACGCGCCGTTCAGCTCCGTCAGCTTTTCCCTGATCATGAGGCACAGCGCGCGGTAGACCTGCTTTTCCGTCGCTTCGTTCAGCCCGCAGCCGAAAATTCGGCGCATGCAGTCCTCCAGCTCCGTCATAACGTTCTGCTTCTGATCGACCACCTCGCGCAGCTTGGTCGTTTCCTTGGGTTTTTGCTTATTCATGGGTCCTCCTAAAGTGTTTCTCTTATGTATAGATTACTTGTTGCGCAGCTCGGTATAAAGCTGCATATATTCGGCAGCGGGTACGCGCCAGCTGAAGTCGATTTCCATGTCGTGCTTTGCAAGCGCGTTCCAGCGGTCGCGGTCGTTGTAGTACAGGCCTACCGCGCGGTCGATCGCGCCGAGGAAATCGTCGGCGTTATAGCTCTGGAAGGTAAAGCCTCTGCCCTCGCCCGTCTCGCCGTTATACGGCAGGACGGTATCGCGCAGACCGCCGGTGCTGGCGACGACGGGAACCGTGCCGTAGTGCATGGCGATCAGCTGCGACAGGCCGCAGGGTTCGGACTTCGACGGCATCAGATACATATCCGCGCCGGCGTAGACGCGTGAGGCAAGCGCCGGATCGAACGCCAGCTGCACCGACACCTTGCCCGGATGCTGCTTTGCGATCGAGCTGAGCGCATATTCGTACTGCTTCTCGCCCGTGCCGACGATGACGAGCTGGATCTCCCGCTCCATCAGGCGGTTTGCGATGTAGCACAGCAGGTCGATGCCCTTATGCCCCGCGAGGCGCGACACCATGGCGAGGATCGGCGCGTCCGTATCCGTCCGCAGACCGAGCTCTTTGCGCAGCTCCAGCTTGTTGTCCCACTTGCCCTTCATATTCTTTGCGCTGTAGTTCTGCTTGAGCGCCGGGTCAGTCTCGGGATTGTATACCGTGGTATCAATGCCGTTGGTGATGCCCCAGAGCCATTTTTCGCGCAGAACGCCGTCCAGGCGGTGCGCATAGTACGGATAGCGAAGCTCCTCGGCGTAGGTCTTGGAGACGGTGGTCACGATGTCCGCCACCTCGATGGCGCCCTTCATCATGTTGATCGCGCCGTCGAAGGTCAGATGCCCGAGGTACTCTGCCGGCAGGCCGAGGGTGTTTTCAAAGAAGCCTGCGTCCGCCCAGCCCTGATACTCGACATTGTGGATGGTAAAGACGGTCTTGGTGTAAGGACACCACTGACCGTACAGCGCGCGGCAGTAGACCAGCGCCATCGCCGACTGCCAGTCGTGGCAGTGCAGGATGTCGGGCTTGAAGTCCAGATAGTACAGCGCGGCCATGACCGCCTTGGAATAATAGGCGAAGCGCTCGCCGTCGTCAAAGTCGCCGTAGACCGAGCCACGTGCGCCGAAGTAGTAGTCGTTGTCGATGAAGTAGACCTGCAGCTTCTTCCTGCGGCTCTTCAGGCGGAAGATGCCGACGTAGCTCTCGCGCCACGACAGCTCCATGGAGAACGAGCCGACGGACTCGACCTCGATGCCCGGATTCTGCTTGATTTTCTTATAGTACGGCAAAAACAGGCAGATCTCGTTGCCCTTGATTTTTGCCAGCTCCGCAGGCAGCGCCTGCATAACGTCTCCCAGACCGCCCGTTTTGACGAACGGAGCCGCCTCGGAGGCTACCATTGCGATTTTCATACGATTTCTCCCCTTTTGAGAATGAGCGGATGCTCATAGGTGCCGCGCAGCTTCTTGCCCGCGCCGACCACGACGTCCTTGTCCAGAATTACGTTTTCCAGCTCCGCGCCCTCGCCGATCGTGACGTCGGACATGATGATGCTGTCCTTGACGGTCGCGTTTTTGGCGAGCTTCACGCCGCGGAACAGGATGGAATGGATCGCCGTACCCTCAAGCACGCAGCCGTCGGCAACCATGCAGTCGTCGACCTCGGAGCTCTCGCCGTAGTAGGACGGGATCTCGTTGCGTACCTTGGTGTAGATCGTGCGACCCGGACGGCGGAACAGCCCCTCGCGGATCTTCCGCTCCAGCAGTGCCAGATTGTTGTGGAAGAATTCCGCCGTGCTCTCGTTGAACAGCGCGACGCCCTGGAATTTGTAGGCGTTGATCTTCAGGCTGCCGTCGGCGAAGCCGTGCATCACCAGATCTCGCTCGAAGCGGTAGCGGTTGTGAGCAACAGCCTCCGTGACCTCGCGGATCAAGCGGTCGCGGCGCATGACGAAAATGCCCATGGAAGCCAGATAGCTTTCATCCGCGCAGTAGTCAACGGCGATGTCGGTGACTGCGTTTTTCTTGTCTACCTTCACCGCCATATCCAGCTGCTTTTCGCCGTTGGCGATGCCGGTCTTGACGCAGACCGTCACGTCCGCGCCGGAGGCGATGTGATGCTCGAGCAGTTCGTTGAAGTCGATCGCGCAAAGAACGCCGCTGTCAACGAGGATGACGTATTCCTCCTTGGCGTACTTGAGGAAGCTCATGGCGGAATTCAGTGCCTCGAGCTTGCCGCGATAGCTCGCGTTGTGATCCGTGGCGTACGGGGAGAGGAATTCAAGACCGCCCTCCTCCAGCTCCAGATCCCATTCCTGACCGGAGCCGATGTGGTTCATCAGGGACTGGTAGTTGTACTTCGTGATGACGCCGATATGACGGATACCGGAGTTGGTCATATTAGACAGGGAAAAGTCGATCTGACGGTAGCGGCCGCCGTAAGGCAGCGACGCCATCGTGCGCTTGTTGGTCAGTTCCCCGAGGGAGCTGTCATAGATATTCGCAAAGATGATACCCATTGTACTCATGATGTGAACCCTCCCTTTCTTTATTTCAACATACTTCGCCGGGTGCGATCGTCTTGTTGGCTTCGATGGTCTTTGCCTTGCCGACTACGGCGATCTTCTTTTCTTCGCCCTCGGCAAAGCTGCCGCCGATCACGGCGCCGCGGCAGATGTGGCAGCCCTCGCCGATGATCGCGTGGCGGATGATCGCGCCGGATTCGATCACGACGTCCGGCATGATGACGCTGTCCTCCACGACCGCGCCCGCTTCGACGGTGCAGCCGGTGGAAATGACGCTGTGTTTCACGTCGCCGTAGATGCCGCTGCCCTCTCCGATCAGGCTGTCCTTGTTCGAGGAGGATTTTGCGATAAAGCTGGACGGCATGGCGTAGTTTCGGGCATAGATCCTGCCGCCCTTATCGCTGTCGAGCTCAAAGGCGGGTTCGGTGCCGAGCAGCTCCATGTTCGCCTCCCAGAGGGAATTGATGGTGCCTACGTCCTTCCAGTAGCCCTCGAACTTGTAGGCATACAGCTTATGCCCGGAAGAAAGCAGGGCGGGAATGACGTTCTTGCCGAAGTCGTTCTCGGAGGTCGGATCCTCCTCATCGGCGATCAGGAACTCGCGCAGGACGCTCCACTTGAAAATATAGATGCCCATGGACGCATTCGTGCTCTTCGGATGCTTCGGCTTTTCTTCAAATTCGTAGATGGAGCCGTCCTCGTTCGTATTCATGATGCCGAAGCGGCTCGCCTCCGCCAGCGGCACCGTGCGCACGGCGATGGTGCAGTCAGCGTTCTTCTGCTCCGCGAAGCGCAGCATGGCTGCATAGTCCATCTTGTAGATGTGGTCGCCGGAGAGGATCAGGACGTAATCCGGATCATAGCGCTCAATGAACGGGATGTTCTGATAGATCGCGTTCGCCGTACCCTTGTACCATTCGGTCTTCTTGCTCTTGGCATAGGGCGGCAGGACCTGCACACCGCCGTGGGAGCGGTTGAGGCGCCACGGCTGACCGTTGCCGATATATTCGTTCAGCTCCAGGGGCTGATACTGGGTCAGAATGCCGACCGTATCAATGCCGGAGTTGACGCAGTTGGACAGAGGGAAATCAATGATGCGGTATTTTCCGCCGAAGGGAACTGCCGGTTTCGCGGTGTTTTCCGTCAATACCAGAAGACGGCTGCCCTGGCCGCCGGCCAGAAGCATGGCAACACAATGCTTTTTCAGAAAGTTCATGCTCATCTCTCCTTGTCATTATTCGTTTTTTTCGTCGTTGTTTTGCGCCGGTAATAGGTCGTCGACATCGGGGCGAGGGTGAACTCGCCGGAGAACGGCAGACCGTGCATGGGTATTTTTTCCGCAGCGACGTCGGGAAGCTCCGTTCCCGTGCCGCCGTATTTGACTTCGTCGCTGTTGAAGACCGGTACGTACTCCCCTGCCTTTGGCAGGCCGAGGCGGTAATGCTCCCGCTTCACCGGGCAGAAATTGCACACGCAGATCAGCTCTCTGCCGCGGCGATCGATGCGCCGGAAGGCGACCACGCTGTTGTCGCGGTCGTCCGCCGAGATCCACTTGAAGCCGTTCCAGTCGGAGTCGTTGTTCCAAAGACTGCTGTTGTCGAGATAGAAATGGTTCAGATCGCGCACATAGGAACGCATCTGGCTGTGGCGCTCATATTCGAGCAGGAGCCAGTCCAAACCCTGATCGTACTTCCATTCGATAAACTGGGCAAATTCGTTGCCCATGAAGCTCAGCTTCTTGCCGGGATGGCCGATCATGTACCCGTAGAAAGCGCGAAGATTGTTGAATTTTTCATCGTAGCTGCCGGGCATCTTATTGATGAGGGAGCACTTGCCGTGCACCACCTCATCATGCGACAGAGGCAAGATGAAATTCTCCGAATACGCGTATGTCATCGAGAAGGTCAGGTTGTTGTGGCTTCCCTTCCGGAAGAGCGGGTCGAGCGACATATACCGGAGCATGTCGTTCATCCAGCCCATGTTCCATTTGAACAGGAAGCCGAGGCCGCCGTCATAGTCGGGCTTCGTCACCATCGGGAAGGCGGTGGATTCCTCCGCAGCGGTGATGGCGTTGCGTCGGACGGAGAAGACCGCGCGGTTGAGCTTGCGCAGGAAAGCGATCGCCTCGAGATTCTCCTTTCCGCCGTAGCGGTTGGGATGATACTCTCTTCTTCCGTAGTCCAGATAAAGCATCGCGGCGACCGCGTCCACGCGCAGCCCGTCGATATGGTACATTTCCAGCCAGTAAACCGCGTTGGAGATCAGGAAGGACTGCACCTCGCCCTTGCCGAAATCGAAGATACGCGTCGTCCAGTCCGGATGCTCGTTCATCATGGGGTCGGACAGCTCGTAGCAGCAGGTGCCGTCAAATTCGTAAAGCCCGTTCTCATCCTTCGGGAAATGCGCCGGCACCCAGTCGAGCAGGACGCCGATCCCCGCCTGATGGCACTTGTCCACGAATTTCATGAACTGCTGCGGCGCGCCGTAACGCGCCGTCGGCGCATAGTAGCCGGTCACCTGATAGCCCCACGACGGATCGTAGGGATATTCGGAAAGCGGCATCAGCTCGATATGCGTATAGCCCATTTCCTTGAGGTACGGGATCAGCTCGTCGGCAAGCTCCTCGTAGCTGAAGCAGCTGCCGTCCTCCTTGCGCTTCCACGAGCCGAAGTGCATCTCGTAGATATTTATCGGGCTATCCAGGAGCTTTTTCTTGCCCTGCTGCCTGCGGTAGGCGGCGTCGCCCCACGCATAGCCCTCCAGCGTGCAGACGCGGCTGGAGGTGTCCGGGCGGTCCATCATACGGAAGCCGTAGGGATCGGACTTATACACGCGGCTGCCGTCCGGTCTGCGGATGCAGAATTTATAGGCCTGTCCCTCCTGTGCAAACGGCGAAAAGGCTTCCCACACGCCGTTTTTCAGCCATGTCATCGGCATGTCTTCCTCATTCCAGAAATTCCAGTCGCCCGTTACGCTGACGCCGTGCGCGTTCGGCGCCCAGACGCGGAACACATAGCCGTCCTTGCCGTCGCGCTGCGCCTTATGGCAGCCGAGAAAGGTGTAGGCGCGCAGCTCGTCGCCGTCGGAAAAGCGCTTGACCGCATTCTGTAGATTCTGTTCCATCTCTGCCTCCTTTGGTCATATTTCGGGAGCATATTCTATTCTCATATATTATACCACTTTGCACAAAAATTGCAACTGTTTCATGGGAAAACTGATAGAAATGTTGTATTTTCCTTTTAGAATGTCATTTTAGCGGCGTTTGGCTGTATTGTACGCCCATTTCACCGAAAAATGTGGTGAATTTGCTCGCTTGCGCTTGACAATTTTTCGGATTTAGAATATCATAATTGATAAGGCGTAAGCCGAAATTGATATTAAAGGAGGGAACGACATGGATGCTGGGAGTACCAACGGCACAGCGGTAGGCCGAAGTCCGCAGGGATGGCTCTGCATCCGTCAGAGCCGTTCCCTGCGCCGATAAACGTCTGCCGCCGCCGGCTTCCGAATCTGTGCAAAAACTATGATGCAGGAGGATAGAACCGATGGCAGAACACAGTGTCACCGTTGAAAGCACGCTGCAGCGGCTTTTGGATGAAAAGAAATACCCGACGATCCGTGACATTCTGATCACGATGAACCCGTCCGATATCGCCTCCGTCTTCGACGAGCTGGAGGTAGAGCGGCTTCCGCTTCTGTTCCGGCTGCTGCCGAAGGAGCTGGCGGCCGAGACCTTCGTCGAAATGGAGCCGGAAGCGCAGGAGCTGCTGATTCGCGGCTTCTCCGACGTAGAGCTGCGCGAGGTGCTCGACGAGTTGTACGTCGACGACGCGGTCGACCTTGTGGAGGAAATGCCCGCCAACGTCGTGCGGCGCATCCTGTCGCAGGCGGATCCCGAAATGCGCAAGGAGATCAACGAGATCCTGCGCTATCCCGAAAACTCCGCCGGGTCGATCATGACGACCGAATATGTTTCCCTGCGCCCCGGCATGACGGTGGAGGAAGCGATCCTGCGCATCCGCCGCACCGGCGTCGACAAGGAGACGATCTACACCTGCTACGTGACGCGCAACCGCACGCTGGTCGGTCTGGTCACGGTGAAGGATCTTCTTCTGGCACAGGATGACGAGACCATGATCGAAGACATCATGGTGACCAACGTCATCTCGGTCAGCACCCAGACCGACCAGGAAGAAGTCGCGCAGATGTTATCAAAGTACAACTTCCTCGCGCTGCCCGTGGTAGACGCGGAAAACCGTATGGTCGGTATCATCACCTTCGATGACGCGATGGACGTCATGGAAGACGAGGCCACTGAGGATATCGAAATCATGGCCGGCATGACGCCGTCGGACAAGACGTATCTGCGTTCGACGGTCTTCGATCTCTTCCGCCACCGTATCCCCTGGCTGATGCTGTTGATGGTCTCGGCGACCTTCACGGGACTGATCATCACCGGCTTTGAAGAAGCGCTTGCCGCGCAGGTCGTTTTGACCGCCTTTATTCCGATGCTGATGGACACCGGCGGCAACTCCGGCTCGCAGTCCTCCGTCACGATCATCCGCGCCCTCTCGCTCGGCGAGATCGAATTTTCCGATCTGCCCAGCATCATTTGGAAGGAGATCCGCACTGCGGTCCTCTGCGGCGTGTCGCTGTCCGTGGTCTGCTTCGGCAAGATCATGCTGGTCGACCATCTGCTGCTCGGCAACGACGCCGTTACCTGGCTGGTCGCCCTCGTCGTCTGCGCGACCATGGCGCTGACGGTCCTGATCGCAAAGGTGATCGGCTGCTCTCTGCCGATGCTGGCAAAGAAGCTCGGCTTCGATCCGGCGGTCATGGCAAGTCCCTTCATCACAACGATTGTCGACGCGCTGTCGCTGCTGGTCTACTTCGGCGTAGCGTCCGCGCTGCTGCACCTGTAAGAAAACGACAAAGCCGACGTCCGCAAAGCTGCGGACGTCGGTTTTTTCATTATTTGCTTCTCGTGAAATTTCCCATCGTCTCCTTGACGCTGGACAGATAGGCGAAGGAGCCGGGGAATCTGGCGAGGATCTTCTGGAAGTGAACGATCTGCCGCTTGTTGACCACGCAGATGAGCAGGGTTTTGTTGCTGTGCGTAAAGCCGCCGACCGCAGGAAGCTCGGTCACGCCGTGATGCAGCGCTTCCATCAGCGCCTGGGTCAGCTCCTCGGGCTGATCGGTCACGATCTCGAACTTGACCGCCTCCTTGAAGCCCTTGAGCATCATGTCGCTGACCTCGCTGGAAATGAAGCAGTAGATCACGCAGAGGATGACCGGCTCGATCTTATAGTCATAGACGAAATAGGAGACGGCAGCGACGGCCGCATTGATCATGAAGATGATCCAAAGCAAATTATGCTCCGGCCACTTGTGATGCACGAGGGCGGCAACAAGATCCGTTCCGCCGGTGCTGCTGTTGCGCTTCATCACGATCCCGTAGCAGAAGCCGCTGACCACGCCTCCCGCAATCGGCGCGAGAATAGCGCTGTGATCCGAATGATAGATAAAGCGCGAAAGATCCACGCAGTCGAGCGCGAGCAGGATCGTGGAAAAAAACAGCGCAAAGATTGCCGAACGGATCGCATATTCGTGTCCGACCAGAAAATAAACAAAAAACACCAGCGGGACGTTGTAGATGAGCGTCATATAGCCGACCTTAAAGCCGAACTGATGCTGCAGCATCGTCGCAAAGCCGGGAAGCCCTGCCGGCGCGAATTCGTTCGGAAAAATGAAAATACGGTAGCTGAGCGCCAAAAGCAATGCAGCAAAAACGATGACGAGAATATCCCGTGCGGTACGCCAACCTTTCATTTCTGCCCTCCGTCAAGAAAATACCTACACATATATAACAAGTTTCAGCTAAAATGTCAACAGCAAAAAAATGCTGCCGAAAACGGCAGCATTTTTTATAGTTAAAACAGATTCTTCAGCGTATCCGCAACGCCGGAGAGCTTGTCTCCTGCGAGCTTTGCCTTAACACCGGTCACGACGGAGTCCAGCGCGCCGTCGGGGATATCGACGCCGACGAGCTTCTCGATCGCCTTTTCCGGATCTTTCGTGAATTCGTCCTTCAAGGACGGATCGCCTTTGATCTTGTCTACGATCTCCGAGATCTTGGCCTTGATGTCCATGGATTACTCCTTTACAACGGGAGCTTCCGGAGCGTTCTTCTTCACGGACTCGATGCCGTTCTTGCAGCTTGCCATCGCCTTGTAGCCCTCGCCGACGGCGATGATCTGACCGTTGGTCGCCTTCAGGCGGAAACGGAACTCGCCTGCCTTGTCCTTGTAGATCTCAAACTTCGGATGCTTCTCGACCTTGTAGCCTTCGACCGTCTGATCCTCGATCGCAGCGATCGGCGCATTCTTCTTGACACTTTCGATGCCCTTATTGCAGGCGGCCTCCGTGGTGTAGACCTCGGAAGTAGCGATGACTTCGCCGTTGCCTGCCTTCAGATCGAACTTAATGCCGGTAGCGGTGGTGCGAACGGAAAATTTGCCCATGATATATTCCTCCTGTCAGTTGTTTTTTTGTTGGTTACCCGATAACATTATAAAGCATGTTTTCTGCGATTTCAACACTTTTTGACAGTTTTTCTCTTGCAGTTTTTCCGTCGGCGCAGCGAAGCCCTTGACAAAACCGGACGTCTGCGATAGTCTGAAATCAAACAAATACCATTCGGAGGTTGCAATGAAACGAGTACTGATCCTTCTGTTCTGCCTGCTGCTGTCTCTTCCCCTGCCCGGCTGTGGGAACGGGGAAACGGCGCAGTCTTCCGAACGTGTAACGGCGCTTCCCTCGCCGTCGTTAGAAGAGGTGCAGGCCATGCTGCCGGACGTCAAGCTGCAATCGGCGGAGGACGTCACCCCGCCGGATATGCTCGAGCAGACCGGCATGCGCCTGCTGCACTGTGCGCGGCAGGAGCCACAGGACGACGTCGTCACAATACGAAGCGAGATAGATCTGCCTGATTTCTATTTGTTGCTCGGGCCGGACGGCTGCGCGCCGCTGCGAACCTTCTATTATTCAATGGAAGACCCGCTCTGGGCGGATCTGGACGGGGACGGTTTGGCAGAGCTCGTCTATCAGACGCCGGGGCCGACCTCCGGCGTCCATACCGAGGCGTTCTGGGCCTACGGGCTGGAGGACGGTTTTCCGGTTTTGAAAGCATGCAGCATTTTGATGTTGAGCTGGACCGAGGAAGGAAACGTCCGTCTGGAGCAGGACGGCAGCGGAATCGCGCTTGTCAACGCAGAAGCGCGTTATCCGCTGGCGCTTGACGGCGGCAATATCGTTTTTCAAGGCGGCCTGCCGGCCGGAGCCTCAGATTGGGGCGGCAGTGCGTGGGGCGTCGTCGGTTCCTCTCTCGCAAGTGTGCGGAAGTGGGCTGCAGATCTGATCGTCTATGACACTGGCTGCTGTGTGATCTGGCGCATGCCTGGCGACAGCGCAAACGGCTCGCCGGAGATCTTTGCGGCGATGTCAAGCAACTGGCAAACCGTGACCGAGCTGATCAGTTTTCGCATGGAGGAGAACGGAACGCTCGGCGGCTGGCGGCCTCGCATCCCGCTGATTGAAACGCCGACGGATTTGGATAGCCTTCTCGGTCTTTCCGTTTCTGAATTGGAGGAGCAGCTCGGCCCGTGGCATTTTGACAGCGGCAGCGGAGTGTATCTGCCCGGGTGGTTTACCGAGGACGGCCTGCTGCTGCAGGTCAGCGCAGGGGCGACCGTCGATTTCGTAACGCTCTACGATCCCATGACAGATGAAGTGATCGAACAAGCCGGCCTCGGCGGGATCGGCGTCGCAGACGTTGTTCCGGACGCGCCGTAGGCAACGCGCATTTCTGCAAAGCCTGCGCTGTTGTGAAATCGAATGCTGCCGCATTCGGTGAAATGAAATCCACCCGTCCGCCGTCGAGGCGGATTTCCCCGTCCGCAAGGACGATTTCATCTGCGAAGCAGATTTCACCCACCCGTCAGGGTGGATTTTACTGAAAAAAGGACTTGCTTTCGCAAGTCCTTTTTTCTGGAGGTGCCGCCCAGATTTGAACTGGGGAATGAAGGTTTTGCAGACCTTTGCCTTACCACTTGGCCACGGCACCGGATATGAAACAAGGAACGCAGCGCGTTCCTTATTTTTTTGGAGCGGGTGACGAGGCTCGAACTCGCTACCTCCACCTTGGCAAGGTGGCGCTCTACCGGATGAGCTACACCCGCATATGGTCCTTTGGATAAAGAACTTTTCAGTGGAAAAGCCACTCCGCCCTCGGGAACCTTATGAGTAAAAATGGTGCCTCCGGTCGGAGTTGCTTTCCTGCGGGAAAGCCACGGCGGTTACAACATGCCACCGGCATGTTGTCAAGAGCCGCCTTTCAACTCCGACATCCGAAGCTGATGCAATAAAATGGT